>CAYWLR010000004.1:63247-163645 GCA_964459465.1 uncultured Ignavibacteriaceae bacterium | reverse complement strand
GATGGCCCATCCCCTGAAAAGCATTTGACTTTTTTCATAGCGGGTGGGTTACAAGTTGTGGAGGGCACGCTACAAAGTTGATAGTGAAATTGTATTGAGAATAAGGCGTCACGCCGCAAGTCAGCGTGACCTACTTTACTATGACAAAGAACTGGATCCCGGATCAAGTCCGGGATGACAATTAAAAAGGCGGGGATGACAAGAGAAGAGGATAGGGCACCCAGGAAATAATCCCACTACGATTCTTCATAAGAATTCAGAACCTGCGGGCGGCGGGGCACCCCGGCGGCGCACGTCAAAGGATTCGGGGCGGGGTGTGGCGCAGGAGATGCATTCGTATCAGGCCGGTTAAACTTAATTTCACAAAGCGGTTGACAAAACGTCTAAGAAGTGATTAATTCAGGGCTTAATCCGGATTCGGAGTCGGCGGGTACGGTCTGAAGCCGGTAAAAATGAAAAAAGAGTTATGTGTATATATTCGAGGGCGAGGTAATGAATAAAAAATCTGGGTTTCTGGTTTTAATGCTGATACTGGCTCTGGCTGTTTCCGCATTTTCACAGGACGACGACGAAAAATGGCGGAGTTTCGAAGTGGTGGCGTTCGGCGGGTTGTCGCTACCCAGCGGGTCGCTGTCCGACTGGAATGACACTCTCGGAGCCGAAATGGGATTCAATTTGGGTCTGGCCAGCGGTTATTATTTCACGGAAAAAATATGCGCGGGGATATATTTCGACTATACCCAGTTCGGAGTCGAGGATTATAGCCTGAATTACCGGCTGTACAACGCCGGGGTTTATGGCAAGTATAGTTTTGTCGGGGAATCGAATTTTGAACCGTATGTCAAGGTTTCCGCCGGAGGGGTTTGGCCGAAATTTGCGACCTGGATCGGGCCGGACAAAAATGTTCTTCGGGAATTATCCTATGACCCGGCTTTGAATTTGGGGCTGCATGTCGGAGCGCTTTATTACACGGCCGACTTTGGCGGCATATTTCTTGAGCTGGGCTATCAAATGGATATGCTCAAGGATGCCAAGGGTGATTACGGCGGCGAGGAATTCAAGCTGGCGGATAATGTTAATTATATAAACATTCGCGCCGGAGTGAACGTCTTTTTTGGCCCCGAATGAGGATAACAAAAAGGTTTGAGATGCCCTTTCCCATGGAGAGGGCATTTTTTTGTACAAGGAAACCGTCGGGTGACATTCCCGACTTCGTCAGGACCAGCACCCGACGCAACGTAAAAAATGCCGATAGCAGGAGGGCATTTTTTTATGGCTATCCGATTTATTTGCGGGTATTTTGGGCGATATGAATCCGACCAAACTTTTGATTGTCGATGACGAGGCCGCGCAGTGTCAGATGCTGGCGGGGTATCTGGCCAAGAAGAATTTCGAGATTGTGCAGGCAGGGTCCGGCGAGGAGGCGCTCGAAAAGTATGCCTCATTTCTGGCGCCGGTAGCGGTGGTCGATATGAAAATGCCGGGGATGGGCGGCATCGAGTTGATCGGGCGGCTTCGGGAGCTCAATCCGTTGGTGCAGATAATTGTGCTGACGGCGTTTGGGTCGGTGGAGACGGCGGTCGATGCCATGAAGGCGGGAGCGTGCCATTATCAGACCAAGCCGGTGGAACTGGAAGAGCTTCTGCTTAATCTAATGAAAGCCGCCGAGCAACATCGCCTGATATTGGATAATCAGATTCTCAATGAGACGGTCAGGGAGCGGTTCGGCGGCGGGGAGCTAATCGGGCAGTCGCCGGCCATCAAGAAGGCGATAGAACTTATAAATCTGGCGGCGCCGGGGGATACGACAGTGCTCATAACGGGGGCGTCGGGAACCGGCAAGGAACTGGCGGCGCGGGCGTTGCACGCGCTGTCGCCGCGCAAGGAGGGCCGGTTTGTGCCTGTCAACTGTGCGGCGATCCCGGAGACGCTTCTGGAATCGGAGCTTTTCGGGCACGAAAAAGGGGCATTCACTGGGGCGATCAAGCGCAGACTGGGTAAATTCGAAATCGCCGATGGCGGGACGTTGTTTCTGGATGAAATCGGGGATATGCCGCCGACGATGCAGGCCAAGCTATTGCGGGTGCTTGAAGACAAGAATGTGGAACGCCTGGGGTCGGAGGACAGTGTCGCGCTGAATGTGCGGGTAGTCGCGGCCACCAACCGGGATCTTAAGCAATGGATTGCAGAGGGCAAGTTTCGGGAAGATTTGTACTATCGGATAAATGTGGTCACGATCCCGTTGCCGCCGCTCGTGGAACGTCCCGGAGATATTCTTCTGTTGGGCCAGAAATTTCTGGCCGATTTTACGGGGCGTCTGGGCAAGAAGATATCGGGCTTTACGTCGGGTGCGGCGGCGGCGTTGAATGCATATTCCTGGCCGGGCAACGTGCGGGAACTGCAAAATGTCATTGAGCGGGCGGTAGTATTATGCCGGGGCGATGTTATTGATAAAGGAGATTTGCCGGGATTGGCAATAACGGAGGCGCCGGTTTCCGAAAATATCGAAAAATTGGCCGAGCTGGAAAGCCGGCATATCCGCCGGATGCTGGAACGTATGGACTGGAATCTGGGACAGACAGCCGAAGTTCTGGGGATACATCGCAATACATTGCGAACAAAAATCAAAGAATACGGAATCGAAAAAGGCTCCTAAATCGGTGCGTTTTCATGTTTGATTGAACATTTTTTGTGCTTATCTGAATTTCATTCTCTTGTTTATCTTGTTGTGATTCATGGTGTTGTGTTGTTGGCACGGCATTTGATTTATATTTTGTCAGAAAAAAGGAGAGAAATATGAAAAGATTAATAGTCTTGGTTCTTATGGCGGGGGTTGTTGTGTTTGCGGCCGGTTGCGAAGACGATGAACGGATAATCGTGGCCGATTATGGGACACCGCAACGTCCGCAGAATGTATTTTCCGTTACGGGTAACGGCGAGATACGCCTGTTCTGGTTGCCGGTGGAATATGACAATCTCCGCTTCTATCGTATCTGGAGAAACACCGACGGAGGCAGTCAATATTATCTTTATGATACGGTACTGTCTTATTTCGATATCAGCGTTTATGAAGATTATACCGATTACAATGTCCTCAATGGGCATACATACTGGTATGCCGTGACGACTTATGGTCTGGACGGCGAGGAATCGGAATTGTCATATGAACTGGTTTATGATACACCGCGTCCGGAGGGGGCGGGGCTGATCATAACCGATATGGAGACCAATGCGTTGACCGCGGGTTTTGATTTAAGCACGCAATTGGTGCTGCCGTGGAATCATCCCAACACGGACGTTTTTATCGATTTCGACGGCGGATTGGAAACGTACTTTTTGAATGCGGCCAACACCAATGTCTATATTCAGGACATGGGGTTCACGAGTAATTTTGAAGAAATTTCGTTCGCGCCGGATACGGGTTGGTCATATGTCGGCTGGCAGGAGATAATCGAGGGGCACACGTTCGTGATCTGGGCGCACAATCATTATGCCAAGATGCGGGTCAATTATGCCGATTACGATGACGGCTGGGTGGAATTCGAGTGGGCATATCAGGTGGACGCGGATAATCCGCAGCTGGCGCCGCCGCCCCCGCCGCAGGATATAAATTATGGCAAGAGAATCATTGCTTCGGAAAACAACAACCGGCCGACGGCCGGGAAATAAATGAGAAGGGAGAAAAGTCATGAGACGGCATATTTTATTCGCAGCCATCCTGGTTTTGGCATCGGCCGCATTCAGCACGGCCGGGGCGGGGGTGGTCAGGTATGATCGAAGCGTCGATTACGGCGCCTATTTGAAGTTCGATCGGTATTTGAATGTCGAAATCTGGACCGACCACAATGAATATTATGAAGGAGACAAGATCGAATTTTCGTTCAAAGCCAATGAGGATTGTTTCGTGGTCGTTTATAACATCGATTCGCGGGGCGACGTTCACCTGTTGTATCCGGCCGGGAGATATGATGATTACCGGATACAGGGCGGGCGGATTTATCGGGTTCCGTCGAAGCAGGACGATTACGAATTGACGGTGCGGGGTCCCGAGGGGGTGGAGTATCTTCAGATTATCGCTTCGCGGGAACCGTTTCCGCTGGACGACTGGAGCGATGATCTGTATTGTGATACCGACCCGTATGATTTCATGGATTACATCAACGCCAGCTTTTTCGGGTGCAATTCCAATTGCCACCGGGCTTATGACATGACCTCGTTTCTTGTCCGGGAATGGGATGATTATTATTTCCGCCCGGTCTATATTTATGAGCGTCCGCACTGGTCGTATGCCGGGTCGGTATATATCGATTATCCATTCGGGGCGTCGGTTTATATCAACGGGGTATACTGGGGGGTTGCCCCGCTGTTTATCCCGCGGATTTACTACGGTTGGCACTGGATAACGATTTATGACCGTTACGGGTATTGCTGGGAAGACCGGATCCAGGTGGTGCGCCGGAAGTCGGTGGTCCTGAATGAAACGGTAGTGCGGACCAAGGCCGACGTGGTGTCGCGCTACAAAGATGTCCGGACGACGGCCTACCGCGATCCGGTGAAGAGCGGGTATAAAGATTATGATACGCAGGTGGTGAAGAAACGCGAAATTTACGAGACCCGCAGGAATTCACCGCAGGGGGCGGGCACACGGATGCAATCGGACGGTCAGCCGGGTTCGCGCTATGGAGAGCGGACGACTTCATCGACGCGGGCCGGTTCCTCCAATCAGAGCGGGCGTTCCACGGAGTCGGGCGGGACGTATGACCGTCGTACGCGTTCTACGCGAAGCGGCAGTGATGCCAATACGGGCCAGGGTGAATCCGGGAGCAGTTCACGCCGGTCGGCGAGTGAATTGAAATCGGATCGGCGTGGCTCGAATTCGAGGACGACGGAGCCGTCTACGGACAGAAGAACGACCACAACGTCCCGGACGCCGCGGTCGACGCAGGAAGATAAATCCGGTTCCACCAAGCGAAGCGAACCGGCCAAAGATCAGCCGTCGTCTTCACCGTCGGTGAAAGGCTCCGGACAACAGGAGCGGCAGCCGTCATCGGGGAGTGGCGGGTCCGCCCCGTCGCGTTCGGGCGGCAACCAGTCGGAGTCGAGGCGGTCGCGTTAAGAAATTAGTTGACTGAATATCCCGGAGGCTGTACCATGATTACAGCCTCCGCGGGAGAAATATGAAAAAGACGTTATTGATAATATTCGTTATTTTGGGCTTGGTGACGCAGGCGCCGGTGGGAGCCGTGGAAATCAAAAAGGACACGTCCGACAGCCGGTCAGGCCAGAATATCGAAGGCAAGCCGTCGCCTGGCGGGCAGGATTCGGCCTCACAGCCGGGTTCGGGCGGTGAGGTTAAAGTCAAGTCGGATCAGTCCAAATCGGCTCCGCGCGATTTTGACAGCTTCATTGACAAGAATAATAACGGCATCGATGATCGGGCCGAAAAGAAAAGCGGCCCCGAAAAGCCTGCCGAAAAACCCAAGAAATAGTTTCGGCCAATTCAAGCGCAATCATAATCTGTCCAAAGAGTATAATTATCTTGACATGCCGCGGGTTTTTTAATAGAATTTTTGGCACTCTTAAAAGGAGATTGCTAAACCTTTTTACTAACTTATTGTTAAAGTAGAAGTAAGATGGCGTTTGAGAATTTATCATCGCGGGAGAAGAGGGTTCTTCAGAATCTGATAACCCATTATATCCAGACGGCCGACCCGGTCGGCTCACGGGTGATTGCCAATAAGTACCGGATGGGGCTGTCCCCGGCGACAATTCGGAACACCATGCAGGATCTGGAGGAGATGGGCCTAATCTCGCAACCGCACACGTCGGCGGGGCGAATCCCGACCGATACCGGTTACCGGTTTTTTGTCGATGTTCTTCTGAAACAAGAGCCTCTTACGGAGCATGAAAAAAAGCAAATCGAGACGATTGTCCATCAGGGCGCCAAAGGAATCGATTCCATCCTGGCGCAGACGAGCAAGATTTTAAGTGAAATAACCAGCCAGCTGGGGTTGAGTATTTCGCCTCGCTTTGAAGAAGGGGTTTTGCGAAAGATAAACCTGATCCCGGTATCCGAAGGCAAGGTGCTGGTTATCGTGGCCGTGAAATCGGGCTTTGCCCGCTCCATCCTGATGGAGTTGGAGTCGGATATTCCGGATGATGAATTTCGCGAGATAGAGACGGTTTTAAATGAACGGTTATGCGGCCATACCCTGGGTCACATCCGCAAGACGATCAGCGAGCGGTTAGCGGATACGACGTTATCTCCGCGGTTGATTAAACTGTTTGTCGATGCCTCATCGGAGATCTGGTCCGATAACGCCGATGACAAGCTGATTACGGTGGGTACGGATAATCTTATAATGCAGCCGGAATTCGCTGACCGGGAACGGATCAGCGAATTAATCAAACTGGTGGAAAATAAGAAAGAACTTAAAGAGTATATCAGCACCAAGTCCATCGGGGAAGGCATAATTATAACGATCGGGGAGGAAAACACGATAAGCCAGATAAAGAACTGCTCGGTGGTGACATCGCGTTATAAGGCGGGCAATATCGACGGGACAATCGGCATAATCGGACCGACCCGAATGCCATACTCCAAACTGATATCGATCGTCGAATACACGGCGCGTTCCCTGACGGCGGCGCTGACCGGTTCCCAGGGAGAGGAAGAATAGATTATGAGCAAGCATGAACGTAAAAACGACGAAGCGGAAGACGAAATAAAAATCGACACCAAGGATAAGAAAGAAGAATCCAGATCGCTGGAGGGCGATGCGGCGGCGGAAGCGGAAGGCACATCGGAGCCGGAGGCCTGCGAAGAAACCATTGCCGGTTTGCAGGAAAGGCTCAAAGAGGCCGATGATAAATATTTGCGGCTGGCGGCAGAATTCGATAATTTTCGCAAAAGAACGGCGCGGCAGTTCGAAGAATTATCGCAGGCGGGGCGGATTCATGTCATAACCCAGCTTCTGGGCGTACTCGACAACTTTCAACGGGCACTTGAGGCCGCCGCCAATACGTCCAATCACGACAGCCTGCTGGAAGGTATGCAGCTGGTGTATAAAAGTTTTTACGATATTCTTTCCAGGGAAGGTCTTGAGCCGATCGAGGCAGTGGGTAAGCCGTTCGACCCGAATTTACACGATGCCCTGATGCAGTTGGAATCGGATGAATATGCCGAAGGAACGGTCGTCCGGGAAATGGTCAAAGGGTATAAATTCGGCGACAAGATTCTGCGGCATGCACGGGTCGCGGTAAGCAAAAGCCCGGCGGATGAGGGAATATCGGAAACGGAAAATGCGGATTAAAAGAATATATTGGATTAAAGGAGATAAATAATGGGCAAGGTTATAGGAATCGATCTGGGGACGACCAACTCATGTGTGGCTGTCCTGGAAGGCAATGATGTTACGGTAATCGCCAACAAGGAAGGCGGACGGACGACTCCCTCGGTAGTGGCATTCACCAAAGACGGTGAACGGCTGGTGGGGGCGGCGGCAAGACGCCAGGCGGTAACCAATCCGGATAACACGATATTTTCGATCAAGCGTTTTATGGGTCGCCATCATAATGAAGTGCACGAAGAGGAGAAGATCGTCCCTTATAAAGTCGAGGCCGACGAAAAGGGCGAGGTCGTGGTGATTGCGGGCGGGCAGAAGTATGCGCCGCCGCAGATTTCGGCCATGATACTTCAATCGCTCAAGAAAACCGCGGAGGACTATCTGGGCACCGAGGTCACGCAGGCGGTGATAACGGTGCCGGCCTATTTCAATGACTCGCAGCGGCAGGCGACCAAGGACGCCGGGAAAATCGCGGGGCTGGAAGTTTTGCGGATAATTAACGAGCCGACGGCGGCGTCGCTGGCCTATGGACTGCAAAAGAAGAAAAACGAAAAGATAGCCGTCTATGATTTGGGCGGCGGCACGTTCGATATTTCCATTCTGGAGCTGGGTGACGGGGTGTTCGAGGTTCGCTCGACCAACGGCGACGGTCATCTGGGCGGCGATGATTTCGATCAGAAGGTGATCGACTGGATGGCCGAGGAATTCATGAAGACCAACGGGATTGATTTACGGAAAGACCGTATGGCTTTGCAGAGGTTAAAAGAGGCGGCGGAGAAGGCCAAATGTGAACTATCCACGACGATGCAGACCAATATCAATTTGCCGTTTATCACGGCCGACCAGTCCGGGCCGCGGCATCTCGATTTGACCTTGAGCCGGGCCAAGCTGGAGCAGTTGACGGACGACCTGCTACAGCGGACGATCGGCCCGTGCCGCCAGGCGTTACAGGATGCCAAACTATCGCCGAGCGAAATCGACGAAGTGATATTGGTCGGCGGACAGACGCGTATGCCCAAAGTGCACGATATTGTCAAGGAGTTGTTCGGCAAAACGCCCAACCGGGGCGTCAACCCGGACGAAGTGGTGGCCATCGGGGCGGCGATACAGGGGGGGGTCCTGTCGGGCGACATGAAAGACGTGGTCTTGCTGGATGTGACGCCGTTGTCTTTAGGGATTGAAACGCTGGGGGGAGTGATGACGACGCTGATAGAGCGCAACACGACAATACCGACCAGAAAGAGCCAGATATTTTCGACGGCATCGGACAATCAGCCGGCGGTCAGTATACATGTCCTTCAGGGCGAGCGGCGTATGGCCATTGACAATCGGACGCTGGGACGGTTCGATCTGGTTGGGATACCGCCGGCGCCGCGGGGTATTCCGCAGATTGAGGTGTCTTTCGATATCGATGCCAACGGAATTGTCCATGTATCGGCCAAGGATCTGGGAACAGGCAAGGAGCAGTCGATCAGGATACAATCGTCATCGGGGCTTTCGGACGCGGAAATAGACAAGATGGTCAAGGACGCCGAAGCGCACGCCGAGGAGGACCGGAATAAGGAAGCTCTCATCAAGGCGCGCAATGAAGGCGACCAGCTGGTTTATACGACCGAGAAAACGCTGAAAGAGCATGGCGACAAACTTGCCGAAGGTGAAAAAAAGGCGGTCACGGAAAAGATAGCGGCTCTCAAAGCGGTCCTGAATTCCGATAATGCCGAGACGATCAATAAGGCCAAAGAAGAGCTGATGCAGGCGTCGCATAAGCTGGCCGAAGAAATGTATAAGCAGGCGCAGACGCAACAGCAGGCATCCGGCGGGCAACAAACGTCGGGTGGTCCGGAAGCGGAGCCATCGCCGGCGAAGGACGACGGTGCCGTCGACGCCGATTTTGAGGTTGTTGATGACAAGGATAAGTAATTATTTGTATTGTAGATAATGGTATTATATAAAGTAATACATTAATGGCAAAAAGAGACTATTATGAAGTCCTCGGAGTATCGCGGGATGCCTCGGAGGATGAAATAAAAACGGCCTATCGCAAGCTGGCTCTGAAGTATCATCCCGACCGCAACCCGGGCGACAAGTCGGCCGAGGAGAGCTTCAAGGAAGCGACCGAAGCCTACGAAGTACTCAAGGACGCCCAAAAGCGGCGGACTTATGACCAGTTCGGACATGAGGGTTTGTCCGGGGCGGGGTTCGGTCAGGGTGGTTTCGGTTTCGGCGGCTTCGATATCAGCGATGCTTTGCGGGCGTTCATGCGCGATTTCGGCGGGGGGTTCGGCGGGAGCATTTTTGAAGATTTCTTCGGCGGCGGCATGAGCCGGGAGGAACGTTACGGCCGCGGCGAGGATTTGAAAGCGGTCATTGATTTGACTCTGGAAGAAATATATACCGGCACGGAAAAGACGCTTCGCGTCAACCGTCTTGAAACCTGTACCGAATGCGGCGGTTCGGGCCTGGCCCCGGGAGCGTCACGGCAGGCCTGTCATGAATGCCGCGGGGCGGGTCAGGTGCGGACGGTGACGCGGACATTTCTGGGGACGGTGCAGCAGGTCAAGACCTGCCCGCGATGCCGGGGCACGGGCGAGACGATCAGTACTCCGTGCACGGCCTGCGGCGGCGAAGGCCGGGTCAAAAACGCGGCCAAAGTCAAGGTCAAGGTTCCGAAAGGGGTGTCTTCGGGCAATTACATGTCTTTATCCGAGCAGGGTAATGCCGGGCGCAACAACGGGCAGGCGGGCAGTTTAATCGTTGTTTTTCGAGAAAAAGAGCATGATATATTCGCTCGGCAGGGCGACAATATCATCTGCGAAATGCCCATATCATTTACGAAGGCGGCGCTGGGCGGGAGTATCAGTGTTCCCTCGCTGAACGGAAATCTGGAACTCAAAATTCCGCCGGGCACACAGACGGGCAAAGTGTTTCGTCTGCGCGGCAAAGGCCTGCCGCGGTTGAACGTCAACGGCCACGGCGATCAGCTGGTGCAGGTGACGGTCTGGACGCCGACCAAGCTGTCGCCGGATGATCGTAAAATTCTGGAAAAGCTGGACGGCTCGGCATCATTCGCACCACCGGAGACGAATCGCACCTTTTTCCAGAAACTCCGGGAATCACTGGGTTTCTGATATGGACGATGCGGGACGATTTGATGATCAATATTATGAGATTCGAATATATGTGCCCGATACCATTGGCGATGCCGTGGGGAGTTTTATCATCGATAATTTCGCGGAAGGCTTGATTATCGATGATTCCTCGCGGGAGGGCCTGGTCGGAATCGGCTTTTATGTCCCGGTTGACAGGATTGGAGCGGTCAAAAGTAGTGTGGCCGGGTTTATAAATGATATCGCCGCCGGTTTTCGTTTCGATGAGGATAATATTGTCACGAGATTGATCAAGGCGGAGGACTGGCAGGAAAAGTACCGCCAATCGGTGCGCCCGATTAAGATAGATAATCTTTACATTCGACCGCCGTGGGAAAAAGCGGACCCGGCCTGCGATATCGACATAATAATCGAGCCCCGTATGGCATTCGGGACGGGGCATCATGAGTCGACATCATTATGCCTCAAGGCGATAAAAAAATATGTCAAACCGGGGATAGCCTTTTTTGATTTGGGATGCGGTTCGGGCATATTGGCGATAGCGGCGGCCCGGCTGGGCGCCGGTCCGATTCTGGGGGTGGATATCGATGTGGCGGCGGTGGATAATGCCATAGAGAATGTTGAGTTAAACAGATTGGCAGGAAGAGTCAAAATCGAATATGGGTCAATTGAGAAATCGGGTCGGGATGGGCGGTATGATGTTATCGCGGCCAATATCATTAAAGACACCCTGGCCGAGCTGTTATCGGACATATTCGCGGCGGTGCATGATGGCGGAGTAATTATTCTTTCCGGACTTTTAGTGGAAGAAGAGGATGGATTTATGGAAACGGTGCAGAAATACCGTTTTCAGAAAATAGAAAGGAATCAGGACGGCCAATGGCTGTCGCTGGTGATACTCAAATGAGACTTCCGGTATTCTATACGCCGCCGGAATGTGTCGTTGACGAAAGTCTGGTGCTGACCGGCGCGGAGGCTCATCATGCGCAGAATGTCCTGCGTCTGAAAAAAGGTGAGCCGCTGATGGTAGTCGATGGTTGGGGCAATGCTTGCCGCTGTGAAATTACACGCTACAATGCGAAGAAAGCGGAATGCCGTATTTTTTCGCGCATCAGAAATTTCGGGGAACCGGCGGTGAAAGTGACGCTGGGGTGCGGGCTGTCGGTGGGGACCAAGTTCGATGATATAATCGAACGGTGCACCGAGCTGGGGGTGTCGCGGCTGATTCCGCTTTTGACCGAGAAATCGAAAGTCAGAATCGACGATGACCGCAAGGCCGAGGCCAAGCTTAACCGGTGGCGGAAGGTGGCGCTGGCGTCGATGAAGCAGACGGGCCGAGCGCTCATTCCGGACATCTGGTCGCCGATAAAGCTGGAGCGTCTGTTTGAGCGGTATGAGGATCCGGGGTTACGCCTGATGTTCGATCCGGAGGCGGGCAATTTGAATCTTGATAATCTAAAAATCCCGTCCGGGACGAGTCATGTTTTACTTCTGGTCGGCCCGGAATCCGGTTTTTCCGGCGATGAAGTCCGCCTGGCGCAGGAAAGCGGGGCCCAGATTATGATGCTGGGTCAGAGGATTTTAAGGGCCGAGAACGCCGCGCCCACGGCGCTGGCTCTGGTTATGCAGCTAATGGGCGAATTTAATTAAAAGTCGTTTTTTGTCGATAAATTCAATATGCACGTTGTTTATATTTATTTATGGGTCGGGCTATTGGGTCTGGCGGTCGGGTCATTTTTAAACGTGGTGATTTACCGCCTGCCGCGTCAGATAAAAATCGGTCTGTCGCGCTCATTTTGCCCGTCGTGTCGCACGCCCATACCGTTTTATGATAATATCCCGCTATTGAGTTATGTTTTACTGGGGGGTAAATGCCGTCGATGCAAGGCAGTCATTCCGGCGCGATATCCCGCGGTTGAACTTTTAAGCGCCCTGATCTTCGCCTTCTTTTTTTATAATTTCGGTTTGACAACGCAGTTTTTCGTTTATGCTTTTGTGGCGGCGGTACTGCTGTCGATTATTTTTATCGATGTCGAGTTCCAGCTTATCCCGGACTGGCTGACTGTCCCGGGTATGATAATCGGGCTGGCGGTTTCGCTGGCGCCGTCAGGAATCGGGATCGTGTCATCGGTCATCGGCCTTCTGGTCGGCGGGGGCGCATTGTATATTATCGCGCTTCTGGGTGACTGGCTGTTCAAGAAGGACAGTATGGGCGGAGGCGATATCAAAATGGCGGCCATGCTGGGGTCTTTTCTGGGCTGGGAGAAAGTAATTTTCATCTTTTTTGCCGCGGCGGTGATTGGACTATTGGCATCGATTATAATCATGGCGTTATCGAAGAAGGTCCGCAAGACCCGGATTATTCCGTTTGGTCCGTTTCTGGCCCTGGCCGCTTATGTGGCGATATTATACGGTGATAACCTGATTGATCTTTATATCAACCATTTCTGGCGAGTGTAATGGCGCCTTTTTATCCGGTTTAATACGCTGACAATCCTGTCGATATTTACAATATGAAATACCGTCTGAAAAAAACCGGGTTTCGCTGGGAACTTACCCTCGGCCTGTCGTTGATAATACTTGTTCTGCTGATATTAAACATCGCCTCGCATTATGCCATGTTCCGGCTGAAGGATTCGCTTCTGACTTCTACCTATGACAGGCTGTCGGAAGCGGCGCTGGTTATTGCGGCGAAAATGACTGACGCGGGCGAGGCGCGCTTGTCGGATGCCGACAAGGATCGTATCGCCGGGGAATATGTTTTCACCGGCCTGGAAGTCATCCATTTGAATTATGACCGGGCTCTGGCTTTAGGGAGAGGGGATATTACCGATTCAGTCTTTTCCTCCATCGATTCGCGAGTGACGGCAGAGGAGATTCATCCGTTGTTATTGCAGGATGACGTATTCATTCATCGCGACGGCGAACTGACCTCCCATTATCTGCATACGCTGGAAATCGACGGTTCGACGTATGTGTTACATTTGCAGTCGGAAGACAGGATTCTGGCATCGCTGGAGAGAGCCGGCAAGGTTCTGGTTTTTTTCGGTCTGGTCGGGGTGGGGGTGATTATATTCGTGTCGGTGGCCTTCATTCGCAAGGCGACGCATCCGTTCAGTCGGTTGCGTGAAAAAGCCGAAAAAACCGGGCATTTCAACGCCAATAATGTCGATGAAATCGATGAACTCATCAACTCCTATGAAAAGATAATCGCCGATCTCAAAAGCAACGAGGCCGAACTGGTCCGCCTTAATGCAAGGATAAAAAGCCGCGCCGATGAACTCGAGGCGCACAATGCCTATATCCTGCGGTCGATTGCGACGGGTATCATGACTCTGGATAACGACGGGCGACTATCGAGCGCCAATCAGGCGATATGCCATATTCTTGGATTTGACGCCGCCGAAGGCGGGGGGAGGCATTTTGGCGAGGTTTTGAATAGATATCCCGAAATTTGCACGTATATCGGGGCCTATTTGGCTGATCAAAGGACGCTCAATAATCAGGAAATAGCCGTTATTGCGCCCGAAGGGGTGCGCAAAATTCTTACGATATCGATAACGGGCTTGTCTGACGCTCAAAACAACAAAATAGGGATGTCGATTTTAATCAATGATATGACCGAACTGGATCGCCTGCAGAAGGAAGTCGAGGCCAAAAATTCGATGGCTTTATTGGGTGAGATGTCGGGCGGGCTGGCGCATCAGCTTCGTAATTCCATGGCGGCGATTGTCGGGCTGGGAAGGCTAATCGTGAAGAAAGCCGGGGTTGACCATCCGGCGGGCCAAAACGCTGCGCTGGTGTTAAAAGAGGCGCTTGAGGCAGAGGCACTGGTTTCGCGTTTTCTGGATTTTGCACGGCCTCTGGCTTTGAATAGCGAGCCCTTTGATGTTACTGTGATGTTGTTGGAATTAATTGATTCATATAAGCATAAATACAGTAATATAAACTATTACTTCAAGAACAATGCCGGGCGGATTATGATAAACGGGGATAGTCTGCTTTTAAAACAGGCGGTTTCCAATATTATCGATAACGCCTCCCGCGCCTGCGGCGATCGGGGCGAGGTGAAAATCAATCTGGTCATCGACGGAAAGTCACTTCGGGTCGAGATATATGACACCGGGCCGGGGATATCCGATGATGTCGGGGATAAGGTATTCGCCCCGTTTTATTCGACCAATCCCTCGGGCACCGGGCTGGGTCTTCCGCTGGCTCGCAAAATCGTGCTTCTTCACGAAGGCTTTCTGGGCTATGACAGAGGGCCGGAAGGAGGCACGGTTTTCACTATCACATTGCCGCTGTCGCAATCGGGACCGGTTGACGCGGTATCGTTATCGGCCGACAAATTCATTGCCTCATAACGGTCATTTTAATATATTGCCGCGTTATAAAAACGGAGGATGCAGACAGATGTTATCGACCAGTGATTTCAGACGCGGATTGCGATTGATGTTCGAGGGGAGCCCATGGTTCATTATCGATTTTCAGCATGTCAAGATGGGCCGGGGTCGACCGCATGTCAAAGCCAAGATGAAAAATTTATTGACCGGGAATATAATCGAGAAGTCGTTTTTGACGACCGAATCGTTCGACGTGCCCGATTTGGAAAACCGCACCATGCAGTTTCTTTATGTACAGAACGACGAATACGTATTCATGGACAGTAAGACGTTCGACCAGATTAATGTCGCGACCGAAACGCTCGGTGATTCGCGCTGGTATCTTATGGAAAACCATGAGTACAACGTTCTCCTTTATGAAGGTCGCGCCATATCGCTGGATTTGCCGGCGTCGGTGATTCTGGAGGTGACCGAAGCAGAACCGGCGGTGAAGGGCGACTCGGTTTCGAATATCATGAAACCGGCCAAAGTGGAAACCGGTCTGGAAATCAAGGTGCCGCTGTTTGTCAAGCAGGGGGACAAGGTCAAAATCGACACCCGCACGGGTGAATATCTTGAGCGAGCCAATTAGTATCGACGAGGACAAAGTTGTCCTCGGCATCGATGAATCGGGCAAGGGGGATTTTTTCGGCCCGCTGGTAGTGGCCGGGGTTTTGGCCGACAGTTGCGCATTTAAAAAACTGGCCGAAATCGGGGCGCGCGATTCCAAAAAACTAAGCGACAATCGTATCAAGGAACTGGCCCGTTATATCCGCGAGAATATGCCGTACTCGGTCGTTCTGATCGGGCCGGAGAAGTACAATCAATTGTACGAGCGTATTCGCAATCTCAATCGTCTTCTGGCCTGGGGACACAGCCGTGTGATCGAAAATGTCGCCGAGAAAAATCATATCGATCTGGCGATATCGGATAAATTCAGCAAGGGTGACCGTCTGGGTCAGGCGCTGATGAGCCGGGGCAAGGAAATCAAATTGATTCAGGAAGTGCGGGCGGAGGCAAATCTGCCGGTGGCGGCGGCCTCGATTGTGGCGCGGGATGCGTTCGTGGAGCACATGAAGAAGCTCTCCGAGCAGTACGGTTGCCAGTTGCCGTTGGGGGCGGGGACGCCGGTGGACAAAGTCGCACGGGAACTGGTGGCGAAGCACGGGGCGGACATTCTGGACAAAATTTCCAAAGTACATTTCAAGAATTATAAGCGGGCGGTGGAGTAAACGAACCGCGGGGATGCCGGAAGAGGGGCAAATCCTTCAAGGTTCAGGCGGCCTGTGGACATATGCCGCCCACGAAACCGCGGATTGAAGTTCCTGCTTGTTAAATATTCCATAGTCGTTATATTATAACAGATTCGGAATCGAAACTATGTACAAGCCAAAGCAACCGTTTCGATGGAGGGTCCATGCAATTCAATATGAGTTTCGATAAGATAATCAGGATTATTGTGGCACTTATTATAATTGGCGCACCTATGGCGTTTTGCCAAACGAGTCGAGAGGACGGTGGAACCTCCGGCAAAAGCGTAGCGGAGTTTATAACGCCTGATGGTCGGTTCGATCTGGAGGGGGCGCGGCAGTCGGGCTATCAGGGATCGCTTGATATGGAGGGCTTTGCACCATCGATTGACCCGGTTTCCGGCCAGCCGATATTTATACCATCATCGGAATTCAATGAAAGGCTGGATCACCCGGATGATATCTATTGGGATAACAGCATCTCGCCGTCGGTTGAGCAAGTGAATGATAGAGTCTATGCGTTAGTTGAATTTGGCAGAAAATTGATAGTGGCGGGTCATTTTACATTGATTGGTGGAATAAACGCCAATTATATAGCCTCCTGGGACGGTTCAGTCTGGGAGCCACTCGGGTCGGGCATGAATGCGCGAATTTACGCTTTGTCGGTTTTTAAAGGGAAATTGATTGCCGCCGGTGGATTTACAAAGGCAGGAGGAATTACGGCATTAAGGATTGCTGCCTGGGATGGGTCAGCATGGGATTCACTGGGGTCAGGAATAAATAACTGGGTATATACTCTATCTGTTTACGACGACGAATTGATAGCGGCGGGAGATTTCACCACCGCCGGGGGGGTGAGTGCAAATCGTATAGCCACCTGGAATGGTTTCGACTGGTCGTCTTTAGGATCGGGGATGAATGATTATGTCTCCGCCTTGACAGTTTACGATGGGAAACTGATCGCGGGTGGATGGTTTGAAATTGCTGGCGGTGTGCCGGTGAACCATATAGCATCCTGGGATGGATCATGGGATGCATTAGGGCCTGGAATTGATAGTGCAGTTTACGCTATGGTAGTATATGATGGGAAATTGATGGCGGGGGGCGTGACCGGAAAGAAATTAGTATCCTGGGATGGGTCAACTTGGGATTCGCTCGGCGCAGGGATTAGTGGAGATTATATTTATGATGTAAGTGCATTAACAGTTTATGATAATAAGCTGATCGCGGGCGGATACTTTTTTGAAGCCGGCGGCCAAAGTGCGAATAATATTGCATCATGGAATGGTTCCGAATGGGCTCCGTTAGGATCAGGAACAGATAATAAGGTATTTGCCCTAACGAAGTATAACGATGTGCTAATTGTCGGAGGTGATTTTTCGATAGCCGGCGACAAGATTGCGGCCTATCTGGCCCAATGGACGAAATCAAGCTGTTGTCAGGATTGGGGAGTGCCGGGGGATGCTAATGCTGATGGTGTGGTTAACCTGCTTGATATATTGTTTCAGATTGCCTTCCTTTATAATAATCCCCCCGGACCCCATAATCCGATTAACTGCGATGCCTTATTAGATGCCGAGGGCGATGGGAATGTAAACCTGCTGGATATTCTGCGTTTGATCGCATTTTTATATAACACTCCGGCCGGGCCGGCGCCGGTTTGCCCGGAAGGATAAAAAAGATGGCAGGAGCACATCGCAAGGCTCGGCTCCTGTCCTGCGAGAGATAATATCGGATTCAGGGGCAAATCCTTCTAAGAATCAGGAGGCCTGTGGACATTTGCCGCCTATGAAACGTCAGGAAATGGTTCCGTGCGGTGCAAGACGTGCTAATAATAATAAATATAAGCGGGAAGCCGAAGGCTTCCCGCTATAAAGACACCGCAAGATCCAGAAACAACCAGATTTGATTTACGGGCATTGTCTTATTTTGATGCCCGCATATAGTTATGTACCCGCGCAACCGGCGGCCATAGCATCAAGGGATGATCAGGCCCTGATGCTATGGCATACTATGCCGGGGATTTCATATTTTAAAACATATAATCGGCGAGTTGTCCGACCAGTTCTCCTTCCGGGTAATTTTCCCAGATATTCAAAGCGTACATGACCAGACCGACCGAGGGGGCGTACCAATAGCGGTTGGTCAATGAGCCGCTGTGACTTTCAATCAGCAGGCAGTTTTGATAGGTGTCGCCGTTGGGCAGGGCCACGGTGGAAGTGGTGCTGCGGATTTTCAGCGTGTTCAGGTTATCGAGCGGCAGGGGGGTGCTCATAACAAAACCACCCTGACCTTCGTCACCATAATCTTTAGTGCCGTTGTTACCGCCCTGGTCGTCCTGGTCGGTGTATTTATCGTAGGAGCCGATGATAAGGGTGTCCAGATAGCTGAAATCATACGCCAGCGCCTGTTCGTCAGTCAACCCATCGATTCTGTCCCAGGAACGCCCGGCCAAAAAAGGCGCCTCGATTATTTTTTCGGCGGTGCTTTGGGGTGTGAAATAGTATATGGCGTCGCCCTCGGGATAGATATAGCCGAGTTCGATTGTCTGGCCGGTGACGGGGTCAAGGGACTGCCATGGGTATGACCGGTGTCCGCCAAGTGTCACGGGGTTGCCGATGGCCAGTCTTTGCAGGGACTGATTATCGTTGATATTATCGGTCAGGACGTAGTTGTGGGTGGTTCCGGGCTGAATCGGGAAATAGGCCAAGGCGGCCGAATCCGGCACGTAATAATCAACGCCGGAATCGGAGCAACTGAAAAGCACGGCCAAAAGGGTCAGTCCCAGAAAGATGGCATAATGTTTCGCAAGGCATTGCCGCATTTTTCCTCCCCCTCGCGCGTGGCGAGAATTATTATCTTTGAAAGACTCGTTACTTCTTCAAAATCGACAAGGGATAACCGGGCAATGTCCGTGCCGGAATTGGTCGGTGATTGCAAGGTGTTATCGGACAATGGGATGTGCCTATTGAAGCGATGTTTTGCCGGTCAAAAGTGGATTGAATTATGGGGTTAAGCCCATGATTATCGGTTATATCCAAGGGGGGATGCAGGCTAACGATAAACGCAGATATGCCGAAAATTATTAATAAGAAGCCAAAAAATCATCCCGCAGGGGATAAGACTCATATCGGAGAAGTAACGTGTCTAAATTCGTCCTGGATTTATTCTTCGCCGCGACCTTCGCCGTCCTGATACTCATTTTGACTCGCACCAAAAGCAGATTATTTTCGGAGAATGCGGCGAGCTACCGTTATTCGATTACCGGGTTGACGGTATTGTTTTTTATTTCGGTTCTTCAATTGATTGCCAACCAACGATTGTTCTGGACAATGCCCTTTTTATCCGAGCCGATGTATCTGGAGATGGTTGAAATAATCGGGATAATTTCGGGCATTACACTGCTTATCGCAGGGGCATCGCTCTGGATACCGGGTCACCGACGTAGTCAGCAGGCCGAACCTGCGGCCGAGCGGGCGGACGATATCACCGGTCGCATCATTCTTGAGATTATTCGTAATAAACGTTCGAAGTATTTATTCGAAGAACTGCCGATGGTTATTGCACGGGCGTTCGGGTTCGACGCCCTGGCGGTGCTGAAATACTCCAATCGAAACAGGAGAGTGTATCTTACGGCGCATGACGGTCTGGGCGCGGAAAGTTTCGGTGATATCCGTCGTCTGGTGGACAGTCGCAAAGATCGCACCGAGATTTTCGGGAATGTCGGCAAGGTGGGTTATCCGGCGGCGGAGCTACCGATACGTATCGCGGCGCAACAGGTAGGCGGCATGTATTTCTGGAAAAGCGGCATTGACCGGATATTGGAGCGCGACCAAATCGCTCTGAACCGTATTTCGGAGGTCATTTCGTCTCACATCGCCGGGCATTTCAGCCGCACCAAGTCAGAATATTATGAAACCGGGTGGCGGCACTATTTTCAGCTGGTTGATATTCTGCGCGGCAACGGATCGCTCAAAAGCCGTATAGCGTTGATATCGGCGCTATTTCATCAGGCCACCGGCAGTGAGTATTTTTCGCTGGCGGTGATGTTGAACGGTCAGGAAAATATCAGGCGTTACACATGCGGTCTGAACGGCAATATTCTTATGGACGGCCAATCCAATCCGGTGGGTCGCAGCGGATATTTCGCGAAAGTCGTAGAATCCGGACGGGGAATAATAATTCATAATACCGTCGAGTCGGATCTGGTATCCAAGGATTCGCTGATAATTGAATGCGGGCAAAACAGCCTGCTGGCGGTGCCATTGACCAATATGGGTCGGGTGCTGGGCGTATTGACGCTGGGTCATAAGCGGGCCGGGTTTTTCGATCGTCGTCGGCTGTTGCGGGCCGAAATGCTGGCTTCGGCTCTGATTCCGGCGGCGGAAAAGGAACTGGGCCAGAATGCCGTGGAATGCCGCGAGCGTTATTTGCACGCTTTGCTGACGTTTGACAGGGAAAGCGAGGATATTCAGAATATCGATATGCTGTTGAACCGGGCGGCGGAAATGATTCAGAAAAACCTCATGACGACGATGGTTCGAATCGGGGCACTTGACGCGGGCAATATGAGCCTTTCCACCAGAGCCCTGCACACGATTCGTCCATTTGACCGAGCCGAGGTGGAAAAGGTTAATCTGTCTTCCAAGACAACTTTCTGGCATCATCTGGCGGCCCGCGAGCAACGGCCGTTGCTTATAAGCCGGGAGAACGGCGAAACCCATTTGAGCAAAAGCGAATGTGAGGCGCTGGTGTTCGACGGCGTGCAAACGGCGTTGATTGTGCCGATAACCATAAACGGGCTGACTTTCGGTTTGATAACGTTAGGTGAAGAGCGCAAGTGGCAAAGGTATTCCTATGATGCCGCCGCCATTAATTTCGTGCGGGAACTGGCGGCGCGGGTGGCGATGGCGATAAAGCTTCTCAAATTCAGCCAGGCGTTGATTTCCGGTCGCGCGACGGCAAGGGAAGCGGTCAATGCCGATGGGAAGCGCGGTCTGCTTGACCGGTTGAAGTCGCCGACCAGCACGATGCGCGGGTCGCTCGAACTGCTCAAGCGGGGAGAGACGCTCGATGCCGAGCGGTCGCGAAGACTGGTTTCGATGATGGACGAATCGACCGAGGAAATTATGGCGGTTTTGACTGACGGGGAATAACCGGCAAGAGCGACAAGATTCAGATCGATTATGATTGAAACGCAGGCGATAAAGCGCTTGCGTTTTTTTATTGGCGATATATATTGAAGCGAATTCTTCGGGGCGGGGCGCAAATCCCCGACCGGCGGTGACAGGCCGCGAGCCGACCGGAGGTTGGCAGAGCCGGTGGAATTCCGGTCCCGACGGTATAGTCCGGATGGGAGAAGAATTCGGTAGGCTATTGGTATAGTCATATCCGGTCTGTACACCCCGAAGAAACGGGGTTTTTTTATGGACCGAAAGACAGACGAAAAATTCATGCGAATAGCGCTCGATCTGGCGCAAAAAGGCGAAGGAAACACTTCGCCTAACCCGATGGTCGGGGCCGTGATTGTCAAGGGTGGCCGGATTATCGGTCAGGGTTATCACAAGCGAGCGGGCTTGCCGCACGCTGAAATCGAAGCTTTAAACGATGTCCGCGGAAAAATTCAAGGGGCGACCATGTATGTCAATCTGGAGCCGTGCTGTCATCAAGGACGCACCGGCCCCTGCGCTCCGGAGATTATCAAAGCCGGTATCGAACGGGTGGTATATGCGCTGACCGATCCCAATCCATTGGTGGCGGGCAAAGGGGCGGCGCTGCTCAAGAATGCGGGCCTGACAGTCACCGGCGGAGTATTAAAAGCGGAGGCCATAAGGTTAAATGAAAAGTATTTAAAATATATCCGGAGCGGACGGCCTTTTGTGACTCTAAAGCTGGCCCAGACACTCGATGGACGGATTGCGATGAAGTCGGGCGATTCGCGATGGATAACCTGTCCGGAGTCCCGCAAACTGGGGCATAAATTGCGGGCAACGCACGATGCGGTCGTGGTGGGGGCGCAGACAATCCGTGCCGACAATCCGCAATTGACGGTGCGGCTGGTCAAGGGGAAGAATCCGTATCGGATAGTTATAACGTCGAAATTCAATATATCCCGAGCCTGCCGGATATTCGCCGAAAACGAGGATGGTCGCACTATTATAGTGGTTCCGGAGGGCGCCGAAATCAAGGCCAATTATAAGAACCCCATTATCTGGTATATAAAGAAGTCAAAGGACGGGATTTCAATGGCGGACTTTCTAAAAAAAGCCGGGGAGTTCGGGATAAGCTCTCTTCTGGTGGAAGGGGGAAGCCGGCTGGCGACGGAATTACTTAAAGAGGGTCTGGTGGACAAGGTTTATATATTTACGGCGGCGAAAATGATTGGTCGCGGAATTGAAAGTATAGGTGACCTGGGGATAAAAAAGATAGAGCGAGCCATTACTTTTCGCGATGGCGTCTTTGAAACCATCGGTTCTGACGTTTTGTTTACCGGGTATCCGGCGGGATAGAATATGTTTACGGGAATCATTGAAACCATCGGAACCATAAAGAAGCTGGGCCGCAAAGGCAATTATAACTTGCTTACCATAGAATCGGATAAGCCTTTTGATGATATTCAACTCGGCGAATCAATAGCGGTGGACGGTTGTTGCCTGACGGTGACCGCTTTTGACAGAAAAAGTTTCACAGTCGAAGCTTCGCAAGAAACGCTGGCAACGACGATAGTCGGCAATTACAAAACGGGGATGAGAGTGAATCTTGAGAGGGCCCTGTTGGCGAGCGGGCGCCTCGGCGGGCACATCGTTTCCGGGCATATAGACTGCATTGCCAATATATTAAATATCAATGTAATAGGGGAATCCCTTGAAGTGCTGGTTGATTATCCGGATGAGTTCGAAATGTATCTTGTGCCGAAGGGGTCGGTGGCGATCAACGGCGTCAGTTTAACGGTTAACCGAGTTAACAAAAAGGGTTTTTCGGTAAACCTGATACCGCACACGCAAAGGATAACCTCGCCGGACACATGGAAAAAGAAAAACAATGTGAACCTGGAGTTTGACATTCTGGGCAAGTATGTTTATCGACTTCAGAATATAAAACCGAAGGCCGGTCTGACTCTCGATAAATTGACGAAGAGCGGCTGGTAATAAATGAGTGATGTGAAATGATACAATTTGACAGAATTTCATCGGCGATTGAAGACATTCGCGACGGGAAAATGGTGA
Source organism: uncultured Ignavibacteriaceae bacterium (assembly GCA_964459465.1). Taxonomy (GTDB): domain Bacteria; phylum Zixibacteria; class MSB-5A5; order GN15; family PGXB01; genus CALAMC01. Next base: position 140,334 of record CAYWLR010000004.1, on the reverse strand, counting down.
TAGTGGTGGACGATGAGGATCGTGAGAACGAAGGCGATTTTATCATGGCCGCCGAAAAGGTCACGCCCGAGGCGATTAATTTCATGGCCAAGTACGGCCGGGGGCTGATTTGTACGGCATTGACCAAGGACCGTCTGGACGAACTTCAATTATACCCGATGGCGCCGGATAACACGTCCAAGTACGGCACGAGGTTCACGGTTTCGGTGGACGCGTACAAGGGGACCACGACCGGGATTTCGGCGGCTGACCGGGCGAGGACGATACAGGTTTTGGCCGACGAGAATTCGGTTCCGCAGGATTTGAGCCGTCCGGGGCATATTTTCCCGATTCAGGCGGTGCCCGGAGGCGTTTTGCGGCGGGCGGGCCACACGGAGACATCGGTTGACTTAGCCCGTCTGGCCGGATTCAGGCCGGTGGGTGTACTGTGTGAAATAATGGATGACGACGGCACGATGGCGCGGGTGCCTCGGCTGTACGAAATGGCGCAGGAATTCGGACTGAAACTAATTACGGTCAAGGACGTGATCGAGTACCGTCGCCGGACCGAAAGGCACGTCATGAAGTTGACCGAGGTCGATTTTCCGACGCGGTTCGGGCATTTCAAGCTGTATCTTTACGGCAACGATCTTGATGAGAAAAATCATCTGGCGCTGGTCAAGGGCGAGGTTGACAAGCAGGAAAACGTGCTGGTGCGGGTGCATTCGGAGTGTCTCACGGGCGACGTGTTCGGGTCCCAGCGTTGCGACTGCGGGGCGCAATTGAACCGGGCGCTGGAGATGATCGAAAAGGAAGGCCGGGGGGTGTTATTGTATATGCGTCAGGAAGGGCGCGGGATAGGCCTGACCAACAAAATCAAGGCCTATGCCCTGCAGGATTGCGGCCGGGATACGGTGGAGGCCAATGAAGAGCTGGGCTTTGCGGCCGACCTTCGGGACTACGGGATCGGGGCCCAGATTCTGACCGATTTGGGTTTGAGCACGATACGATTGATAACAAATAATCCCCGCAAGATTGTCGGTCTGGACGGCCACGGCCTGAAGGTGACCGAGCGGGTGCCGATTTTATGTGAAACCAACAAGTACAATACCAGATACTTGAGAACAAAAAGAGACAAGCTGGGGCATTTTCTGTCCGGCACAATTTAGGTGAGAAATATGAAGTACAATGAAGTGGTGGGCAAGCTGGATGCGTCCGGTCTGACTTTCGGGCTGGTGGTCAGCCGTTTCAATGAGCTGTTGACGTCGAAGCTTCTGGAGGGGGCGGTGGACTGCCTGATCAGACACAAGGCCGATGAGAAGAATATCACGGTGGTGAGGGTTCCGGGTTCGTTCGAAATTCCCTATGCGGCCTCGCATATGATAAAAATAAACCGTTTCGACGCCGTCATCTGTCTGGGGGCCGTAATACGGGGTGATACGCCGCATTTTGACTATATTGCGGCGGAGGTGTCCAAGGGGATTGCCAAACTGGCGCTGGACAGCGGGAAACCGGTAATTTACGGGATAATTACTGCCGATACATTGGAACAGGCCATAGAGCGAGCGGGAACCAAGGCCGGGAATAAAGGCTGGGATGCGGCCATGTCGGCCATAGAGATGGTCAATTTATACAAGAATATTGAAAAATGACAGGTAATCGCCATCGGGCCCGGGAATTTGTCCTCAAGGCGCTTTATGCTCTGGAGCAAAGCGACAGCGAGGATAGCGCTGATATCTTTCAGACTTTAACTGAAAACAGTGGGCTGGACAAAAAGACGCTTGAGTTCGGGCGGACCCTGTTCAGATTTACGTCCGAAAATATAGAGCGAATCGACGCCTATATACAGAGTCTGGCGTCGAATTGGGACTTGAATCGGATGGCCGTGGTTGACAAGAATATTTTACGCCTGGCCATAGCCGAAGTGGAATTCATGCCCGACGTGCCGATCAAGGTGGCCATAAATGAGGCTATCGAGCTGGCCAAGAAATACAGCACACTGGAATCGGCGTCATTTGTCAACGGCATTCTGGATACGGTACTTCACAAGGTGGAAGAAAGTAAAGAGCAAGGATAACGGCAGTAAAATTTAATTATTGGTACGGTAATAACGGGCGGGCGAGTATCCTTATTTCTCACATTTTCGTAGTGGACTTCTCCGCAAAAATGGTTATATTGGCAAGTCTTGGATGTATAATGGCTTAGAAGGCCGGCGTTTAAATTATGAACGATTCGATTCGAGATAGACAGGACCGCCAATATAAGTTCGATTTGCCAAACGCCGTGATTGCCACGGCCGTATTGTTGTTCACTTTTGTCATTTATTATCTGACCAAGTCGCCGACCGTTTCGTTCTGGGATTGCGGCGAATTTATCACTTGTGCTCATATACTCGGAGTGGCACATCCGCCGGGTAACCCGCTGTATATACTGATTAGCCGGATCTTTGCCTGGTTGCCGCTGGCGGCGGATATTTCGGTCCGGGTCAATCTAGTCTCGGTGGTGTTTTCCGCGCTGGCGGCCATGTTCGGGTATTTGATTGCGGTCAGGCTGTTGCGTTCATGGTTCGCGGATCAGAAGTCATGGCAGAATCGAATTATTATATATATCGGCGGCATTACCGGTTCGCTTTTCATGGCCTTTTCCAATACCAACTGGAGTAATGCTGTTGAGGCCGAAGTTTATGCCATGTCGATGATGCTCATGCTGGCCATATATTGGCTGGTTTTGCGTTACCTTGATAATCGCGGGAGTACGACCGGTCAGCGATTGATTCTGGGAGCATTCTATGTGGCCATTTTGAGCGTCGGGGTTCATTTGACGTCGTACGTGGTAGTCCCGGTGCTGGCATTTTATTGTATATTTAAAAATAATGCGGGCGTTCGGCAATGGGTGTTGGTAGCGATGTTTTTTATCGCGGAGTTATTTCTAATAATATTATTATCAGCCCGCCCCGGAGAACTTCCCGTTTATCTGCCGTCCTTGATTTTCGGCGTCCTGTTTCTATTTCACGTCCTGTATTTGGGGAAGTTTTATCGGGCGACGGTTATAACGCTGTTATTATTCGGTGTGTCGATTTTGCCGTTTATATTATATCTGGTCAATATTGCCGCGGGCCGGAGCCTGGCGTTACCGGAGAATTTACCTTTAAATCAGATCGGTCTGCTAATGCTTCTGGCATGGGCGATTTATTCAGGATACCGGTTTTTCAATAATAGAATAGCCCAAGACGCCGAGATATGGCTGACTATCGGGATTTATGCGGTGGCACCGGCGGTGTTTGGTGCCATCGGTTCGGCTTTTCAGGGGTACCCTGCTTTCGTGTATTTATCCGGCGTTATTGCCGCGGGGGTCGGGCTTTTGGTCTGGCGGCACATTAACCTAAGCGCTCTGATTGGAGTGGTTTCCGTTTCCATGATCATTCTGGGTTTCTGGCAGTTTGTCTGGGGTCTGGTGATCGGCGGGGTGGTTCTGGCGGTTCCGGGTATTTTGCTAAAAGACGGTAACTGGAAGCTCGGGCTGGGGATAATAGTCCTGGCGGCGGTCGCGTGGTCGGTTCACGTGTATATCCCGATTCGGTCGTCCCATAATCCGGCTATAAATCTGAACAACCCCTCGAAGTCATTCGGGCAATTTGTCAATTATCTGGAGCGCAAGCAGTATGGCCATGTGAGCATGACCGAGAAAATGTTCAACCGTCGTGGAGAATGGCAAAACCAGTTCGGGACGCATCGACGCATGGGCTTCTGGGGATTTTTTGCCGAGCAGTACGGTTTGAGCGGCCGGAAATTCTTTATACCGCTACTTTTGGGACTAATCGGGATTTGGGAGGCGATTCGACGAAGGCCTCATTTGGGGCTTCCTTTTTTTGTCATTATACTGCTATGCACGGTAGGGTTGGTGTTGTACATGAATTTCGCGGACGGAACCCGGGAGAACAAAATTTATGCCATGGATTATCTGGAAGTCCGCGACCGTGACTACTTTTTCACGCCCGGATTCATGTTTTTCGGCCTGGCTATCGGACTGGGTATCGCCGGGGTGATTGATATTATCCGTGAGGCCTTGCGGGCTCTGGGTCGGAGGGCGGGCGATATCGGATTCGCGGCGGCGTCACTTTTGGCGCTGATGCCGGTATTTCCGCTTGGTACGAATTATTTTTACAACGATCGTTCGCGGAATTACATGGCCTATGATTATTCGGAAAACTATCTGAAGTCGTGTCGTCCCGGCGCCATATTGATAACCAACGGAGACAACGATACTTTCCCCGTCTGGTGTCTGCAGGAAGTGTATGGTATACGCCGGGACGTACGGGTGATCAATCTGTCGCTGGGCAATACACCGTGGTATATCGAGCAATTGCGGGACCGGGATAGCGTTCCCATATCGTGGAGTGACGATGAAATCGACCGGCTGCGAAGCATCGTTACGTCGAGCGGGACGGTTTTCAGAATTCAGGATCAGCTGGTGGAAAATGTCATCCGGACCAATCGCTGGCGCCATCCGATTCAGATGACTTTCACGGTGCCTCCGGAAAGCCGCCGCTACCAGGGCCGAACTCTCGACAGCAATTTGACGCTAGAAGGAATGGCCTTCACTCTCGTCCCGGACGAAAAAGAACCGGACATCAATTTCGAAGTGACCAGGCGGCTGTTTCTCGAGGAGTTCAATTATCGGGGGGTCAACGATTCGACGATATATCAGAATGAGAGCACGGTGCGTCTGCTGGATAATTACGCCCAGGGGTTTATACTTCTGGCCGATTCGCTTAAGAGGGCCGGGGATTTCGAAGGATGTATAAAAATAATGGAGCAGGGGATCAACACGGTTCCGCTGTCGTTTGATTCGTATGCCTATCTGACACAGGTTTTCGCCGAGATGGGGAAGCCCGACACGCTCGATATGTTTATCGGCCGGGCGCGGACCGACCGCAAGAAGGAATTATATTTCAACTATGCTGTGACGGCGCGGTATTTCGATCGGTATGAAGAAGCCAAGGGAGTACTGGAGCAGGTGTTGATGACATGGCCGGATTATTCCGACGCTTATCGTCTGCTGATGAATTTGTACTATCAGGACGCGCAGTTCGACAAACTGGAACGGCTGCTGACGGACTGGCTGGACCGCCATCCCGAAGACTCGGAATCCCGGCAGGTGGCAAAACAGCTCGACCAGCTTAAGAATATCGACCGGACGGCGCCGGGGGTGACGCCGTGAGGATTCTGGCACTCAACTGGCAGGACCGTTCCAACCCGCAGGCGGGCGGGGCGGAAGTGCATTTGGAGGAGCTGTTGAGCCGACTGGTGGCGCGCGGCCATGAGGCGACACTACTCTGTTCCGGGTATAAAAACGGCGCTTCGGAGGAAACGATTCGCGGGATACGCATGATTCGTCGGGGGTCGCGTTATAATTTCAATTTGGCGGCGCCCCTTCATCTAAGGCGCCTGGTGAAAGGCGGCGGATTCGATATATTGTTCGAGGATATAAACAAGATTCCGTTCTACACGCCATTGTTCGTTAAAATCCCGACGCTGGTACATATCCCGCACATGTTTTCGGAATCGATTTTTCGGGAAACCAATTTTGTCGCGGCGTCATACGTTTATCTGTGTGAACTGCCGCTGTTTTCCATTTACAGGGGGGTTAAGTTCAATACGGTATCGCAATCGACGGCGCGCGATATCGCCTCGCACGGGGTTCCGCCGCAGGACATTTCGATAGTTTATAACGGTGTGGACGAGACGGTGTATAATTTCGACCCCAAGGTGGAAAAGTATGACAAACCGACGATATTGTATCTGGGCCGGGTCAAGAAGTACAAATCGGTCGATCATGTAATACGGGCGTATGCAAAGGTTCTGGAGACAATTCCGGAGGCGCGCCTGAAAATAATGGGTGGCGGTGATTATCTCGATAATCTAAAAAGGCTGGCGGTGAAACTGGGGCTCGGTGAACGGGTCGAATTTTTGGGCTACGTTGACCGCGCCACCAAGGTCGAGGTGTTGCGGCGAAGCCATATGGCGGTGCACCCGTCGGTAAAAGAGGGCTGGGGATTAACCAATATCGAAGCCAATGCCTGCGGAACGGCCGTGATCGCGGCCGATTCGCCGGGTTTGCGGGATTCGGTAATCGATAACGAGACCGGGTACTTATATCGATACGGTGACATCGATAACCTGGCCGCGAAGATTATTAAACTTCTGACGGACAGTGAAACCCGGGCACGGCTGGAAAAAGGCGGGTTGGAATGGTCGCGCAAATTCAGGTGGGACAGTTCGGCAGAGGATTTGGAAAAACTTATGGAATCGATAGTGAAGGGTTCGTGAGTGCAGCCGGTCAGAAGAAAAACATTAACGGTGCTGACGGGGATAGCCATTTCAGTAGTTCTGGTTGCCATCATATTTTACAAGGTCGATTTCCGGGAACTGGGGTCGGCCCTGAAGCGGGCCAATTATATCTGGATACTCCCGAACATCTTTTTTGTCGTGTTCGCCATGTTTCAGCGGGCCGAGCGGTGGAAATATATGCTGATACCGATCACCAATGTGACATATAAGAAACTTCTGGCGGCCACGTGCATCGGGTTCATGGCCAACAATGTTCTGCCCTTGCGTCTGGGCGAGTTTGTCCGGGCGTATTCATTGTCAAAACAGGTTCCGGGAGTGACGAAATCGGCGTCGCTGGCGACCATTTTTGTCGAACGCATGGTTTTCGATCTATTGGCGCTTCTGGGGATATTGTCGGTAGTGCTTTTAATTGTTCCGCTGCCGGTCGATAATCGTTTCCAATTCGGGGCCTTTTTATCGCTGGCGATCGCCATGATCGGTCTTATTCTGGCGGTGGGGATAGTTTTGAGACCGGAAGGCTCCAGCCGGCTGTTGACCCGGTATTTGTTCTTTTTGCCCAAGAAGGTCACCGATATAATTTCCAATACGGTTATTAAGTTCAGCAAGGGTCTGCTTTTTTTGAAAGACTGGCGGCAGACGGCCTGGGTCAGCGGCCATACCATATTTCTCTGGTTGTTCATGGGGATATCGAATATTTTCGTATTTTATGCATTCGGATTTCACTTGCCGGTTTATGCGTCCTATGTATTACTGGTGGTCGTATCCATATCGATTTTGATACCGTCGTCGCCGGGCTTTGTCGGCGTGTATCATTACGGGGTCATCTGGACGCTTAAGTTTTTCGGCATCGATTATGAAAGCGCGCTGTCGTGCGCGATAGTGCTTCATGCCGCGCAGTTTATACCGGTAACGCTCATGGGTTTTTATTATTTGAAAAAGGAACATCTGTCTTTGAAACAGCTCGAACAGGAAGCCTTGAAGGACGAGCCTCATGGCCAGTGACGGAAGGGTTCTGGTTATTCTCCCGGCATTCAATGAAGCCGGCAAAATCGGCCGGGTGGTGGAAAAGGTCAAAAAGGAAAAACTGGTCAACGAAATCGTCGTGGTCGATGACTGCTCCACCGATGGAACATCGGATGAAGCGGCGGCGTCCGGGGCAAAAGTAATACGCCATGAGGTTAACCGGGGTGTCGGGGCCGGGATTCGAAGCGGCATAAAATACGGCCTTGAAAACAAATTCGAGATTTGCGCCATACTTTCGGGAGATGACCAGCATGAACCGGCCGAAATAGAACGGGTGATCGGACCGATAGTGGCGGGGGATTTTGATTTTATTCAGGGGTCGCGGCGCCTTGAAGGGGGGCGGGTGGTCAACGACCGGCCTTTCCGCATGATTACGACGCGGCTGTATTCGCTGTTCTTTTCGATTCTGGTCAGGCGGCGGATAACCGACGCCACCAACGGTTTCCGGGCTTTCCGGCTGTCGATATTCGAAGACCGGGGAATCGAGCTCGATCAGTCGTGGCTTGACAGGTATGAGCTTGAACCCTATATATTATACAAGGCAATAAAGAGCAAAACCATCAGGATGAAGGAAGTCCCGATAACGATATATTATCATCAGACAGCGGGTGAATACACGAAGATGCGTCCTTTCCGGGACTGGTGGCGACTGGCCCGGCCGCTGATATATCTGGCGCTTAGAATAAGGAAGTAGAAATGATTAAGATAGATTTTACCGGTAAGACGGTACTGGTGACGGGCGGGGCCGGGTTCATCGGCTCCAATGTGGTGGAGCGCATTGTCCGCACTGGGGGAAAGGTCATCGTCCTCGACGATTTGTTTACCGGTAGTCGCGCCAATATCGAACCGGATATACCGTATGAATTCGTCGAAGGTTCGGTGTGCGATTACGAACTGGTCCGGGACCTTATGGCCCGCTCGGACTTCGTCTGTCATCTGGCGGCACGCAATATTATTATTTCGACCAAGAATCCGATGGAGGATTACCGGGTTAATATAGGCGGGACTTTAAATATACTAATGGCGGCGCGCGAAACCCGACCACAGAGAATAGTGTATGCATCATCGGCCTCGGTGTACGGCAATCCCCGTTTATTGCCGATCCCGGAGGATGAGGCACCGGTGACCTTTTCGCCGTATTCGGTGTCCAAGCTGGCCGGAGAAAATTACTGCTACGCTTTTTATGAGACGTTTTTCGTGCCGGCCGGGGTGGTTCGCTACTCCAATATTTACGGTCCCAAGCAAAACCCGGCGAATCCGTACTGCGGTGTCATTTCCAAATTCATCGCGGCCATCGATGAGGGTCGGTCGCCGTCGGTGCACGGCGACGGTCAGCAGACGCGGGATTTCACGTATGTCGATGACGCCGTGGACGGGACATTGTCGGCGTTGTTGTCGCCGCGCAGCGAAGGGATGGTTTTCAATATCGGCTCCGGATCGGAATCGACCATACTGGAACTGGTCAATCATCTGGCCGAGCTGATGGGGGTATCCGTGAAACCGGAGCATATCGACCGCCGCGATATAGACAATATCCGTCGGCGGGTACTCAATATCGAGCGGGCCCGCACGAGATTGCGCTGGCAACCGCAGGTGACGTTCCGTGAGGGTTTACGACGGACGGTGGACTGGTATCGTGCGCTCAAACGTCATTCGGCCCAAATGAAATAAGTCAATGCCGACGAATGTATCATTCAAAAAAGTACTTTTCGGCTTTTTCGTAATTGCTCTCGTTATCCGGCTGATATTCATTTTCGCCAAGGATCAACCGCCGGTCATGTGGGACGCGCGGATTTATTCTTCGTGCGCCATCGGACTGCTAGATTATGTCGAAAACGGCGGGACGTTCGGTCATCCGGAGAATGACCGCAAGGCGGATTCGCTGTTGCACAAGGCCGAATTCCTGACGGCCGTGCATAAACATATCCGGGGCGAATGGATCGAATGGTTGTACTATTCGCCGCCCAGTATGGCCGAGGCACAGGAGTATATCTTCCTGTCAGGGCCGGTGTATCCAATCATGCTGGCGGCGATATTCGCGGTCGACGTGGGGACGGATTTTGTCGTCGTCCGGGTCATTAACTGCATAATCGATTCACTATCGATGGTGCTTCTGATGCTGGGAGCGTATCGGTTATTCGGGCGCAAAGAGGCGCTTCTGGCCGGTGCGATTTATATAATATACCTGCCTTTTATCCTTCAATGCGGCGTGTTGACGCCGGATATACTGACGACGTTTCTGATATTGGTGACATTAAATTCGATATTGAATTATTACGAGGGACGAAGATCAATACATATTTATTTGAGTGGTGTCTGCCCTGGTCTTCTGGCTTTGAACAAGCCGACGGCGACTCTTCTGTTTGTACCGTTTCTGGCGGGGTTCTTATATGACGAGCGGGCGAATATAAAGAAGGGAATGACGGCCATTTTGAAAGCGGCGGGACCGTTGGCGTTGATAGTGGTTCCCTGGGTGGTGATCAGCACGTCATATTACGGGGAGCTGTCGGTGCGCGACCCGCAGTATTCCGACGCCAATTTTCGGTCGAGTTCTTCGATAAAGTACGAGGGTTATGATTTGGACTACACGGAACCGGATTTCTGGACGTATCCGGTGTCAAACGCGATAATGGACGACACTTTCGGTTATGCCCATTTGCTCGGGAAAAAGTTCAATCGTCTCTGGCAGAAGCCATACAATGATTTCAAAGAGTCATTCGTGATCGGTCCTGATATCACGCGGGGATTGCACTTTATAATAGTCGTGGCGGGGTTGTTCGGTGTATTCTATTGTTTGATTGAGCGAAGACGGGGGATATTATTCCTGTTTCTTATTCCGGCATATTATACGTTGGTGCATATAGTCTTTCATTCTTTGCCCCGCTATAATCTTAATGCCATGCCGGTTATGATTGTGGCGGCGGCGGTCATATTATGCGGTATATATGAATTTCTGCAAGAGCGTATGACACCGAAAATTAATAAGAAACTGATGTCAAATGCAATCATGATCGGGGCGGGATTAGTCCTGGCGTTCGTTCTGCCGGTATCATGGGGGGGGACGCTTTGGGGCGGCAAAGCGGGGGCGTTAGCAGTCATGGCAATTAAGGCCGGTTTATTGTGTGGTGCGTTGTTGGGGCTGTATCGCATAATAAGAGGCGGTTTTGGAAGGAAGCGGGCGCTCCGGTTGGTTGTGTGGCCCGGGCTGATTTTAATGGGCGGACTTCTGGTGGCGGCATCGGCGACGGACGGCTGGGCGGAGTGGAGGATAAGGCTTGATCATCCGGAAAAGAAGGCGGGGGTTAAAATTTATATTGCCGATAAGTTCCGGCTGGAACCGGGCGAGCTGTTCCGAATCGGGCTTGATATCACGGCCACAAGAGATAAAAACAATCTGTTTTATGTTACGCTGAACGGTGAGAAGGTCGGCTTTACGGCCGGGGAGAAGCCCTTAACGGATTACTATTATCCCAAGTTTGGCTACACCGTATTTGAGCGGATGCTTGATATTCGACGCGAGGAAATGCGCGCCTGGTCGTTCATCAGCATGGACCCGCTGGCTTTTAATTATATGCTGGATCGTGACGGTTATATCTGGGTGGAGCTGGCCAGTAGTGATACTCTGACCAAAGAAGGCGGTTACATCGATCTTTACGGCGCTTATCAATCGACCTCGGACGGTTTTTGGTATGGTCCGGGGACGAGCTATTCCGCGGCGGAGAGGCTTCTGGAGAAGGGCGATCCCAGAATCTGGCAGAAGTATAAACTTTCTTCCGATTCGGTGATTTCATATTATATTGACAAAAGAACGGGAACGCGAGCGATGCGCGAGGATCTGTCCGATGCGTTTGGTCGTCAGGGCGTCCGCTATAATATAATAATCGAGGTGAAGCGGCTGGACAAGAACAGGTATTATTTTTAGGAGCATAAGCGATGAATATCGGGGTGATCGGCTGCGGTTACTGGGGGCCGAATTTGATTCGTAATTTTGGCGCGCTGGCTGATGTCCGGGTGCGGGGGGTGTCGGACCTTCGGGGGGAACGGCTGGAGTATATTTCACGGCTTTATCCGGGAATCGAAATACTTTCGAGTAATTGCGATGATATTCTCAAGAGTGACAAAATCGACGCAGTCGTCATAGCGACACCGGTTTCGACCCATTTCCCGCTGGCCATGGAGGCGCTCGATCATGGCAAGCACGTGCTGTTGGAAAAGCCGATGACGGCCACGTCGGAGCAGGCGGAGGTGTTGATCGAAACGGCCGAACGAAAGAAACTGACGCTGATGGTGGATCATACGTTCATTTACACCGGCGCGGTGCGCAAAATCAAGCAGATAATCGACCAGGGCGACCTGGGTGATATTTATTATTTCGATTCGGTGCGGGTGAACCTGGGGTTATTCCAGCACGATGTGAATGTCATCTGGGATCTGGCGGCGCATGACGTTTCGATAATGGATCATTTGCTGGATTTACCGCCGCGGGCGGTATCGGCCACCGGGGTGGCCCATTTCGAGGAAGCCATCGAGAATATGGCCTATATATCGGTGCAGTACGACAATAATATCATCGGCCATATTCATGTCAACTGGCTGGCGCCGGTGAAAGTCCGCAAGACGCTTATCTGCGGCTCCCGAAAGATGATCGTCTATGATGATACGGAGCCGTCGGAGAAGGTCAAGGTGTACGATAAAGGGGTCGATTATGTCGACAGCAGGGAGGAGGTTTATAACATCCTGGTTCAGTATCGCACCGGGGACATGACGGCGCCGCATATCGATTTGACGGAAGCACTGAATCTTATAGCGAAGGAGTTCGTGACGGCTGTCGAAGAAAACCGAAAGCCGTTGACCGACGGCGCCGCCGGGTACCGGGTGGTACGAATCCTGGAGAAGGCCAATGACTCCTTGCGATCGGGAGGACGGGTGATCGAATTATGAAAAACGTGAAAACCTTCGGTGACGTGAGAATATATGAAAAAGTCTCCATAGGCGACGGGACGATCATTTACGGTCCGGCGGTTCTGGGACAGCCGCCGCGAGGAGCACGGGAAGGCGAACGCGCGTTGGTGATCGGAAAAAATGCGGTAATACGACCGTTTACAACCGTCTATGCCGGGTCGGTGATAGGGGATAAATTCCAATCCGGACAGGGAGCTTCGATTCGCGAAGACAATAAAATCGGGCATAACGTATCGATAGGAACGCATGCCGTTCTGGAATACGAAAATGTCATCGGCGATAATTCACGGATTCACACGGGTTGTTTCCTGGAAATGGTGACGCTGGGGCGGTATGTATTTTTGGGGCCGCATGTGGTATTCACGGACGACCCGCATCCGATGGGTTGCCCGAAATGGAAAGAGTGCGGGGGCGGGGCGACGGTCGGCGATATGGCGCGAATCGGGGCAAATTGCACGATTCTTCCGGCGGTCAAAATCGGTCGGGGGGCGTTGATCGGAGCCGGGTCGGTGGTGACCAAAGACATCCCGGAGGAAATGGTTGCGGCGGGGAATCCGGCCAAAGTCATTAAATCGGTCAAAGATTTAAAATGCCGGATTGATGCTTTCGAGCGGCCGTATCTCTGGCCGCCGTATAAGGATAAATAGTACGGGTATGACTCAACGACGTATACTGACGGCGGTTTTTTCGTACAATGAGGGAGAAAAATTAAAGAGGCTTCTGGCGGCGTTCCCGGAAAAGCGGGAGTATGATATTCTTTTTGTCGATGACGGCTCATGTGACGGTAGTTACGAGTTTTTGCTGACGACGGGTCATCTTTTAATCCGGCATGACAATAATCTGGGTATCGGGGTGGGAATCCGGGAGGCGATAAAATTCGGCCGCGAAAATAATTACGACGTTATTGTCATAATGGCGGCCAACGGCAAGATGTTGCCGGAAGAGATCGACCGATTGGTTAAAGCGATATTGAGTGAGAATTATGACTATGTCCAAGGGTCGCGTTATTTATTCGGCGGACAAGCGCCCAATTTGCCATTATTTCGGAAAATCATGATAAGGTTATTCACGGCGCTGGTTAATGCGGCGACCGGATTTAAGGGGACCGATGTAACCTGCGGGTTTCGGGCGTATCGACTATCTTTGTTCGATGACGCCCGTTTTCGAATCGATCAGGCCTGGCTGAACAAGTACGAGATGGAGTATTATATCCATTATCATGTTTTAAAAGGCGGCTACCGGATCAAGGAGGTGCCGGTGTCGATGGTATATCCGCCGGAGAAGAAAAATTACAGCAAAATAAAGCCGTTGACGGGGTGGTGGTCGATGGTGCGGCCATGGGTATATCTGGTGCTGAAAATACGTCGATAGCCGGAACCATTCGGTTGCTTTTTTGTAGTATTTATAAAGCAGTTCGGAGAAAGTATTCCGCATGTCATAACAGGTAACTCGCGGAATGCCGAAGCACGACCCGGCTCAAGGATGGGCCGGGTTTTGTTTTGGCTAATTTTATTTATGGTTGACAGGGGACGGCGGCAGTCTATTTTGATAGTCATAATAAAATGCTGAAAAACGTTTTAAAGATATTGGCAATTGTGGTTTTGGCCGGCGGTATTGTGGCCGTTTCGGTCATGAAATCGACGATTTCGGCCAAGCGGCAGACAGCCGAGCTGGAAAGAATCAAAGAGCAGTATTATGCCGAACGCGACAGTGTTTATTTGCGGCAGTTCGATGATTCGACGAGGTTTTATATCGATTCGATTCTGAAGGTGGAACTGTTTTACGGTAATCAGATTGACAGCCTGAACAGGTATTTTGATTCGCTTCTGGCGGCAAAGGAAAAGGCGCAAACGGAAACGGCGGCACGGAAAGATCAGTCTGCGAAAACGGCGGAAAAACCTAAGACTCCTGACCCAAAGGCAGAGGCAATCAGGTTAAGCTACAAGAAGAAAATTGGGAATTTGCCTGCGGACCTAACTCCCTACGAGAAACGGGTTTCCATTAAAGAAATAGTGGTCGGGCTGTCGCAGGAATACAAGATTTCTCCTGATTCGATAAGTCGAATAGTTAAATAATCTTAACGCAATTTCTGCCAAATAGATATTGTGGTATTCGATTATACATTTCGCAAATATTGCGTCGTGGTTTCTTTTGCCTTGACTTGGGCCAGGTTACAGGCTAGAATAAGGTCAGCAAAAAATGCGACATCTTTGAGTTACCTGCTTCTTTGCGGTTGCATGGCCCGTTGGGGGGAACAAGAGGAGTCAGCCGCAAGATTACCATCTGCCGCCTCAAACGATTCGTATCATGTTTGAGGATTTGAGCCTCGCGATAAAATCAAATCGTTAAGGAGGTGGTGAAAAGTCTTTTAAAATCTTGCCCCCAACTTGCCGTCAACCATTGCCTCACATAACCAGGTAAAGGGGAGATGTCATGCCCGCGAGAAAAGAGAAAGAGAAATTTGCCAAAGCGGCCGTTAAGGATTGCTGGCATCCTTATGGCCTTCAGAGTTTGGCACCCGAAAAATTTGCGCATATCACCACCCTGATTCTCAATGGGAAGCATATTCTTCTGGGAGTCAGGTATGCCAAGACGACGGGTGTAGCGGTTACTGTTCAATAGACTGAAGATTGGATTTTGTGAAGTTTCAGAGCGCGTAAATTTTGTGCCACAGCTGTCAATTTCGATAGCTGTGGTATTTTTTTGCATAAAATTATCGTTTGACAAATATGCTATTATGTAACATATTTGCCGCCAATTAATTATGATTTATTGAAACCGTCTGCGCGTTTTGGGTTAAAAAGTATATATGAACGGACGACTCGCTCAAGCACTGATTTTGATTGTGATATCTGCCCTGGCGGCCATTGTAACTAATGCCGTCAGACAGGAAAATCTCGATCTTATAGGCAATTGGCCATCGGTATCCGGTTCGGATTCAATAATTGTGCCACCATCGGCCCAGGAGGGGGATCCGCCGTTTATTTCACTTGATGAGGCGGCGGCCAAATTCCAATCATCGGAAGTATTATTTATCGATGCCCGCGACCCGGAGGACTATGAGTATGGACATATTCGCGGAGCGATTAACCTGCCCTATGAGGAAATGGACCTTTTCTGGGATGAAGTATCGCCGAAAATATCTCGCGACCGGCCGCTGGTTCTATATTGTTCCGGTGAGGAGTGCGAGACCTCGTTGATGCTCGCCAGGGAAATGGTATTGCTGGGCTGGACCGATATTTATGTTTTCTTCGGAGGCTGGCGGGAATGGGAGAAGGCCAAATTGCCGGTCGAAAGGGGGATGGAATAGTGGGGAGGATTAAGACGCTTCTGCACAATGATTATTTGAATCTTGTGGTAAGGTTATTTGTGGGCATCGTATTTATTTATGCCTCAATAGATAAAATCGCCGACCCAGGGCAGTTCGCGCGGATAGTTTATAATTATCACATGTTGCCGGGTTCGCTCATAAATATATTCGCTCTGATATTGCCG
This sequence comes from uncultured Ignavibacteriaceae bacterium, assembly GCA_964459465.1. Lineage (GTDB taxonomy): Bacteria > Zixibacteria > MSB-5A5 > GN15 > PGXB01 > CALAMC01. The sequence continues at coordinate 124,525 of CAYWLR010000004.1, read as the reverse complement.
TGGGTGGAAATGATTTGCGGGATAAGTCTGATTCTGGGAATTTATAAGGAAGGCAGTGTCTTAATATTTAATCTGATGGTGCTGGCTTTTATTATAGGGATATCGGTCAATATAATCCGGGGGGTGAATCTGGAGTGCGGGTGTTTTACGGTCAGCTCCAAGGCTCGCAGCAATGCCATTGATTTATTGATACGCGATATTGGCCTTCTGGTACTGACGGTTTACCTGTTTATCAGCAAGTCAAAGCGATTCGATCTTGTCGGCCGCCGGGCCTAATTTTCCAAAATTGTCGGTGTAATCAATATCAGCAGGTCGGTGGAGCTTTTTTCTCGGGAGGAATGCCGGAAGAGGTGTCCCAGAATCGGGATGGATCCGAGGAAAGCGACTTTTTTGGTGGTTTCGATTTCATTTTCTTTGAGCAGACCGCCCAGCACGGCTGTCTCGCCGTCTTTGACTCGCACCAGGGCCGTGACGGAGCGTTCGGAGGTAATCGGCTTTTGATTTTCCACCGGGCCGGAGTAGCCGATGATCTCGGCAATGACCGGGTTGACGTCGAGCAGGATGTTTCCATCTTTGGTGATATGCGGGACGACTTTCAAAGTAATGCCGACCTCTTCGTCCTGAAAGGTTACGATATCCTGCGTGGAGCCGGCTTCGCTGAAGCGGTTGATGGTCTGGATGGGGACAATAGTGGTCACTTTTATTTCGGACTGATGATTATTTAAGGCAGTAATGCGCGGGTCGGAGACAAGCCGCGAGTTGCCGTTTTGCTGGAGAAAGTCGAGCACCATACTGACTTCATCGACCGACAGTGTTCCCCATTCCCAGCTGTTATCGCCGATGTCGCGACGGCCGAGGGATTTTTTCTCCGATTCGGTGGTGCCGCTCGAAGTCGATGACCCGGAGGCGTTTTGAAGTGCGCCGAAGCGACCGGTCAACGACGTCGGCCAGTTCAGGCCGATGACCTTTTCATTGGAGATATTGGTTTCGATAATTTTTACATGAATCGAAAGCTGTTCTTCGGGTATGTCGATACTTTCCAGAAAGTGGACGACTTTTTGAGCCACTTCCGGGATATCGATAACCGACAATCTTGTGGGAGTGCGCTGCACATATTTGACGCCGGAATTGCCGGTCTCCTCGATAATAACAATTTTTCCCTTGGGCGAAAGCAGTTCTTTGGCGGCGGTGACGGCGGCTCCAGGGGAGATATTATCCATTTCTACGGTCAATGAAATCGTCTCCCCGATTATATCCTGCGCCAGCGGTTTGACGATGATGATATTACCTTTCCGGTAGTAATTGTACCCGTTGGCCATGAGAATGGCATCGAGGGCGTCTATGACCTTCACATTTTCAAGACGGATGGAGATATTTCCGGCAACCTCGCCGGAAACGATAATATCGAGGCCGTGTTCTTCGGCGATCATGGCCAGGACGGTGGCGATGGGCAAATCATCGATGGTTAAAGTCGTGACGTCATTCAATGCGGGCAGGCTGTCATCGGCAAAAAGATTCAGTGACAGCAGAATAATCATAAGTACAATTATATATTTATTCATATTTCACTCCGGGTAATGTGTATGGTGAATTCGGATCCGTTCTGTTCCAGCGTGACTTTGTCTTTTTGAATATCGACAACACGGGCGTCGCCGATGTTGTCTCCGATGCGCACGATAGTTTTATTTATAACCGCGACGGTGGCCCGGTCGTTAATGATGACCCCGTTCAAGGTCCAACGGGATACCGGCTGTTGCCGCGGAGTGGAATTTTCGAGTTCGGAATAAACGCGGTAAAAGGGGTCGCTTCCCCATGGAAGTGAGCTGTAATATTCGATATTTATGGTTTGAGTCGCCGAGGCGGGGGGTACGCCTGCGGTCGGGGTCGGCGTATCAATCATTTCTTCGGTTTGCTTCTTGTCCGAAACGTCCGGGATATTGGCCAACCCATATATAATGGCGGCGACAAGCAGGGTGTATATTAATTTCTTTCGTCGGGATTCCTGCATCAGATTTCCTTAATAGTTCCCAGAATGGCTTTGAATCCATAGTGTATATCGGAGCCGGGGTGGTCGCTCAAATGATTGTATATCCGGCAAAAGGTCAGGCCTTTGTAGAAATTTTCGGCTTCGATACTTTTTATCAACTGGCCTACTTGCGGTATAGTCCCTTCCAGCTTAAGGCCGACTTCCAGTATCTGCGGCCGGTTATCATCCGGTAATTGGCGATTGAGAACGAGCAGTTCTTCGACGGACGGCGTAATTTCCTTGACGGTGACGCCGTTTTTCCGGGCCATTTTCTCGATCAGATCGAAAAGTTTCATCACGTCTTTTTTCGGGATGAGCTTGGACATCAACCGTGATTTTCTCTCGTCCATTTCATTGCGGGATTTATAGAATTCGGGCAGACCGGCCATGATGCGGTGGAAATCATCGAGCTGTTTTTCTCCCTGACTGATATTATCCCGAATATTATGTATTTTGCGGTCCATGGGGACGGCCAAAAATAATCCCCAGGCCAAAACCAGAGAAGCCGTGATGGCGGCGGTCAAATAATGTCGGAATTTCATATTATCGCCCTCATGTCGATTTGAAAATCCACGATAAAGCGGCCCTTCTCATATTTTTTGGAGTGGCGTTTGAGGGTCACCAAATCGTAAAAGGGCGATTTTTCCAGTCCCGCGATATATTCGGCCAGAAGTACTTCGGGCGGCGGATCGTTGGAGAATACCTGGCCGGTCAGGGTAAGTTGGGGCAGGCCGTTTTCATCATTCAATTCGAATTGTAATAGTTTAATTTTCCAGGGGGTCAGATGAGTCAATTCTTTGAGGTTAAGGTGCAGGAAAGTGGGATTATTCTCCAGCAGTTTGAGCATTTCCCTGTCGCCGGCGATTTGTTTTTTTATTTGGTGATAAACGGCATAGGATGCAGAATTTTTAAAATTCGCGATTTCACTTTCGATTCCGTTAAGGCGTGATTGTTCGATATTGGCCGTCGCCTTCATAGACATCCAGAGGCCGAGCAGGGAGAATACAAGTAACGCCATTACGGGCACGGACAATCGATAGAATTTTCTTTCGGCCTGCATTTCTTTAAGTTCGGGCGGTATAAAATTCAGCAGACGATAGTCGGCCAAAGCCAGTGCGATTGTGCCCATGTTGCGCAGAATATTTTCGGTATCCGCGCCGGGTTTCACTTTTGTGCCGATATTCAAATCACCGGCGATATTTTGGAATTCAAGGCCGCCGGAGCGCGTGCTCAAGTCGGTCAGGATATTGGCCCGGCAAATGACTTCGCCGTACAAGTATATCGTACGAGGCGAGGCATTGGGATGGAGCCCGGCGTAATAGTCAAGTGAGTTCTGCAATTCAGCCAAAAGCGTGTCATAGTATCTTTCGATGGCAGGCTCGCCCATATCGGCCTTGTCCTGCGGAGGGGCGCCAAGGGCGATGGTGTGGACAAAGGTCAGTCGGTGACCGAGATAAAAGCCGATTTCCGTTTTGGATGATCCGGCCCGGATGAGGACATAGACTTCATCTTTGCGGAATTTTTTCAAGCCGTAAAGCATAAAACCGACCGCTTCAAGTTCCGAATAGACGGCGGTAATATTCATCCCGGCGGTCCGAAGATATTTTAAATTTTCATCAATGCCCAATTTCTGGAAGGCCGTGACGGCCACCGACAGGCGCCGGTCGTCTTCGATGGAGTCGTCGTTTCGGGGCAGAATGCGATAGCCATAGTATGAGCGGTCCAGCTTGAAGGGGATTTGTTTGTCGGCCTCCCAGAATATGGCCCCCGCCAGTTCTTTGCGCGGGATATCGGGCAGGTTTATAACCCGAAAGGCGCTGTCCACACTACCCGTTCCCATTATGATTTTTGTTAATGGTTTTCGGTATTTTTTCAGGTAATCACCGATGGTGTTATTCAAAAAGGCCTGGCGGGTGTCCTCGTCGGAGATATCCGCAGGAAACGGAATGCGGGTGGCGTCGATCAATCGGGACCGAAAAAGCCCCCGCAAATGAGTGGCCAAGACGACGGTATCGGACGTGACGGTAACGGCGATGGTACGGCCGATATAATGGTTTTTCATGGGCGGTTTGGCCGCGATGCGCCGGCGAAGTTTCTGTCGTATGGCGGAATGCCCGCTGTCATTATTATTTTCAGCTTTTTTCGTCATGTTACCCAATTGCAGTTCTGTATCGATTAAAAGCTCATTACGATGTTGGGTTCAGTTGCGGTCGAGGTAAGGGTTCGGGTGGCCGGGTCGAAGAGATATGGGACCGACCAGGCGTCGGTCAAATATACTCCACCGGTACTGTCCAGATAGGGGCCGTTCCATCCCCGGCGGGTGAATTTGTCGTAGGGGGGGATTGAATCCGGTTTTGTGATCAGGTCCTGCAATCGGGACGGCACAAAACCAACATCGCCCTCAAAACCGCAATCGACATATTCGCCCCCGGCAATCAACCGGGCGTTGCCGGTAATGGCTTGTATAATAGTTTGCATTTCGCTTTTGGTCGTGTTGATTTTAGCTCCCTCGGTCAAGTTGCCATAATGGGGGATAGCCACGGCCGCGACAATGCCAAGAACGACAATAACAATAACCAATTCGACCAGGGTAAAACCCGGGTTGCCAAGTCTGCAAATGTTCGTTAATCCCCTGTCGGTCATTATGGTTTACCAGTTATTTTCACCACTGATGGAGGTATTCAGCCATATTTCTCCGGTGGTCGCATTATAGGCCCAGCCGCCGCGGGTGCCGACGATAGCGCCTTTGGTGAGGCCGGTAACGATGCTATCGGGGGCGTTATTGGGGTTCTGGTATGGGTTGGCCGGGATAGATTGTTCCATGACGGCTCCGACAGCGCGGAGACTGTCAAGAGGCGGCCAGGTGGCGGTCCCGGTGGTCACAGCCTGGTTGGCATACCATATGGCAATTCCTGAACGCAGGCCGCCCAAAGCGGAGCGAGCGGCGGCCTCACGGGCTTCGGACGAGATATCCTGGTATTTCGGAATAGCCACAGCGGCCAGAATGCCAAGGATGACAATTATGATAACCAGCTCGATCAGGGTGAAGCCTTTTTGATTCCTAAAGTTGGCGAACATCGGGACTCCTTTCATTTTTAAAAAAATATATGGTTCTTTAAGCCAAATATCGGCCGTTTAGAGGTCTGTCTTTAATTTGTCTATTTGTTGAAGACCTGGATAAGGTTCCACATAGGCAGGAAAATGGCCAAAGCCACGATTAGGACAAAGACGCCCAGAATCACGGTCAGAATCGGTTCCAGAAGGGCTGTCAGATGGCGGGATTTGTAATCAACTTCCCGGCTGTAGTGAATGGCAACTTCGGCCAGCATATTGTCCACGGAGCCGCTTTCGAGGCCGATTTGAATCATGCGCAGGGCCATAAGAGGGAAATATTTGAGCTTGTCCGACATGCCGGTGATTTCCCGTCCCTCGCGAAACGAATCGGCCAAAAGCAGGATTTCTGCGGCGATTTGCGAATTTCTGATGGAGTGCGAAAGCAGTTCAAGCGATTTGACCAGAGGCAGGCCACTTTTAATCAAAATTTGAAACATATAGGCGAATCGGGCCACATTGCCTTTGATTATCAAGTCGCCGAAGATTGGTAACTTAAGAAACAGGCGGTCGAAAAACTGTCTGCCATTTTCGGTGGCTTTAATCCTGTTAATGACAAAAAATGCAACGGCAATAAAAGCCATGATGGCGATCCAATAATCGCTGATAAAATGGTTGGTCCAAATGAGAGCCTTGGTGGGAACAGGCAGGTCGGCATCCATTTTAGCATAGAATGTGGTGAAACGCGGAATGACAAAAGTGATCAGGACCATAAAGGCCATAGCAATGGCACAAATCACGATGATCGGATAGCGAATCGACGATTTAATCTGGCGGTTAAGGGCCAGGTCTTTTTCCAGCATGGTTCCCAGAGAATCGAGTATTTTATCCAGTTTGCCGGAGCTTTCTCCGGCGGCCACGGAGGCCGTGTATATGCGGGGGAAGATATCCGGGAATTCGGACATGGCGTCCGACAGTGATTTGCCGCCTTCCACCAGAGCCAGAATTTTTTCGATGGCCCGGTTGAATGACCCGTCGGCGGGTCCAATTTTAATAATTGACAACGCTCTCAAGATAGGGACGCCGGCGCGGTATAGGGTGGACAGATTGCGTGTGAAGATTATCAGGTTTTCGTAATGGCGGGCTTTGAGAAATTTGAAGATATTCAGTCTTTGCCTGGTCCTGCTTATTGAGATTTCGGTCGGGATCAGTTTTTGTTCGGCCAATACGGCGGCTACCCGTTCCGGGCTCTCGGCTTCAAGCAGACCGGTGCGTTCTTCACCCTCCGCCGTGCGGGCGGTATATTCATAAGTATCAGGCATTAACGGTTATTCCGGGGTCGGTGACGCGAATATTGTCGCCCTCAAGGGCCGAGACAGAGCGCAAGAGTTCGTCGAGGCTGATCAGACCTTGGCGGACTTTCTCGATTCCGGCCCGAAACAGTGGCACATACCCCTGCCGGGCGGCGTAATTTCTTATCTGGAGGTCGGACTCACCATTGATAATCATTTCGGCGATGTGCTCATCGACTTCGATCAATTCAAAGACGCCGGTTTGTCCTTTGTATCCGGTCATGCGGCATTTGCTGCAGCCGACGCCGTGCATAAATTTGAAATCATCGGTTCGGCCAAGGAGATTGGCCAGGCGGAGTTCGAATTCCGGCGGCCGGTATTGCTCGGAACATTCGGGGCAGTTGGTGCGGACCAGTCGCTGGGCAAGGACGGCTTTGAGAGAAGCGGCGACAAGGTATTTGGCGACGCCCATATCGACCAGTCGGCCGACGCTACTGGGGGCATCGTTGGTATGCAGGGTGGAAAAAACCAGATGTCCCGTCAGGGCGGACCGGATAGCCATGGCGGCGGTTTCGGTGTCGCGGACCTCGCCGATCATGATGATGTCCGGATTCTGACGAAGGATGGAACGCAACGATGAAGCGAAAGTCAGCCCGGCTTTTTCATTGGTTTGAACCTGATTGATGAGCGGCAGGGAATATTCAACAGGATCCTCGACGGTGATGATGTTTTTCTCAATGGAATTGATTTCCTGCAGGACGGCGTAAAGGGTGGTGGTTTTGCCGCTGGAAGTCGGTCCCGTGATGAGAATCAGACCTTCCTTCATGCGGATCAGATTATTCCAGCGCGACAGGATATTATCGGTAAATCCCAGTCGGTCGAGGCCGATATTCAGGACGCGGCGGTCAAGGATACGGATAACGATTTTTTCGCCGTGGACGGTCGGCAGGGTGGAGATGCGCAAGTCGATGTCATTGCCGTCGATATTGACCATCATGCGTCCGTCCTGCGGGAGACGTTTTTCGGAGACATCCATGTCAGCGGCGACCTTGATACGAGATATAATTTCAGCCTGCAGATTTTTGGGCGGCGAGGCTTCTTCGCGCATGACGCCGTTGATGCGGTACCGAATCCGCAGTTGCTTTTCATCGGGTTCGACGTGGATGTCCGAAGCTCTATCTTTGACGGCCTGGCTGATAATCAGGTTGACGAGCTTGACGACCGGTGTATCGGCTTCGGCGGCCATAAATCCCTGGCCATTTTCGGGGGTGGACGGGTCATCGTGGACAGCTACGTCTCCGATCACCCCGTGCATGGAATCGGCAACGCTGTAGTACTGGTCGATGGCATTAGTTATTTCGGAATGGGATCCGACCACACGCTTGATTTCGCATTTGGTCAAATACCCAAGCTCTTCGATGGCAATGATATTCAAGGGGTCGGACATGGCCACAGTCAAGGTGTTGCCGATTTTAAAGACCGGAATAAGACCAAAACGGCGGGCAGCTTCGACAGGAACCAAACTGACAACTCTGGGGTCGAGGACCAGAGATTCCAACGATATTTTGGGTATCTTCAGTCGTTCCGAGAGGGTATCGAGAAGCTGGTCTTCGGTAATAAGGCCGCGCTCGATAAGAATCTGGCCAACTTTTCGACCGGTCTTTTTCTGTTCGTCGAGGGCGCTTTTAAGCTCGACTTCGGAGATAAGGTTTTTATCGATAAGGATATCGCCGATTTTTTTCCGGGACATAAAAACATTCCATATAAATTAAGTATTCTTTTATTAAATCGGAAAACAGCCCGGATTGCTTAAGGGAACGGGCCTTGCTTTTTAACTTAAATATTGATTTTGAGTTATAAAGCGGCGATAATTCTCCAAGCTGGCAATAAAATAATAAACATGACGTGACGCCGGCCATGAGAAATTGATGCCAAAATTCACCGGTATAGTTTTTGTGTTGCTATTTGTCGGTGTCGGCGGATATGCCGGGGCCGAGGATATTCCCAACGAACCGGTCATAGATTCCATCGAGATTTATAATTTCAATATTTATGACACTTCCAACCCCGAGTACCGGCATTGGATATTTCCGCTGGCCAACCGGTTACATATTCCCACGCGCAAGCTGGTAATAAAAAGGGAGTTGCTTTTGGATGAGGGCGACCGTTTCAACCGTGATCTGGCCGAGGAAACGGCCCATAATCTGCGGTCGTTGTCGTTCATATGGAACGCCCGAACCGAACTGGTCAAAGGAGATGACGGATCGAATATATTGCGGGTATCGACGGTGGATCGGTGGTCGTTATCGGGGGGGCCGTCGATAGACCGCTCGTCGGGACAAACGACGTATAAAATCGGGGCGCTGGAGGCGAATTTCCTGGGTTTCGGTCAAACGGTGGCTTTCGATTATTTTTTTCGTGATTACGACGAGGATTATTACGTGGCGTGGTTTTATGACCGGAGAATATTCGGGCGGAAATTGTCGCTCAATCTTTTCGCCAACGATGATCCGGAAATCGGCACCAAATCGATAACGCTGTCGAGACCATATTATTCATTGACTTCGAATCATACGTTTTCGATAGATTTCACGGGGTATGATTATCGAAATGATCATTATCGGGACGGAATAATTGTCGGTCGGGAATGGATTGAAGGCAGCAAGGTCTCTTTATCCGGAGCGCGGCGGTGGGGGACGTATCACACCAAAGTTTACCTGGGGGCTGGCTACGCCTATGCCGATCTGGACAACGTGGACACGGTTGTATACTATGACGGAGCCGATGTAGTTTTTGCGCTGGACAGCGTTTATCATTATGGGGAGCTTTCTGCCGGGGTGCAGGATATACGCTATATCAAGACCAGCCGCATTGACATGTTCACGCGCGATGAGGATATAACGATAATCAAAGGTCTGTCCTTTTTATACGGGCGAACGTGGGAAACCGGTTCCGGGGCAAGGATGCATGATGTCCGGGGCGTGTCGGGGAATTACGGGTTTTATTGTCGGTCCAATTTGATTTTGCTGGAAGGTTTTGCGAGAAGGTGGTTCCATTATGATAAAACGATTCGAAAGAGGCTCGACGTTCTGGCGAAGTATTATAATAACGCTCTGTCATGGTATACCCTGGCGGTGCATGTGAGTCATAAACGGGATACGCGTCTGGACGGGCAGAAGGAGTTATACCTGGGCGAAAATAAAGGCGTTCGAGGTTATCCGCGGAATTATTCCAACGGGGAGAAGTATCTGGTGGTAAATGTTGAAAACCGGTTTTTCACGCATGTTAGATTTCCCGGGGGCCGTATCAGCCCGGTGCAGTTTTTTGACCTTGGCTCGACCTGGAACCGGGGCGAGTATTTCGATGTTAGGCATATGGAATGGTCGGTTGGCGTTGGTTTGAGAATCAGCACGGAACGCCTGACCAGCCGTGAATCGGCCCGGATAGATGTGGCATATGCAGGGAGGCTGAAAACCTGGCAGGTATCGTTCGGGCTGGGTCAATATTTGAACTAATTGGACGGTCGAGGGGGCGGCGGATTCATATACAGCTTGACAATTACGGGCTTTAAAGTACATTTGTAATGGATATTTACATGCCACAGACCGATATAAAGCATTGATGGTGAAAGCGAGATTAGCATACATGGTTGGGGTTTGCATTCTGCTGGCGGTTTGGCTGTCGATAATTCCGCTTAATAAGGCGGAAGCGGAACAAGCCCCGATGTCGGCCAAAAAGCCGAAATCAACGATTGCTTTGATTGAAAAGGCCTATCAGGCCGGGGAAATTCCGTTGGGAGACAAGGTGTTCAGCAATCTGCTGGCGGTGGCGGCTCCCGAAACTCTTCCTGAAGTTTTCCAATGCGAGAAAACGGGCGTAGAAAAAAGCGGAACTCCTTATATTTTCGAAGCGGTACGCTACTGGGATCAGATGACCCCGGAACAGCAGGCGGTGGCCCGGACTTTCTTTTACCGGCCAATCCTGGATTCGACGTATATCAGCCCCAGCGGCTATTTCAAGATTCATTATTCCCATACATGGCCGGATTCGGTTTCAACGGTCGATGATGATTTAAACGGCGTATCCGACTATGTCGAGAGGGTGGGGTTGTATGCCGACAGCGCCTATGCTCATTATCAAGGGACCCTGGGTTACTTTAAGCCGCCGGCCGACGCCGACGGTTTGTATGACATATATCTGGTGAATATGGGGCATGATGAATACGGCCGGACCTGGCTTGAAGCCGGTGGTGATTCCTCCTGGAACGATTATCGGACGTATATGGAAATCAACTGCGACCTGTCCAATGTCAGCCATCAAAACCAGGATCCGGAAGGGACACTGGTCGGCGCCCTCAAGGTGGTTTGCGCGCATGAATATTTTCATGCGACACAGTGCGCCTATGATTCATTCGAAGATCTGTGGTGGATGGAATGCACGGCGGTGGCCTATGAGGATGTCTTATTTCCGGAGGTTAAAGATAATCTTCAATTTGCCCCCCTGTTCTTTGACCGGGCCGACACCTCGCTTACGGCGGGGCCGTTGCGATGTTACGGGGCTTTCGTCTGGCCGGAATTTCTCATGAAGCAGTTTGGTTCCGGAGTGATAAAAGAGGTATTTGAATATACTCGTTTTTACGGGATTATAAGTTCTCTGGACTCGGCTCTTAAATATCATTCCAGCTCTATGGCCAAAGCCTATCCGCATTTTGCGGCATGGAATTATTTTACCGATATGCGGGCGGATACGACGCTATACCGCAATAGTCCGGAGTTGCCGGCAATGCCCATAGACCAAAGTGTGGCATTGTGCCCATTCCAGGGTGTAACGCCCAATGCGGCCCCGGATGCCTTCGGCTGCAATTATATTGTCACCTATCCCGATCTTAATGCCAATAACGGTTTGCTGAAAATCGATTTCGACGGCGGCCCGACGGCCGTATGGGGTCTTTCCTATATGGTCTTCCGGGGCGATTCGGCGACAATTGTGCCGTCGGTTTTTGTCGATACGGAAGGCCGGTCGATTGCGGGAATATATGATTACCAGGTTTATGATTCGATTGTGTTCGTTCCGGCGGTGGTTTCCCGATTCTATTCAAATCATCAGTATGAATTTGGCGCCAGTATTCATCCCTTCGGCGACACCGACGGGAACGGAACGCGTAATTTATTAGACATCCTGGTTATGATCAGCCGGGTTTATCAGGGCGGCAGCAACCCCTATTATGACTGGCGGATGGGTGATTTGGACTGCTCGGGGAGTCTCAATCTGGTCGATATTTTATGGTTGATTGACCTGGTCTATTATAACGGCGAAGAGCCGTCGGCCTGCCGTTATTGACGGTGGCGTCGGTATTTCTTTTCATCAATCGGAAGAATCAATATGTACTTATTGAATTCGGTATTTTAAACCGAGGGCCATATTCTCAATAATAAACGTAGAAATCTTGATTTTAATCTTGACTTAACGTATTCAAATCTTTATACAGCTTAAGCATATTTACATTTCCTGGATCGGATCCGTCAGCCCGCGGGTGACAAGGATGTGACCGTACCCAAGGAGAGGGGGAAACATGGCTAATGGTTTTCAGGCGAAGATCCTGATCTGTGTCGAATGCGGCGAAGAATTCATTTTTACGGTAGGGGCGCAGGAATACTTCGCGGAACGGGGTTATACGGAAGAACCCCGGCGGTGCAAACACTGCCACATGAAGTATAAACGAGACCGTAAAAACGGAATCAAGGAAGGCATCGACACGATACCGCCCGATATTACCAGCGAGGGATTTTCGGCTCGGGATACCGGATAAAAAAACGCCCCCGGAATCGGGGGCAGTTAAGCCGAGTTATCCCGGGGGGGAGGAGACCGGAATAAACCCGGCCCGAAAGTCCGATTAAAAGTTACCTGATCAAGAGCATTTTTCTGGCTTCACTCCGGTCGTCGCAAACGACCTGATAGAAGTATATCCCGGAGGCAAGTTCGTTTCCGGCATTGTCGCGGCCATTCCAATCAACCGAGATACTGCCGGAAGGAAGTTCTCCGTCGATGAGTGTATAAACTTCTCTTCCCAGCATATCATAGACGGTCATGGTTACATGCCCCGGTGAGGACAAATTCAAATTGATGCGAGTTGTCGGATTGAAGGGGTTGGGGTAATTTTGACCCAGAACGAAAGTGACCGGCAGGGCCGTTTCAGGGTCGCCGGGGTCTTCATTTCCGCTGGATAGTGAAACCTGAATGTCGGCGGTCATGGTCGGGGCCGATGATGAAATGTTGGTGATGGCTATCCCGGTGTTTTCGCCGTCGTAGGATAGTGATGACGGTGACGACAAGGGCGAAAAGGCGGTATTATAAGTCGAACCGGGGAACGGGTCGCCGGCGTCGCCACGATCGGCCTTCTGTTCAATATCGTAAAGGCCATCGGCCTGCTCCAAAGCCACCATATAATGGCCGTTGGACGTGTATCCGGGGAACCAGCGGTCGTCGTTATCCGACTGGGCGTCGTCGATATGCCAGATAAGCAACCCGCTTCCCGGCAGATAGGCATCATAGCCGGTTTTCTGACGATTCTCCAGAAGGAAATATTCAGTGCTGTAATCGCCGTCGATATTAATTCTGAAAATATTAGCCCCGGATTCGACGCTGGGAATGTCGAGCTGTTCGACATCTTCGGCTAACACGCTTTCAATCACGAATCCCAGATGAATCCGGCACCAGGGGTCGAAATGAGCGGGGCTGTTGCCCGAATAGTAATAAGAACCGCCATGGTATAAAAGCGACCCATTCCAACTGCCATAAGACATCAACGACCACGAGCCGATACCATAGGAGTCGGCCCCGAACGATGGGGTGGTGTCATAGAGATCGGGCAGACCGAGAATATGGCCGAATTCATGGCAGTATACGCCGCAGGTCATATCGCCCGGGTCGAACCAGTATTCGGGCTGAATGGAATAAGAATAAATGCGAACGCCATCCAAAACAGTATAGGTGGGAATGGCCCACATGTGCGACCATATATCGGAATTCTGGCCGGTCATCTCGGCTCCGGGGCCGGTATGAATCAGGATTATGCCGTCAACAAAGCCGTCATTATCATTATCATAGTCTGAAAAGTCAACAAGAGGGTTGATCAGGTTGACTATATCTTCGCATAGTCTTTGAGAGTTATTAGGATATGAGCCGGTGCCGTTGGCATTGTTGCAGTAGTACGCATAGGTTTGGGGGGCCGATGTCCAGCCAAGCTGCGAAGGCAGGTTGACCGTGATGACGTCGAATTGGCCATAGGAAACTTCGTTGTAATAATGGCGTAGTGAGCCGGTTTGATTGACAAATAATAGACTGTCGAAAAAGGCGGCATTGGTCTGGGCCGGTTTATCGGAGAACTGAATCAAAATGGCCAGAGCGTTAAAGGAGCCGGAATAATCGGCGCTGGAAAATGAAGTCGACTGGGCGACATTGTTTATGCCGCGGCTACCAAGTTCATTTTTATGCAGCATGAAATAAGGCATGGTAATCTCGCCTTCGGCGATGGCCTCGACCAGGGTCGGGTTGGGAGGGCAGGCGAAGGCGCTTACGGGCATCATGGCGCCAATCAGTAGCAGCAATGAAAACAAATGGCCAAAGAAGCGTTTTCGTTCGTCAAACGGACGATTTATCGCGCAAGAGGTCATATTCTCCCCCGAAGTTATGGGTTATCGATGCTTATTTGAGCAAGGCAGATGCCGACCGGGCAAGTTTGTATATGTTTGTGGGATAATGGGATACATGTTTGTATGAAAGCGGCTGAAGATATCTTTATGGGATGTATCCCATACAGTATTGAGGAGCCGGAAAGGTCATATAAATGAAAAAGGCAGGAGTCGGCTCCTGCCTTTGACGGCGTCTATATGCCATGAAGGGAGTTATAATTTCAGCCCGGTCGAGGCGGCGAAATGCAGGCCTTTGGATTTTTCAAAATCCAGCCCGCTATGATTGGAAAGAGCGACATCAATATAAAAGAAGCCGAGATTCAAGCCGGTGCCGCCGGAAATTACGGATCCTTTTCCGCCGCCGGTGGAATATCCGGCGCGAAGAGGGAGGAGGCCGATCAGGCTATACTGCGCGCCGAAAGCCAGGCGCGGTTTGCTGGAAGTCCCGGCGCCCAGTTCAAAACCCTGAATCCAGTCGACGGCCCAGAGTAATTTCCCCGATGTTTTGGCAAATCCGGCCTGAAGATACGATGGGATAGTGGTCGAAAAATTGTCGATGGGGACGGAGTAGTCCTCCGACATGACCAGCGAATCATCATCGATATTATCCACGTTCATGGAATCAAAGGAAAAGACGTAACCATGTTCTTCGGTTTCTTTGTTCCAGGTGACACTGCTATAAAGATTATGGAGGGCGGCGCCGATGGTGTAGCTGTCCGAGAGTTTCAAGGCGGCGCCAAGGTCGAGTCCATAGCCCCGGCCGCCGGTGGCAGTCCGGACGATCATTTCGCCTTCGCCTTCGAATCCGGTCATCAGGGTGGTGACGCCGCCGTGGATTTCGGTCACTTCTTCATAGCCGAAACCATAGATATATTTAACTGTTACCCCGACGGCCAGCTGGCGAGAGCCGTTGGTAATCAAGGGAAAGCCCCAGGATAATCCGGCTGAACCATAGGCCAGAGCTTCGCTGTACATGCCGTCAAGCGTGAATTCCCGTCCATAGGGGTTGCCATTTAAAAGCAGGTCGAGAGCATCACGTCCGAGATTGGTTTCGGTCGCGGCCATGCCGTTAAGGGAGAGGACGACACTTCCCAATGAAAGGCACATGGCCGAGGCTTCGGCGTCGGCCGATATACGCAGGCCGTCGGATGGTATTTTGGCGATTATATTATCTTTGTCGGCTTCGGTCAAAAGGGCGCCGGTGTATTCATTGTAGTCACTTAAAGTAAAACTGTTATTGCGAATCTCGACTCCCGCCCCGGCGATTTCGATACCGACATTGCGGTATCCGGACAGGCCGAGGTTGGCGGGATTGTACAAAGCGGCGTAGACGCCTTTGGCCAGTCCGGTATAGGCCCCGCCCATGCCGACGGCCCGGGCCGAAGACAAGCCGGCGGGGGTGGCCGATGAGGACAGGCAGAAAACGGCTATCATTGACAGGATGATAATTCGGAATTTGTTATTTTGGTGCAACATGACTGTGCCCCCCCTTTAGAATTCGCCGTCAAATTTGTATTCGACCTCCACGATGGCGCTGACGTGGATATAATCGTCGAGGTTGATTTTGACGGCCTGGCCTTCGGTGCTGTTCAAAGAAATCATCTGCGCCGTATAAAGGATCGGGTTTTCGAGGACTTTAATGTCAAGGCTGTCAAGAACGATGATATTTTCCGATGAGGTACTGGCGATAACGTTGCCGTTTTCATCGAAGGTTCCGGCGTCGACATAAAGTGAAATCACAACCTGGGGATTGTCCAGTATGGTGGCCGAATCGCCGCCGAGATAGATATCGACCGACGAGCCCAGCGGCAGATGATTTTCGATGGTGGAAATAACCCGGGCTTCCAGAACGTGGTTGGTGATTTTGTCGATGTCTTTCTGATCGATATCTTCGGAAGTCAGGTCGCCTTCGAAGGTGGCACTGCCAATCATCATTTCCATCGGTGAGGCGATATGGACGGTGGCAAAAAGATAATCATCGGGTGTAATCCGGCCGGTTCCGGAAAAGCCGGCGCTTCCCGAAACCGTGATGGCCTCGGGGACCGGGTTGAGAAAATCGGCCAAGTCGTCTTTAATGATGAGGGTGACCGATGGTTCGGTCGCCGAACCGGCCGCAATGGTAGTGTCAATGACAAGACTTTGACCGTTACTGCCTTCGACGGTAATGGAGATATCACCGTCAAGGTCAAAGGCGTTTTCAACGTGAAGAGTCATCCGGGCATTGAGCAATTGAATTTCGGAAAATCCCCGGGGTAAGTCGATCTCGAGATCGACATTGTCGAACTGCGCTTCGGTTGAATTGAAAGTGCCTTCGATGGCCGAAAATTCAACACTGGTAATAGCGACATATACGGAGATGCTGTCGTCATCGGAAACAATCACTTTGGCCGGGGCGGTGGAATCGATTGACGCGTAGGCATGACACTCGATGTCCTGCGGATGAGTCTGGTCCAGCGGTTCAAAGGTGCAATCGGAAAGGTCGATGAAAATCTGGCGGGATTGATTGCCGCTTACGGTAACATGACGGATCAATGGAATACCTTCCTGACGGAAATCGGGCAGGGTGATATCAATCACGGCATCGAGTTCGGTATCATTGACGATACTGACGACGGCAGTCCCAGATGTCATTTCGCCGGATGTTATTGAATTATCGTCTGCTATTTGCACGTGCGTGACGATGTCACGGGTCATTTCGGGAATATGGGCACAGGCCGACGAAACCAGCAGGGTGCCCATTTTCACTGACGACGCCATCATTTTATCATCAACTGTGAGAACGGTGCCGCCGGGGGTTTCGCAATGCAGGTCCACCCCGAGCTGGGACGATATGGTCTGGCCGCTGACGTCAACATAGACGGAATCGCGCCCGCCGGCAGGAATGGTATGCGGAAAAGTCAGGGGCGGATTGGTGAGGGAACGAATGTAATATCGGTCAAAGAGTTCCATTTGTACCAGTGTCAGGTCGATGCCAAGGTCGTTGACAAGGACGACATAGAAACCGCCCTCGGCAACGTCGGCCCAGTCATAGTCGGCGATAGCAGGAAGGTCATAATAAATGTCAAAACCGGTGCCCGGTATTATGCCGCCCTCGACGGCGATCAAATCGGTCAAATGAAAGGTCTGGTTGGGCGGGGAAGATAAATCGAGGCTTATCAGGCCAAGGTGTTCGGCAAAAGATAAGGACAGGTCATCAATTCTCATTTCGTCGGCATCGATATTGAAGGTGTCGATATCGGACGAATAATTAAAAACGATGTTGCTGTCGTCGTCGAACCCCAAACCGGGTTGGTTAATTTTGTCGATTATTTCGGGCATGGTGTAAGTGCGGCTCATCATGGGTATGGTAAGATTGGTGGTCCATGTTGGCGCTTCCGGTTTTTTGATATCGCACTGGACGACGGTCAGAAAAACGATAATTACGACGAAACCGAGGACAAATTTAAAGCCGTATTTGACGAGGAATGATTCGGCCAGGGCTGATTTTTTGGGACGCCGTCGCGGCGGAGGCGGTGCGGGTGTCGGGTTTTGGGGCGACACGGACTCCGGGAAATTATTGGTATAAGATTCTAACATTTCTCCCCCATGGTTAAACTATATTCCGGAGATTCCATTGTGCAAGCTTTATGCCAATCCGGCCGGGCTTAGTAACAGAAAGGTGCGCAATGGGATACGGTGTCCGCAAAAAATCGGCGGGGGAGAGAATTATGGGATTTCGACCATATGATATTGAGGTGATCTGAAGTTGACATCGGCGCATCGGAATAGTACTATTAGGGGCATGAGTATGTCCAAGTATGATCGAATGTTATATATCCTGAATCTTCTTCGTTCGCGGCGGAATCTAAACGCGGCGATGCTGGCGCAAGAATGCGGCGTCACGGAACGGTCGATTTACAGGGATATCGCGGCTTTGTCGGAAGTCAACGTACCGATATATTATGACCGGGGGTATAAATTTGCCTCGAATAATTTTCTGCCGCCGCTAAATTTCACGGTCGATGAATATTTGACATTGAAGACGACTCTGGAATCTTCGCCGCTCTATAAAAGCGGTCTGGCCAAAAAACATATCAAATCCCTGCGGTCGAAAATCGAGGCCTGTTTGACGCCGGACGTCAGGCGCGACAAGGCTTTTGCACCGGAAGTCACGCGAGTCGATATTCGCAATACGTTCAATCCTGAAAGTCTGGATAAGTACTCGCCGCTCATTGAGCGGGCCATAATCGATAACAAGACTCTGAAAATGAATTATGACTCGATAGAGAGTGGTGCGGGCGATCGCGAAGTCGACCCATACTTTCTGGTTTTTCGGGAACGGGCTTTTTATTTTGTCGGATACTGTCATAAGCGTCGGGATATGCGGACGTTCCGACTGGACCGGATAAAATTTCTTGAAATAACCGGACGGGATTTTAAACCCCGCCGGGATATAAGCCCCGGCGATTATTTCAAGGACAGCTGGGGGGTTTACAGCGGCAATCCGGTCGATGTGGAAATTATATTTAATGGCGCCGCGGCGAGAGTAATCAGGTCGGGACATCATCATGTCGGAGAGCTGATTACCCCTATTGACGAAGGCTGTGTCCGATATCAGGTAACGGTGGCGGGCATTGAGGAAATCAGCCGTTGGCTAATGGGTTTTGGCGGCGAATTTTCGGTGATAGAGCCGAAACAGCTTCGCGATGAGGTTTGCCGCCGCGCAAAATCTTTAATAATTAAAAATTCTTGATTTTCACCCTGACAGGATCTGTCAGTCCCTCTAATTATCATAGGGTCATGAAACACAAACATCCCGCGATTAGGCTTGGGCGGGATAAAAAAGCAGGAGTGATTCATGACCAAAACCGAACGCCTGGTTTATCTTACGAGATTTTTGCAGGGTGGCAAAAGTTATACGATCGATGAAATTGCGATAGCCTGCCGCGTATCTCGGCGGACCGCTTATCGCGATATTGTTTCACTTTCGGAGATGAATTTCATGCTGGAGAATTCAGGGGGGTATTGTTTGAAAACCGGGACAGAGGGGGATAGCCCGGATTTTACCCCCCTGGAGCTTGAAATCATCGGGTATTCCCTTAGCTGTTCCCCTCTCAACAATCTCCCGCCATTTCACCGGACTATCAAGGGTATTGAGGCCAAATTGCTGTCATGTCACAAAATGAAACGGGCCGACACGTTGAATACCTGCATCACCGGCCGGAAATCATCGAATGGGGTCATCTGCAAAAAAGATGAGTCGATTTTGAAGAAATTCACGTACGCCATGATGTCCGGTCAAAAAGTGCGGGTCAGGCTGTTGGATGAGAAAGCCGATTGCATCAAGGCTCGTCCGAAGAAAATGAAAATAATGGGCCGCCAGGTTTTATTATACCTGGAATGTGATGTCGATCATAAAAGGAAGGTTCTTAGGCCACAGGAAATCAGGAACCTGATGATTGTCAACAAGTAAACATTGCGGGGCGTTATCGCGGCGCGAGAATATTCTCTTTTTGGTTGACAAATGGGCATAAAGAGCGATTTTATTTGGTATGAAAGGAAGGTCTGCCCGCGATATAGCCTACGCCGGGACAATCGCGGCGGTTTATGTCGCTCTCACGGTAGTACTGGCGCCCATCAGCTATGGCATTTATCAGGTTCGTGTGGCTGAAGCTTTAACCGTTCTTCCGTTCTTTTATCCACCGGCCATTATTGCCCTTACGGCTGGTTGTTTTGTTGCCAACATTTTTGGGGGTCAGGGTCTTCAAGATATAGTTTTCGGTTCTTCATTCACGTTTCTGGCCGGATTAATGACCATGTCCGCCAGTCTTCTTAAGTCGAAAAAGCTGGGTATGGTGCTGGCACCTTTACCGCCGGTGGTGGTGAATGCCTTCGGCGTGGCCTTATATTTATCACCCCTGACCGGCTTCAACTATCTTTATACCGTGCAATGGATAGGCATCGGGCAATTGATTGCATGTTACGGTTTGGGTCTGCCTTTACTTTATATTATATCACGGCGGGATGGTGTCCTGACGGGCAAAACAGACGGCTATCAATAACATCAAAACCATCGGTGGCAGTATGTCGAAAAATTTAATAATATTCGAAGACGCCGGCTTCAAGGATTTGTATCCATTAAGTTTGATTCGGCCGGTATTTTGTCTTCGGTCGGGGGCCCGGCCGACCATCCGTATTTTGACGGACCTGTTTGAAGGATTTAATCCCTTTTTATTCTGTCGACCAGAAATTGAAGAGCTGACTGCGGAAACTACCGGGCTTCCGGTTAATAGTTTCAATGGGCGTCACGCCGATGAAACCGTACTTATAAACGGGCGGATTCGGCCCGACGGCAAATTCATTGAGGCCCTTAAGCTGGCCAATAGCGACGTTGTTATAATGTCCAGCAATGTCGAAATTGCGGCGTTGAAAGTTGCCGGGAAACTTACCGACCAGCAGTTTCAGGATTTAATGAATGGAGATCTTCCCGCCTTTGTAAATAAAGCCCGGAGAACTTTTGAAATCATGAAAGTTGAGGTCGGAAGCTATAATTATCTATGGGATTTCGTCAATGACATGCATGGTCGATTGACCGATGATTTCATATTCTATACCAAAAGGGATTCCGGGTTTAAAACTGCCGATGCCGCCGATTATCCCGGTGCGGCATTAATCAATGTGGCCAAGATACTGGTTGCGGATGGTGTTGAGATAATGCCGGGAACGGTTCTGGATGCTTCCGAGGGGCCGATCATTCTGGATCGCAATGTCCGAATCGAACCGCACACCTATGTTATCGGGCCGACTTATGTCGGTCGCGATTCAATGCTGGTCGGCGGGAAAATTACGGCCTGCTCGATCGGGCCGGTTTGTCGGGTGGGGGGAGAACTGGAAGAATCGATAATACAGGGATACTCCAATAAATACCATGCCGGGTTTATCGGTCACAGTTATATCGGGGAATGGGTCAATTTCGGGGCGATGAGCACTAATTCGGATTTAAAGAATAATTATAAAAGTATTGCGGTGGTGGTTAACGGGCGCAGTGTGGAGACGGGATCGATCAAGGTTGGCTCGTTCGTGGGCGATTTTACGCGGACCGCCATCGGGACGCTGTTAAATACGGGGATTAATATCGGTCTTTCCTGTAATATACTGGGAGGGGCGCTGGTTACGGAGCGCGAAATTGATAATTTCACCTGGTTTTCCCCTGACGGCACGACCATTTATCAATTCGAAAAGGCCATAGAAACGATTGAAACGGCCATGGCCCGCCGCAAAATGGTTTTGAGTGAGGCTCTACGGAAACGCCTGGCCGAGATATATCGGGCCAAACAATAAACCGCGCGGGGTGTTATAGATTATAGGAAATGGCGATAGTTGTCGAAACTAGCAAAAGGGGCAAGAATACTTGCGGATTGAAGACCGTGAAGAAGGGCAACTCAAGGGGGAACGGGAGATAGCAAATGCCGGAATTTCGACGTGACCCGGTAATCGGGCGATGGGTAATAATTTCGACCGACCGTGGCAAAAGACCGTCCAGTTTTGGGAATATCCCCAAGCAGGAGGAACCGCGGATGTGTCCGTTTTGCCCGGGCAATGAATCGAGCACGCCGCCGGAGGTTTTGGCGTTTCGGGAAAACGGCACGCAGCCCAACAAAGCGGGGTGGTTTTTACGGGTTATATCCAATAAATATCCGGCCTTGCGCATAGAAGGCAGTTTGAATCGTGAGCCCAAAGGTTTGTACGATAAAATGAACGGGGTCGGGGCGCATGAAGTGATCATCGAGACCAATGATCATTATAAAGATCTGGCTGATCTTTCGATTGAGGAAATAAAAAATGTACTCTGGGCTTTCCGGGAACGCTCGCTGGATTTACAGCGGGATCGGCGTTTCAAATATGTCTTGATATTCAAAAATCACGGCGAGGCGGCCGGGGCGTCGCTGGAACACTCACACAGCCAGCTGATCGCTACGCCGATTATCCCGCGCCGGGTCCAGGAAGAAATCGACGGCGCCAAGAAGTATTACGAATTCAAGGAACGCTGTATTTTTTGCGACATAATCCGTCAGGAATTGAACGACAAGGAAAGAATCATCAACGACTATGGCGATTTTATCGCGTTTTCTCCGTTCGCTTCGCGCTTTCCGTTTGAAACGTGGCTGTTGCCCAAACAACACATCTCCCAATTGACCGATCTGGCTACGGAAAATTACATCTATCTGGCCGAGGCGATGAAAGATGTTTTGAACCGGTTGCGTATGGCGCTCAACAATCCGCCGTTCAATTTCATCATTCATACGGCGCCGATAGGCGGGGAATATGACGACGTTTATCACTGGCATATCGAGATAATCCCCAAGTTAACCAAGATGGCCGGGTTTGAATGGGGGTCGGGGTTCTATATTAATCCGACCTGCCCCGAAGATGCGGCGTCGTTCATGAGGGAAATCGACCCGACGCAGGCCGATATCAAATTCACTAATAAAGCCGCGGCAAAATAACCATGGATGGTCTTAAAATTGCATTTGTCACATCGGAGGCAGTGCCCTATGCCAAGACGGGAGGGCTGGCCGATGTTTCGGGAGTTCTTCCCGGTATCATCAGAAAATCCGGTCATGACTGCCGCCTGTTCATGCCTTTATATGGTTTTATCAAGCGTGATGAGTTTAACCTCGAAGAGCTCGGTGCAGACATCGGCGCGGCGGTCGGGCGTGATAAAGTCATTTGCCGGCTATATGCTCCGAAAGATTCCACATTTGACCGCCCCACTTATTTTATCGAGAACCAGAGATATTTCAACCGCGAGGGGTTGTATGTCGATCCAAAAACCGGGCGGGATTATACGGATAATGACGAACGTTTTCTGCTGTTCGCCGGGGCGGTTCTCGAGTCACTGAAAAAGCTGGACTGGCGTCCGGACATTATTCACGCCAACGACTGGCAATCGGCGCTGGTGGTGACTTTTCTCAAAACGAAGTACCGAGACGAGGCATTTTTCAAAGGCATTAAAACCGTCCTGACCATACATAATCTGGCTTATCAGGGGACATTTCCGTCCGAGACTTATTCCAAGCTGAATCTTCCCGATATTCATTTCTCGGCGGGCGGTCCGCTTGAATACTGGGGGAAGGTGAATTTTCTTAAGTCCGGGATTGTGTTCGCCGACAAGATTACGACGGTCTCGCCGACGTACGCCAGTGAAATTCAATTGTCCAATGAATACGGTATGGGTTTGGAGGGGGTATTAAAAAACCGCAGTGTGGACTTGGTCGGGATATTGAACGGCGTCGATTATAACACGTGGTCGCCCAAGAAAGACAGGCTGATACCGTACAATTATTTCATCGCCAACCTGTCCAATAAAAAACGTAACAAAATGGAATTGCTCCATAAAGCCGGACTGCCGCTTCGAATCGACAGCCCGCTTCTGGCGATGATATCCCGCCTGGACTCACAGAAAGGTTTCGATATCCTGGCGGAAATCATGGATGATATAATGGAGAAGAACGTGCAATTTATCCTGCTGGGAACGGGGGCGCCGGAGTATCATGCGCTTTTTGAGAGGCTGGAGCGGACGTATCCCGACAAGATTAAAACTTTTTTGAAATTCGACAATATCCTGGCGCACCTGATTGAAGCCGGGGCAGATATATTTTTAATGCCCTCGCGCTATGAACCGTGCGGGTTGAACCAATTGTACAGTCTGAAATACGGGACGGTCCCGGTCGTGCGCAGAACCGGCGGGCTGGCCGACACAGTCGAAGACTTCGATGAAAACAGCAAAACCGGCACGGGTTTTGTTTTTGATGAGTATTCTCCGGGAGCCCTGAAGGCGGCGTTGGTACGGGCCATTACCCTGTTCGGGCGGCGGCGGCTCTGGTACAAGATAGTCAAGCAGGGAATGAGCAAAGATTTTTCATGGGAACGTTCGGGGGAGCGTTATATTCGCTTGTATCGGTCGCTGTAATCATTAAATTCGAACAATGGCAAAAAAGACCAAATCGAAGCCGGGGCAAAGGCCGCGATTTATTTCCCGGCTGTATTCATTTCTGAAATCGAAGTACGGCCTTTTTCTTCTTGCGGCCGGAATAGCCATCCACGTAATCATGGCTTATAACTTTAATTTTACGCAGGATGACAGCTTTATAACCTTTCGTTATGCCGCCAACTTCATTGACGGCCATGG
This sequence comes from uncultured Ignavibacteriaceae bacterium, assembly GCA_964459465.1. GTDB lineage: Bacteria > Zixibacteria > MSB-5A5 > GN15 > PGXB01 > CALAMC01. The sequence goes on along the minus strand of CAYWLR010000004.1, from coordinate 100,294 downwards.
TCTGGTTTTCAATATCGGGGAGAGGGTTGAAGGTTACACGAATTTTCTCTGGACGATATTTATAATATTAGCCAGGCTGGCCGGATACGAGTTGGTGTCATTCTCGCGGGTATTCGGGGTTATCTTTGGTGGCCTGGGCATCGCTGCGGCATACATGCTGGCGTTGCACGTTTTTATGAAGGATACGTTTCGGGCGGGAGCCGTCGCCCTCGTTCTGGGGGCCATACCGTCCTACGCCTACTGGTCCGTATCGGGACTCGAAACCCCGGCGTTCGGTCTGGCGGTGACGCTTGTTTTGTATGCCTATATGCGGGGATCGTATATGACAGCGCCAATGGCGGTGATAGCCACATTACTTCGTCCGGAAGGGGCGGCCGTGTTTGCTTTTATCGTCGCTTATGATATAATTAAGCGGCGTCGCATAGGTCGGCAAATTACAGTCGGCCTGGTCGTCTATTTTGCCGCATTGGCACCGTATTTAGTATTTAAATATTACTATTATGGCGGCCTGGTTCCGAATACGTTTTATGCCAAATCGGGGACGGTGCTGGAAAATCTCCCCGACGGTATCGAATATATCGGGACGTATTTCTGGCATTATCTCGGAGCCGGGGCATTTATTCTGCCGGCTTTTCTGATCATAAAAAAAGAATATCGCCGGGGGCTTCTGCTATTATGCTTTTTTATCGCGTACACGATATATATCGCATTGATCGGCGGCGACGTCCTTAAGGTGCATCGATTTTTCGTCCCGATCATGGCGGTGGTGGCGACTCTAATAGTATACGGGATGACAGTCCTGCTCAAAAAGATACCTCTGGTCATAGCCGCATTGATAATTATCATGGCCTGGGGTATTTTCATTCCCCGTGGTCATGTGTCTTCTTTTTTGACAGCCGAAAGATTTTTAATTAGAAAAATGGTAAATATGGCCAATAATTTGAAGGCTACAGATAAAAGCAATTTCAAAGTGGTTATTTCGACGATTGGAGTTTTCAGCTATAATCTCAAAGGCCATACCGTAATTGACATGCTCGGGCTGACCGATTCGACGATTGCGCGGCATCCGGAACCGCCCATTGAGGGTTTGGAGTCGACCTGGAAAGAGAGGAGCTATAATACGCCGTATATCCTGGGGCTGGAACCGGAATACATTTTATTTTCCACGGGGCATAAGCCCTCGGCTCCGGCCGAACGGGCGCTGTTTATGTACAGCCAGTTTTTGAAGAGCTATCGTATAATCGGATTCTTTTTCGACGGCCAGTTGCACGATGTTTATAAAAAGTATTTCCCGTACGATAGCGAAATTGTCAGAGATGTCGATGTTGAATTCGTCCAGAGTTATAACAAGGGAATAAACCTTAAAAACAAGGGCGATACCAGAAACGCCATGCTTCAGTTCTGGAAATGCGACCAATATGTTTCGCCATCGGTATTTCCTTACGCCCGGCAGTATCAGGCCAGCATCTGGCGTGACAGCAAACAGATAAAAAAATGGATTGACGTGACCATGGAAGTGATATACGCCGACACGATGTGTTATATGGCTTACCGCGATGCTTATTTTTATGAACTGGCCATCGCCAAAAATCCGGAAGCGGCGGCCAAATATCGTCGCCGGCTGGAGGATCTGGTGCCGTGGTATTTACCCCGGTTGGACTCCCTGATCCAGAGCACGACGGAATAGATGGTTATTAACGCTTTGGCGATTAAAGGCTTGTGTTTATTTAGGGGTAATATAAATTTTATTATGGGAATTGCAAAAAAGTTGACAAAGCAAAAAACCGATATATATTCATAGAGGTTAAGCGGGAATAGCTCAGTTGGTAGAGCACCACCTTGCCAAGGTGGCTGTCGCGAGTTCGAGCCTCGTTTCCCGCTTATTTGTTAGGCGGCTTAGCCAAGTGGTAAGGCAGAGGTCTGCAAAACCTCCATTCTCCGGTTCGAATCCGGAAGCCGCCTTTTTATATTGCGAAAAGGGGCATTTTTTTTATGAGTTCAGAATATTTTGCTTTACAACGTTTATGAATATTCTATATTCCAACAAAAAAGCGACAGAGAAGAACAAATGGAGGTAAATTGTTATGGCCATGAAGATTACCGATGAGTGCACGGCGTGCGGTTTGTGCCTCCCGGAATGCCCGACCAGTTCGATAAGTGAAGGCGATATTTATGTAATTAATCCCGACACCTGTAACGAATGTGAAGACCAGGATAACGGCCCTCACTGCGTCGAGGTTTGTCCGGTGGATTGCATAGAAAAAGCCGAATAATAAATAAACTTTCGATGCCCTAAACGCCGCTTGCTTGTCAGCGGCGTTTTTTTTATTGTTTTGTTATGCCTTATAAGCATACCGATTCGAATACCTGTTCTGATGTGGGACTGATTGTCACCGGGAGCGATCTTTCGCAGTTATTTTCCGACGCGGCGGTCGGGCTGATTGCGGTTACGGCCGAGCCGGAAGAGTTGGTCGAACAAAAGGCCGTGGATTTGAAGCTGGCCGCGGAAAGTCTTGAAGACTTGTTTTATTCGTGGCTGTCGGAGGTCGTATATCTTAAAGATGCCCGGAATTTATTGGTTTGCCGCTGTGAGATAAATATTTCTCAAGAGCCGCCTTTTATGCTGACCGGAAAAGTTTATGGCGATATTATCGATCGCATGAGGCATACGCTCAAAGTGGATGTAAAAGCCGTAACATATTATAGATTAAGGGTCGAAAAGAAAAACGATCATTGGGAGGCGGAGGCGGTGCTTGACCTATGAATAGAGAGAATGTTGTCAAGGTGACGGAAAATATCTGGGAGATTTCACCGGATTACAAGGCGGGGATGATTGTCCCGGCCCGGATTTATTCATCGGAGGAATTGATCGACGGCATCGATGAGAAAGTAATCGACCAGATAACCAACGTGGCCTGTCTGCCGGGGATACAGAAGTATTCTTATTGTATGCCGGACGGGCATGTCGGTTATGGATTTCCGATCGGCGGGGTAGCCGCTTTTGATATTGAAGGGGGGATAATATCGCCCGGCGGGATCGGTTTTGATATAAACTGCGGGATGCGACTTCTGCGGACCAACCTTACGCTTGATGATATTCGACCTAAGTTGGAGGTGCTGCTTGACGATTTATTTGCCACGATACCATCGGGGGTAGGTTCCAGTGGGTATGTAAAACTCAATAATAGCCAGTTTAAACAGATTATGAATAACGGGGTTGGCTGGTGTGTCGAAAACGGCTATGCCAGTGACAGCGATCGTGAGCATATCGAAAACAACGGCTGTCTGGACCATGCTGATCCCGACGCGGTGTCATCCAAGGCCGTATCCCGCGGGATAAATCAGATGGGGACACTCGGTTCGGGCAATCATTATCTGGAAGTGGAGATTGCGGCGCCGGAGAACATTTTCGACCGCAAGGCGGCCGAGCAGTTCGGGATAAATATGGATAATCAAGTTTTGATATCCATACACTGCGGCTCACGCGGTTTCGGGCATCAAATCGCCACCGATTATCTTCAGACATTCAGCAAGTGTGCCGCCAAATATGGTCTTGTTGTCCGGGATAGGGAGCTAATGTCGGCGCCGATAGACTCCGAGGAGGGCCGTCGGTATTTTGACGCTATGGCCTGCGCCGCCAACGCCGCGTTTGTCAATCGCCAATTAATTGTTCACGGGGTACGGGCGTCGTTTGAGCGGGTATTCAAGGGAGCCTCGGTTAGACCTTTGATAGAGACCATTTATGACGTGGCTCATAATATTGCCAAGCGGGAGGTTTATGAAATCGACGGTCGCAAGAAGACACTTCTGGTGCACCGTAAGGGGGCGACGAGGTCGTTTGGACCGGGAAGACGGGAAGTTCCTGAAAGGTACCGTTCGGTCGGGCAGCCGGTTATTGTGGGCGGTTCGATGGAATCCGGTTCAGCGCTGTTGCGGGGGACGGAAATCGCAGATAATTCGACCTTCGGGTCCTCGCTTCACGGCGCCGGGCGGACAATGTCGCGCATAAAGGCCAAGCAAAAAATGCAAGGGGGCGAGGTAAAAAGCCGCATGAAAGAACGGGGCATACTGGTGAAAACGGGCTATATGAAGGGACTTTCGGAGGAGGCGGGGTATGCCTATAAAAATATCGACCAGGTCATCGAGGCCGTGGATGCGGCTGGAATTTCAAAGAAAGTGGCGCGGTTTTACCCGGTATTAAATATCAAGGGGTAAAAAAAGAGGGCGCTACTCTGGTTGGGTAGAGGGGGCTAGGAAACTACCCAGGGACAGCAGAGAGTCACCCTCGTTGCGCTTTTAATATGTAAATCTTCGAAATTAAGTCAAGTGTTTTTTATTTATTTCGGCAGAAGCGGGCAAAAGGATTACCCAAAATAGAAAATCTCCATATATTATAAATACCCGGAATTAAAGGGTATTCGGGATGTGATTAAGAGAAGGGTTTTTTATGGGTCAGTCAAAAGGGGACAATCAAGACGACGTTCCCGAAACTAAAAATAACGTACGGGAAAAGACGCCTCTTGAACCAAATCATGGTCCGGCTCAAAAATGGCTTTCACTGCTCGATGTTATTCCCACAATTCTTATAAGTATAGACACGAATTATAAAATACTGGATTTCAGCCGTCTGATGCGGGGCCGTCAGTCTTTGAGTTCAATCGGTCAGAGCGTGTTCGACTTCATTGCCAAAGAATGCCACCAGAAGGTTAAAAACGCAATAGACGAAAGTATCGCGACCGGCCAGGTCAGGCAGTATCGTACTTTAGGCATTGGGCCTGCCGGGCCGGATACGGCCTGGTATCAGACGGTGGTTGTCCCGGAATTAAAAGAAGGCAAGGTCGCATCTTTAATCCTGGTCTGTACGGATATAACATCGGAGCTCAAAACCGAAAAGACGTTGCGTGAAACCATGAATTATTTGCAGGTAATGCTTAACGCGACGACGGCAACATTTTGCCTTGCGGATGAAAAAGGTCGTATTTTAATCGCTAATGGAGCGGCGGCAAAGAAGCTCAATAAAACGCCCGAAGAGCTTGTGGGACTTACGGCGCAGGAGGTCATATCCGGTCTCCAGCCGGAAAAGGTATGGGCATTGCGAAGCCATTATGTGAAAGAGGTTTTTGATACGGGCCGGGCGGTGCAATTTGAGGACGAGCGCAACGGAAATGTATTCAGGAATTGTATTTACCCGATTTTCGATGCGGGCGGAAAGCCATATCTCATGGTCTATTTCGCCGAGGATATCACGGAAATCAAGAAAGCCGAGCGGGCGGCCAGAGAGAGTGAGGAGAGGTTCAGAGAACTGGCAGATTTTTTACCGCAATCAATTTTCGAACTGGATACTACGGGCAAGATAGTCTATGCCAACAAGCGGGCCTTTGAATCCTCGGGATACAATGAAGAAGACCTTGCAAAAGGTGTCTATGCCGTTGATATGTTCATCGAGGAGGATAGAGAAAAATTAATCGGCAGGCAGAAAAGGCTGTTGGCAGGGGAAAATCTGGATGGAATGGAGTATCGAGGCAAAAGAAAAGACGGTAGCATATATCCAGTGGCAGTTTACTCAAGCCCCATAAAAAAAGACGGACAGGTCGTGGGCATTCGAGGAATTTCCATCGATATTTCCGAGCGCAAGAAAATCGAGCGAGAATTAATGCTGGCCGAAGAAAAATACCGTATGATAGTCGATAATGTGCGGTCCTCGATTGCCATCTTTGACGAGCAAGGGAATATGCAGTATGCCAACAAGATCGCGGGGTTGAGTTTAAATTTGGAGCCGGAGCGAATGGTTGGTAAGAACATGTGGGAATTGTTTCCGAAGGAAGTAGCTGACGGGCAAATGGCAACTATCCGCGAAGTCATCCGAACCGGTAGTGAAAGGGTTGTACTCAAGAAGACGAAGCTCCGTGGTAAATGGCGCTGGTATCATACGGTGGTTCAGGCTTTTGCGCCCGACGGAGGCAAGCCGCGACGGGCCCTGATAATCGCCACCGATATCACCGATGAAAAAGAAAACGACATCAGAAATGCGGCCCGGTTGAAATTGCTTGACCGAATTCGAGACGCCGACAATAAACAGGATGTTATCATGTTCGGATGTCAAGCCGTCAGGGAATTCAATTTATTCAATAAAGTTGCCTTTTATTTTCACGACGAAGCGGGGCAATTCGTGCTGGGCGGCAAGTGCGGTTATAAAGCAAGTGAAACCAAAAATATATCGAAATCCCTGTCGGGTGCGGTGGCTTCACTGGGACGGAAAAAGGAAAGGAACGGAACGGCCGGATTGTATGTAGTATCACGCGGGGTAGGTGGCGCGGTTACGCCGGAATTAGTAATTAATGGCCAGAATGGCATTAGCCGGGAATGGTCGGCATCGGATTTGGGAGTTTTCTGCCCTGAATCAAGCAATGGCGAAAGTGGAGATTTTTGCATGGTTCTTGGTGATCCCTGCGATGGACGAAATCCATCAATCAGGGATGTCGAGTATCTTCAGGAAATCGCGGAAATCGTGGGGAAAGACTTACGGCGGATTGACGGGGTTATGCAACTCAAGGAAGAAAGGCAGAATTTGAATGATGCCAACGTGGCTCTGGGGAGGGTTCTGGAGCATATTGAGAAAGAAAAAAACGAGATCAAACAAAAATTGGCCGCGAAAATAGAAAAAAATATTATGCCGGCGTTGAATAAATTGATCCGGAGCGACGGCTCGGTTCACAGAGATTTTTATGAAGTACTAAAAACCGAATTGGATAATGTGGTGTACAATAGCGGCAGTATCAATCAATTGCTGTCGCGCCTGACACCAAGAGAGCTGGAAATCTGCAATTTTATAAAAACGGGATTATCCAATTCGGAAATTGCGGGGAATTTGTTTATTTCATTGGGCACGGTTAAAAAGCATCGAGAGCAAATCCGGCGGAAACTCGGCCTGGCCAATAAAAGGGTCAATCTGGCGACTTTTTTACGAGGCAGCCAAGGCGTATGACATTATACGCACATGATACGCATTTTTGTTGCCTTGACGCTGAAACGGCCGACGCTTATCATAAAGGCGCAGATGGATCTACTCTCTTGATGCCGGGGCGTTGCGTTCGCAAAGCTCCGGCACCTTTTTTTCGGGCAATCAATACTTGATAATTCTGACCGGGACGGTCAAGCGAATATCTTCTTTTTCTTTGAATAAAACAGTGAAATTATAATAAAAAGTCCCGGGGGGAATATCGGCGACAGGGGAGACGGCAATCTGAACGGAGTCATGCGCGGCGATATGTCCGGCGGTCTGGTCCAGAGCGAAATGCATTTTATTCTGATATTCGATTTCAAAATCGATATCGTTGTCGGACAGGTTCAGAAGGCTGACCATTTTTTGACTGGTTGAAGGAAGGATAATCAATGAAGCCGGGTTGGTTTTAAATAATTTGGGCATTAATCCGATTTCGGCGGTATAGGATATATCGAATTCAGGTTTTACGGGGTCGTTGGAATGCACCGTCAGGGTACGGGTAGTGCGGCCGTAATAATTGAGGGTGTGAAAAATAATATTAAGTTCGGCGGAATCTCCCGGAGGAATCCGTTTCCGGAGAAGCTGGGAAGAAGTACAGTCGCAGTTACTGATAACGCGGTCGATGTTCAGAATTTCGGTACCAGTATTTTTAATATAGTAGGTGTATGAAACCCGGTAATCGATGGGAATAAAGCCGAAATCATAGGAATCGTTGGTGACAGTGAGGCTGGGATGTTTGGCGGATTCGGCGGAAACTATTCCGGCCAAACCAAAGACAGCGGCAAAAAATAATAATGACATCGTTCTCAAGTTCATATTATTTCACCTCCACTCTTGCGGGGGATGCCGTATTCACTGAAAATCCGTTTTGAATCATCCAGCCGTCATTGAAGCACTTGGTCAGGTATTTGGTGCCGGGGTCGGGAATAATGACAATGACAAGGTCTTTGGCGTTCAGTTTCGGGGCGATTTGGCGGGCGGCCCAGACGGCCGCGCCGGAAGAGCCGCCAACCATGAGACCTTCCTTGAGGGCCATTTGGCGGGCGGTGTTGAAGGCGATCTCATCGGATACGGTGATAAGTTCATCGATCATTTCGACAAGCAGGGCTTTAGTCATGACGTCGGAGCCGATGCCTTCCATTTTGTAGGGCCGGCCTTCGATTTCTTTACCCGACCGATAATATTCGGCAAATACAGAGCCTTCGGGGTCGACCGCGATGGCTTTCAGCGAGGGCTTCTTTTCTTTGAGATATTTGGCCGCGCCGGAGAGTGTCCCGCCGGTTCCGATACCGGCGACGAGGTGGGTTATTCGTCCTTCGGTTTGTTCCCAGATTTCCGGCCCGGTCGTGACGTAGTGGGCCTCGATATTATCGAGGCTGTGGTACTGGTTCATATGAAAATAGCCGTGTTCCCGGGCCAGTATAATGGCTTTCATATAAGCGCCTTCGGGATCGTCGTGCGGCAGGTCGGAGGGGGTTCGAATGACGGTGGCCCCGAAAGCTCGAATCTGGTCGACTTTTTCCTGACTGGTTTTTTCGGGGGTTGTCAGAACGGCTTTCACGCCCAGGACCGAGGCGACCAGGGCCAAAGCGATGCCGGCGTTGCCGGAGGTATTGTCGATAACCGTCCCGCCGGGTTTGAGGTGGCCTTCCTTCAGGGCTTTCTTTATGACATAATAGGCCATGCGGTCTTTGACCGAGCCGCCCGGATTTTGATATTCGATTTTTCCGAGCATGAGCGGGCCCTGCCCCGTGTGGCAGCCATTATTGATTTTGACCAGCGGGGTATTTCCGATAAGTTCCAAAACATTATTATAATATTTCATACCAGCTCCATAAAAATTATATAATTAAAGCCGATTAATGTTTCATATGCAACGATTTTATTGACTCGATAAGAGATTTTTCTTTTTAAGTTGACAATGATCAATTTTGGATTTTTTATTAAAGGGTAATTAATTCATAAGGGATAATCGAAAGGTTAGAAAAGATGAGATTTTTAAAAATTATTCCGGCATGTCTGGTGATTGTGGCTTTTATGATCGGTTGCAGCAAGGACAAGGACAAAGTCTCCGAGCTGGAGCAGGAGGTTATGCAGGAACAGGGCGAAAATTACATGGCGGAACCGGCGCCGGCGGTTGACGCTCCCGCCCAGCCCGAGCCAGTTGTTCAGGAGTATGCGAAAACTCCGGAAGTCGCGCCGGCTGACGAACCTAAACGGGAAGTGAAAAGACCGGTCGGCTCGGGATACACGGTTCAAATCGCGGCCGGGACCAATTACAATTATGTCCGTTACATGGCGGATAAATTCGTTACCCGGGGGTATGAGGCTTTCATTACGGAGGCAACGGTTCAGGGAGTGAACTTCTATCGCATTCGAATCGGGAGTTACGGAACAGTAACGGAAGCCCGTCGGGCAGGAGAAGATCTTAGAGATAAATATTCTGTTCAATATTGGATAGATAACAATATCTAAAAACTGACGGATTGAATGAATAATAGAGCCCCCGGCTATCCGGGGGCTTTTATATTTTTGTGAAATTTTTTACTGCCGTTTCAGGAACTTGTCGAAAAATACCACAATCTTGCGGTAGGTGGTAACCGTGTTGGAGGTTTTCCCGGAACCGTGCCCTTCATCGCTGAAGATAAGGGTGTCGACCAGTCCGCCATTATCTCGGACGGCATTAAAAATCTGCAGGGCTTCGCTGTAGGGGACGCGCGGGTCATTTTCGCCGTGAATGACCAGCAGGGGGGTTTTAATTTGATCGGCCTTGTGAAGAGGCGAAATTGAGGCCAGAAAGGCGCTATCGCTCAATGGGCCGTATTCGGCTTCCCGAAGGTGACGGCGGTATTCGGCGGTATTCTGCAAAAATGTGACAAAATTGGCGATACCGACTTCGTTTACCGCGGCCGAAAACAGGTCGGGATATTCGGTAATGCAGGCCAGAGTGGCATAACCGCCGTAACTGGCCCCTTTGACGCCGATCATGCCCTGACGGGTGTATCCCTTCTCGATCAGATAATCCACTCCAGCTTTTATGTCCTTGATGGAGTTGAGGCGGTTTTTGTAATTGTCAAGGTCCATGTATTCTTTGCCATAGCCGGATGAGCCCCTGATATTGGGGGCGAGGATGCCATAGCCGTTAAGCATGAGGTACTGAAAATGGCGGACGAATCCGGGGCGGAACTGGCTTTCCGGGCCACCGTGCAAGTGAATGATAAAGGGGACCGGCTGGCCTTTATAGTCGGGGGGAAGATACAAGAAGGCGGGAATATCGAGGCCATCGAACGACTTATAGGTAATTAGCTCCGGGTCGATAAACAGGTCCGGATCGATTCCGGCATAGGAGGCGGTTGTCAACCGTTTAAGTTCGGGCCGGCGCCAGTCCCATAAGTACAGGTCCTGGGTTCGCGACGGGCTCGAATACCCGAACAGGATCCGACCGTCATCAAGAATGCGGGCATCGGCGACGTAGCCTTTGACCGGCGGCGCCGGGATGGTGCGATTGTTTTTCATGTCCCGGGCGTGAAGCGTGGCGTAGCCCTGTTCGTTGACCAGCCAGATCATATAATCGCGGTTATGAGAAAATCCGAGACCCTCGATTATTTCATTCGATTCGGGGTCGAGATATTCGATCTTTTTGGTGGCGACGTTCATACGGGCGCGTTTATGCAAACCTTCGGGATTATCGTTACATGTAAGATATAATGTCTTGTTGTCCTTCATGAGGGTGGGGTAGTCGTAAAAGACATCGCCTTCATGTGGTGTCAGCAGTTCATGCCGGCCGGTTTCCAGATTCAGCAGGTAAAGGTCGTCGTTGGCGTTGGAAGTGAAGTGATATATGACCATAAATTTGTTGTCATGGGACAGGTCGGCGATATAGTTGGCGCCTTCCATATCGAAGATTTTGGTTTGTTTCCCGGTAGCCAAATCATGGAAGTATATCCGGAAATCGCGGGGATTTTCGACATTACAGCGATAGTAAAAACCGGTACCGGCATTATTCCAGACAATAGAGCCGAATTGGACTTTGGGGTTGTCGGTGAGTTGCTTGATGCGTCCGGAGGTGGCATCGAGCCAGAAGAGTTGCGATTGTTCAGAGCCCCCGGTGGAAGCCGTGATAATGGCTTGCAAGCCGTCGTGGGACAAGAAGTATCCGTCAATCCCGTCGTCGAAAAAAGTGAGCCGATAAGGCCAGCCGTCCTTGGTGATGCGGTAGAGCTGATTGCTGCCGGCCATTTTGACGTCGGTGAAATAAAACTCGCCGGTGATCGGGCTATAGCCGGGGGCGTCGGACGAGCCGATCATCAGAAAGGTCGCGATATCGGGGATATATGGTTCATTGGCGAAGGGTGTATTGGATACCGGGCTCCCTGCCGACGCTGACAATTCCATAGCCAAAAGGGACAACACAAGCAGAGCGCAATTTGCGGTTTTAGAAATAACCATCAAACCTCCTATGCAGACGATGCTCATTTAATTATCCAATAATAAATATTTAATAATTAAGGCCATAAATGTCCAATCGTTTATGTAGATAAACGGATGAAAAAAAGAAATGTTCAGAATATCAGGACATAATAAGGATTATACGGCGGTTTCCGTTTCAGCCGGTTGGGTGACGGCTTCTTCGCTGGCGACGCGCATGTAAAACTTGCATTTCTGACAGGGCATTCTATTAAAGCGACACTCATGGCGGATGGCCGAAGACTCACGCCGCATGATTTCCCAGCAGATACGTCCTCCGCCCCGTCCGCCGTTGACGCCATCGAATTTCATCGATGCCGCGGCGACAGGACAGGGGCCATGAACCCGAGCGAAAATGCCGCCCGGCTCCATGCCGCAATTGGTGAATTCCCAGCAATTCAACTTGTTTTTTTCGGTCATCAGCGTTCGGCTTCGTTAATGATTCTCAAGATGGGCGCGAACCGCGAGGAGGCTTTGAATTCGGCCAGCTCGGCGGGTCCGACGATGGTTTTGTATTGAGCGTATAATTCGCGCACCTTGTTGAAGTCATCTTTGGCAAACGAATTTAGCATCATATACTGATATAGATAAGGGTCGTTACCATTTTCCTTATATGCCCGCTTGAAATATTTATCGGCCTTTTTATAATCGCCCAATCGAAAGGCGGAAATCCCGGCACCGAACAAAGCCGGGTAGAAGGTTTTATCTTTGTCCAGAGCGGTTTCATAATCGGTCAAGGCCGGTCGGAAATCGTTTTCATCATATCTAACTCCGGCCAAACCGACCCAGGCCACCGGATTATTTTTATCCAGTTTAAGGGCGGCATTGAACGCGTCCTTGGCCTGTTTGGTTTGCTTGGCGAGACGACTGATTTCGCCGGCGCGGATGTAATCCTCGATAGCCAAGACAGAACGGCCCGAATTGGTGTAGGCTTCAGCGCGTTTGATATAGGCCGGGGCATATCCCGGATTTTTATTTATCGATGCGGTCAAATCGGTTATGGCCGCTTCAAAATTGCCTTTGGCCAGGGCATCTTTACCCAGTTCATAATGATCTTCGGCGCCCAAGCTTTGGCCCGGCGATTCCTGCAGACGGGCCAAATCGACATTAAGGGTAAGAGTTTTGCCTGCCTCAACGGTAACTTTTTGTGAATATTCTTTATAGCCGGGCTTGCTGACCGTGACCGTATGCGTCCCGGCATTAATACGGGAATAAGTATTATTGCCGGAACCCTGAATATTGCCATCCACCGTCAACCTGGCTTCGGGCACATTGGCCACCAGGGAAATTTTGCCATAATTGGAAGAGCTTCCTGAAGAGGAGCCTTTTCCGGAAGAGTTCGCAGAGGCCGTTTTATTATCGGCGGATTTATCGGTTCCGGAAGTTTTGGACGACGATGCCGGTCCCTGTTTGCCGCCGGTCGATTCATCTACCTTTTTTTTTTCGGCCAGAATCGGTTGCAATTTGGCGCATGTTGACAGAGTTGATTGTCCCTCAACCACGGTTACATTTTCAGTTCCCCAGTAGCTGTCTCCCAGCACATATTCGATTTCATAGGTCCCAGTGGGGATATCGTGAAAGCGGAAGAATCCCTGGGCGTTGCTGGTCGTGGATTTTTTGAGCGACGGAATCGAAACGCGGGCACCCTCCATGAAAGGCTGGCCATATTCGTTAAGGACGACTCCAATGATTTCACCCTCGCCGGAAACGGTTGGACCGACGAATTGGGTTCCGATAATTGTCAGAATAATAACCAGTGCGGCGGCAAAGGCTATGAAGGCCGCTTTGTGACCGATTTTTTTCGGTTTCAAGACATAGGCCCGGTTGTTGACGGTAATTTCATCGCCACTGTGGAGAGCCTGTTTGCTGATGAGCTGGATGAAATTACCGCGGAAAAAGGCTACGCCACGGGAGCGAGGGGCCATCTCAACGTGCGGTTTGGCGGCGGGGTCTTCTATCGGGCGTATGGAATTCTGGGGTTCAGCCGAGGAGGGCGGAGCAGGGTCCACTTTGAGTTCGTTAAGTTTTTTGGGATCGATGACATTATTGGGAAAAATCGGGGGGGTAACTTTGCCTGTTTTTTGAGGCGGTTCACTGCCGTATAACTGCTTTCGCAGGTTGGCCACTTCTTCCTGCGACAGCTTTTTGGGTTGTTCGACCTGACCGTTTTGAACGGGTTCAGCGTCAACGTATTGGGGTTGCGTTATTTCCTTGGTGTTTTCTTCCGGAATCGGGATATGGGGACTGGAATCACCGATTAAGTGATTGTTATCGGATACTCCGGGGGCGGAGAAATCCTGTTCGGTGTTAACAAGCGGCCGGTCATTTAAGAGGCTGGCGTTGGAGGCAATTTCGATGGAGTCTTCGGTCGGAGTTTTTAAAAATTGAGGAGTCGTCGGGACTCCCGGCTCGGTAACGACAAAATCCATGCCGTCGTCCTGGGAAGCCTGTGTTTCCGGACCCGGTTCGGGTTTTTCCGACAGACTTTCGGTGAGAGAGGCACCGCAATTCTTACAGAATTGGGCTCCCTCAAATATATTTTCAGTATTGCATTTTGGACAAACTTTCAAAGCCGTTTCTCCCCTGAAAAGATAGATTCTTTTAGTTAATTATCGTCTTAAAACGTTTTAACTTTAGAAATAAAGGAGGTTTTCCGGGGGGAAGAAGTTATTGAAATTCTCCAATTTACGCTTGACTAAGCCACCCGGATAAAGTATAATCCTATATTATTTTGGAAAGAAACAGTCTTAATAGGAAGGGATAAGAGAGTATGAACGGGCGACTTAACCGCTTGTTTTGCGTGGTCTTAATTGCCATTATTGTGAGCGTAATATCCGGATGTGAACAATCAAGTGATGTTGTCGCTCCCGCCTCCGCCACCACCCTAACCCTGAACCCTGTGCGTTTGTTTAATCCTCCCGACGGGTATGCCTATGCCCTCTGGGTTATAGACACTCTTGACCGGGCAACATTTATCGACATTTTCGGCTGGGACAGGGAATTATATAAATTCCGTGATACTCTGGGAAATGCCATCGAAAACGTATGGGAAACGAATATAAATGTTCTCGACCCCTTGTACCGGTTCGTTGCCCTGTCGATTGAGGACCGCTCTTCGTTCGATACGGCGTCGATGGGTCCGGTAATGCTGATGGATACCATTGTCGATCCATCGGCATATTCCATGACCATGGTTTTCCCGCTGAAGCTGTGGGAGGGCGAGGGATTTTTCTGCATGGAAACGCCGACCGACGGCAATTCCAATACCAATGAAGCCAGCGGTGTCTGGTTTGCTTTGTACATTTATGATTCTGTTGTGGTATGGGATACGACCAACGTAAGAAGCACGACTGCCCAATCCGACCCGCGGGTCAAGGGATATGATACCTTGTATTGGATATGCAATGAGTATGACGGACCCAAGTGTATCGACTCGACCTTCGTCCCCCGCAACCAGATAACATCCCCTGACGATTATGATTTCTTCCGCGTGGATTCTCTGGGTGAACTGGACGTCACCTATTTCGTTTGCACGGCTACGGATATAAATGATGATTGCATCGATTCGGTCGGTTACAGCCGGAACGAAGTCATAAGCCAGGGTATTCAATATGACTGGATAGTGGTGAATACTCTGGATACAATTGGATTTTGTAATCTGGATGTAAACGTAAAAGACACCCTCCTTTGGTCGGGAGCTCCCTATAATAATGACCGCGATACGGCCTATCTCGACACGATACAGTATAACCGGTGTACATTCGACTGGGTTGCTACGCCGGTAAACATAAGCAATACCAATCGCATAGATACGGTTCGGATTGTATTCGAAATTCCGGTAACGGTTACTGTGGGGCCTTTTAGAAATTTTAAACACCTGCAATACACTCAATATACAAGAACCAGTAGAATCATACGTGTGGATCGTTTTCTGACCGGATTTGATACCGAAACGACGCCCGATTTGACGGGTACCGGGTGGCATTATCGAGGTTGGGTTTTATCGCCGCGGGTTAATCCGGAGCAGTTCGGAACGCTGACCAAGCCGGCCTGGACGGCTCCGTCGATGCAATTATACCTTGACCCATCCGATGCCGGAGTGGTTTCGACAGGTTCGTTTTATCGGTTTGATATGCCGGATATTGAAAACCCCTATACGCAAAGAAATCCGCACGCGAGTCCGAATATGAGCCGGGTTCCGCCTTTTCCGGGGGAAGACTTTTTGAGCAATTTACCCGGCGGCAGTCCGCTTAGTTTTATTCTTCCGGGACAGACGGCGCCGCAGGGACGCGTGTTTATCACGGTTGAGCCGGACAATTACTGGGATCCTGATACCAACTTCCCGCTGGTTCTGTTTACGCGGAGTTTTCCCAGCTATGGGGCGATTTCGCAGACGGTGGCGCATTCGAACGCCAATTTCGAGATGTTTAATTTATATCATACCACGAATGTTGGGTACGGGATGCCAACCATATCATTGAAGATTGCGGTGAAATAGGAACAAAAAACAGTGATGAAAAGGCCGGCGGAATTTGCCGGCCTTTTTTATGCGGTCGAAGGCATAACACCACGGCCTTAGCCGGGGAAATCCATAAATTAGTCTTTTATTGATTTGCGATTGTCATAAACACGATTTACAAAATGGCCGGCGTTTATTATTTTTGTGAATAATTTTATATATGACCGGTATAATCATTCAGAACCGCAACTTTTATTGAAGTCGGTCGTCTAATTTACATGAGGTAAAAATATGGACAACAATTATTACCCTTTACCGCCGGGGTCAGACATATCGAGCAGTGCCGATTACGGGTCGTTCGGGGCATGCAATAAGGCCGCTCGGGGTCGTTATCATACTGATAATAGGATATTCAAAATAACAGGAGAAAAATCGATGAAGCGATTATCGATCGGGTTACTTTTGTTGCTGACAGGCATATTGTTTTTCATCCCCGCCTGGGCCGACGCTCAAGTACTGACACTTGATGATTGCATTGGACTGGCATTGAGGAATCACCAGGACGTGATTCGGGCGAGGGGAAATCTTAGCACGGCCAATGGAACACTGTGGCAAACGGCAGGATCCTTTCTGCCGACGTTAAGCTTCGGAGCGAGTGCATCGCAGTCGGACCGGGCGGAAGATACACTGATCGGCCTGGTATATAATCCCATCACCGAGGAATTTTTCACGGATACGACGATAGACGACGGTTTTTCCAAATCATACAGTATGGGTTTTTCGGCCAATTGGACGGTTTTTAACGGTTTCAGAAATATCCATAATTATATGGGTGCCAAAGCGGACAAAAAGATTTCTGAATACAGCCTCGAGGAAACTGAACAAAGAATGATTCTGAAAGTCAAGACCACCTATTTTGCATACCTGCGTGCGATCGAACTCAAGAAAATACGAGAAGAAGCCGTCAAGCGCGGGGAGCAGCAGCATCGACTGGCCTCGTCAAAGTATGAGGTTGGATCGGCGTCAAAATCCGACGTCCTCAAGGCGCAGGTACAATACGGCAATGATAAGCTTGATTTGATCGACGCCGAAAATCAGCTCAAGGTCGCCCAGGCGACGCTGTCGCAATTGATCGGGCTTGATCCCAAATCCAACGTGGAGTTTTCGCCGACCTACACTCCTCGTGAATATGAAGGTGATGAAATGGAGGCGGTGAAATTCGGCATGGCGAATCATCCCGGCTTGCTGGCCTATGAACAGAATGTACGTGCCGCCAAATATGATGTCCGTTCGACATATGGCCGGTTTTTGCCCAGCATCAATGTTTCGGGGTCGCGCAATTGGTCCGGCAATCGCTGGGACGACGTTTCGGGCTTTGACGGCAAAAACGGTGTCTGGTCGCTTACGACATCGTTAAGTCTTCCCATCTTTGAAGGTTTCAGCCGGAAGAGTGATATCGCCCGGTCGAAGGCTACTTTAAATAACGCCCGGGCGGATTATTATTATGTCCGAACGGGAGTAGAGCTCGAAATCAAGACGGCGTACCTGGATATTCAAAGATCGATCGAGGCGCTAAAGGTCGCCCAGGAAGTTGTGGCGTCGGCGGAAGAGGACATGGCCATAACGCAGGAGAAGTACAATCTTGGGGCGGCGTCAATTCTTGACGTTCTGGATGCTCAAGTCAGTCTTGTCAACGCCCAAAACAGCCATATCAATGCCATTTTTGATCACAATTTGGCCATAGCTACGCTTGAAAATGCTATGGGTATAAGATAACGGGTAACTAGCAAAAGGTGTCGCAAGATGAAAAAGAAGAAAAAACTACTGTTTATTATCGGAGGTCTGGCGGTCATCCTGATAGTTGTCGCCAATATCCTTTCAGGCGGCAAGAAGGGTATGCCGGTCAATGCCGAACATGCCAAACTGCAGGAAATAGTGGAGGAGGTGTCGGCCTCCGGGTACATTCAGCCGCAAACGCGGGTTAATATAACGTCCGAAGTAACCGCCGAAATTATATATCTTCCGGTCAAGGAAGGTCAGTCGGTCAGCCGGGGGGATATTCTGGTCGTCCTCGACACGGTTCAACTGCAGAAGGATCTGGAGCAGACCCGGTTTTCGCTGGATGAAATCCAGGCCCGGACCGAGGCGGCCAAATCAGGTTTGCAACAGGCCGAACAGGAGTTCCGACGTCAGAAGCAATTATATGAAAACGGTTTGACATCGGACACGGAATTCGAACTGGCCCAGTACAAGTATGACAATTCCCGGTTCAGTTATGAGGCCATGGTCAGTTCCACGAAGCAGGCGCGGTCCATGTTTGAAAAGGCCGAAGATTATCTTAGCAAGACCAAGATTCTTTCGCCGATGAACGGGGTAATAACATATCTTGACGCCGAAGTGGGAGAAATCGCGGCGGCCCAGACGGTGTATTCGACCGGTAAAACCCTTATGACAATTTCCAATTTGTCGGTGTTTGAAGTCGAGGTGGACGTCGACGAAACGGAAATAAATAAGGTAAGAAGAGGACAGAAGGCCAATATCGAAGTCGATGCTTTCCCGGATACGGTTTTTGCCGGCGAAGTGGTAGAAATCGGCAATACTGCTGTAGTGGCCAATCTGGGCTCGACCGAACAATCCACCAATTTCAAAGTGAAGGTATTGTTCAAGGATGCTGACGTGGCCATCAAGCCGGGTATGTCGGCCACGGTTGATATTATCACCAATTCCAGAGAAAAGGCTCTCTGCGTTCCGTACAGCGCCATAGTAATGCGGTCTCTGGATGCCGATTCGATGCAGATAACCAAGGATGATTCCTCATCGGGCGGCCTGATTGAGACCGCCCATGCCGCGACAACAGAGTCCAATGATACGACGATAATGAAGAGTCCCGACAAAAAGAAAAAAGACGTCAAGGGCGTGTTTGTCATAAAGGATGGTAAGGTCAAATTCGTTCCCGTGGAAACCGGTATCGCCGATCAGAAGAATATTGAAATCGTTACCGGGCTCGAAGAGGGGAGCGAGGTTGTGGTTGGTCCCTTCCGGACGCTTCGGACTCTTAAAAACGGTGATGATGTAAAAGTCGAGCAAGCAAATAAGGGGAATGAGTCATAATGGCCCTTATAGATACCAAAGACCTGTGGAAAACCTTCGAAATGGGGTCGGTTCAGGTCCACGCCCTGCGCGGGGTCAGCCTGATTATCGAAAAGGGTGAATACGTGGCCATTATGGGTCCCTCCGGGTCCGGCAAATCGACGCTGATGAATCTGATTGGTTGTCTGGATACACCGACCAAGGGCACATATCACTTGAATGGCCGTTTGGTAAGCGACATGACCGATGACGAACTGGCTCATATTCGTAACAAAGAGATCGGGTTTGTATTTCAAACATTCAATCTTCTGCCACGGGCAACGGCGCTGCACAATGTCGAACTGCCGCTGATATACAGCGGGCGCTCGCGTGAAATCAGGGAGCAAATGGCTAAAAAGGCCATCAGTCAGGTCGATCTGACCGACCGCATGACCCACAAGCCCAACGAGCTTTCGGGCGGGCAGCGTCAGCGGGTGGCCATCGCCCGGGCGCTGGTCAACGAACCATCACTTATTCTTGCCGACGAACCGACCGGCAATCTGGACAGTAAAACCAGCACGGAGATTATGGACCTGCTGTCGCAATTAAACAAGATGGGTAATACCATCATAGTGGTCACGCATGATCATGAAGTGGCGTCGTTTTCGGAGCGGGTTCTGCATATTCGCGACGGTGTTATTGAGAAAGAAGAAATAACGGGCAACGGTTTTAAGAATGCCCGCAGGATGACGTCATGATATTCTGGGATATTTTCAAAATGTCCGCCGGCGCCTTGCGCGCCAACAAACTAAGATCATTTTTAACCCTTCTGGGTGTCATCATCGGGGTTACCTCGGTAATTACCATCATTTCGGCTCTGGAGGGGTTGTCCCAGTCGATTCAGGCAGAGCTGGCCACTCTGGGTCCGACGACATTCATTGTTGACCGATTCGGCATGATTATGGGTCATGATGAATTTATGGAAGCATTGAAAAGAAAACCGATGAAAAGCGAATACGGTGAAA
This sequence comes from uncultured Ignavibacteriaceae bacterium, assembly GCA_964459465.1. GTDB lineage: Bacteria > Zixibacteria > MSB-5A5 > GN15 > PGXB01 > CALAMC01. Next base: position 80,271 of record CAYWLR010000004.1, on the reverse strand, counting down.
TGATACTGGACGGATGCGAGGAATGCGAAAAGGTCGGCTTGCAGGACGGATTCCGGGGGGAAGCCAAATACAAGAATAATAAAGTCCGCCGGGCGCGGATAATCGGGGCTTCGGCCAGTATGATAGATATCGTCGATACGGAAGTGGACCAGGGACGATTCTACATGGATGAAGAAGAGAAATCAAGGATACGGGTGGCCTTCATCGGCGACGGCATCGCGGAAGAGCTTTATTCCGGTCTGGACCCTATCGGGCGGGATATAAAGTTGGAGGGAATCAAGTACAAAGTTGTCGGCATTGCCAAAAAGAAGGGGGCGTCTCTCGATGAGGACGCCGACAAGAATATATTTATTCCGTACTCGACATACATCAAGGATTTTGCCGGTCGGTATTTGGACCCGGCCATTTTTGTCAAGGCTAAATCGCTCGAAAAACTTCCGGTGGCCATGGACCAGGCGCGGGTAGTTTTAAGGTCGGCTCGCCATGTCCCCTATGATAAGAATGATGATTTCGGTATGACGACGGCCGACGCTGTCATGGAAGCAATAAATAATATAACAAAGTTCATAAGATTCGGACTGATCGGGGTATCGGCCATAGCTCTGGTTGTGGGCGGCATCATCATAATGAATATCATGATGGTATCGGTGACCGAGAGAACACGGGAAATCGGGATTCGTAAATCCGTCGGCGCCCGTCAAAGAGACATTCTAATGCAGTTTTTGTATGAATCTCTGATATTATCGCTGGGAGGCGGGATTGTCGGTATCGGTATCGGTTTATTTTTGGGCAAAACGCTAATAAATTTAATCAATATGGATATGACGCCGACCTTGTTTGCCATTTCCCTGGGGCTGATAATATCGAGCGGAACCGGCTTGTTTTTCGGGATTTATCCGGCTATGAAGGCGGCCCGACTGCAACCGGTCAAAGCTTTGGGATTCGAATAAAATTATGACTATTGTGGAAGTAACCGAAGGGGTTAAACTGGCGTTTAGCGCCTTGACCGCGAATAAATTCCGTTCCGGGTTAACGATACTGGGGGTATTGATCGGGGTCTGGTCGGTGATTGCCATGTCATCGCTAATTAAGGGGCTCGATGACGCCGTGCAGGGATCGATTGACACGCTGGGGTCCAATATTTTATTCGTGGACCGTTTTGCTCCCGACGTGGACTGGGACGATCTTGGTGAAACCCAGCGCAATCGCAAGTTTTTGACACGGATGGAAGCCGAGGCCATCGCCGCCAATTGCCCGGCGGTGCTGGCGGTATCACCGGAGAATCATTACTGGGCGCCCGGCGGCAACGTTGTAAAGTACAAACGGAACAAGGCCAATCAACCGGCGGTGGTAGGCGTCTTGCCGGAGTATCAGAAGGTTCGCAATGTGGTGGTAACATCGGGCCGGTTCATTAATTACGCCGATAATGAGGTACGCGCGCATGTCTGTGTCATCGGGACCGACATCAAAGAGGCTTTGTTTCCCAATGAGGATGCCGTTGGCCAGGAAATCCGGGTCAATAACGTTCGTTTCACGGTCATCGGGGTTCGGGAAAAAAATGAGGCGATGTTTGGCGATAACGGGGAAAACAATAAAGTGGCTATACCTTTGAATACATTCGAAAAGCTGTATCCATGGGATGAAGCCCTAACATTGACGGTCGGGGCGAAATCGGTGGCGGATATCCCCGATGCGATTGAGCAGATGACGGCAGTTTTGCGAGTCGTCCGCAAAGTTTCATACGATAAGGAGAATGATTTCGTCATATTCGGGCAGGAGTACATCCGCGAGATGGTCGGAAATATTACCAAGTACATTTATATTGCCATGATTGTCATCTCCTCGGTCGGCCTGATGGTGGGCGGGGTCGGGGTAATGAACATCATGCTGGTTTCGGTTACCGAACGGACGCGTGAAATCGGGGTGCGCAAGGCCATCGGGGCCCGTCGAAGCAATATATTATGGCAGTTTCTGGTTGAGGCCATGACGCTATCGGGCACGGGCGGAACGCTGGGCGTTATCACGGGGATTTTTACGGCGCTTCTGATTGGCGTGGTGTCGCCGCTTCCGTTCGGAGTTTCGCCGTTATTTTTATCACTGGGTTTTTTTGTGGCTATATCGGTTGGTCTTCTGGCCGGGATGTATCCCGCCTATAAGGCCGCCATCGTTGACCCCATTGAGTCACTTCGTTATGAATGACCTTCCCGGCAAATCGCTAATTTAACGACTGGAAAGGGAATTGTCGTGTCATGACCGGGGCGGAATTAAAAGACGGGTTGCTTCTGGCCGTTGACGCTCTTAGAAGCAATAAATTCAGGACCTTTCTTACCATACTTGGGGTATTAATCGGGGTTTGGTCGGTTATTGCCATGTCTTCGCTGATAAAGGGTCTTGACAACGCCGTCCAGGATTCCATATCTGATTTAGGCAGTAATATACTGTTTGTCACGAAGTACCCACCCAATACCGATTTCGAGGATCTTTCCGATGAGGAGCGCAATTGCCGGCCAATAACGATCGATGAAGCGTATGCGATTCTGGCCGGGTGTCCTTCGGTGATGGCGGTTACTCCCGAGGATTTCTATTTTGCGCCGGGCGGAAACGCGGTAAAGTATAAAAATCGAAAGGCCAATCAGCCTCGTCTGGTCGGTGTCTGGCCCGAATATGAGCAGGTGAGAAATGTCACTTTGAGTGAGGGACGTTTTTTGAATCGGCTCGATGACCAGATGAGGGCGATGGTTTGCATTATCGGCCATGACGTGAAGAAAGCCCTGTTCGATGAGGAAGATGCGGTCGGGCAATCGATTCGGATAAATAATGCCAAATTCACGGTTATCGGGGTTGTCGATGACAAAAAGAGCATGTTCGACGATAATCGCAATAATCTGGTCATAATACCATTCGAGACGTTTATGAAGCTGCATCCCTGGGAAAAGGAGCTGTTGCTTACGGTGAGTATCCGGGGTACGGAATTAATCGACAAGGCCCGGGAGGAAATGACGGCGGCGCTCCGGCGGGAACGTAAGGTTCCCTACAACGCCGAAAACGATTTTGCCATTTTCGGGCAGGAAAATATCAGGGAAATGATTGGCAATATCACGAAGTATATTTACATAGCCATGATTGTGATTTCATCGGTTGGCCTGATGGTCGGTGGAGTCGGGGTGATGAACATAATGCTGGTTTCGGTAACCGAAAGAACCCGGGAGATAGGCGTCCGCAAGGCCATTGGAGCCCGGAAAATTAATATTCTCTGGCAGTTTTTGATCGAGGCGATGACCCTTTCGGGATTGGGGGGGGTAGCCGGAGTTGCGGCGGGGTTGGGAACGGCGCTTCTGATCGGCGTTTTGACGCCGCTGCCGTTCGGGGTTTCTCCCCTGTTTTTATCATTGGGTCTGGTCGTGGCCATATCGGTGGGGCTTATTGCAGGGATGTATCCGGCGTATCAGGCGGCGCGGGTCGATCCTATCGAATCCCTGCGGTATGAATAATCACCCGAATAGCGACCGATTCCTGTTTTCTATTAGATATTGCCAAATTCAAAACGTCTTAATACATTGGAGAGCGTATAATTTAAGGAGCTGGCGCATTTGAGAAAGGAAGCTGGTATAACAAAAGGCGTTTTTATAATATTGTTGGCGGGAATATCGCTGATTTCGGTAGCCGGGGCGCAGGAAATATATAATATCCGTGACGGCGGCCAGAGGCTGGACATTCACGCCGATTGCGCGTATTTCCGAGCCGATGATGAAGGCTTTCTGGCGCTTGAGGTTTATTATAAGGTTTATAACGAGTATCTGACGTTCGTTCGAAACGGAGAGCAATTCACGGCCGATTATGAAGTTTCCATCATAATTTATGATGATAAGAATTATCAGGTTGATTCATATAACCGCAGGAAAGATATAAGCGTATCCTCGTATGATATGACCCTCAAGGGATCAGATTTCCGAACCAGCCAGGTTGATTTCAGGCTTAAGCCCGGCAAATACAAAATTTATTGCCGGATCGAAGACAAACGCTCGACCAAGTTCGCCGACAAAACGATAAAGACGGAATTGCCCGAATACAACTTTCGCCATGCCCGTCTATCGGGGGTGGAGTTCGTGCACCTCGTCGATTCGGCGCAGGACGGATCGCCTTTCAACAAAGGCGACTGGTCGGTGATACCGGCGGTTGTTCGGATATATGAGGGCACGACCGAAGCGCCCTTATTGTATTACCACGAAATTTATCAGGGCCGCGATAACCGTGAAGATGTCATGATTGAAACGCGGGTTTTGAATGCAAAGCTAAACATGGTTTACTGGGATACTCTTTCGGCGACCTTTTCCGACGGCATAGTTCGGCAGTTACGGCAGATAAATCTGACGAATATCCCGTCGGGGGAATATTTTCTCGAAGTGATATTGCGGGGTCGCCGTAATGCCGAAGTGGCAACGAGTCGTCATCCCTTTTTTATCAACTGGTCGCCGGAGGCGATGATTATCAACGATTATCAAAAGGCCATAAAGCAGTTGGAACTGGTGGCTGACCATGAAGGCATCGACAAGATTAAGAAGGCGACAACGCCGGAAGATCGTTTATGGGCCTGGCGGGCGTTCTGGAAGGAGCGAGACCCGACCCCTAACACGGAATACAACGAGGCCCGCGAGGCCTATTACCAGAGGATAAATTTCGCAAACAAGTATTTCACCGTCATGAATAAAGAAGGATGGCGGACCGATCGCGGGAGGATATTCATCCAGTATGGCGAACCGGATCAGACCGAGGATCGCCCGTTCGAATTGGAAAGCTACGCATATCAGGTATGGTACTACTACCGATTGCCCATGCAGCGACGTTTCACGTTCGTCGATGAATGGGGCGACGGTGACTACCGGCTGCTTTATCCTTATGACGGTATTATCAGATGATGGAGGGGAGAATCAAGATATGACAAGAAATGCCATAGTGACCATGATCCTGCTGTCAGGGTTGATCGGGATCGCCAGCGCGCAGGAAAATCGACTAAGCGTGCAGGCGGGTATAAGCATATTTGCTGACCCGGCGGTCGGTCCGGAATCGTTCGTGGAGTTTCCGTTTTCGCTCGAGCGGTCGCAATTTTCATTCATTCGGTACGACAGTGCCAGTGAAGACGTGCGGGCATCGATTTTCGCTGAAATTATAATTATGGACACGCTCGGCAATCATCTCGATTCGGCCAGTACGTATTTTTATACGGCGGCGCATTCACCGATGGAATCGCGCCTCGGAAACATCAAAGTTTTCAATAAATTAAGCATGAAGCTGAAGCCCGCCGTGTATTCGGCAATCCTGACGGTTATGGACGTCGTGAATAAAAGAGAGGGGACGTTTGCCTATGACCGGCTGGAAATTCCGCCGGTCGAAAGGGATCGATTATCTTTGAGCATGATCGAGCTGGCATACAATATTCGAAGTATCGACGAATTGCCCGCGCCGAATAGTCGGCTGGTAAAAAGCGGACGAGAAGTGATACCCAATCCGATGGGAATATACGGGGCCGATGATTCGGCGTTGTACGTTTATGCCGAAGTTTATAATTTGAATTATAATGAAGACTCTCCGGGCAAATACGCGGTGAGTTACAAGGCTTCGGATCCACAGGGATTTTTGAAATTCGATTTCGGACGCTCCGAACGGGAAATGACCGGCTCGAGCGCCGTCATCAGTGCCCGTCTCGAAATACCGGACTGGGAGCCCGGCAAATACGATTTGGCGCTCATAGTCGAAGATTTGACCAACGGCATGGTCGATACGACGAAGCGGCGATTCATAATATTCCCGCAACATGATTTACCGACGGAATTCGTGCAGTACAGCATGCGCAGTCCGCTGGACAGCGCCTCGCTGACGACCAAATCGCAGTTGATAAAATATCTTGCAACGCCGGAACAGATGACTTTGTATTCCTCTTTAAACGATACCGGCAAATCAAGGTTTATCGAGGAATTTTTCCGTGACCACGATCCCACCCCGGGGACGAAAGAGAATGAATATTTAAACGATGCCTTGGCGCGCTATGCATATGCCATGCAGAATTTCGGCACGCTGCCCGAAGCGCGGGATGGGTGGAGAAGCGATCGCGGACGCATCCTGATGCAATACGGTCAGTGGGATAAACGGGAAGACGTGCCGACCCCGGTTTATGGTCAGCGTTACGAAATCTGGTATTATTACGGGCAGCAGGGAGGGATATATTTCATATTTTCGGACGTTAAAGGTTATGGTGAATTCAAACTGGTGCACTCCAATGCGACGGGCGAAATATACGACAATGAATGGGAGTACCGATTGAAAAATCAGGGCCAGGAATTGTATCAGGGCGGGTCCCAGTTTATCGAATAAAATAAGTACAATGAAAAGCCCGGACCGCATGTCGGTTCGGGCATTTTTATTTACGACGTTGGCTAATGACCCGATTGGGCGGTCGATTTATTCGAAGGATTCTGGGCCGCCGCTTTACCTTCGGGAGTCCCGCCGGGAACGCGCAAGGTACGTTTGACGGGAACCGTAAACCGGGTTTTGGCTTCATCGTTAAGCTCGATCGTAAGGGATTTTTCGAATTCTTTATCAATATAGTCGCGGCTCAACGTAATAATCCCCTTTTCGGTTTGGCCGGCTTTGACGCGCCTGGGCAATTTAATGGTGAACATGCCCAGTGGCATATCGACCAGGGCAATGTCAATGTCGGAATCGGAAACGTTTTCGATAATAAATTCACGGCTGTTGACCGTCTTCTCTCCAAACTGGGAGACATCGAATTTGTATGGCTTAATCCGAATGGGATAAGTCGAGTCGGGGTTGACAATGACGTTGGCGGTAAACTGGACATACTTGGGCAGTTCGCCTTCGTTGGTTGTAATGGTCGGTCTTTTGGACTGGCGGCCGCTATATTTTCTGGTCGAGTAAATGACTTCGAGCCGAGTACTATCGCCGACGACAAGCGCTTCTTTATCCAGAGGCGCCTTTGTACATCCGCATCCCGGTTTAACGTTCAGTATTTTGAGTGTTTCGGAACCGGTAGAATGCAGCCAGAAAACATGGCTTATTTCGGAATTTTGTGGCACATATCCGAAATCAAAGATGGAATCGGGGATGGTCAGTTTGGGCTGTGCCGAAGTAATGTGCGGTGTCAGCGAAAGGCAGATAATAACCATAACCGCGACAGAAGTTATTCTCATAATACCTCCTTATTTTATGAACAAATAAAAAACCCGGATCGATAAAAGATCCGGGTTTACGAGTTTATTGTTGATTTCAGTGGTTTGACTGGGCCGAAGACTTGTCGGGCGGCTGTTGAACGGTCGCCTTGCCGGCCGCGGTGTTGCCACCGGGGACGCGCAGAGTCCGTTTGACAGGAACGGTGAATCGTGATTTGGCCGCATCGCTAAGCTCAATCGTAAGAGATTTTTCGAATTCTTTGTCAAGGTAATCTCGGTTTAATGTTAGTATGCCCTTTTCGGTTTGGCCGGCTTTGACGCGCTTGGGTAATTTGATCGTGAACATGCCATAAGGCATATCGACCAGGGCGATGTCGAGGTCGGAGTCGGAGACGTTTTCGATAAGAAATTCACGGCTGTCGACCGTCTTTTCGCCAAACTGGGAGACATCGAATTTATACGGCTTAATCCGAATGGGATAGGTCGAATCGGGATTGATAACCACATTAGCCGTGATTTGGACGCGTTTGGCGAGTTCACCTTCATTGCTCGTAATTGTCGGTCTTTTGGACTGACGGCCGTTGTACTTCCCTGTCGAATAAATAATTTCAAGCCTGGTGCTGTCACCGACAGCAATCTCCTCCTTATCGAGAGGAGCTTTGGTGCAGCCTCAGCCGGGTTTCACGCTCAATATTTTGAGCGTTTCCGTACCGGTAGAATGCAGCCAGAAAACATGGCTTATTCCGGAATTCTGCGGTACAAAACCGAAATCAAAGATGGAATCGGGGATGGTCAATTTCGGCTGGGCAAACACCATCCCTGGCAGAAGCAAAAGACAAAAAGAAAACAAAGCCAGGAATTTAACTTTAATCATATAACCTCCAGAATCGTTTTTGTCTTTCAATAAATCGTCATATTATACGATGAATTGAGCAGTTACCTTAATCTATATGGATCGTTAATTCTGTCAAGCGTTAATTTGCGGTACTATATTGGCCCGTAAAAAGTTACCGGTTCCAAGGTATTTATGCCGGATATTTTCATACATGGCTGTCATTGACCGTCATTGCGATAAATTTTTCTTCGAACCGGGATCGTATAATTTTTCGGTTCTGAATTATCGTCAATAAATTCAAAAGTGATATTGGCTTCAAAATCACTGGCATATCCGAGGTCGTTAAGACGAATGAATCCGACGGCAGAATCTGTCGGCGGCACGAACATGGGCATTTCCAGGCTGTAATACGTCGAATCGCCATAGATGAGTCGCAGGGGCACATACTCGGGGGATTTATTATAAATGGTAAATGGGAATTCGCGTAGTCCACTGTCCCCGAATTGTGAGGCGATCAGGCGGTACGGTTTGACATAAATAGGTGAAAGAACTTCGGGATCTTTAATGACAATCGGGATGACGGTAAGTCTTAAGGCCCGGCCACCCAGATTTTTGGCATTGGTTTTGAAACGGGGATACCGGATATTGTATCCTTCAACCTTTTGACTGCGGAAAATTACCGAAATATTGGCGCTGTCACCGGGGGGCAGGACATGTTTATCGGTAGTAACGGTGATACACTCGTTAAATGTTTCAATTTCCGGAATTAACAGGGTATCGGTTCCGATGGAATAAGCCTTGGCCGTAAAATGGAAATTCGATGATTGGGGGATAAAGCCTATGTTTATGGTGTCCGGTTTAAGCCGAATTTCCGGGTCGGCCGCAACCGATACGGACAAGGTTAATGCGCAAAATACAGCTATAAGGGCCGCCTTCAAGTCGTTCACTCCTGCTTTTTATATAGTCCCGGCCGTATAATTATAACCGGTTTGCGTTTAATTTCAATGAATTTTACAAAATTAAGGCGGGGTCGGTTGATTTTTTATGCAAATTCTGATATTTTTAATCATTGGAGCGGAAAAATTATACCTGAAATATTGGAGTAAATATGGATCCCAGGCAATTTCTTGATCAGAACAAGCAAAAACGGCTCGATGAGCTTTTCGAATTTTTACGATTCCCTTCGGTTTCGGCCAAAAGCGAACACAAGGGAGATGTCCATGCCTGCGCCGAATGGCTGGCCAAAAAGCTCAATGATATGGGTATCAAAAGCGGATTAAGGCCGACCGGCGGTCACCCTGTCGTATATGGCGAAAAGATATCATCGCCGGATAAATTAACGGTTCTCTACTATGGTCATTATGACGTCCAGCCGCAGGAGCCTTTGGAATTATGGAAAAGTGCGCCTTTTAGCCCCATAATCGAAAACGGCTATATTATAGCCCGCGGCTCCACGGATGATAAGGGACAATTATGGACGCATATCAAGGCTTTAGAAGCGTATCTCGCCACTGGCAATGACCTGCCGGTCAATGTCAAGCTTCTAATAGAAGGCGAAGAGGAATCCGGGGCGGAGAACCTGGCGGCATTTGTTGAGCAAAATGCCGAATTGCTCAAGGCGGATATTATCGTGGTTTCCGACGGTTCGCAATATGGGCGCAATCATCCGGCGGTCACCTTCGGCCTGCGCGGCATTGCCTTTGTCGAAGCCAAAATTACCGGTCCCGACCGCGATCTTCATTCCGGCTCGTTCGGAGGATCGATTGCCAATCCGGTGAACGTCCTGGCTCGAATAATCTCCCGGTTCCACGATGAAAACGGCAGAATTCTGGTGGATGGGTTTTATGACGACGTGGTTGAAATATCCGACTGGGAACGCCAGCAGTTTAAGAAGCTGCCCTTCGACGAAGCCGAGTTTTTGGCAAAGACCGGCTCGCCCAAATTACACGGCGAAAAGGGCTATTCGATTCTGGAGCAGATCTGGTCGCGACCGACGCTCGATATCAACGGCATTACGGGCGGTTATCAAGGCGAAGGCGGCAAGACGATTATTCCATCATGGGCCAGCTGTAAAATTACGATGCGGTTGGTTGCTAACCAAAGGCCCGAAGATATTTGCAATAAATTGGAGGCATACATTAGAAAGATATGTCCCGATTATGTCACCTGCCGGATAATCAAGCATGGCGGTGCCGCGGCGGTGGCGGTGCCAACCGACGGGCCCTGGCTGGACGCGGCCGGGCGGGCGATCAAGACCGGATTTGGCATCGATCCGGTTTATACCAAGGAAGGCGGTTCGATTCCTATAGTCGGAACTTTCAAAAAGGTCCTTGGGCTGGATACTCTTTTATTGGGCTGGGGACAGGCCGATGATAACGCTCATTCACCAAACGAAAGATTCGCGGTGGATGACTTCGAGCGTGGTTGCTATACGGCCCTGGCCCTGATAGATGAGCTTTCAAGGGTGAAAAGATAATGGAGCTGGGACTCAAAGACCGGGTGGCATTGGTGACAGGTGCCTCGAGCGGTTTAGGGTTTGCCACGGCGGCGGCACTTGCCTCCGAAGGCGCACGCGTAATAATAAATTCGCGATCAAAAGATAATCTTGGAGCGGCCGCCAATCGGATTGAAAAGCAGGCCGGATTGCGGCCGCAGATAATCGCCGGGGATCTCTCCATGCCCGGGGAATGTGAAAAGATGGTTGAAAAGGCCAAATCGTTTTATAATACTGTCGACATCCTCGTGGCCAATGCCGGGGGACCACCATCGGGCAGTTTTATGACGCTGACCAAAGAACAATGGGCGGAGTCGACACGACTGACCCTATTTTCGGCCATCGATCTGGCACGGGCGGTGGTGCCGTCCATGATGCAAAATGGACGGGGACGGATAATTTTTATCACATCGTTGTCGGTCAAGCAACCGGCGCCGGGATTGATAATCTCCAATTCGCTTCGAGCGGGAGTCACCGGTTTTGCAAAATCAATTTCAAACGAACTGGCGGCGCATGGTATAACGGTAAATACGGTTTGTCCGGGATATACTAAAACGGAAAGGCTGGGCTATCTGGCCGAAAAACAGGCCAAGGATAAAGGAGTCAAACCGGAGGATATTTTTAAGGGCTGGATCGATAATATCCCGGCCGGTCGTCTTGGAGATCCTTCGGAGCTGGCCGCGTTGATATGTTTTCTGGCTTCAGATAAAGCGGCCTATATAACGGGGACGGCGATCCCCGTCGATGGCGGATACATTAAAGGATTGCTTTAAATGGCAGCCGTATGTTGATATATGCATGTACATTGTGGTTGACACTTGGCTGTAAATTCCAATAATCCGGTTAATGTCTTCAAGGGGCCGCTGTGGCTGTTATATACTATACTGGTCGTTCATCAAATTATCAATGCGGCGGCTTTTCCGGTAGCCAAAATCGGACTGGCGCAATTTGACCCGCTGGTTTATGCATTTTTCAGATTCCTGTTTTGCACTCTGGGATATTTGCCCTTCCTGATTTTAAATGGGAATAAAACGGCAATTGCCAGGGGTGATCGTCTGAAGATATTCGGCATCGGGCTGTTATTAATTCCGTTCAATCAGGTTTTGTTTTTAGTCGGGCAGAAACTTACCAGCGCCGGGCATGCCAGCCTCCTGTTTGCGACGACGCCGGTTTTTGTATATGTGCTGGCTATCAGGTTTTTGAAGGAAAGGTTAATCTTCTTAAGATCTCTGGGGATTTTTATTGCGCTGGGGGGAGTTGCGATAATTCTCTTTTCGGGCAGGATCAGATTCGGCCAGGAATTTCTTGTGGGCGATTTGCTGGTATTGCTGGCCGTCATGGCCTGGGCAGGGGCAACGGTGGCGGGTAAACCTCTGGCGTCACGCTATGGGGCGTTTAGAGTTATGGGCACGGCCATGGTCTATGGATCGCTGGTATATATGCCGTTCGGTTTTATCTTTGCACTGCATTCCGACTATCAGGGTGTCAACCATATCGGCTGGTTAAGTATTTTGTATATGGCCGTAGTTGTTTCGATTTTCGGTTACGTGGTCTGGTATTGGGTATTAAAATTTCTTGAAGCCTCGCAGGTGGCCGTGTTGCAGAACATTCAGCCGGTGATAGCCACCGCCCTGGCGGCCGTCTTCCTGGGCGAACCGGTAACGTTAACTCTGATTGTTGGTGGGATAATCGTGATTGCCGGGGTAATTTTATCGCAATTGAGGCCGGGTGTATTTAGATGGCTATTTGTCGATAAAGCCAATGTGGCTGCAAAAGGGGAAGTAAAATGCTAAATGGTAACAATAAAAACGATGCCATTCATGAAACCTGGTCGGTATTTCGGATAATGTCGGAATTCGTCGAGGGTTTTGAGACATTGAGAGAATTACATCCGGCTGTATCCATATTCGGGGCGTCGGCTCTACCGCCCGATTCAAAGTACTGCCTGCTGGCGGAAAAGATTGCACGTCGCTTGTCCGATGAAGGTTTTGCCATTATAACCGGGGGCGGGCCCAGCGTGATGGAGGCGGCCAATAAGGGGGCTAAAAAGGGAAAATCGAAATCGGTCGGGTTGAATATCGATATTCCCACCGAACAGCGCAGTAATTCATTTCAGGATATATCGCTTCATTTCCGATACTTTTTCGCCCGCAAAGTCATGTTCGTCAAGTATGCGGTGGCTTTCGTCATAATGCCGGGCGGCTTCGGGACACTCGATGAGTTATTCGAAGCCCTGACTTTGATTCAAACCAGGAAAATTTTTAACTTCCCGGTGGTTCTGGTCGGGTCAAAATACTGGGGCGGTCTGATTGACTGGATCGTTTCCAGCCCGATCCGTGAGGGGACATTGACCAATACGGACCTGACCCTGTTTTCATTGACCGATGATCCCGAAGAAGTGGTGCAAATCATCAAAGAGGGATACGAAAAGGTTCGCCTTACACAGGCCATATAGTATTAACTTATTGATATAAGAAAGGCCGGATCATTTTGATCCGGCCATTTGTGTTTATTCGGCCAGATTTTCCTCGGAAAAAGCTTTTTCCAAAGCCGGGTCGGTGAAGACGCCGTCTTTGCGAATAAGTTTATCGTCAAACCAGATTTCACCGCCGCCGTACTCTTTTCTCTGAATCAGGACCAGATCCCAGTGTATGGCCGACGTGTTGCCGTTGGGAGCTTCGTCGTAGCAGCAACCGGGGGTCAGGTGGAACGAGCCCCGGATCTTTTCATCGAACAGGGTGTCTTTCATCGGTTCCAGGACGAAGGGATTGACGCCGATGGCAAATTCGCCGACATAGCGGCCGCCCTCATCGGTATCAAGAATCTTATTCATTTTTTCTGCGTTATCGCAGGTGGCTTCGATTATTTTGCCGTTCCGGAAGGTGAATTTGATGTCGTTGTACACGGTGCCTTCGTAGAGGGAGGGTGTATTGTATGAAATCGTTCCGTTGATCGAATCGCGGACCGGTGCGGTGTAAACTTCGCCGTCGGGAATGTTGCGGGTGCCGTCGCATTTGACAATCGGAATACCTTTGATGGAAAAGGTGAGGTCGGTTCCGGGGCCTTTGATATGCACCCGGTCGGTTTTATCCATGAGTTCCACGAGCGGGTCCATGGCTTTCGACATTTTGGCGTAGTTGAGGTTACAGACGTTATAATAGAAGTCCTCAAATTTTTCCTGCGAGGTTTCCGCAAGCTGGGCCATGGCGCTATTGGGGTAGCGCATGACGACCCATTTGGTTCTTTTGACGCGTTCTTCAAGGTGAACCGGCTTATAAAAGATTTTCTGGTATTTTTCCATCTGATCGCGGTCGACGTCGGCCAGATCGAAGGAATTCTCGGAGCCGCGAATGCCGATATATGCGGCGGCCTTTTTCATCATGTCGAGATGAAAATCGGCCAGTTTTTTGAACTGCTCATCGGTGGCGGTACGAATAAAATGCCGTGAAATTGATTCATCGTTGTAGTACCAAAAGGGAACGCCGCCCTTTTCGGTGGCGTAACGAACCAGTTCTTTTCCCAGTTCGATGGCCGCCAGCCCTTTGACTTCGATATAAACAATTTCCCCGGGCTTCAATTCCACCGAATAGTCGATGAGATTTCGGGCCAAAGTGGTATTTCTTGGATCTTTCATAAATACTATCCTTTCATGTTTGAATCGGATAATAAGGCATAACCGGCATTTTGGCAAGATGGTGCCGAACAATTTAGCGATGAGATTGTTCTCTATGTTATGTCAGTCAAGAAGGAAAACAGGATATATATCGGTACGGCCGGGTACAGCTATGATGATTGGCTGGGTAATTTTTATCCGCAATTTTGTTCGGCCAAGGACTATTTGAGATTTTATTCATCCATATTCAAAACCGTGGAATTGAACGCAACGTTTTATCGGGTTCCCGATAAGGCGACTGTGGAAAACTGGGATAAAGTCACCCCGGACGATTTTATTTTTACGGCCAAATTCCCCGGTGCGGTGACTCACGAGGGGGATATAGAAGAGCGAGCGGATGCGGCAAAAAGGTTTATCGAGGTGATGCGGGCGCTCGGGAAGAAACTGGGAGTGATGCTATTGCAGTTTCCCTACAGTTTTAAGCCGGACCAACATGGTTCAATGTTGACGGAAATACTGTCGATTATGCCCCCGGACATTAAAGTGGCGCTTGAAGTGCGAAATCGTAAATGGTTGAATGATAAATTCTATGATGCCCTGCAGAAGCGGCGTATTTGTCTGGCCATGATTGACCATCCATGGATGCCGAAAAGGACGGAATTTACCGCCGATTTCGCCTATTTTCGCTTTTTGGGCGACCGCAAAAGAATTGAGAATGATTTCAGTTATGTTCGTTTTGACAGGCGTGAGGAAATAGAATGGTGGGCAAAACTGCTTGAGGAGTTTTCCCGTGACTGGGGTGAAGTTTATGCCTATTTCAATAATCATTATACCGGGCATTCGCCCAGTTCGGCGCGGCACATGATTGAAATTATGCGGCTCAATCAATCTTCTTAAATTTCTTGTTTTTGGCCCATTTTAACTGCAAATTACAGCGAACGCATAAAAAGCGGAGCTGTGAAGATGGATAGAAAAGATTTAAGCCAGTTTCTGGTAATTCGTCTGGCCGACGAGCAATATGCCATCGGCCTGTCGCACGCCGTCGAGATAATTAATCCGCGCGGGATGCAATCGGTTTCGGACTCGGTGCAGGCCTTGCCCAAAGATATCGAATATGAAAGCAAACGCATTCTAATAATAGATCTATGGCGGCATTTGCACAACAGAGAGCATGCCTCGCTGACCGACACAACGATAGTCATCACGGAGGTCGGCGGCGAACGGGCGGCTCTGGTGGTCGATTCGGCGGAGGAGATATTGCGAATCGACCGGACCGGCACGGCCGAAATCAAGGCCGTTGATAGTGACCCTGAAAATGATTTAATTACAGGGCGCCTTAATACGGACGACCGTAAAATTCCCGTCATAAACCTTTCCGGATTATACAGATTGTCCGGTGTTATAGTTTAACGGCATAACATCCCGCCCATATGCTGCAGCTTTTAAAGAACTACGATCATCGTCTGTGGAATCTGGCCCTGGGCTGGTTTACTTCATCGCTGGGTTTTGCCCTGGTTATTCCTTTTATCGCCATTTACTTTCATGGGCAGGGCATGACGCTGACCCAGATCGGCTTATTTTTCGGAATCACGGCTGTAATCCGGGCAACGGTTCAGGCCTATGGCGGAGAGCTGTCGGACCAAGTGGGTCGTTACCGCCTGATGATAGTTGCCCAGCTCTGCCGGGCCGTGGTTTTCGTGTTTTTGGCGGCCGCCGTGCATTACTCGTGGGGGCTAATTGCCGTGGGGGCATTAATTATAATCAATTTTATATTCGGGGCGCTTTTTCAACCTGCCGCCAATTCGACGGTAGCCGATCTAGTCGGTAATAATCGCCGGACAGAGGCGTTTGCCATTGTTCGTGCCGCCGGAAATCTGGGCTGGGCGGTCGGGCCGGCCATAGGCGGATACATGGCAGCCAGTTCTCTGGCATTGTTGCTATTGCTGTCGGGAATTATAACCGCCATGTCGGGATTCATAATTTTATTTTTTCTGAAAGGAATTGTATTTAATCGTCGCGCCGACGCCAATGGAAGCTTTCGACAGATGTTTATCATAAAGGGCAATGAAACCATGTTTCATCATGCCGGGCTGTTATTCATATTGTATCTGGTGGTGGCGCATCTGATGGCACCTCTGTCATTGTATTCGGTTGATTTTCGCGGCCTGGCCGAGTCCCAGCTGGGCCACCTGTACATGTTGAACGGGCTAATTGTCGTTTTTCTGCAGTTACCCATGGCGCGCCTGATGCGCCCATTCCGGTTGACGTCGCAGATGGCGGCCGGGGCATTCGTTTATGCCGTCGGGTATTTTCTGGTCGGGCTTTCGGCGGAGTATGCCATGTTCATAGTTTCGATGATTATTATCACCTCGGGAGAATTATTGATATCACCGCCGGCGCTGGCGATAACCGCCAATCTGGCTCCACCCGACAAGGTTGGACGCTATATGGGAATTTATGGGTTCGCGGTGACGGCCGGGTGGTCGCTGGGACCACTGGTTGGAACGCTACTATTGGACCTGTTCAAGCCTGAATTTGTTTTTTCCTGGGGGACAATCGCGGTTCTGGCCGTGGTCGCGGGTATGGGATTCATTCGCCTGCATCGACATATCGCTCCTGAAGTGAATACCTATCGCGATATAATCACATAATGATCACGAATTTGCCGACCTGATTGCCGTATTCCGATTCCACCGAGTAATAATAAATTCCCGACATGATGGCCATGCGGTTGCGTGAAATCATGTCCCATTGCTCGTGCATGGCGCCGGGGCTGCCGGGGGCGAAATTATGATCGATGGTGGCCACCAGGTCGCCGTCGATGGAAAAAATACGAATCGTGCATTTAGGCGGCAGATTGGAAAAATGCAGGGCCCGCGTGAATTCAGAGGGAAGAGC
>CAYWLR010000004.1:0-63237 GCA_964459465.1 uncultured Ignavibacteriaceae bacterium | reverse complement strand
CCCAGCCTTCATATCGACCGCGATAACCGCCGTTGATATAATAAGGATTGGGGTAGACGACGACATTCAGGCCCTGTTCCAAAACCAGGTCGGTGGAATTC
Source organism: uncultured Ignavibacteriaceae bacterium (assembly GCA_964459465.1). Lineage (GTDB taxonomy): Bacteria > Zixibacteria > MSB-5A5 > GN15 > PGXB01 > CALAMC01. The sequence goes on along the minus strand of CAYWLR010000004.1, from coordinate 63,136 downwards.
TGGGCATATTCGCGTCCGGCGTTTTCGGTCGGATTGGTTTCCATCGGCCCCAGACCCTTAGAGGGATCGCCATGGTCGAAGGCCGTTACGGAGACATAGTATGATTTGGACGGCAACAGGTCGCGTATGATATAGCGGTATTCATAATATTTGAAGCGACCGTCAGGAGTGAGAACTTCGGGCCAATACATGCGGGCGCTGTCCAGATCAGAAGTCGGCGGTTCCGGTTCGTAGGGGTACACTTTATAGATGTTGGTAGTGTCCGTTTTTTCGGACTGGTTCCAGTCATGGGCGGTGAAGTAATACTGCTCGTATTCCCCGGTGGAGTAATTATAGTGCGAAAACAAGCGGGCTTGGGAATCATAGTTTTCCGGGTCGAAATTGGCGCCGTACATCTGGCGCAGTTGTTCGAGTGTGTACGGCGGTTGCATGACGTCCCAGTATCTGTTATAGGTATCATATTCCCAGCGGTCATAGTTATCGACATCGTACGAAGCCAGCATAGTGAAGCCGTTGGCGTGCCCGGTTTCGGAAAGATAGACGCGATAACCCTCGAAATCGGCGAATTGCGAGAACTGGTCCGGTTCGGTTTCACTTTTGACGCCGTTCCAGCGGACCTCAATGATTCCTTCGTTGAATTCGTTCACGCGGGGATGCAAGCTGAAATCCGGGGCAGGCGGGGGGGCGGCTCCGCGGAAATCGGGAACGCCGTCGCCCTCGTAGTACAAAGTATCGACGCGGGCAAAGGCGAAGGTGGTGTCGATTATCATGCCGCTTGGCAGGTACAGAGTATCGATCTCGACGATGCGTTTGCCGATTTCGTAAATGTGGTATTTGCCTTTGTAGCCATCGCCGTCGGTATCGACGCCGGGATTATCGAAGATCCACGAGGCCCAAAGGGAATTCAGACCGAGATAGGTTAGGTTATGTGATGGCCCGGGCGTCCGCCAGTCCCGGTGGTAGTGCTGACCCATGATCATGGCAAATGTGAAAGGCGCGAAGTCGCCGGGTTTAATTCGAAACGGCCCGGAGGAGATGACGTAATGGACATCGGCGCCGTCCCTGATGCGGTCGATATTTTCATGGGGCGGAAGCCAGCCGTCGGCGGAATGGTCCCACTGGGCTTCGGAAAGATCATAATCGATCTCACCATTGGCCATGAGGAAGTATTTATCGGCGTCGCTGCGGGGTTCGCCAAGGCCGCCGCCAAAATATCGTATGGGAGTACCGGTCGGTGGTCGTTTATAGGGCCCCCAGTTGAGGCCGGAATAATAATCGTTGACCCACCAGTTGAAGTTCATGCGAACGGTGTCGGCGGGCGTGCGCAATATTTTAACGCCGGCCGCGGCAGTCGGGGAATTGATGCCCTGGTATTCCCCGGTAATGGGATTGGGGTCGCCGTCGTTATCGGCGGTCCAGGCGACGTTAATGGTGTCGGTCAGACCGGCGATGTAGAGCGAACGCATGGTTTTAACAAAACCGACAATGTCATCGCGGGCGCTGCCCTTGTTCTCATAAAAAATATCGTTATCGACATAGAGCCCGATATAAAGTCCTTCGATAGTGCGGAAGGTGATATTGCCGATATTCAAATCGAAGATAATAAAATCGTCGGCGTAATCGTAGCCCCAGGCATAGCTGCGCTGGACGACTTTCACGCCGATCGGTCGGTGGACGCGGCCGGTCGGTGCATCATAACCGGTTAATTCACGATTATCGAGAGTGTCGGTATAGTAGCATTCGAAATCCTGCTGCGATACGGCCCCTTCATATTCGGCGACGCTGCGGTCATTGATTGAACGCATAATAATATTACTGTTGGGGAGTGTATCGGGCCAGAATTCCGAGGCACGATCCCAATCGCCCCAGCCGGCGGTGGAAACCAGGGTGTCGCGACCGACAATGGCGCCAATCCACAGGCGCATGCCCCAGAGATAAGTATTCAGGGTGTTGTTTGGATAATTTAGCGATTTCGCATATTGTCCGGAAAACGGATCGATCAGCATATCCTCGGTATCTTTGCCGAAAATTCCGAAATTGGAAATCATCATGTCAATCTTGCCAACGTTATGCATGGCGATTTCGCGTATAGGATAAAGCTGGTTGGTTTGGGCCTTTATCGGTGTGAGCCTTTCCGGCTCAAACGAAGGGCGGGCGGTTATGGAGGCGGCAAGGGAGGTCAGCAGTATAGCAAACAAGGCAGTCCGCGCGATATATCTCATTGAAGTCTTCCTGTCAATGGCTCCTCTATTTTATAATTACGAATTTGCCAATAAAATTACCAAATTCGGATTCGACCGAATAATAATAAATTCCGGAGACAATTGCCATTGTATTTCTGGTAATTAAATCCCATGATTCATGCATTGAACCGGGGGCACCCGGGGGATAATCATGGTCGATCTGGCGGATCAGGTCGCCATCGATGGTAAAAATCCTGATAACGCATTTATGGGGCAAATTGGCGAAATTCAGGGTTCGCGTAAATTCGGCAGGCATATTCTGTTGACCGTATTGCCAGCCTTCATAGTGTTCGCGGTAGTTGCCGTTGATATAATATGGGTTGGGATACACGATCACGTCGAGGCCTTTTTCCATGGCATATTCGCTGGAGGGAAGAGCAAACTGACGGACGGCATTGTCATAGGGGTTGGTTTCATGGGAACCCAAGTTGCGGGCCGGGTTGCCCTGATCGAAGGCCGTCACTGATACAAAATACTCTCTCGACGGCAGAAGATTTCTGATTTTATAGCAATATTCGAAGTATTTGAATCGACCCGATTCAGTCAAAACATCCGGCCAGTAAATTCGGGCGCTGTCAACACTCAAAGTCGGGGGGTAAGGTTCGTTGGGATATCGCTTATGAATGGCAAGTGTATCAAAGAGGTTGGATTGATTCCAATCGTGGGGTGTAAAATAATATTGGTCATATGCCTGTGTCTGATAATTATAATGGCTGAAAAGCTTGTATTCGGCCGGATATAATTCGGGATCGAAGTTTTCACCATACAAGTTCTTTAAATGGGATAAAGCATAGGGCGGGTCAACGACCTGCCAGCGATTATAAGTACTGTCAAATCCCCAACGGTCGTAATTCAGGTGGTCATAGGATGACAATACCGTAAAGTCTCCCGGCCGACCGGTTTCGGAAAAATATACACGGTAGCCCTCGAAATCATTACGGTCGAGGAATGGGTCCGGAGTTGTTTCGCTTTTCAGGCCATTCCAGCGGACTTCTATATAGCCAATGTTGAACTCATTGACTCCAGGAAGAAGTGAAAATTCGGGAGCGGTGGGTGGGGCGGCTCCGACAAAATCGGGGATACCGTCGCCGGAGTAAAAGAGAGTGTCATTGCGAATGTATTTGTACACGGAATCATAAATGGTATCGTTGGCCAGATAAATGGTATCGATGTAATCGAGGACATAGCCGGCCTGGCGGATATGATACTTGCCTTTGTAACCATTGCCGTCGGTATCGACTCCGGGGTTGTCATAAACCCAGGATGCCCAGAGGGCGTTCAGGGCAAGGTCATCGAGATGTCGGGTGGCTCCGCCGAATTCTGCGGCCCAGCTGCCCTGCCAGTAATTCTGACCCATGACGACGGCAAAAGTGAAATTAACGGTTCCGCCGGGATAGAGTTTATGAGGGCCGGTGGCAAGGACATACATGATATTGGAACCTTCCCACACCGGCTCGGTTGGCGGGGGCATCCAGCCGTCGGCGGTGAAATCGCGCCAGCTGTCGATGAGGTCATAATCGACTTCACGATTGGACATGATGTAGTATTTATCGGCGTCGGATGCGGGGTCGCCGTAGTAACCGCGAAACTGCCGCAGGGTTTGGCCGGGCATGGGTTTTTTGCGCGGTCCCCAGGACCAGTAGTCGGTCGTATAATCGACCGCCCACCAGTTGAATGAGAAGTTGTGCTCCTGCGGAGCGGGCCGCAATAGCATAACGCCGGCGGCGGAAGTTGCCCCGAAAAGTCCCTGGAATTGGCCGGAAACCGGATCCGGGTCGCCGTCGTTATCAGCGGCCCAGGCAATATTAAAAGTATCACGAAGGCCGCTCAAGTAGGGCGATGGAAAATCTTTCAAAAAGCCGACAATATCGTCGCTTCCCCCAAACGGTCCGCCAACGCGGTGGACACTATTGTCGACGAACAGCCCGATATAGAGGCCGTTTATATCGCGCAGGGTAATATTGGACACTTCCAGGTCGAAAAGAATGAAGTCTTCGGCGTAGTTATATCCCCAGGCGTAGCTTTTCTGTGTGACTCTGACGCCGATCGGTATATGAATGCGGCGGCTGAAGATATCATAACCCGTCCAGCGATTATCCCACAGGGTGTCGCAATAGTAAGAAATGAAATCCTGATGAGAAACAGCGCTGTCGAAATCAATTTGTCCCGGTTCCAAAATAGAACGGCGTTTAATTTCATTAAGCGGAATTGTATCCGGCCAGAACTCGCTCTGGATATACCAGTCCTGCCAGCCAGACGTGGAAACCAGCGTATCACGCCCGACAATGGCGCCCACCCAGAGTTGCATTTCGTTGAGGTAATTGACATTCAATCCCTGCGGATACGAAAGAGCGGGGGCCTGCAATCCGGTAGCCGGGTCAAGGACAGGTTGCGACGTGCCCAGTCCGAACTGGCCGAAATTGGTTACGGTCATGGCTATCAGGCCGACATTATGGACGGCGACTCTTTTCAGCAGAATCTCGGCTTCGTTAAAACTGGCGCGGGATTTAATATCCCGATATTCCTGACGTGCCAGGGCCGGGGGAAAATTAATAATGCTGACCATTATGACCAGGCAAAATATCCTAAGAATCATGGGGTGTGCCTTCTCTGATGCCAATCATAATATAATGACAATCTTGCCCAGCTGGTTACCCATCGCGGACTCAACCGAATAATAATAAATGCCGGAAACGATCGCCTGAGTATTTCGGGTTATCAGGTCCCATGTTTCATGCATCGCCCGCGGGTCTCCGGGCGGGACGTCGTGCTCAATCTGCCTGACGAGGTCGCCATCGAGAGTGAAAATACGAATGGTGCATTTATGGGGAAGATTGGCAAAATGGATAGCGCGGGTGCGTTCGGGCGGCAGGGAGACGTTGACGGCTCCTTCCAGCCCCATGGCCCGGTAGTTGGCGTCGATGCGATAGGGGTTCGGATACACAATGACGTCAAGTCCTTTTTCTTCCACCATGGGCGCCGAATTTTGGGGGTATTCGGCAACCATATTAATGAGCGGGCTTGATTCCAGAGAGGTAAGCCCGGAACGGGGAGACCCGTAATCGAAAGCAGTAACCGTTACATAGTACATTAACGACGGCAACAGGTCGCGGAGGATATATTTATACTCGAAGTATTTGAATTGCCCATCTTCAGTCAGTTCTTCGGGGTAATAAAGGGCCGCCGAATCGAGGTCCAAAACGGTCGGAAACGGCTGGTCCGGAAATACTTTATGAATGAAGAAGGTATCAAGCAGATTACTCTGGTTCCAGTCCTGCCGGGTGAAATAGAATATGGAATCCTCGCCGGAGGGATTGGATACCCAGAGGGGGTTATCGACACTATGGACGAGGGGGTCGAACCCGTCGCGGTACATCGCTTTCAATTGATCCATCGTGAAAGGAATGTCGAGCAGTTCCCATGCCTGATGATTGCGCACATAGGTCCAGCGATTATAATCCTCCCGGTCATAAGTATTAAGCAAAACGAAATCCTGCATGCGGGGTGTCATGGAGTACATAACGCGGAAACCTTCGAAGTCAAGGTCCCCGGAAAACCTGTCCGGGGTCATTTCGCTGGCGAATCCATTCCAGCGGATTATCAGACGACCGCGATTGAGGTAATCGACTTCCGGGAAGACTCGTAAAACCGGTGCCGGTGGGGGCTGGGCGCCGACGAAATCGGGAACGCCGTCGCCTTCGTACCAGGTCGTATCACAGGAACCGTAAATAATGGTAGTTTCCGGCGGGAAGACCTGGTCATTTATTTCAAGGGTTGTGTCGAGGCAACAAATTCTGTATTTGCCGAAATATTTATCGCCGTTGCTGTCATAGTTGGGGTTGTCATAAATAAAAGAGGCCCACCGGGAATTATAGGCCATGCTGTCGAAGTTGAGGGAATTATAAAACGTCTCCGGTTGCAGCGGATTAAAGAGGTTTTTAAAATTATCGGGCTCCGCATGAAATGCGGCGGCGCAAATATATGCGAAGGAAACAGGAAGAACCTCGCCCGGCGACAGGTTGAAAGGGCCAAAGGATAACAGGAATCGGGCGTCGAAACCGTTGGCGTAATCGGTCGCGGAGGCCGGGGGCGGCAGCCAGCCGCCGGCCGTATGGTCTTTGGCGGTAAACATCTGGTCATAATCGAATTCTTTATTCTGCATTATATAATACTTGTTCCGGTCCCCCAGGGGGGTCCCCAGGACTCCGCTCATGTCGCGAAAAGGATGCTCCGGCGTCCCCGTTTTGCGTGGACCAAAATCGAGGGCGGCGCTACTGTAATTGGTAATCCACCAATTGAAGGAGTATTCCAGTGAATCCGAAGGAGTTCTGACGACACGAACCCCGGCCACGCTACGACAACTGGTGGTAGTGAAATTGCCGGATTCATCGGGATCGCCGTCGTTATCCATTATATAGGCAACGTTGATGGTATCCCTGAAATCGCAGGGGGATTCGACGGGATGGTCCACACGGAACCCGCAGATGTCATCCTCATATCCTCCGGAACCGAAATTGGATTCATGGTGGACATCACCATCCACGTAAATTGCCATATAGACTTTATCAAGGTCACGTCGTCCGATATTTTTGATGGAGTAATCGAACAACAAAAAATCGCTGGCATACGAATAGCTCCAGGCGTAACTTCTCTGAATGACCTCGATGTTCAGCGGACGGTGCGGCCGACCGTCATAACGGTCAGTACTGACGTAAGACGCATCGGTCAAAGTATCGGCATAAACGGCAATGATGTCCTGTTCCGATTTTGCTTCCGGGTGATAGAAGTAATGGCTGGGTTCAATCGACCGATATTCGATTTCCCCATAGGGGTATGGCGCGGGCCAGAATTCGACCACGTTATAATAGTCATCGACGCCGATGGAAACCAGCGTATCTCTACCGACAATCGCTCCGATCCAGAATCCACCGACGTACAGGTGTTCGATTTGACTATTGGTCGGGAAATAACATGACGGAGCCTGATTACCGGTCAGCGGGTCGGATTGGACACCGAGGTAGCCGAGACCGAACTGCCCGATGTTGGTTACGGTCAGATTGACGTTGTTGATATTGTGGACGGCGACAGAGACATAGGGTTCGCCGGAAGCGGTAGTTTTCAAAAGCCGTGTTCCGGGTCGCAGGTATGAATGTTGCTTGGGGGATTCGAAGGCCGCCGCATCGTGAAAACATAATAAAATAAAAGGAATACATACCGCCATTATAAGAAGCAATTGAAGTTTATATGTAAACGGCGACTGGTTCATTTTGACGAATGCCCCGATAATCATAATTCGAAGAATTTCCGGCGTAACTCCCGTTCAAAAAAAAACGTCAGGGTCAAAGAAAAGTCGGCGACCGGGCAGATATGGAAAAGGCGGGTCGTGGCCGACCCGCCTTCCCGAAGAAGATCAGAATATGATAACAATTTTACCCACCTGATTGCCGTATTCGGATTCCACCGAATAAAAATAAATTCCGGAAGCAACTGCCTGGGTGTTGCGGGTAATCAAATCCCACGTGGCGTGCATGCTTTGCGGGGAATCTTTCGGCATGTCATGATCGATCTGTCGCACCAGGTCACCGTCGATGGTAAAGATTCGGATCGTGCACTTATGCGGCAGGTTGGCAAAATGTATTGCCCGCCGGCGGTCAGGGGAAGTAATGGTCGGGTCAACATTGCGGCCTTCGAATCCCCCGCCTTCAGGACCTTGATAATTGGCGTCGATGCGATACGGATTGGGATAGACGACGACGTCGAGGCCCTTATCCATCACGGTCGTATTGGTATACTGCGCATACTCGGCGATCATGTTACGGTTGAGCGCGGTTTCCAATGAAGGCAGGCCGCTCGTCGGCGAACCATAGTCGAAGGCGGTTACGGCTACATAGTACAATTGTGAGGGCAACAGCTTGCGTATGGTGAATTCGTATTCGTAGTATCTCAAATAACCGTCATCGGTGAAACATTCGGGATGCAGCGCTCTGGCAGAATCGAGGTTATCGTTATAGGTAAAATGGGGCATAGTATCATTCGGGTATTTCTTGTGAATTAAAGTGGTATCCAGATAATTCGACTGGTTCCAGTCCTGCGGAGAAAACCAGTAATATTGGCCGTCATCCACATCATAGTACAGATTGTCGCGGGTATAAAATTCCGGATTGAATCCCTCCCCGTACAAGTCCCGCAATTGCTCAAGGGTAAAGGGGATATTCCGGATCACCCATATTTCATTGGTTTGATCGTATTCCCAGCGGTTGAAGTCTTCGATATCGTACGATGTCAAAAAGACGAACTGATCGGGATCGGACGAAAGGGAGTAGTAAATGCGGTAACCTTCAAAATCATATTCCTGGCTGAAATTATCAGGAGTCTTTTCCGATAAAAACCCATTGAAGCGAATTTTTAGTTCACCCTCGTTAAAATCGTTTACAGTCGGGATGACCCAGAATTTGGGCGGTTCGGGTGGACGCGCGCCTTCGAAATCGGGGACACCGTCGCCTTCATACCACATAGTGTCGGCTTCAATGCAAACAGTGAGAGTTTCGGTGACGAAGGGGTCGAGCGAGATGGTATCGATTTGCGTGCCTTCGGCTTTGCAGCAGACGCGGTATTTTCCAAAAAACTTATTCCCGTTGGTATCACGATTGGGGTTGTCGTATATCCAAGAGGCCCAAACCGAATTCAACGCCAAATCGGAGAAATCAAGAGCATCATAATAGGTTTGTGGCGATTGGCTATTCCACAATTTCTGGAAGTCCTCGCAGTCCCGGTGGAAATTCCTTCCGCCAACATAGGCAAAACTTACCCGGAGAACCTCGCCGGGAGAAATATTGAAAGGCCCAAAAGACAGCAAATACCGGGTATCATAACCATCGGCAAAATCGCTGGCTTGTTGACCCGGCGGGGGAAGCCAGCCGTCGGCCGTTTGATCGACAGCACTGAAAATCTGGTCATAGTCGAATTCTTCATGCCGCATTATATAATATTTATTACGGTCGCCTTCCGGGGTGCCCAGGTAGCCGCCGAAATCCCGGAACGGATCGGTTGTCGTGCCGGCTTTACGCGGGCCAAAATCAAGTCCGGGATTTCCGTTGGAAATCCACCAGTTGAAAGAATATTTCAATGAATCGGAAGGAGTTCTAACGACGCGGGTTCCGGTTACATGGGGCACGTCGAAGCCGCCGGGGCAGGTAATCGAAGGGTCATTAACCCGTCCGTCGTTATCGGCAATCCAGGCGATGTTAATCGTGTCGATGAAGCCGCAGGCGGGATCGATATTGGGTATAGGGGTCGGGATGTCCCTTTTGAAACCGCAAATGTCATCGACAAATTCCTGGCCCTGGGAGTTGGTCGGGCCGACGTCGCCATCGACATAGATGCCCATGTACACCTTTTCCAGCTCCCTGCGTCCAATGCTTTTAATCGCGTAATCAAACAGAATGAAATCTTCGGCGTAGCTATATGACCATCCCAGGCTCTTTTGCGTGATTTCTATATTCAGTGGTTGATGCGGACGGCCGTCAACCGCGTCATTAGCAACATAACTGGGGTCGGTAAGGGTATCAGTATAGCGGGCGATGAAATCCTGTTCTGACAGGGCTCCGGCCGCGATGTCCTCCGCGTTGGAAATACTCAACCTTCTAATATCGCCATTTAGTGCACACGGGGCGGGCCACATTTCGCGAGTAGTTTGCCAGCCATCGGCGCCCACCGATACCAGGGTATCTCTCCCGACGATGGAGCCGATCCAGAAAGCGCCGGCGAAAAGGTAGGTGTTAGTGGTCGGATAGGGATAAGCGGCAGAACGGGCGACTTCACCGGTAACGGGGTCAACGCCGCTTGATCCGGGCAAAAATCCGTTCCCGAAATGGCCCTGGTTGGTTATGCACAGGCCCATTTTATTAATGGTGTGCATGCCCAGAGTGGCGCATGGAACAGCATCGATGTTAGGTTTGTAGAAAGTATTAGGACCGAGTTCATCGGGCTGAAAATTCCCGCGAGCGAACAGGCTTACGGAAACCAGACATAGAATCAGGGTTGCAACGGCAGTCGATTTTGCCCGATATTTCAGGGAATTCATTCTCCACCCTCCAAGTTTATTTAAAGCTCTTTTTTCCCAATTTTACAACCTCTAATTTTAGCACATATATGTACAAAACGCAAGTCCGAAAACATCAAAAACGCAAGTTTTTGTGTGAGGGTAAAAGGCAAAAACAAGAGGCAATTTCTTTATATATTACGTTTCACCGGTTAAAAAATCAAATAAATTCGAAGGATGAATAATAAAAAAAGCCGCCTATTGAAGGCGGCTTGAAATAAGTATCCAGCGAAACTTCATGGTCTGTCGAATGTATTTGCGGGAATGGTCGGGTTAATTTCATAAGATTCCACCACTATATCCATGACCTTATTGCCCTCGGATTCGACCGATGTGGCAAAGGGGATTTTGACTCCGGATACATTGCGGTAATCGTCCATTAATACGGTCAGGTTACCCGGACCCATCATGGTTTCGCCGAAATACATTTTGCCGACCGGCAGACCGGAATTGGCATCCAAGGCCAGTTTATAGGAATTTTTGCCGTCGAGAGAGACGACATTTACAATATTGACGGATTTGTTTCCGATTTTGTCCTCACCGACGTATATGGCTTTAAAATCGGGATTTTGGCAGTTTCTAAACAGCAACAATTGATTTCTAAATCTTTCCTGTTTGCCGTCGGCAACTTGACCGGCCGGGATATCGGCCACATTCGGTCCCTGGGCCATCCAGCCGGTTTCGCCGTCGATAACCGAAATCATTTCGCCCATCGGAGTCGAGATGATTTCTTTTTCTCTGTCCGGGAGGACAAATATCGATTTGACACCGATTGTCATATTTCCCTGGGGCGTGATGATTGTGACATTCTGTTTGGATGAGGTGGCGTTGATTTTGGCGAAATTGGCGACTCCGCCACAGGCTTGAGCCGCTTTGTTAATCAGCTCCATGCCCTTTGCCAAAGATTCTTCGTCTTCGGCTATTTCTTCGGTCACCTGCCCGCTGGGAATGGTAATGTCAATGTCGGTGACCTCGCCCAGGCTTGAAAGCGGTTTATCATAATTTTCGGGCATGCCGACGACGACTATTTTAAGTTCATCAGGATGAAAACGGCGTTTGGCGACATCGACAACATCCTCCGGTGTGACATTTTCAATCTTATCCTTGAGGGTGAATAGAAAATCCTGTGGAAAATTATAGTAATCATACGTCATCATGCGGTTGATAATTTCGCCTTTGGAATCGAATTGAAATACGAACGAATTCAGAAATGAGTCTTTGGCCCGCTTCATTTCTTGTGGAGTGGGCGGGTCGGTTTGCATGCGACGGATTTCGGCCTGCATGGTTTCGATGGCTTCGGCGGTGGAGCCGAATTTGGTTATGGCATAGGCATAGAAGATTCCGGGATAGGCGATATTGGTCGAATAATTTCCGGCTGTTGAATAGGCCAGACCGCGGCGAGAACGCACCTCGTTAAAGATACGGCCGCCTTCGGAACTGCCCAGGATGGTATTCGCCACGGTGATGGCGAAATAGTCGGGATCACCGGTCAAGCCCCCGATATGTCCGACCAGAACACTCGACTGGGTGATATCATCCTTAACGATGCTGTAAATACCGGGTTCATATTTATAATCCACTGGCGGCGGAGCCGGGACGGGTCCGGAGCCTCTGGACCAATCACCGAAATATTTATCGATTTTCTGCAACATTTCGGCCTTGTTAAAATCACCCCAGAGAGCAATCTGAATGTTTTCAGGGGTCACATATTGTTTGTGAAAGGCAAGCATATCATCGCGTGTAATAGAATTAACGGTGGCGTATTCGGTATGCCGGGCATAAGGAGAATCGTCACCATAAATGGCCTTTTTAAATTCGCGGATGCAAATGGTAAAGGGTTCGTCGTTGCGGGACGAGATATTGGTTCGTTCAGCGCTTTTAGCGATACCGATTTTATCTTCAGCGAATTGTGGAGTACGAAGAACATCGGCCAGGATTTCCAAGCCGGTATCGACGTAATCGGAAAGAATGTTCATGCCGGCGTTGCCGCCGATATTATCGAAGCCGGTTTCCACCGAGGCACCGAGCGATTCGAGGGTTTCGTCGATTTCATCACCGGACATGCGGGCGGTTCCGCCGGTGCGCATGACTTGTCCGACAAGTGAAGCGAGTCCGATTTTATCGGCCGGTTCGAGGTAACTTCCAGCGGCCATCCGGACGGACGCCCGGACCAGGGGAAGCTCATGGTCTTCGAGTAGATAGACTCGAATGCCATTGTCCAGCGTAACCTTTTCGATATCGGGCATTTTGATTTCGTTGAGGGGCGGGTATTTCAATTTATCGACCGTTCGCGCGGCCATTCCTGTGGTGCCCAAGAGCAATACCGAGACAACCAGGAAATAAATAAAGCATTTGTTGGGCCTGTTCATGATTATCTCCTTATAATGATTCTTCCGGTTTTTCAATCGACCCGACGACCCGTCGAGATGGATCGAGATATAATTGTGCGACGCGTCTAATGTCTTCGGTAGTCAGCGAATTGATTTTATCCAGTTCCTTGAACAGGTCGCGCCAGTTTCCGGTACGAGCCTGGAAGGCGGCGAGCTGACCGGCCATACCATTATTGGATCCCAAAAGGTTTATAAAATCGGACTTCGATTGGGCCTTAATTTTTTCCAATTCACTTTCGGGGATAAGTTCATTGCGGACTTTTTCTATTTCGGCAAGGATGGTTTCCATATTGGCGGAATTGGATGATTCATTGGATGGAATACAGAGAACGGAAAAAAGAGAAGCATACTTGCTGGCTGGATAGCCAGTAAAAGCGCCCACTTCCACGGCCGTTTTATCTTCTTTAACCAGTTTTTTATACAAAACTGACGTACGGCCCGATCCGAGATAACTGCTCAAGGCATCGAGGGCATGCCAATCAGGATGAGTATTGGCAGGAATGCGATAGCCCATAACGAAAAGAGGCTGGGCGTTTTCATACAGGGTTGTCGTACGGACGCCATAAGGCTCGGCTTCATCGATCATAAGCGGGCGCGACCGCTTTCTGTCTATAAGTCTGCCGAAATATTTTTCGGCCAGTTTGATGGCGTTTTTGGGATCGACGTCGCCGACGATGGAGACCACCATATTGCCGGGGACGTATTCATTTTCAATTTGCCGGCGCATTGCCGCCCGGCTATAGTTTTGGATTTCGGTCATTTCACCGGTCAGACATTTGCCATAGGGATGAGCATTAAAGGCCAGCCCGACGTATTCGGACTGAAACAGCCGACCGGTAGGCGATGATTCCACGCGATATCGTCTTTCTTCGGCAACCACCTGTTTTTCCTGGAAAAACTCGCGCAGGACCGGCTCAAGGAAACGGGTCGATTCCAGATACATCCACAATTCCAGTTTATTGGACGGCAGGCTCATATAGTATACGGTGGCATCCCGGCTGGTTCCGGCGTTTTTGCCCACGACACCTTCCATTTCCAAAAGCTGGCTGTATTCATTGTTCACGATGTATCGGGCCGCCGAGTCGGTGGCCGCCTTCATCTGGGCGTCGAGTGCCGCGAGTCTGTCCGAATCGGCCAGAGCGCCTTTGGCGCGCTCATCGAGAATCAACTCGAAAATACGATCCTCCTCGTCCATCCATTTCTTTTCTTTTCTGTAATCGGTCGTACCGATTTCGGTATTCCCTTTGAAGGCCATGTGTTCGAACATATGAGAAATACCCATTGAACCCAAGGGGTCTTCGGCTCCTCCGTAATTGACATGAGTGTAACACGATATGACGGGGGCGTCATGTTTGGGATAAATGATTAGGGTCAATCCGTTGGTCAGTTTGTGTTCGACAATTTTACTTTCAACCGTGGAAAAGTCGAAAGCAAAAATGCCCGGAGTCAGCGACAAAAGAAAAATGCCAAGGACTCCGATTCCTTTGATTTTGCTACCCATTCAATTCCTCCTGGTAATTAATTCATAATGCTCAAGTAAATTTCATTCTTATGGCCAAACGTCGCCTGAAATCGGTTTTTCGACATAATGCCGTTAGGATAAATAAATCCCGGAAATTGTCAATATGAAGATTCATAGATTTTCCCGATCACCCATATATAAGTTAAACACATAATATCACATTACGCGCTTCGAAATAAAATGTTCAGAATAAGAGAATGTTCCAAAAGAAAAGCCCCGACAAAGAATCAGGGCTTGGGAAAGATCATCTTGCTGGCAATCACCACCATTTAACCAGCCTGGGGATTCGGTTGTGAATCAAATTCTCATTTCGGGGCAAAACACGCGCGGCAATCCCGAACCGTCCCGATTCTCGACACATGACTTCGGTTTTATAAACAAAGACCCCTCCGGCCCCGGTCCCGTCCTCAAGAATGGCCTTGACGGGATCGTAGTTGTTCATTTGCTCGAGAGAATTGAGATTCCCGGCGATGACTTCAACGTCGACATCCTCGGGTTCGATTTCACCCAACCTGACTTTCAACTTGACGGGAATGATGTCGCCGACCCGTGGTGATGCCTCCAGAGCGGGGGTTTCCACTTCCTCGAAATCGATATTGTCCCAGCGGCGGGAGAGTTCTTTTTGCCAAGATGCAAGGGTTTTGGCGGCGGCAAAGTCTTCGGTGCAGAATTTATTATAAGCATTGATGGCAGGGATATAGAATTTTTCGGTATAATCTTTTACCATGCGAAAGGCGCTGAAGTCGCGGCAGGCCATGAGCATGGTATTTTTCATCATGGTAACCCATTCCACGGGCAGTCCGGCGCTGTTCCTTCTATAAAACATCGGGATGACCTCACGTTCGAGGGTATCATACAAAGACTGGCCATCGAGTTTATCCTGAATTTCGCGATTGTCGTACTCTTCGCCATTGCCGATTTTGAATCCGGTTTCCGGAGTGTAACCTTCACACCACCAGCCGTCGAGAATGGAGACGTTGATGGCTCCGTTTAAGGCGGCCTTCATGCCGCTGGTCCCGGACGCTTCCTGTGGCCGTCGGGGGTTATTAAGCCAGACATCCACTCCCTGCACTAGATAGCGGGCAACATTGATGTCATAATCCTCAAGAAAGACTACTCGTCGGCGGAAGTCTTCACCCGAGGCGATACTCAAGATTTCCTTGATTATTTCTTTGCCGGGATTATCCAACGGGTGAGCTTTGCCGGCGAGGATTATCTGTATCGGTTTTTCCGCGTTCCAGATGATTTTTTTGAGTCGCTCGATATCCTTGAACAGAAGCCCGGCCCTTTTATATGTGGAAAAGCGGCGGGCAAAGCCGACGGTGAAGATTTGCGGATCGAGAACCTCATCGGCCTGTTTGAGGTCGAGGGCGCTGGCGCCGCGGTGACTAAGCTGCAATTTAAGGCGCTTCCGGGCAAAAAAGACTAATCTTTCGCGACGTCTCTGGTGAACCCGCCAGAGTTCTGCATCGGGAATCTTTCGAATGGCGTCCCAGTCGCCGAAACGAGAGGGCTGTTTGGTAAATTTGGGGCCGAAATATGTGTCAAACAGGTCGACCAGATCATGACTTAACCACGAACGAATGTGCACTCCGTTGGTGATAGAATGCACGGGGACCTCTTCAACCGGCAGATTGGGCCAGATGTTGTGCCACATTTTGCGGGTTACCTGGCCATGAAGTTTCGAAACGCCGTTATTGTGGGCGGATAATTTCAAAGCCGCCACGGTCATGCAAAACGGTTCTTTATCATCCGACGGAAATACCCGGCCGAGTGATAAAAAATGGTTCCAGTCAAGGCCCATTTTTTCGATATACTCTTTGAGATAGCGTTCCAGCAGTTTGGGGTCGAAAGTTTCATTTCCGGCCGGAACCGGAGTATGCGAAGTGAAGACCGTGGTTGGCCAGATCGCCTGCACAGCTTCGTCGTAATTCAAACCGCGTTCGTCTATTAAAGTGCGAATTCTCTCCAGCAAAAGAAACATGGAGTGGCCCTCATTCATATGATAAACCGAGGGCTGTATCCCTAACGCTTTTAAGGCCTTAACACCGCCGATGCCGAGCAGGATTTCCTGCCGCAGGCGGGTGTCTTTATCGCCGCTATAAAGAACTGAGGTTATTTCCCGATATTTGGTTGAGTTTTCCGGAATATTGGTATCCAGCAAATAAAGCGGAGTAATGCCCACCATGGCTTTCCAGACCTGGACATGAACCGGCGTCCCCGAGAAATCAACGGTGAATTTAATCGGATTACCGTTGGCGTCTTTTTCCAGAGTCACGGGCATATGATACCAGTCGTTTTCTTCGTAACGTTCCTGTTGCCAGCCGTCGGATGACAAAAATTGCCGAAAATAACCATAACGATATAATAACCCTACCGCGATCAGCGGAATGCCCATGTCGCTTGATGCTTTCAAATGGTCGCCAGAAAGGACACCCAGGCCGCCCGAATAAATAGGCAACCCAGTATCGATGCCATATTCACAAGAGAAATAGGCGATGCGGGCCTGCTTGTATTGACTGAAATTGTCGTCGAACCAGCGCCGTGCGCTAAGATATGTCTTGTAATCGGCATAGACCCTGTCGAGGCTGGCCAGAAAGGCCTCATCGGAGGCGACTTCTTCGAGTTTTTTCTGGGGAAGATAAGCCAGCATTTCAATGGGATTCTGATACGATTTTTCCCACATTTCGCTGTCGATTCGGATAAATAACCGGACAATATCCCAATTCCATGAAAACCACAGATTCATGGCCAGTTCACGCAATGGCTGAATTCTTTCCGGAAGATTGGGCAGGACCAAAAATTGTTTGACTCTCATAATGACTGACTCAAGTTAAAATCCTTTTATTTCGAGGTTTTCCCTATTTCTCATGTCGTCAGTTAACCTTCTGAATTTATATCATTTAAGATATATTAACAATATATTTTGCCGATGATATAAAATAATTTGTATAATATTGAAAACAATAATCCTGAAAATCCATGGGGGAATAAAAATGCAGAAGACTCTCTCAATCTATGGCATGACCAACACCGGCCAAGTATACTGGAATTTACCGACGCCCGCCCTTTATGAAGAGATCATTAGAAACCGCGAGGGATTTGTCGGACACATGGGACCGTTGGTGGTACGCACCGGTCATCATACGGGTCGTTCGCCAAAAGATAAATTTATCGTAAAGGAGCCTTCGTCACAGGACAAGATATGGTGGGGCAAGGAAAATCGGCCTTTTACGCCACAGCAGTTTGATCACCTGTATTTTCGGGCGCTGGCCTATTTGCAGGGGAATCAATTGTACGTGCAGGATTGCTACGCCGGGGCGGACGAAAAATATCGCATGCCGGTCAGAATAATAAACGAAACGGCGTGGCATAATTTATTCGCCCGCAATATGTTCATCCGGGCGCAGACGGCCAAGGAGCTGGAAGATTTCGAGCCGCAGTTCACGGTATTACACATGCCTCATTTTCACGCCGTACCGGAATTGGACGGAACGAATTCGGAAGCATTTGTCATTCTAAATTTCGCCAAAAAAATGGTTTTAATCGGCGGCACCCAGTATGCTGGTGAAATCAAGAAGGCCATCTTTACGGTCATGAATTATTTTTTGCCGCAAAAAAGCGTGCTATCCATGCATTGCTCGGCCAACATGGGCAATGACGGCGACGTGGCCATCTTTTTCGGCCTGTCAGGGACGGGGAAAACGACTCTTTCCACCGACCCGGAACGCCGGTTAATAGGCGACGATGAACACGGCTGGAGTGATCATGGCGTCTTCAATTTCGAGGGCGGTTGTTATGCCAAAGTAATTCGTTTATCGGAAGAGGGCGAACCGGATATTTATGGATGCACTCGTAAATTCGGAACGATATTGGAGAATGTGGCCATTGATAATAAGACGCGTCGAATCGATCTCGATGATGCCAGTTTGACAGAAAATACGCGGGCGGCTTACCCGATTACGCATATCCAGAACATCGTCAGGAAAGGATACGCCGGGCATCCGAGGAATATAATATTGCTGACCGCCGATGCCTTCGGGGTTATGCCACCCGTCGCGAAGTTATCCCCGGAACAAACCCGAAAATATTTCTTAATAGGGTATACCGCCAAGGTGGCCGGGACCGAAAAGGGTATAACCGAACCCAAAGCGGCATTCAGCCCGTGTTTCGGGGCGCCTTTTATGGCTTTGGAGCCGGGCGTCTATGCCGATCTGCTGGCCGAAAAAATCGGCAAGCATCAGGTCGATTGCTGGCTGGTCAATACCGGCTGGATTAACGGTCCATACGGCACCGGGCAGAGAATAAGTATCGCCCATACCCGTGCCATAATTCGCGCTATACTCGATGGCAGTCTGACGCGGATTTCGACTATCAGGCATGATATATTCGGACTGGAAATGCCTGAAAGATGTCCCGAAGTTCCGTCGGAAATTCTTAATCCGGTATCAGGCTGGGCCGATAAACAGGCCTATATGGATCGGGCGACAGAGCTTGCCCAATCCTTTGAAAATGTTTATAATGAATTTGTGGCTTCGGAAAGCGCAAAAGACTCTGAAATTCGGAATTAAATGAGGAATATATGGCGGAAAAGATGAAGCTGGGAGTATTGACAGGGGGCGGTGACTGCCCGGGCTTAAATGCCGTCATCCGGGCCGTAGTTAAAACGGCCATGAACGATTACGACATGGAGGTGGTCGGTTTTCTTGACGGCTATGAGGGATTGGTCGAAAATCGGTATCGGGAACTCAAGGCGCGCGATGTCTCCGGTATCCTGACTCTCGGTGGCACCATCCTGGGGACATCGAATCGGGCCGATCCATTCAAATATCCCGTTTTGCAGGGCGATGAATATGTCTATCTGGATCGCTCCTCACAAGCCTTGCAGAATTTCGAACGACTTGGACTCGACGCCCTGATTGCCATCGGCGGTGACGGCACCATGGCCGCCTCGAACGGCATGGGCAAAAAAGGCTTGAAGGTAATCGGCGTTCCCAAGACGATAGACAATGACCTCAAGGGCACGGACCAAACGTTCGGTTTCGATTCGGCAGTAGCTTCGGCGGCCGATGCCATCGACAAGGTGCACACTACGGCCCAATCGCATCACCGGGTAATGATTGTCGAAGTCATGGGCCGTTATGCCGGATGGCTGGCGCTGGCGTCGGGTATTGCGGGGGGCGGCGATATAATACTTATTCCCGAATTGCCGTATCATATCGACGTCATTTGCGATAAAATACGCGAACGCAATCGCAAGGGTAAAAATTTCAGCATCATCGTTATCGGGGAAGGGGCCAAACCCGAAGGTGGGGATATGGTCATCAAGCGGATGATTGCTAACAGCCCGGACAAGGTCAGGCTGGGTGGGATATCCAACCAACTGGCGTCGCAAATAGAGGGCATAACCAATATCGAAACCCGTGTGACCATCCTGGGCCATTTGTTACGAGGTGGCACGCCAACCGCCTTCGATCGCATTTTGGCGAGCCGGTTCGGCGCCGAAGCGGTGCACCTTGCCTATGAAGGCAAATTCGGCCGCATGGTTGCCTTAAATGGGGCCAATATCGACAGTGTCCCGATTGAAGACGTGGCGGGAAAGATTCGCAAGGTGCCGCTGGATTCGAACCTTCTGAAAACGGCGATTTCACTGGGGACCAATTTGGGTGTGGAAAAAGTGGAAGCAGTCGAAGCGCCGCAAGTCGCATAGGATTTAAGCCGATAATTTAAATTCAAGGAGCCTTTGAGGCTCCTTTTTTTTCGCCTTTTCAACCGATTGACATTTCATGTATAAGGATGTATATTTTCGACCTTAATGAAGTGAATTATTCATCCAGAAAGGTTCAGCCATGTCTGATAAAATGCTGGCGGCCATGAAAACCAAACCGGAAGCCGGCGCCGAGATGAGAGAGGTCGATATTCCCAAACCGGGACCGGATGAGGTTCTGATCCAGGTCAAGGCGGCTTCGATTTGCGGTACCGATAAACACATTTTGCAATGGGATAAATGGGCTCAATCGAGAATCAAACCGCCGATGATTTTCGGTCACGAATGCTGTGGAATAGTCGTGGAGATCGGCAAAAATGTCTCCAGAGTAAAGATGGGTGATTACATCTCGGCGGAAACTCACATTCCGTGTCAACATTGTTTCCAATGCCGTACGGGCAATATGCATTTATGCCGTAACCTGGTCATCCTGGGGGTTGATCGGGACGGAATTTTCGCCGAATACGCTACCATTCCGGAAGTCTGTTGCTGGAAAAACGACCCCGATCTTCCAATCGAAATTGCATCCGTTCAGGAACCATTCGGTAACGCTGTTTACACCGTGATGGAAAGTGAAGTGGCCTCCAAGCGAATTGCCATTATAGGCGACGGGCCAACCGCCAATTTCGCCTGCGGAGTGGCACGTGCCTCGGGCGCGGCCGTAATATACAGCCTGGGCATGGTTGATTTTAATCTGGGACTGAACCGGCGTATGGGGGCCGATGTGATTATAAATGTAACAACTGAAAATAATTATCGGAAGCGCATTATAGACGAAACCAATGGCGGCGTCGATGCTGTCCTTGACATGGCCGGCAATAAAGCCGCGGTCGAAGATGGCTTCGCGATTTTGCGCCGCACCGGGACCTACACCGCCTTCGGTATTGCCTCGGCGCCATTTGAATTCGACATGGCCAACAACGTCGTTTTCAAGGGCGCCCGGATTATTGGTATCAACGGGCGGAAAATGTTCGAGACCTGGTATCAACTCAAGAACTTACTCGATTACAAAAAAGTCGATATCAGCCCCGTAATAACACACCGGTTTCCTTTTGCGGATTTCAAAAAGGCGGCCGATACGGCGATATCGCCCGGTGCAAAAGCGGGCAAAGTTGTCCTGCTGATGCCGGACTCACATTGAACGAAAAATAACACCTGGTGCTGGCCATGGCACGGCACTGATAAGATGGAAGGATTGAAGTTATGGCCAATCTGGGATCGTATGAAGATCAATTAAGAAGTTTCTCCTGGAAGAAGGCTGAAGAAGAGCTCGGTTACAGGGCCGGCGATGATATCAACATCGGCGAATATTGCACTGACCGTATTTGTCGGATGGGCAAGAAAGATAAAATTGCTCTATACTGGGAAGGGTTCGGAAGCGAACCCAAACAATACACTTTCGACGAAATGCGAGTCCTGACCAATTCCATCGGGCACTATCTCCGGAATCTGGGGCTTCGGGACGGCGACCGCATCTGCATTTTCCTGGATCGTATACCAGAATTATATTTTGGGTTTCTCGGTATCCTGAAAATGGGCGGGATCGCCCAGCCGCTGTTCTCCGCCTTTGGCCCGGAATCGCTTATCACCCGGCTTGAAGACGCCCGGACGCGGGCCATCATTACGCAGAAAAAACATCTGCCGAAAGTTCGTAATATTGTGGACGTTCTTCCGGCACTGGAGTTTATAATCGTCGTGGATGACGACGGTTCCAAACCTCTGCGCGCCAAAGAATATGCATTTCATATGGATAAGGAAGAAAGGGTCGATCAGTTTGATATCTTTCGCTCCAAGGCTGAAACACCATCGGTACTACATTACACATCCGGTACGACCGGCAAGCCCAAAGGGGCGCAGCATGTCCACTATTCGATAATTTCGCAGTATATCACGACCAAATACGTTCTTGACTTGCAGGATGACGATATATACTGGTGCACGGCCGACCCGGGCTGGGTAACCGGAACGTCGTACGGCATAATCGGTCCGTGGGTGAACGGTGTCACACAGTGTGTTCTGGATATCGGGTTCAACGCCGAAAACTGGTATAAGTTTATCGAAAAGTACCGGGTAACGGTATGGTATTCGGCGCCGACGGCCGTGCGCGCTCTCATGAAAGAGGGGGATGAGATTGTCAAGAAATTCGATCTGTCATCTCTGCGCCATTTGTGTTGTGTGGGCGAGCCGTTGAACGCCGAGGCGGTAATCTGGTCGGAGCGGGTATTCGGAAAGCCTTTTCACGATACTTTCTGGCAAACCGAAACGGGTTCAATAGTCATATCGAATTATCCCGAGATGAAAATTAAGCCGGGGTCTATGGGCAAGCCATTCCCGGGGATTACGGCCACGGTATTGGATACCCAAAAATATGAGCCGGTTAAAACGGGAACGGTTGGTCTTATTGCCTTAAAACCGGGCTGGCCGTCGATGTTTCGCACTTATTGGAATAATGAGGCTACTTACCGGGGCAAATTCAAAAACGGCTGGTACATTTGCGGTGACCGGGCCAGTATCGATGAAGATGGCTATTACTGGTTTGTCGGGCGAGATGACGATGTTATCAATACGGGCGGCCATTTGGTCGGGCCGTTTGAAATCGAATCGGCTCTGTTGGAGCACCCGGCCGTGGCCGAATCGGCCGTGGTGGGCAAACCGGACCCGGTGAACATGGAAGTGGTCAAAGCGTTTATCGCCCTCAAGCCGGGATTTCAGGCCTCGAAAGAACTCAATCTGGAAATTATAAACTTCATTCGGAAAAAGCTTTCGCCTCTGGCCATGCCTCAAGAAATCGAATTCGTGCCTTCCCTTCCGAAGACGAGGAGCGGCAAGATCATGCGTCGTGTGCTACGGGCGCAGGAGTGGGGCGAAGAAGTGGGCGATTTGTCAACGCTGGAAAATGATTGAAATTTAATACAGGGAGATATTTATGTCTGATTTGAAGAAAATTATTCTGGATTATGTCAAAAAGGAATATCTGGAAGAGGGAGACGACACGGAAATCACGAACACGACGCCCCTTATTTCGGGGGGAATAGTCGATTCCTTTTCGATGGTATCGTTGAAGCTGTTTCTGGAAGCCAAGTATAATATATCCATTCCTGACGCGAAAGCCACACCCAAGGCATTCGACTCGGTCGATAACATCGCAAACTTGCTCCAGAAGGAATTTAATATCCAATAGGTGGTGATATATGGCCTTTAACGAGAAGGTACGTGAAGCATATCAGCAGGATCTCAAGAGTATTCGAGAGGGCGGCATTTTCAAAGAGGAGAGGATAATCTGCGCCCCGCAAAGCTCCGAGATTGAGGTTGAATTTCCGGTCGGGTCCGACCGGAAGAAAGTCATTAACATGTGCGCCAACAACTACCTCGGCTTGTCATCGCATCCCGATGTCATTGATGCGGCGCGGCAGGGACTGGATCACCGCGGCTATGGCATGTCCTCGGTTCGGTTCATTTGCGGAACGCAGGATATACATAAGGAACTGGAGGCGAAACTTACCCGGTTTCTGGGGACCGAGGATACTATCCTGTTTCCATCGTGCATGGATGCCAACGCCGGCGTTTTCGAGGCGGTTTTGGGGGAACAGGACGTGATGATTGCCGATCGACTGGTTCATGCCTCGATCGTCGACGGGATGCGGTTGTGCAAGGCCCAGACGGATAATTATAAACACTCGGATATGGGTCATCTTGAAGAGAAACTGCAGTTCCATCAGAAAGCCCGGTTCCGGATGATTATCACCGACGGTTCCTTTTCGATGGATGGCGATTTGGCCAAACTCGACAAGATTGTGGAGTTAGCGGAAAAATACAATGCCATGGTGTTTCTGGATGATTCGCACGCCACCGGATTCATCGGCAAGACCGGTCGGGGAACCCATGAGCATTGCGGCGTCATGGGTAAAATTGATATAATCACGACCACTCTCGGCAAAGCGCTCGGCGGTGCTTCGGGCGGCTGTGTTTCCGGCAGGAAGGAACTGGTCGAAATGTGCCGTCAGAAAGCGCGGCCATACCTGTTTTCCAATACCATTCCGCCGATGGTCGTTTCCGGGGCCAATCGGGTGCTTGACATAATCAGCCGGACAACCGAAAGAAGAGACAAACTGGAGCGTAACACCGCGTTTTGGAGAAAAGGGCTGACCGAAGCCGGTTTTATCATCAAAGAAGGAGAGACGCCAATTGTCCCGGTTATGCTTTTCAATGCCAAGCTGTCTCAAGATATGGCCAAGGCCCTTTATGAAGAGGGCATTTATGCCGTGGGATTCTTTTTCCCGGTCGTCCCCAAAGGACAGGCTCGTATCAGAACCCAGCTTTCGGCGTCGCATGAGCAACACCATCTGGAAAAGGCGCTTGACGCCTTTATTAAAGCCGGCCGGAAATTCGATATTTTGCACAAAACCAAACAGGAAATAATAGATAAATACGGCCTGTAGGTTAAGTACCGATCGGGGCGACTTTTGGCCGCCCCGATTTCTTGTCTCTTTTGGCAAAAAATCGCTTTCTTTTTCGTCTTCTTTCGCGTAAATACTCCAGAACAAAAAACGCTATATGAGAATTGGCGGAGGAAATTGATGCCTTACAATAGAGCCGGGGCTTATTACGGAGAAATTTTAAAATCATTGAAGGATGAAGGTCTATTAAAAGAAGAAAGGTATATTTATTCGCCGCAGGCGGCGAGGGTCCGAATCGAATATCCGAAAGGGGCCACACCTACCGAGGTAATAAATTTATGTGCCAATAACTATCTTGGGCTTTCCAGTCACCCTGAAGTCACGAAAGCGGTCCATGAAGGACTTGACCGGCGGGGTTACGGCATGTCGTCGGTCCGTTTTATTTGTGGAACGCAGGACATCCACCTGGAACTGGAGTCCAAGTTAAGCAGATTTCTGGGGACCGACGATACCATTCTATTTTCATCATGCATGGATGCCAACATGGCCGTTTTCGAGGCCCTGTTCGGTCCCGAAGATGCTCTTATTTGCGATCAGTTGATACACGCATCGATAATCGACGGTTGCCGTTTATGCAAAGCACAAAGGCACATTTTCGGACACGCCGATATGGCCGCGCTGGAAAAAAAGCTGAAGGAAACGCAAACGGCGCGATTTCGGGTGATAGTGACCGACGGCGTATTTTCGATGGATGGTGATCTGGCCAAGCTCGACGAGATTTGTGAATTGGCCGAAAAATATGATGCTCTGACATTTGTCGATGACAGTCACGCCACCGGCTTTATCGGTAAGACGGGAAGAGGTACTCACGAGTATTACGGGGTCATGGATAAAATCGATATTATAACGACCACCCTGGGCAAGGCGCTGGGCGGCGCATCGGGCGGATGTATCAGCGGCCATCAAGAGATGATTGATGTTCTGCGGCAGAAGGCAAGAACCTACCTGTTCTCGAATTCTCTGGCACCGGTGATCGTGGCCGCCGCCAACAAAGTCATGGACCTGATTTCCTCGACCACCGAGCGGCGCGACAAACTGGAAGAGTTGACAAGATATTTTCGGTCAGAAATGACGGCACGGGGGTTCGACATTGTCCCGGGTTTTCATCCCATCGTTCCGATTATGCTGTACAATGCCAAACTGGCGCAAGACATGTCCCGGGATTTGTACTATAAGGGCATATACGTCATCGGCTTTTTCTTCCCGGTCGTTCCCCGCGGCGAGGCCCGAATCAGGGTGCAAATATCGGCGGCTCATGAGAAACATCACCTTCAAAAAGCCATCGATGCCTTCTCCGAAGTCGGCGAAAAGTACAAAATTCTCGGCAAATCGAAAAACGAGATTGTCAATATGTTCGGCGGCTGACGGCTGTAGAATTTATAATCGGGCTATCAACGTTCGGCCTTCAAATAATAATCCAGGTAGTCGCGACCCTTATCGGTCAATTCATAGTACGTGTGGTTGCGGTGTTTTATCCATTTGTTTTTGGCGATGCCTTTGCGGTACTGCATCATGACCGGTCGCACGCGATTCAATAGTCCCATTTGCCGCAGTTTCAGGTGAATGTCGAACACGGTTTGTTTCTCAAGATGGTGCATGGAAGCAACCTTAAGTGAGTAATCCGCGCCCCAATCGGAGTGATGTTTCAATATTTTAAAATCCAGTTGGGTTAATTCGGTGAAATCAGACTCCGGCCGAAAATCCACCGGGGCCAGAATATCTTTCCAATTCAGTTGTACCAGACGTGCAGGATCAGCTTTAAAAAGGTTCGGGCAATCAGCCTTATGTACTTTCAGAACATTATCGAAACTATAATAACCGATTATTTTATCCCCGGGCGCCGGCTTACAGCAATTAGCCAGAGTATATTCTTGTTTGAGATTCATATAATTATTTAGCGGGGCAATCCCACCGGCATAATCAGCAAGGCGGCCTCATTTTGGCCGTCGATTTGAAGCAGTTCATTCAAGGCGGCATCGTTAAAGGCTCCCACGGCAACCGTCCCCAATCCCAGTGAAGCGGCCTGCAGGTAGATATTCTGACAAATCGCCCCAGCCTCGATGTATGTATAGCGATAACCGCGGTCGGCGTACTTATGTGTGGACCTATCAAAGCGGGCAGTTAAAATGACGGTAATGGGGGATCGGCCGACGCAGGCCTGGCGATTGGCCGCGGCATTAAGTTCTTCCGCAAAAGTGCCTTCCCGGATCAATTCAAGGGAATGATCGGAAATCTGAAAATGATATAAACCGGGGTCGAAACCCTCCACGTTCCGGGTCACGATATAAATTTCCATCGGGTAGAGGGCGCCTCCCGACGGCACCGTACGACGCGAGTTCAATTCGCCGGGGGAGTGCTGTGTAATACCATAGGCGGCCTGAAGCATTATGCTCAAATAGTCCGACGATATTGAAGAATCTTTGAAGGTTCTGACCGATTGCCGCAGTCGCAGGGCATCCTCAAGAGTAAGGCCGCTGAATTCTATTGGCGGCAATTTTACCTTGGGACTGTCCCGGTAGGTTTTATAAAGCGGAAGTGAATCGCCGAATTTCAGATTATCGGAAACGGTACCATGTTCATCGAAACCGGTTTCATGATGAAACTTCTCACCGATCGACATGGGTCTGTCCTGCGTTGCCGCCAGGCAGAAAACCAGGATAAAGGATAAAGCCGCGTAAAGATAAATTTTCATTTATAACTCCCCATTTTATTCAGCGCTTGCCTTATGAATAAAGATAATATAAATTCGAGTAAAAAATTAAGGATAAAATCATGAAGACGGCTCTTATTGCCGACCCGGTCGGTATCCTGGCGATGTTAGCCGGGATTACCGCGTTTTTTTTCTTCATTGAAAAGAAAACGGGGTGGAAGTTATTCAATTATATTCCGCCGCTGATATTCATATATATGATTCCTCTGTGTTGTCGAATACCGGCGTGATCGCCAATGAGTCACCCGTTTACTCCTTTATGAGCGCGACTATCCTGCCGATGTTTTTGATTATCATGCTGCTTGACGTAAAGGTGATGCCGGCTATACGGGTTATGGGGCGCGGGATATTTGTCATGTTGATGGGTACGGCGGGGGTCATTATTGGGGCACCGATTGCTTATTTTCTGGTCAAGGATGGATTGAATCCGGAGGCCTGGAAGGGTTTCGGGGCGCTGGCGGGAAGCTGGATCGGCGGGACGGGAAATATGGCCGCGATCAGTGAAGCCATCGGCACGTCGCCTGCGGATTTCGGGTTGGCGGCCATATCGGATAATCTGGTCTATATCGTCTGGCTGCCGATTCTGCTGGCTTCGAAAAATATGGCGGCGTTGTTTCATAGGTTTACAAAAGTGAATCCCGAGCGAATCGAAATGCTAAAAAACGCCTCCAGTGAATTGGTGACGGACAAGGGTAAAATGGAAATGCGTCATTTATTGTATTTGATTTTTCTGGGACTGGTTTGCGCCTGGGTAGCCGACAATATATCTCGGCATCTGCCCGAATATCAGCCTATTCTCGGCGCCAGTTCATGGAAAATTCTGGTTATCACGACGCTGGGTCTTTTGCTTTCCGTTTCGCCTGCTCGCAACATTCCGGGCAGTCATGCCGTAGCCATGGCGTTAATATACCTGTTCGTGGCGAACATGGGCGCCCGAGCCAATGTGCAGGAACTGGTCGGGCAGGCGCCCTGGTTTTTATTGGGGGCTTATATCTGGATATTTATTCATGGATTTTTCTGTGTGTTGGGGGCAAAGATTTTCAGGGTCGATGTACATTCGACGGCGATTGCATCGGCGGCCAATATCGGGGGAGCGGCCAGCGCACCGATCGTGGCCGCCTGTCATAATGAGAGTCTGGTGCCGATCAGTATATTGATGGCACTGATCGGTTATGCCATAGGCAATTACGGTGCTTTATTGACGGCCTGGTTATGTTCGCTGGTTGCGTGATTTCAATTTTTCAGAGTCGAAAAATGCGGATCCAAAAGCAGTTCCTTTTCGGTCGGGCCGGCATACGTTTGCATTGATAATTCAATAATCTCCTTAGTCTTTTGGGGATTGTTCAACAAGGCATAGACGCGAGCGATATTGTACAAAATTATGCCATCCGTTTCATTGTTGTAGTTGATACTTTCGACCAGTCCTCGGGCTTTTTCAATATCGCCCAATCCAGCGAGGGCGAGTGCTTTATAGACTGTGACATAAATATTGCCGGGGTCATTCCTTTCGTGCTCTCCGCCCGATTCAATTGAAAGCTTAAAGGCTTTTTCCGCCTCTAATTTATTGCCGGCAATATTTTCCAGCACCCCGCTGTAATAATGGGCAATGAAAACCATATGTTTGTTAGTTACCGACTCGGCAAAGCACTGGCGGGCCTTATCATACTCACACATGAACATGTAAATGTAGCCGGACGATATAAAGCAATTCGGGTCGCCTTTGTATTTGGACGCCAGATTGAAATTCTCAAGGGCCAAATCGGGCAGCCCCAGTTTAAGATAAATGGTCCCGAGATTATAATAAGCGCGCCCGTAATCGGGTCCGAGTTCAATGGCTCGACGCAAGGTGGCCATGGCCAGCGTATATTTTCGTAAATCCATGTTAATAAGGCTTAAAAGCAAAAGCGTTTCCAGGTCGGTCGGGGCGTTTTGAAGCGCCTTGGTCGCCCACTCAAGGGCTTTGTCATAGTCCCCTTGCCTCTGTTTGAGCCAGGCCAGAGTCCTGAGCCCGATCGCATATTTGGGATTTAGCTCAATGGCCCGCAAAAGCGATTTTTCCGCCTGATTGAAATTACCGGTAAACATCTGACACCGACCAAGCGAGCGATGCCCCTCGGCCAGCCGAGGGTTAATGGTAACGGCATGCTTGGCGGCTTCGATGGCGGACAAGATCTTCTCCGGGTTATGGTCATAATAAGCATGGTATTGGAAGGCATAAACATCAGATATCCCGGCATAAGCCACAGCCATGTAGGGGTCAATATTAATAGCCTTTTTGAACATATCGACGGCAAATTCGAGGTCTTCGGGCTTATTGGTCTGATAATAGCTTTTTCCCTTAAGATAATAATCATAGGCAGAGACATTGGTCTTGAGGATATCATCGACTTCAATGGCCGAGAATCCGGTGACATCGGCGAGCCGAATCGAAGCGTCTTCGGCCGCTTTCGACAAGATTTCGAATAAATCTTCAACTTTACCGTCGTATTTTTGCGCAAAAATGAGCCTATCACCCTGACTGAAAATACTCAAGTTTAATTTAATAATATTGCCCAGCTTCATGAGAGAACCGGTCATAACAAAATCGGTTCGGCATTTGTTGAAGATTTCCGGCATATCGCGGGGCACCGACGTGGCGGGTTCTGCCGTGACAATTATATCTGTCCTCTTGGCCAGTTCATTGCGTATATCATCGGTGAAACCTTCGGCAAAGTAATCCCAGCTGGGATCACCGGATAGATTTTTCAGGTGAATGACAGTAATGCTTTGTCTGGGGCGGAGGCAGGGTATTTCAGCGGCCACGGGGGCGGAACCCCGGCTGGAATTAATAAATTCAATGGTTTCGGCCATACTCTCAAAGCGGTCGGCTGGTGATTTAGATATCAATTTTTGATCAGAAAACCGACCCACGCCGGCAGGGAAGAATTCAATTCGCACGGAGCAGGCGGGTCTTCGTGCAAAATCGAATACATGATACTGGCGGAATACTCGCCCTCAAATGGTCGCTGTCCCGTGAATAACTCGTAGAGAATAATCCCGAAGCTGAATAAATCCGATTTCGGGGTCAACGTTTCCCCGGACAGCTGCTCCGGCGACAGATAGAGCAGGGTGCCCTCGACGTTGCCCCGGGCATCGACACTATCGGTTTGAATGGATTTGGCCAAACCGAAATCAAGGATTTTAACCTGACCGTCGGCATTAACACCGATATTTTCCGGTTTTAAATCGCGATGAATGAGACCGGCTTCATGAGCGGCCTGAATTCCTCTGGCTATTTGAAGGGCAAGGTCTATTTTCTGTTCGAAATCCAGATTTTTGGCGAATTCTGTAAGAGTATGACCGGTAACGAGTTCAAGTGCGATGAAGGGGGTGTTGTTGATTTCAGACTGCTCCAGAACGGCTACTATATTCGGCGAATTTATGCTGGCCGCGATTTGTGCCTCTCGTGCGAGTTTGGTTCGATATTCCGGCGCTTCGGCCAGTCTTTTATGAATCAATTTCAGGGCCACTTCGCGGTTGAGGACCGGGTCATAGGCTTTGTATACCGTCCCCATTCCGCCCCGCCCCAGGACTTCGCGGATTTCGTATTTGCCAAAATATGAGCCGCTGGCCAGCATATCCGAATATATTTCTCCGATAATCAAACATTTAGGCGTTGATTGTCGGCCGTCAAACTTTTATTATTAATCGATTAAATAAATATAATATAAATCGCCTTAAACAAACATATTTATCATTATGCTGGATATTTCGGAACAGGAGCTTGACAGGCTAAAAAATGCCATTTCCGAATTGTCGGCACTCAATCAGATTGCCGGGGCGATAAACGTCGCCATGTCGGTCGATAAAATATCACAAATTATTATCGACCATTGTTTGAAAAAACTGGCGGCGGCGCAGGGAACGATTTTTCTGCTCGACGAAGAAGAGAAAGCGGATCAATTGAAAACATTCGTCCGCAAAATGGATTCGGGGATAGAGCAGATACCGCTTCGGCTGAATCTTAATCTGACCGGTTGGATAATAAAAAACAAAAGAATCCTGTTAAGCAATCAGCCGCAAACCGATAATCGTTTCATCGATATGAATTTCAATGAAATCGGCATTAAATCTATTCTGGCTGCGCCGCTTCTGACCCGTAAAGGCCTGGTCGGGGTTCTGGCGATTTTCAATAAAAACGGTGATGGTGGTTTCACTGAAGAGGATAAAAGATTCGCCGGAATCGTGGCCACGCAGACGTCGAGCGTAATTGAAAACGCGAGGCTTTTCGAGCGCGAGAAAAAGCTGATCACGATTGAAGAAGAGTTGAATATCGCGCAAAAAATCCAGCGAGGATTTCTTCCCAAAAACGATTATATCGGGATCGGGGCGGAGGTTTGCGGTATCAACCTCCCGGCCAAGGAAATGGGCGGAGATTATTTTGACATCGTGGATTTGGGCAATGATCGGATTTTTATTTCGCTGGGAGACGTTTCCGGGAAGGGCGTACCGGCGGCGCTTCTTATGGCCAACGCCCAGGCGGTTTTGCGCTCACAATTATCGCGAATGGATCCCCAGACGCTTCCAGAAATAGCCGGGAGCTTAAATCACCTGATTTATCAATTCACAACCCCGGCCGAATATATCACCGGAATATTCGGTTTTTTTGACAATCTCCGCGGCGTATTGCACTATATCAACGCCGGGCATTTGCCGCCGATAATTGTCGCGGGCGACGGGTCATGCCGCTTTGATGAGAGGGCCGACCTCGTGTTCGGAGTTTTGCCGCACGTCTCGTATATGCCAATATGCCAAACGAAATTCGGCTTAAATCCGGTGAAACGGTGTTTATTTATACCGACGGCATTACTGAAGCGGAGAATCCCGATGGCGAACAATATGGTCAGGAGCGTCTGAGCAGTTTTTTGGCCCATGCCCGCCATATTGACGCAACCGCTCTGCGCGATAATCTGCTGAACGAACTATCCTCGTTTCGCTCGGGGGCGGCGCAATCCGATGATATAACCCTGCTTGTCATCAGAAGGAAATGAACCGCCGGTTGAAAAATCATGAAAAAAATCCCGGGAAATATTGTCGTTTCGGCATTATTGCTGGTGATTGTCGTATCCCTGATCGTTCGCTTTCTTTTTCTTGATGCGGACCCGCCGCTGTTTTTTCAGAATACTTCCCAGGACCTTTTAACCGACCCGTACAATGTGACCGCATCCGCCCGGCACAAGGCCCTGTTCGACAGCTGGGATTTATTCGATTATCATCGCTGGGAAGCTTTCAAATATTCGCTTTCATCGGCCTGGGCCTATGTATTCTTCAAACTCGGCGGAGTTTCACGGACGTCAGCCAATCTTTCGGCGGTTATTTTAAGTTCTTTATCGCTTTTGCTGTTCATTGCGGTGTTGTATAAAAGTTCGCGGCGGGGCGCGGCGATCGCGGCTGTCCTGCTTCTAACGAATGCCTTTCTGATAATTTATGGACGCTATCCGTTTCTCGAAAACGGTTTGCTTTTTTTAAGTGTTTTGCTGTCTGCGGTATTCATCATTTACTACCCTCACAAATGGTCTATTGTCGCGGCGGCTATCCTGACGTCACTGTGCGTGCTGTCGGGCAAGGCTTATGGTATTGTCATGGCGGTGCCTGTCATGGCAGTAATAATCATCGAACACCGATCGCGATGGTTTATCGATATAGGATTATATATTTTCTCCGGAATATTATCCGGCATTATCCTGGCATGGCTTTACTATGGATCGCATTATGATGTAGTATATTTCTATATGTCCGAACAATCCACGGGGCTCTATGGCTTTCCCCAGGCATTGACATCGGTTATCGTATTTTTCGAACAACTCGTCAGTTTCGGCGGGCAGTCCCGGTTCTATTACCTGTCACCATTTTTGCTATTGTTGCTGTTCGTTGCCATGCTAACCCTGCTGTTGCGTGACGTCAACCTATTCGATTTGTTAAAAAACAATCGAGCGCTGGCCTTTTGTCTTTTATGGTTTTTGGTCGCCTTTTTATTTTTGATGGTGTTTAATCACCGCCCTCTACGATACCGCATGTTTCTGATGCCGCCGCTGTGCGGCCTGATCGGTCTTGTTTTTGCCAGGGAATTTCCGGGCGAAATACGACGACCCAATGTCTTTCGCCTGATCGGTATATTATTGCTATGTTGGCATCTGGCAGTGCAACTGATTTTCCTGGTTTATTCATCTACCGTAACGACCGAGCAGCATCTTCACATAAGCATGTTTGGCTTGATTCCCGGGGCGATTCTGGCGGCTCTCATTTATTTTTTTAATCGCCACATATTTATATTCGTAAATTACAAATCCATCGTACCGATGATGCTGATTATTCTGGCCGTGTTTTACCAGGGAATCTGGTTATACGATTGGTTTTCGCACCGTATTTACGCGTTAAAACGCGCAAACATCGATATTGCGCAGATTCTCGCCCCTGAGGCGGTGGTGATGGGTCCGTATTCGCAGGCATTAACAATCGACAACAGGCTGAAATCATTCACTTATATGTTCGGTTTAACCAAGGTCGAACGTGATTTATTCACCGGTTTTCCTTTTACGCATGTCGCGACGGATGCGGCCAATTGGGAGAGAGCGGTCCGGTTGTCTCCGGATCTGAACAAACTGGAATCGGAAACGCGGTACTGGGTCAGGGAGTTTTCGATTGATATTTATCGCCTTCCCGAAAAGGATCGGGATTATTCATACCACAGGACCGATTTTGAAGCAGGACGCGGCTTTTTATACTCGATCTTTCCGGAAAGCACGGCTTATTACGTATATCGATTTCTTGAGCGGTATCCCGATAATATTTCGGGATTGACGCTATTGTCGGATTACTACCTGATAACGGGTCAGATTACTAAGGGCCTGTCGGTAATGGATGAAATAATAGCCTTGCACCCCGATGATTATTCGTTATACATCGAAAGCGGTTTTAAATATTACAAAGTATATTTGCTGACCGGTCGACCGGAAATATTGTCCAAAGCCGACAGTCTGTTCGAACGCGCCATAGATTTGAACCCCCTGGCCGAAGAAACGGTGGTTGATGCCAAAATGCAGGCCGCCCAAATGGTGGAGCCTGCCAATTAAATTTACAGCAGGCGAGTGAAGTCGTCGTATGGAATTACCGGCCAGGTTTCCGTTTCCAGAACGCCGCGGGAATTGATTTCGGAGGCGACACTGAAGGCCAGCGTTTGTTCGGTGGCGTCGAACAGGGCCAGATAATCGAATCTTCCCAGCGTTGCAAAAATCTCGCGAACCTTGACACCGTGCTTTTTGAATACATCGAATGATCTATTGATCTGCGTTGACAGGTTGCCGCGGTCCTTTTTGGCGTTGGGATTGATGGTCATGGCCATAATATAAAGAGCCATAAAAACCTCCATATATTAGATATATGTTAAAAATAATGGATGGAGATGATTTGGGCAAGGAAAAGAAGCGCTATAACTTCAATTCGTCGAAATCCGGCCGAAGCATGTTATAAAATCCGGGTATAATCGAAAACGCCAGGGGATAATCATCTCTCTGACAAAAATGCCGAATCGGTTTTTCCGTGTTGGGTTTAAAAAACTTCAGAGAATGCCTTGAACCGTCGTCAAGGGCGATTTTCAGAGTGTAGTCACTTTCGGCAAAATCATACTGGGCGCTGTCTTCGGCCGCGGGAAACCCCGAGGCCGTGAGATTTTTCAAGAGGTCCAACAGGACTTTTATCTCGGCGGAATTGGCTGTATGCGAATCTCCGGAAGGTATTTTCGACAGCATCCATAATGTATCCTGCCGGACTACCCGGAACGTTTCTTTGGGGTATTCAAAGGTCATCTCGATAATGCGGGCTGTGTCCAGAGCAATAATGTGCTTTGAAAGCCATTGATGGCGCTGACGGCCATAGGTGTAGGTAATTTGCTTATTGGTCATGTATACAAAATTTTCGCCGGGTCTTCGCACATAGGTATGCTTGAAGTCCGGAGCCGGTTTGCCGACGATAATGTCGGACAGCAGGCGATCGCCATCATAAAAATAGACGTGTATTCCGCTGGAATCATCGACATTGAAGTCGAGTTGGCGGTCGGGATTTTCCGAAATGACGTTGCCGACAGTCAAAGAACAGGAAGTATTCATCAAATTTTCCATTATACTGCTGTCGGCTAAAAGAGGCGTATTCTCATTCAAATACCACAGGCCGTTATCGAGGAAGAGGTTGAAGGTATCAAAGGCGTTGGTGATTTTGAGGGCGGTGATATCATCGCGGGATAATCCCAGGAAGTTGTGAATATTCTTTCCCGAAATGCGTTTTTCCTCGTGTTTGCTCTGGAAAAACCAGACGGCCGCAATCACTATTAAAGCGGCCAAGGCAATACCCAGCCTTTTCATAACAGGGCACTCCTTTTACGGGCCGCGCGTCTCACTTGCCAACGGGCAAGGCCAAAGATAATCACCAGAATCGGCATTCCAAGCATGTTAGCGTATTTAACCATGTTTTTGGTGCCATCGGAGACAATTTGGAGAGTTCGCCCGGTGACCTGCTTGGAGCGAATCGCGATTAAACCCTGGTCCTGGGTCATCCAGTCGGCAATGTTGAACAGGAAAACAAAACCGGCGGTGGCGCGTTGAAATTCATCGGTAATAAAAGAACCGTTGCCCACGACCACGATACGGGCGTCATCGCTGCCGATATCGAGTTTATCCGGAAAAGGCGTCGTCCCGATGGTATCCGGGCCCCTGTATTCCGGAGCGGGAAGTCCGGCGTAATAACTTTTGAATTTACCGGTCAGGACGGCGCCAAGGGGGATATTGCTTTTGGCGAAATCTTCTTCGATATAACGCTTTTCGGGGGCGATATCGACCGGCAGGGAACGCGCCCCGGCTTTTTCGGAACTTGACAAAAGCGGCTGGCGGGTTGTTCCCGGGAAGGCCTCGTGAGAAAAATCAATGGGACTGATAAACAGGAAATCCAGTTTCTTGATATCTTTGACAATGGCGATATCGCGGTTGAAATTGGAAATGGCCGGGTAGAACGGGTAGCGGACCATGCTTTGCATCTGGAACGTCCCCATATTACGGGTAACCGGAATCATATTGCACTGTAGATCGATAAGCAGTTTTTCCTCGATACCCACTCCGTAGTTATTGAGCAGGTTCTGAAGCCCGGTCGTGAC
Source organism: uncultured Ignavibacteriaceae bacterium (assembly GCA_964459465.1). Taxonomy (GTDB): domain Bacteria; phylum Zixibacteria; class MSB-5A5; order GN15; family PGXB01; genus CALAMC01. Next base: position 26,765 of record CAYWLR010000004.1, on the reverse strand, counting down.
GGGGGCAACCACGCTGGAGCGGATGTCGACATTGATCTCGTTGAAAAGGAAAGCCACATGGCCACCGTGCATGATATACTGATCGATGAGGTACAATTCCCAGGCGCTCAACATGTCTTTGGGTTGAACCACGAAGAGGGCTTTGACCTGTTCCGGGATATTCCTGATATTATCGAGGTCAAGAAATTGTACCCGGTATTCATCGGAAAGTATCTGGTAGGCGAAATTCAATCCGGCCGTCAGATCGGGGGCCCCATTACCCATGACAAATGCGATAGTGGGAATCTCTTTCTTGGTCAGTTTATTAATCGCCCGGGTGAGGTCATACTCGAGGTTATTGGTATTTTCGATAAACGGAATCACTTCCATTTTATCGCCGTACAAAAGGACGACGCCTTTATAGCCCTTGATGAATTCTGTTTTGTCATTGCGAAAAACGTTGAACTGCAGGGGCGGTATCCGATAGCCCTGGGCTTCGTCTTCCTTGTCGCTTTTCCCGGGGTCGATAAATTCATATTGGAGATAACCGCCGGAATAAGCTTTATAATCATCGAGCAAATCCCGCAAATAACGGGCGTCGCCGTTGTGGGGCGGGGGGAGGTCTTCGGTTATATAGGCTTTGATAGTCAGGCGGTCGGTCAAGTTACCGACGATGTTCCGGGAGCTGTCCGATAATGAATAAATACCGTCATCGGTCAGATCAAATCGGCCAAACAGGTTGATGGAGATAAGGTTCAACACGATCAAGATGGCCGCAATGATAATAATAAGCATCACGGCCGACGATTTAGTTTTAATCTCTCTGGCCATTACTTCCACTTCCTGCTTTCAAGAGATTGGACGGTTAAAAACAAGAAGAAAAGCATCATCGAAATAAAATACAACACGTCGCGACTGTCCACGACACCGCGCGAGATATTATTCAAATGATAGTCCATCGAAATAAACTCTATGATATTGGCGATAAATCCGGGGAAGAGAAAGACCACTTTATCCAGAATAAAGAATATGAAAATAATAACAAATCCGAGGATGAAGGCGACAATCTGATTCTGGGTCAGAGACGACGTAAATATGCCGATCGACAGGTAGGCCCCGACCAGGAAAATCAGGCCGAGGTAACCGGATATGGATGCTCCGAAATCGGGATTGCCCAGCAAGGCAATCGTGATATAATGCACGAATGTCAAAAATATGGTAATAATAATCAACAGGTAGGCCGCAAGGAATTTGCCCAGAACCAGCTGCCAGTCTTTTATTGGCAGGGTCATGAGCAGTTCAATCGTGCCGACTCGTTTTTCTTCCGAAAACAGGCGCATCGAAACGGCCGGGATAAAAAACAGCAGGATGAAGCGCATGATGCCGAACAGAGTCCGTAAATCGGGGGTATTGTTTAAAAACAGGGCGGTCGAAAACTGCCAACCGGCGATCAGCAGAAACAGCGTGATGACCACATAGGCCACGGCCGAATCGAAATAGGAGCGGAATTCACGCGCTGTCAGGACCAGAAGCTGTTTCACTGTTCCTGCTCCTTGCCGGTGAGCCGGCGGAAAATGTCCTCAAGCGATGTTTCTTCGAGTTTCATGCCCAGCAGGATGGTGTCATTATTTTTACAAATGTTGAATATTTCTTCGCGGGGATCGGCTCCTTTGACTATTTCGAAATCAAGTTCATAGGATTCTTCGGTGGGCTTGTCTTTAAGAGTAACTTTTTCGACGGACTCGAGGCGACTGACGTTTTCGAGAAAAGAATCGTAGTTATTTTTAACCAGAACCGATAGGCGGCCTTTACCTTCGAAAGAGCCGCGTAATTGACCGGGGGTTCCGTCGGCCACGATATTACCGTCGCTGATAATCAAAACCCGATTGCACGTGGCTTCGACTTCGGGTAAAATATGAGAACATAGAACAACGGTTTTCTCTTCGCCCAGCGTTTTTATCAGATTTCGGATTTCGATGATTTGATTGGGGTCGAGGCCCACTGTCGGTTCGTCCAGAATCAGAATATCGGGGTCATGCACCAGAGCCTGAGCCAGGCCGACTCTCTGGCGAAAACCTTTGGATAATTCGCTGACATTTTTGGCGACGACTTTTTCCAGTCCGCAGATTTCAACCACTTCGGAGATTCGTTTGCTTGTCGCACGATCCTGACCGCGCATTTTATGCATGAACTTGATGAAATCGATGACGTTCATGTCCATGTAAAGCGGGGTATTTTCGGGCAAATAGCCAATGCGGCGGCGCACTTCCAGCGAATCGGTTGAGACGTCATGGCCGTCGACGGTGACGATTCCCGACGTCGGGGAAAGATAGCAGGTGATTATGCGGACGGTGGTCGTTTTGCCGGCGCCGTTCGGCCCCAGAAACCCGAGGACGGTCCCTTTTTCGATTTCAAAAGAAATATTATTGACGGCTATAGTATCGCCATACTGCTTAATTAAATTTCTGACATTAATCATGGCGTTTGCACATTAACAAAATCGACACATCAGCCCTTTAAAATATATTTAAAACCGGTTTTGTCAATCCGTAATTTGTTTTATACCGTGAAGGGGTTGAACGGTTCCGAAAAAAATCAATATTCGACCAGAGTCTCGGCCTGATTTACGATTTTAGATATCGACGGCAGGCAGGCCTCATCACCGTCGATGCCATAGGCCACGCGGCTATCGAGAGCCGTCAAAAGCTGTAACGGGGCGTCGAGATAGTCAAACATATTGCGAGCAATATGGGCCGAAATAGTTGGCCCGATTCCACCATGGAAACGGTCTTCGGAAACGATAAGGATTCGCCCGCAATCATCGACCGTCTTTTCGATCGTTGCCCAATCAATCGGTTTGACAGTTTTAAGGTCGATAACGCGCGCGTTTATGCCCTGATTCGAGAGAATATCGGCCGCCTTGAGCGATATGGGTAAGGTGATGCCATAACTGATTATGGCCAGATCGGTGGCGTCGCCATTATACACGGCCGCTTTTCCAAATGGAACCAATTGTTCGATTGGCGGGTATTTTGCCAGAATGTTATGACCATCCCAGTCGCGGCGGTTATACAGCGCCACGGCCTCGCAGAAGAGGACAGGATCACCGCTGACAAAAGCGGTGCGAAGCAATCCGGCGGCGTCGCCGGCGTTGGTCGGGATAACCACGTGAAGTCCGGGGATGTTGGCAAAGGTGCCCAGGTTGGCTTCCGAATGCCACATGGCACCAGCGCCCTGTTTGTAGCCGCCGTATGATGTTCTAATCACCATGGGCATTGGATAGTGAGTATTGGAGCGTTGATAGCAGGTGGCGATGCGGTCTTTTAGCTGCTGATAGCCGGGGCTGACGTAATCGATAAACTGGATTTCAGGAAGAGGAACCCGTCCCTGATAGGCATACCCGATAGCCCGGCCAAGAATACCGGCCTCGTCCAAGGGGGTATTGAAGACTCGATTGGTCCCGAAGGCGCGCTGCAAATGTTGTGTGACCAGAAAGACGCCTCCCTTGCCGCGCAGTTGATTCATGATTTCGTCGCCTTTGGCAAACGTCTCTTTGGGGAAATCGGCCACATCCTCGCCAAATAAAACGGCGCTTTCGGATAAAATGAATATATCAAACAGCGTGTAATTAATGGCCTTGCGCATGGTCATGGGCGGAAGGTTTTCCGGCAGTTCCGGACTGTCAAAAAAACCGGCAGTATGAAATTCTTTATAAAGCTGTTCCCGTCGACCGCCATTTTCTCCGACCATTTTTGCCCATTTGTCCTTTGCTGATTCGTGATTATAGGCGTAAACTTTTCCCGTAATGTCCGCAATTTCTTTATACCTGATATCGGCGCAAACTTCGGTCGAAGCCCGCTTCACCTCTTCATCCACTTCATCATATAATGCCAACAATTCATTGACTGTCATTATATTATCACGGATATAGGTCGTTGCAGTTTTTCGCAGGGGATCGTTTTCGACATGCCATTGCTGTTTTTCGTGTTCCATATAATGGGCCTGATCATCCGAGCCGGAATGTGATTCAAGGCGAACGACGGTAATATTGGCAAGAGCCGGGCCCTGTCCCGATTTGACATAATCATAAGTTTTGCGGAATGACTTGATCGAGTCCTTGATATCGGTGCCATCATAATTGATAATTTTAAGTCCGAAGCGCTGAAAACCCTCGAATGATGCCGTCGGGTTGCCTTCGGGAAACTGCTCTTCGACGCTCGTTGCGATGGCCCAGCCGCAGTTGTAAATGTTAAAAATATTTTGGGTTTTGTTAAATACCGAATAAAAAACGGCCCGGTGAAATTCGGGAGATGAAGTCGAGCCCTCGCCGATGGCGCATAGCACAACGGCGTCAGATCGGAAACGACCGCCGTCAAAACCGACCGGTCCTTTTATCGGAGTTGGGTTCTTGAGCGCATCGCCCAGCCCGGCCGCCTCAAGGGCGTGCGACCCGGTTGGAGAAGCCTGCGGCAAAATGGCTTTGTCGGGATAAGAGGAATGGGCGGGTTGAAGCATACCACCCGTCGATTCGGAGCGGACATCGCCGACCGCTTCCATAATTTTCTGTTTTATGGATACGCCCCGGTGAATATCAAAGGCTTTGTTACGATAGTAGCCGGCAAAGGGATCGTCCGGGGCGGATATTTGAGCGCTGACCACGTCGATTAATTCTTTGCCGCCGCATCCGATGAAGAATTTGCAGAGGCCTTTGCGCAAGAGGAGCTTTTCCTCATGTTCGATTCGGCGTGCCAGAAGCATGGATTTATACATTCCGATTAAATCAGACCGGCTCAAACCGCCATATTCAGTTAAATCGGGTTCTCCTTTGGTCGGCTGTTTTATCTGGCTGACAAATTCTCTGACTTCGAAAAAGCCCAAATCGTTCTCCTGACATTAATCAAAAATTCATATTATAATAAATTCAAATGGAATCCGTTATCTAAAGAACGGTTGAATGAAGGGAATGTTCCCTGGGCGCATAATGGAAAAGAAAAAGGAGGCATTGTCGCCAATGCCTCCTTTTTGATTAAAAAAACCGGTCTATTATGGACAAACCAGTTCGCCGGTGTCGTTATAGACGACGCCAATAAGAGCAAGAATATCAATCAGATCGATTGTTCCGGAAGCATCAACGTCGGCGGCGTTCAGATAAACGGGCGGGTCGCCGGCGTTGTAGACGTACGCGATAACCAGCAATATGTCGACCAGATTGACCGAGCCGTCATCGTCGGCGTCACCGCAGATAAAGGCCGGGTTGATGACTATGGTCAGGGCCTTTGTGTCGATGCTACCGACCTGATCGGCCGCTTCGGCGGTGAATTCGAAGGTTCCATATATGTCGGGTGTGCCGGACAGCGAGCCATCCGAATTCAAAGTCAAACCGGTGCCATTGAGCTCATCATAAAGGTCGTTCCAGACAATGTCGCCGGTGCCACCTGTGGCCATCAACTGCTGTGAATAGGACTCATCCTGCTTGCCGCTTGGCAGAGCCTCGGTCGTAATGGCAACAGCAGGATTGATATCAAAGCCAAAGGCTTTTTCGCCAGTCGCGCCGACTTCATCGGCAACCATAGCCGTGAAACTGATCGAGCCAGCCTGCGTCGGAGTCCCGGAAACGGTACCGGCAGTGTTCAGGGTCAGCCCGGTTGCGGCCAAGTCGCCGTTTTTATCGGAGAAAGCCAGTTGGCCAGTACCACCGGTCGCCGTGATTGCCTGCGAGTAAGCGACGCCGGCTGTCCAATCGGGCAGGTTGATGGTCGTTACTTCCGGCATAGCGTTGATATCAAAGTTCAGAGTTTTTTGCGAAAGGGCACCGATTTCGTCACCGACTTCGACAATAAAACTGATTGGGCCGACTTGAATCGGGGTCCCCGTGACTGTACCATCGGTATTCAAAACCAATCCGGTTGTGGCGAGATCGCCGTTTTTATCGGCAAAAGTCAGTTCTCCGGTGCCGCCGGTGGCCAGCACAGCCTGCGAATAAGCAATATCGACCGTCCAGTCGGGTAAATCGACAGTGGAAATATTGATTGGGGGATTGATGAATATGCTCAATCCCTTTTCAGTATTGGCGCCGATTTGATCGGTGGCTTTGGCGACAAAATTAATTGTTCCTGTCGTAATGGGTGTGCCCGAGAGCAGACCGGTCGCCGACAAGGTTAATCCCGTGCCCGTTAAATTAGAATTCTTATCCGACCAGACAATATTCCCGGTGCCTCCGGTGGAGACAAGCTGGGCGGAGAAGGCCAGACCGGCCGTCCAGTTCGGGAACCCGGTAGTCGTAATAACTATTGCCGGATTAACCGTAAATCCTAGTTCGGCTTCATCACCGGAACCGAGCGGGTCGATTGCCTCGGCCGTAAAGCTGATAGGACCATCGGCAGTGGGTGTTCCCGAAAGCAAACCGGTCGTGGATAAAGCCAGGCCGGTACCATCCAGGTCATCGTTTTTATCATTCCAGGCGATTGTCCCCGTGCCACCGGTTGACTGCAATTGCACCGATAGCTGATGGCCGGCTGTCCAGTCGGCCAGTGTCGACGTCGTGATCTGGACAGAGGCGTTGATGGTGAAGCTAAACGGTTTTTCCGCTGTCGCTTTGCTTTCATCTTCAACTTGAGCAATGAAGCTGATGGGTCCGGCCGCGGTCGGCGTGCCGGCAAGCAATCCCGAGGTGGACAGGGTCAGCCCGGTGCCGGCAAGGTTACCGTTTTTGTCGGACCAAGTTAGAGTCCCAACGCCATTATTGGCGGTCAACTGCTGGGAATATGATATGCCTTGAGTCCAGTTAGGCAGCGATTCCGTAGCCACTTCCAGTTGCGGGGTGGCCGAACAGGTATAAGCGGATACTTCGACATTGTCGATATTCCATCCGCAGTAAGTCCAGGCACCATCGGTGGTTCCCATCGTCCAGCGCAGGTACACGGTCGACTGGCCGTCGGCGTAAGATGAGATATCGATTTCAATCGGTATCCAGGCTCCGTCATAGAGTGTGGCGCTGTTCTGCCAGAGTGTTGTCCAACTGGAACCATTAGTACTGATTCTGACATACGCATGATCGTACTGCGATTGCTCGACACCCAGCCAGCGCTGGAATTTGAGAGTGGTTCCGACCATTCCGGAGCAATCGATGACGGGGGTAGTCACATGACGTTCAGGCATATAATTGGTATAATCGCCATTCAAATTATACCCCATGATATTGGTGCCTCCGTAGGCGCTGGCCGGATCGGGGCCGCCATAAGCGCCGCCCTGTCCGGTAGGCGCACCCCGGGCCCATAATCCACCGGAAACCGTCCAGCCCAGACTGGTTTCAAAATCGTCATAAAAGGCGACCATGACATCGGTTGCCACCACCGCCTTATAGCTGCTGCCGACATCGGGATCATAATCGACCTGGGCGCTTTGCGTTTCGGCGCTGAAATAGAAATTGACGGTAGCGTAGCATTCCTGACCGGGAATGATGGCGTCGTACTGATTGGTTCCCGTTGCAACCATCGGAATGCTTGTGTAACCGCCGCCATTGACCGAATAATAGAGCATTCCCGAGCCGCTTGCATGAACTTCACCGGCGATGCCTGTAACGACCACCTGAATCGTATCGGGGCGGTTGGGGTAAAGAATATCGGGCAAACCGTTGGGGAAGGCAAAATCAAGCAGGTCGAGTTCGGGGGCGTCCATATTATGAGCGCCGAAACCGGCAGCTATTTCATAATAATGGGGGGTGCCGTTGGATATGTTTCCGTCGTTGTCATCGAGGGTCAGAAAGTCAATGGTAATTTGCGGAGTAATCATCGTTCCCGTATGAAGCAGGATGCTGTTGATGGTCAGGTTTTTCAAAACATCGAGATAATCACGAATATTACTGGCGACCAGCGCATTCCTGGTATCCCAGACGCAACCGGACAGCAATTGAGCGCAGGTGTGAATATCGCTTTCACAAGGGTATTGGAAAGTATTTACGGCCGTACGCAAGGACTGCGAACAGCTTCCGTAAAAACCAAGGCCCAACCGGGGGTCATCGGACAACAAGACGGACATACAATCGCCAATACCTTCGCCGTATTGGCCCTGACCGCTTCCGGCCATGTTGACCAGATGGTGACCGTACTCATGGTGTATTACCGATGACCATGCGGTATTTGGATAGCTGCTTCCGGCTTTGCAGAAATTCACGGACAGGTCGCCGGGGTCATACCAGGCATTCCCCGGGCAATATCCGTCGGTGCGGTTCACATAGACAGGGAATTCTGTGGCACTCATACCGGGGTATGAAGGGTTAAAGTGTACCACCGTACTGCGGATGGCGTTGGTTTCATAATAGGCGTTCGCCTGCGCCCGTTCGGTTTCGGTGTTATTGTCCGAATTGAACAGAAATGCCGCCGGTCCCGGTGGAGTCACGGTATCAGTCAAAACCATATCGGTTCCGGTGTAATTATAGACGCGGAACCACTGCCCCCGCAATTGCGCCTGGACAATGACATCGCTCGAACCCGCGTTGGGGATCGTGGCGACGCCATACTGATTGGTATATGCGTTAGTGGAACCGATATTTACGCGCAAGAAAGGCAGAGCTTTGGAGACTTCATCCTGGCACTGTTCGGATCCGGGTCTTTCGGTAATCAAGCCGTTAACCTGGGCCTGGACGTCTTCGAAAATGATCAGATTTTCTTCGTAGAGGATTTCGCCGGTCACGCCATCAACGACGAATTGATAGCGTTCGGGGAAGTCGGAAAAGCCCTGAAACTTTACGGCCATACGCGGCTCGTCTTGTTTGTCTTCGATTCCCGCCCAGATAACAGTCTCCTGTTCGGTGAAATCGGTTAAAGACGAGTATCTCGCCCTGACGGCGTCGATGGCAACGCCACTCTGGACGCCGACCAGACCGGGTTCGGGCTTGAAATTGCCCAATTCGTGTATACTCGAGGAAGCCAGGACCAGGGGATAGTTGGTTTCATTTCGTACCAACAGCCGCAGTTCCGATCCAAAGACGGGAATACCGTCAATTTCGTGCGAATAATAATACAAATTGAATTTGAATTCACCGGTATTATTATCGAACATGACCGGTTGCATAGTTCTCTTTTCGCCCGACCGGTTGCCCGGTATTAATTCATCCGGGGTTACGCCGAAAATTCCGGAATGATTGCGGACGAATTCACCGGCCGTCGCGTCCGGGGTCGAACCGTAGGCGAAGGCTTCGCCGTACAGTCGTGTCACCTGGGGACCTGACATATAGGCTTTCACGCCCGGGCTGATTTGTTTGAGCTCGTTGAGCGCCCGGGTTTTCTGATAATTGGATGTGTCGAAGGTTTTGCCGGATGTGTCGGCCATGGCTCCAGCAGCCACCCATGCCGCCACAATCAAGAGCAAACCAAGGGACTTGAGAAACGCATTACCTCTTGTTAAATGCATACGTCGCTCCGGTTGTTTATTAATGGGTTAGTTAAATATCTGGCCAAATAAAATAGTCGGACCACGGGCGTCCCGAGCTTTAAAATTCCCTCCGAATACGGGATTGGCGAGTACTTCAACAATTTACGCAGGCCTTATAACTTAATAAAATATAATAAAATAGCCCGTCATGTCAACCCTAAATATAATCCAAAATCGCCTTTTACATGGTCAAATCCAACATAAAAAATAAAAAAGAACGACGACTGGACAGGTCGTCGTTCTTTTTGGAATATATTTCCGGATAATCACGGGCAATTAGGCGCCGGACCAGGTGGAACCGAGTAAATGTAATCGATCAGGCCCAGAATATCCAACAGGTTGATATTGAGGTCGGAGTTGATATCAGCGCTTGCGAGCGGATCTGGTGCCGGGCCGGGAGGAACACCATAGACATAATCGATTAAGAACAATATATCGAGCAGATTGATATCGCCCTCGCCGGTAACATCGCCGCAAACAAAGGTATTCCCGATAATAAGGTCAAGAGCGCGAGTATCGGAACTCCCGACCTGATCTTCGGTATAGGCCGTGAAGGCAATGGTTCCGGATACAAGGGGGGTGCCGGATAATAAGCCTGAAGACGCCAGCATCACGCCGCTTCCAGCCAAGTCGTTATCCTGGTCAAGCCATGACAATATCCCGGTTCCGCCGGAAGCGGTCAACTGGAAAGAATATTCCTCTCCGGCCGCACCGGAAGGAATGGTTAACGAAGTTATTTCGACCGGGGCATTCAGCGTGAAATTATAGAGCTGTTCATCGCTGCTCTGGTTGACATCGGTCACGCGGGCGGTGAATGAAACGGGCCCGTGGTTGCCGGGGGTTCCGGAAATTAATCCGGCCGCCGACAATGAAAGCCCAAATGCCGCCAGACTGCCGTTTTTATCATCCCAAGTCAATGGTGCCGTGCCTCCGGTTGCCTCCAATTGCGATGAAAAGGCCACACCCTGCGTCCAATCAGGAATGGTCGCCGATACGATATCTACGGCCGGATTGACATATATAGACATGGCTTTATCGGTCGAGGCTCCCGGAGTATCGCTAACGACCGCGGTGAAATTAACCGTTCCCGTTGTCAACGGTGTCCCGGATACCAGTCCAGTAGCATTTAGGGTCAAACCGGTTCCGGTAAGCTGATTGAATTTATCGCCCCAGATTTTTGTTCCTGTACCACCGGTAGCGGCCAGTTGTATAGAATATGCCGCCGATCTCGTGGCCTGCGGCAGTTCAGAAGCGGTCGTAATAGTCGGGGCCGGGTTGATGGTAAAGCTGAATGGTTTTTCGCCTGAAGAACTTTCGGAATCGACGACTCTGGCCGTGAAGGATATAGACGCCGACGAAACCGGAGTTCCGGATACCAGACCATTTGTACTAATACTTAAACCAGTTCCGGACAAATTGCCGTTCTTGTCGGACCAGGTGAGTGTGCCGGTTCCACCTTCTGCCTGCAATTGTTGTGAATAGGGGACATTCACCGTCCAGTCAGGCAGGGAGACCGTGGTAATCGTAATAGATTTCTGGCTGGGCGGGAAAATTATTTTGTCCACCCAGGCGCAATCGCTGCCCGATGCCCCATAGCTGTCTTTAGTATAAATCCATTTAAACGTGTAGGTACCGGCGGCCACATTGTACGATACTTTGGTCCAACCGACTTCACCCGACCACTGGCCTTTAAGGCTGCTGTTCATGTAAAACTTGAGATAGTCCCAGCCGGATTCGGATGATACTTTATAATAAAATGAAATCGTTCCCGATCCGGTTACGGTCATCTGGAGCCGCATTTCCGACGTCTGGCTGTTGCCGATGGCCCCGGACCTGGCACAATATGTCCCCTCGTACGGGTCGAAACTGACAATCTGCCAGGGCTGATTACCCGCTGACTGCCAGGCGAAAGACGAAAAATCGCCGGTTTCGAAATTTTCGATGGATTGGCCGACAAACAGACTGAAGTAGATAGTTTCATTATAACCGAGGTCGGCAGAGACATCGAGTCGGAAACTGACTTCATGATACAAAGGGCAGGACGGGGAAACATCGAAAACAAGGGCGGTCTGCGAGGTGCCCGTTCCGCCGAGGGCGGTAATCGTCGGGAAGGTAGTGTAATTTTGATCGATGGTAATGTAGGGGTCGGTCGTGGAAAGCGTCGCCGATGCATTATTGGCGTTGCCGGGGCCGCTGTTGACCAGAGTAACATACAGAGAGACATCGTTATCACCGGGGTCGACGTCGGGTCCAAGGTATGATAAGTATGCGAGGTCAGGCAAAACCGGCAGAGGAACCAAGGCAATGTCGTGGCGGACGGTATTAAAATCAGTAACGACGACAGATATTATTGTATCGGAATAATATCCGGGCGCCGAGAATTCCAGATTATATGTACCGGCGTCAATCATGCGGTGATAATTCCCGATGACAGCGTCGCTGTAAACTTCGCTGGAATCGAAATCGTGCCCCAGCACCCGGACCTTAGCGTGTACGGGCTGACCGGTATTAGCATCAGTAATAATGCCCCGGATTCCATATAGGGCGTTTTCCAGATAATCGAGCAAAGCAATGCGATTGTAATTCCAATAATTGGGTAGCTGCGAACCGGAAGGGAGTTTCGTTGATGAGATTTCCAGAGTAACTTCGCGACAATGATGCCAATAATTCATATAATCCTGACGTCCGCCGGTAATGGTGTACCAAGCGTAGCCATTGGTGATGCCGTTGTTTAGATCGTTCATATACCCGCTGGGACTGTAATGTTGGGCGGTGTCAGCGTACATCCGGCAAATATCAATAAACCACTGGTTATCGGCATGAAGCTTTGACCATGTATCCCAGGGATAATTCAGGACTTCGGCGCCGCCGTGAAAATTCGACGAAATGACGAAATTATGGTTATTGGCCAGGTTCATCATAACCACCGTTTCCGGTTGCCAGCTATTGCCATCGGGATGCTGGCCGTCATCGGGATCGGGGAAATTACGGTTAATGTCGATGCTATTGGCGTTATAGCGGGTAGCCCCGCTGACGGTGTGGTTGCCGGAGGCATAAGTTCCGTCGGGATTGGCAAGAGGGTTAATCCAAATCTCACAACTGTCAACAAGGCGCGTGATGAGGGAATCGGATCCATAACTCGTAAGTAAAGAATCTATTAACCGGAGCATCAGGACATAAGCCGTGATTTCATCACCGTGCATGGAACTTGTGTACATCACTTCCGGTTCATCTTCGTCGATATTGACGTTATCGGAAATGACGGCAAAAATGATCTGCCGTCCCTGGACGGAATACCCGGCATAAACCAGGCGGCAGAGGTCAGGATAGTTGGAGGCAAATTGAGACATCATTGCCTCATAGGCATCGTAGGTCGGATATGAGTCCCAGGCGGCAATATCGGCTTTGTCCGAAGACATTTTAGGCGTAATAAGCGTGCTGGGGCGCGGCAGGACGGTGTAGCTATAGCCAAGGCTTTCGAATCTTTTCAATTCTTCGTCATTGGCGTAGGCAAAAACGGTTCCGTCAATGACATTATCGATGGATATAACGCGGGTCAACAGCTCCAGTTCGTCATGAGATGAAATATTGAATTTAAAATATGTTTCGTTGGCTGAAGCCGCCGCGGTCAAAACGACCATAAACAAAGTAGAAAGTAATAACAGTGTTTTGCTTTTCATATTATCAATCCTGCCTGCTGTTAAAACATAAATCGGTCAAAGCTTCCGTTAGTTTATTGCCCTCCTCATATTCCGTTGGCCGCCTTTCGAGGCGTCGGAAAAAACGGGGGACGGGCAAATGCCGCCCCCCGAATTCCTATCTAAATTACGGGCAAATAAGCTCACCCGTTTCGTTGTATACAAATCCGATAATCGTCAGAATATCGATCAAATCGATTTTGCCCGAAGCGTCAACGTCGGCGGCATCGGGGAATGGCGGGGCCGGTCCGGCCGGTTCACCATACAGGTAATCGATCAGATACAGAATATCAATCAGATTGGGAACGGGCGAGCCGCTGTTATCCACGTCGCCGCAGAACCAGGGATCGCCGACCGTCATCACGACCGGAATGGTATGAACCGGATAAAGCGGATCGTTCGAGGATATTTCAATTTGACCGTTGTAGGTGCCATAACCGAGTTCGGAGGCATCCAGTTTCACTTCCAGCGAGGTGTTGGCAAATGGTGCGATCGAACCACCGCGCGGCTGAACGTCAAGCCAGCCGCCAGCCGTAATGTGGATGGCGAGGTCATTATGCATATAGGCGGCGTTCCTGACGATAACCAGGTAATCGGAACCATCCTGGTTTTTCAGGCCGACAGAGGCTCCCAGAAGATTACTGGTGCCCGGATCCATGGTGGCATACTGCAAAGTAATTTTGCCGCTGGGATCCAGGATAACCTGGAAGTTCAGACTGCCGGTTCCATCGGGGAAGGCGTAACGCCGAATGTCCGAGAAGGTGACAATGAACCTGCCGCCGGGGGCATCGTAATGGTAATACACATTGCCACCTTTACGGGGATCAAGGTCATCCCACCACATGGCGATCAAATTGAATGGGGCTATCGCCGCATCGATGTAATCGTTATTGCGTGATGTCACTCCGGCGCCGAACGATATTAAACCATTCGAGCCGATATACAACTGGGTATAGACATTGTCATAGTACGGGAAAGCAAAGCCGATGTCAAATGGTCCGGCGAAATCATCGTCGGTCAGCGGATCCGCTGAAGCCTGGACATCGATGCCAACCGCAGAAATATCAACCCATGAATATGGCGTCGCCTGCGGATCGTCGGAATCAACCCAGTTGTGTCCGAAGGCATCGGGGCCACCGCTGGATTTATCCTGCGGGGCATATATCGGCTCCATCGTGCCGCCGTCTTTGTCGGCATCCATCAGCACATGGCCAATAGGTTCGCGAACATTTTCAGTGGCTACCGTTACAGGAACAACACGGCCCTTGCTGTACATGACGCACCCAACCGTAAAGTTCAGCCGACCGGGGCCGCTGTTGTCGATATTAATCGGGAATGTTTCGAATTCACCGATCGCGACATCTTCATTCAACGCGAGCATATCCACCGCCATGACCGGAGCATAGATATTTAACATGAGCGGGATACTGCCGCTGGGATCGGCCGGATCAGTGGTCGTATATGAGAGATTGCCGTAATAAACACCCGGATTCAATCCGGCTGAATTGAAGGTCATGCCGAAGTCGAGATTACCTCCCGGCCCGATGGTATTGAGAGCGGTACTAATATTCAGCCAGTTGATGTCGGTACTGAATTGAATTTTCAGCGTACCCTGACCGGTATTGTCGATATGCAGGCTGGTAGCGGAAGTTTGATCGGGATCGAGGCTGTCGGCTACCATTTCATGACTGAAGGCGCTTTGCGGCGCATAGATATGAAGGTCAACGGGAATAGAGCCGTTCAAATGAGCCGGGTCATTCGTTTCATAGTTCAAAGCACCATCATAATCACCGGCGCTCATACCGGTGGTATTAATCGTAAATGTGAAATCGGCGGAACCGCCGGCCTGAATATAATTATAGCCGGTATAATGGGTTAGCCAGGGATATTCGGCGGAGAGAAACTTGATTTTGAGACGTCCGTCGCCGTTATTGTCAATGTGAATGGTACGCTGGATGGAGGCGTCGATATCCATGCTTTCGTCAAAGGAGCTCGATCCCATCGACAAAGCCGGTGTTCCGGTGGCCTGGTTATAGCCTTTGATGACAATATCGTCGATATTCCAGCCGCAATACTGCATGGAACCGTCGGTCCCGCCGAGGCCGAAACGAATCCGGAATTCGGAATTATCGTCGGCATAAGCGGTTAAATCATGGAAATGTTCGCTCCATGTCTGTTCATTTGTGGTCGCCGAATTTTCGTAAAGAGTAACCCAAGTGGTTCCGTTGTAAACCTGGAAATAGGCGTGATCATAATTGGAGCTTTCCACACCCAGCCAGCGCCAGTATGTCAACTGAACGCTGGAATAGTCAGAGCAATCGATAATCGGGGAAGTAATCCACTGGGTTCCGCTGATGCTGGCGCTGTAATCGCCGTCGGTGGGAGTCAGGTCATTGCCGAGGACCATATTGTCTTCGGTCGGGCTGTGGTCGACAGCCGGATCGGGGCCGCCGTAAGAATCGGTCCCGGGACCGCCACCGGCGGGACCGCGCGTCCATTCGGCGGTGCCGCCATAACCGGTCCAGCCCTGGTCAGAAGAAAAATCTTCGGTAAAGAGGGCTTCACGGTCACCGACAATAATCATGAATTGCGTTTCTTTGAAATAATTACCTGCGCCCGTGATGGTCAGGTCGAAGGTCATTTCATAGCCCATGGGGCAGGTAGAGCCGGCGGAGACATTGAAAACATCGGCGGCATTATTGCCGGTGCCGCCCGCCGAATCCACCGAGCCGATATAACCATAGTCATCGTTAACCGTGCCATAGGGATCGGTTTCGGAAAGGCTGACGGCAACCTCGGTCGCCTGACCGGAACCGATATTCCGAATGGTCACGACCAGCTCGCCGGATTCACCTGGGTCAAGGATTCCGTTGCCGTTGCCGCCGATATCGGCGACCTGCACCGACACGAATTCAATATTCGGGGCATGGGCTGTCAGGTTGAAATTGGTCACCCAGGTAGTATCCCACTTATCGGTTCCATAAAGCTCCAGAGAAAAGATGAGCTTATGCTTATCCGGAACGGTCGAGGCAACCTTGAAACTAAAGGCGTCGGCGATATACTTGGTACCGAAATCGCCATCGATGGATTCATACAATTCGGTGTTATCATAAATGGTTACGTATTCATCGGTCGTGGTCAGCGTGGCCGTAATGTTATTGCAGACATCGGGGCCGACGTTTTTCAAGGTCACGCCCAGCAAAATCGTTTCACTGTAATCGACCAGGCCGTTGTTGTTGCCGGCGATATCATTGACAACACTGCCGTCATAAACCAGAAACGGTCCATCCGGGGCGATAACGGTTACAGTCGATATGTACGGCTGGCGGTTTTGGGCAGTGATAACGATATCGGCTTCACCGGGAATGCCAAACGGTTCGAGGGTAACGTCAACGGAGCCGGAAGCATCGACATAAGCGGCACCGTACAGGACGCCATCGCGCGAGAGGGCCACATACGAGCCCGGATCGGCTTCGACGGTAAAGGTGCTGGCCGAAAGCAGAAGGGTCGAGGCATGGCTGATGTTATTTTCGGTAGGTACACCCATGTAGCTCATGACCGAGGGATCACCCATGAGGTGATAGATTTCCCAGTAATAGGTTACTCGCGAGCCACCCTCGCAAACGGCCAGGTTGCCGGCAAATATGATGGCGGCATTGGTTACATAGTGCCGTTCGACCGGTTCGCCATGGTCGTGGAAGAGACCGTCATAGGCGCCATGTGTGGTTTGCTCATAGGTGGGACCGGAGCCGACAACGGGGCCATAACCGACACCCCAGTAATAATCCTCGTACCAATAGGTCGAGTTGGTCCCGCCGATATACCCGATACCGCCTTTGTCGGCGACACGGAGAAAGGCCTCGCCGAAACAGGGCGAGCTTGCGTTAAAGGTATTTGACTCGCAACAGTTGCCAATACCCAGCAGGTATTTATGATAGTTGGTCAAGCCGGGAATATCGGAAGTCGTGAAAGAAGGATCGGCATGTCCGGCAGGGCTGCAGTGGGCGGTATAGTTGTACAGGCCGACACCGTCGTTGATCGTAGCAATAATGGCGGCGGCGGCGCCACTGGCGTCAGACGCCGGGTAGAGCCAAACGTTGGGGGTTATGCCATGAGCGGCGTTAAAATAATATGTCGTGCCATAATTAATTTGACCGTTACCGTGGGTAATGGCATAGGTGCCATCGACGCCCGAAACCAATGTCACTTCTTCGAGGTAACTGGGGTCGGGCATTAAGTATTGTTCGTATTCGAGAGTCTTGTCAATCTGCGGTTGCAGGTGAGAGGGTTCCGAAGCCGAGAAACGGCCATAATATATTTCCGGCAGATTATCGCCTGTGAATTCGCAATAATAAAGATCGGAAATATGACTTCCGGCGGTTCCGCTCCAGGATTCTATCTGGGCAACATCGCCCACGAGCAAAACGAATGAGGGAGCAGGATCTTCCGTCGTTCCCGCATCATAAAGGCCCTGAATATAGTTCTTGATAGCGGTGCGAGAGGTCCCGATAACATCGGTATAGGCGGTTATGACGTTAAAGCCTTTTTTGGTTTTCCACTCAATAAAAGGCTCAAGCTGGGATTCGAACATGCGGTCGGAGATTATCAAGTATTTGACCGGATATTTGACCAGGTCGAAGGAGTCATTGGTTTTGCTATAAGCTGACGCCCCTTCATAATTGCAGATCATGTCATAGATGGGTTCATAAAACGGAGAGTAATACTTTTTATAAAGGTCTTCCGTGGCCTCCAAATCGCCACCGACGAAGTCAATCTGCAAGGTGATTTCGCGCGTTATCTGTAATTTGTTTTCGACGGGGTCATAGGCAAAAGGCGCCACCGTAACCATACCCAGATGAAGGCTGCGCAATGTGCCCATTATCTGGGTTTGGGTTTCGTCAAGGCTGTAATAACCGGGTTGTTCGTAGGCGGCAACGTTATACAAGAATTCCACGTCTTCAGGACGTTCCGACTTGGACAGGGACGGCTGGGCGGGCATAATGTGATTGGTGATGCCGATATCCTGCAAGTGGATTTCTTCTGTCTGCCGGTCAATGACAGTTGCGATGACCTGGCTGTTTACAGGAATAGCCAGAAGTTTGCTCAAGACAGGCAAATCCGGATTGCCAAAGTCCTGGGAGCGGGCAAAACGGTCGACCCGCGGCAGGACAAATTCACCTTCCTTGGTTACCACGGGGATGAATTCCACGCTACCTACGTTAACCTTGACGGTTACAGAAGTGAGACTCTGGTTGAGGACGGTGAGTCCCGATTGTTCATTACTTAGAACCACCGTTTCGCCGGCCGCGGCAGGCAGTGCCAAGCCGGTCGCCAGGATAACCAGTAATCCCAGCAGCAACATACCTCTTGTCGATTTCAAACCAACCTCCTATATAGTTACTCACATAAAGTTAGTTTTTTCATTAAGACAGAAAAAACGGCCGTGTTCATGGCCAATTTTATAAAAAAAGTAGTATAATTTTCGACGTTGTAAAGGCATGGTTTCGGGTGCCGTAAAGTAAAGGCTGGAAAACAGTTATGGTGTCTGAACGACACCGACCAAAAGCCACTTTTAAATTCTCCACAAGGCGTGCAAGTATAATTCCTTCATTAATATATATAATATACCATGTTTGTCAATATTGAATTCTCGGTCAACAAAAAACAGCTTGTTCATATAATAAAGGGGACAGCCAATTTGGCTGTCCCCTCGAAAAAATCTGACAGAAAATCTGCCATTATTGCTGAATCGGCGGAATGCAGCTCGGCTGGTCGCCACCCTGATACACGGTAGAAATCAGGATAAGGACGTCGAGCAGGTTCATGTCGCCGTTGCAGTCGGTATCACCGGTAGCAATGCCCGCAATAGGCGCATCGCCGCCGTTATATATGTGACCCAACAGGAACAAGATATCCAGCAGATTCAGAGTCTGATCGCCGTTGACATCGCCGAGAGTATGGCCAATAAAGGTCAATTCGCCGACTTCGGTGAAGGCCACGGCATCAGTAAAGGACCCGGCAACGGTGTAATTCTGAGTCGTCGTGTTGTACAGGACACCATAAGAAGCGGCAAAATCGTTCAAGAAAACGGTAATCTTGAGGACTTCGCCGAGGAATCCCGGATAACTCGGAATTATTTCGGTTGCCATCGGAGTCAGACCGTTCACGGTCACGGTGCCGAGATCGATATCATTGACATCATATCCGGGCTCAAAGTTGCTACCGAGATAGACAAAGGCTTCGGCCGGATTCGGATTCGGGGCCGCAAAAGCCATAATGGCTTTCAGCGGATCCGGAGTGACGTCGATTGTTATCGGCACGAAGGCCGGAACAACAGTCAGAGTATAGTCTTCGACTTCACCATAGGTGGTGGTACCGCACGGACCGGGCAGAGTAGAGTAGCTAATTCGGACGCGCATCCGACAGGCGCCGGGAGTGGCGTCGCCGGGAACGGTGACGGTGCCGGTGTACGGGCCATAACCCGGACTGCCGGACATGGTCACTGATTCGGCCTCTTCAAAGATATAATTGCGGTTCCAGTCAACCCAGGCAATACAGTAGTCGGATGAATACGGATTGCCGTTGACAACCGTTATGCCATAGCTTTCGCCGGGCTGGACTTCAGTTGACAGAGCGGTGTAATCACCATAGTTGGTACATGCAGTGACATTGTCAATCGTACCGATGGTGACCTGTTCGATGTATTCATCGCAACCACCGGAAGCATCGCAATAAACCGGTGTCGTCGGCACGCAGTTGACGCTGAAGTAGTATTCAACGCCGGGGCAGGCGAAGCCGGTGTAGACGCTCAAGGAAGCGAAGATATAATAATCACCGGGGCCCAATGTCACGTCAATACTGAATGGCGTGCAGGCGGCGACGGAAACGTAGTCACCCAGGTATCCCGTAATGTTGTCGCAACCGGCAACACCGGGGACGACCTGCTCAATAAAGCCGCAGATAAACGGACCTTCGGCTTCACCGGTCAGGGTTACGACCGACCATTCATCCACATGGAACAGGTACCAGTCGGTGTCGCGATAATTGCTGGTGCCATAGACGTAGGTGTTGGTCAAACCGCAAATGGTTTCGCCGCAGGAGACACTGCTGAAGATGGCCGGATCGTCATTGCAACCGCCGTTGGTGACGTCTTCGCCGTCATTGGCGATGCAGGCTTCACCTTCGGGGGTGCTTCCCGGAGGACAAGTGACACTGCACGGCGAAGAAATCCTAAGCGTGAATTCCGGAATACAGTTGGGTGACGGATAGGTATCGATCATAAGGTAGCTGATACCCGCCGGCAACGAAACGTTGGACAGAGTCTTGTTGCTCGAAGACCCTGTAATATAGGCAAGACAGGTGGCACCTGGAGGACACGTTTCACTGACGGCCATACCGGTCCAGGTGGACGTGGTGGTCAGATAGATGTCGACGACCATCGGGACATCCACGTCGAGGGCATAAATTATTTCCTCGCCGCCGTCATAGTAACCCAGACAGGTGGCGGAATAATTATTGCCACGATCGCAGGTGTAGTTGACGTTGATAAATTCATCATTGTTGGTACCGCCGGTCATGTCGTCGGGCAGTTTGACGATATAGGGATCGGTACAGTCATCGCCGGGGCTGGCAATAATGCATGGATTGTCGGTGCAGTTTTTGGTGCCATCCCAGGCTCCGCCGAGAGCAATACAGTCGAACTCGGGGATGTCATCGCACAGGGTTCCCTGCGGATAACCGTAACAGCACCGGCCATCCGGAGGCGTGACGGATTCAATCGTCAGATTGAAAGCGGGAATACAATCCGGTGATGGCCAGGTGTCAACAATGATATAATATGTTCCGGCAAAGACCGAAATGGCGCTGGACGAATAAACGCCGCTGCCGGTATTTCTCATGTAGAAAACACAGGCGCCTGCGGAACCGCCGGTGGGAGGACAATTCTCGCGCAGTTCCATATAGGTCCAGGTCGTGCCCTGCGGATCCATCGTGAACTTAAGGGTCATGTCTTCGGTGAACGTCACCTGATAGACCATGTCTTCGCCGTTACCATAATAGCTGCCGTAGCACATATCGGCACCGACATAGTCATTGACACGACCGCAGGTGTACTGGTTGTAATCGGTGTAAGGCAGATCTCCCAGACCCAGTGTCAGGACATACGGATCGGAGCAGTTGTCACCGGGGGTAAAGATTAAACACGTATACGTGGCGCAGTCTTCACCCGCGTGATAGGTACCGGTTCCGCCGTACATGGCCAAACAGGTGGGCTCGTCGGGAACGTTAGTACATGCACCGTTGGTATGATCACAGCAGGCGCCGCCGACAACGAGGTTGACAACCAGTTCGGTGTTGCCGACATAGCTGCTGTAACCGCCGACTTCGACGAGGTATTCGTTGCCATAAACGACTTCGACGCCCTCGATGAGCGAACGGACCGTCTTGCCGGGACAGCCGTCGTCATCGGAATCGATCAAAGTCGGGAGAGGCGAACAGGAATAACCGTCATAAACAGCCAGTTTGGTATCGAAATCGGAACCGCACAGGCTGAAGCTGGCAATACCCGAGGCACTCGGGGAATAAACATACCAGATATTCTGATTGGCATAACCGGCTTCATCAGTCGTTGCCATCGCAGTGTTGCCGTAATAGGTGCCTTCGGTAATAGGAATGGCGTCGGCACACAAGTCGTTTTCCGGAGGAATGACTTCTTCCACGTTAATAGTGAAATGGAAATCCATAGGAGCCGGCAAATCCGACTCGTCGGTCATGGCCACCAGATAATACAGGGTGGTCGGGCCGGTCATTCCATTCCAGTAAATGGTTGGAGTCGTATAGCCGTCGCCGCAATCACGGAACTGGCCGGTCGAATACAAGGTGTAATCGTCGCAGACGCAGCTGTGATGCAAGACGGCGCCGATGGAATAAATTTCGACGGGCGTATTGCAGAAATCAATGTTGACATTGAAATTGGCATACGGGACGTCGAATTTATACCAGACACCATACCAGCCGCCGAAAACATCGGGACAGTCTTCGGTGGCATCAATGGTGGTACCGTCGACGACAATGGGGAAAGTCCCGGAGACGTCTTCGGCATTGGCACACTCGTCGTTATCCGGAGCGGAAGAAATCGGGCACGGCGTGGTGCAGTCGATGCCTTCCGTCCAGGAAATCATATCGGTGCGGGCTTCGCACTGGAACTGATATTCATCAGCACAGGACGGGCCATAAGGATCTCCATAGCAGCAGCGACCCAGATTCGGAATCGGGCAGGGGTCGGTGGCGCAGGAGAGGTTCTGGTCGAAAGATATGAAATCGGCACGGGCCAGACAGTCGACTTCAAACTCGTCGATACAGCTTGGAGCTGTCGGCGTGCCATAACAGCAACGGCCGGGCAGGACGGTTTCATCATAGACGACGACATTGTCGATACCGCCCAGGTTGGCATCTTCGCCTTGATAACGGAAGGCGATGTAAAGATTGCCACCGGTATAGGCGGTCAGGTCAACGGTAGCCAGGGTCCAGGTCATATTGGGATGAGACACACCCATAGCAGACCAGACCAGGGTAAAGTCGCCGGTTGCCATGCCGGTCGTGGAAACGTAGAGGTCCAGTTCAAAGGGCCAGTTGAGGTTATCATGGAGATATTCAAAATCGATGAAAAGATTTCCGGTAATGCCGGAAACATCAATAGAAGGCGAAATCAGCCATTCATCTTGCGGGCTGCCGGCCGGGCCATAAGGACACAGCGCGGCCTGGGTTCCGTTCGGAACACCGCCGGATTGGGCCGTGGCCACAAACCAGGTATATCCTGCCACCGTGGTCACTCTGGTCCACGGAGCCGGGAAGGGGTCGCTGGGGCTTCCGGCCGTATAAGACTGAAAATTATCCTCAAACAGGGTGGATTTATCGGCTCTGCGGCTGTTGCGGATCGTCATCCGGGCCGAAGGATCGGTAATGCCGTCTCTTATCGTGGACGGTTCCACAATCTTCTGGACGGGCGAATTCATTCTTTCGATTTCTTCGGGAAGCATTACCGGGTCATCGATTTGACCCTCATTTTCGGTCGGGACAAAAGTTTCGACATGAGCCGGTTCCGCCGGTTCAGCCTTCATTGTTGAAGGTCCAAAAACCACGACCTTATCCTGGGCCGAGGCCAGAACAAATGAACCGAGGACAAAAATGGTTGCGAGGATAATTGCGTAAAAAACTTTACTTTTAACCATGCACATACCTCTTGGTTAATGATATTGATGGTTAGTTACAATTAACATATCCCGTGATCCGGTCGATTATTTGACCGGCAAGTCCTTAACCAGTAGCACCACCTCCTTGAATCACAATTAATTGGTGTTAATTTCAATATTTCAATCAGTTGTACTTTTAGAAACAAATTGTTGTAGTCTTATTTACATGCCATGCCCATAGCGGGACAAGGAAGTATAATTATAAAAGCATCCAATTTGACAATTTGACAATTGGACAATTGGACAGGTAATTCCGTAACTGTTTAAAATAAACATAATTTTTAAACATATGTCAAGCATTTTTCGCGGCCAAGCCGCATTTTAAGCCGCTATCCGGCTCAATCTTAGCAAACCTTAATGTCATGGTTTTTAAATATTGTTAACTCTATATCCAGTCAACAAAAATCAAATTTAAATTTGCATTGAAGCTTCCTTTAAATGATTTTCAAGCCAGATGTTAATCGAATAGTTATAATTAGGCCTTGAAAATAATTGCTTTCATCGTAAGTTTTTAGATAACTTTGAATAAGCTATCATGCATTAGGAGGAGGCAAATTGAACGTTTTTTTGCCAAAAGTCCGAATAATTGCCGGTTTCGCCGTATTATTAGCGTTAAACTCGTCATTTTCGGTAGCAGGAGAATCTGAAATGACTTCCGCTGGGCTGATTAAAACTGCCGATAGCATATTTGCATCCGGAAATCATGAAAAGTCCCGCGAATTATTTATTATGGCATTAGATACGGCGCAAAAGGAAGGCAATGTTTCCAATGCTGTCGAGGCCAATGCCATGATCGCTCGATGTTACCATATTGCCGGTAATCTGGAGGCAGGGCTGGCGTATCTTAAAGCGGCGCAAGACGAAGTTCGAATAGAGATGCCGTCGGGTTGGTCACGGTATCTGGGGGTAAAGGGGCGCTTCGAATGGAAACAAAACGACCTGATCAAAGCGACCGAAACGTTTATGGAAATGTATGAATACTGCCGGGAAAACAGGCTGTCTGAACGGGCAATAGATGCCACCCACATGGTGGCAATCACCGGAACTGCAGAGCAACAGATTGAATGGGGAAAAAAGGGGATAGAGGAGGCGGCTACGAATAATATAACGTCCTGGCTGGGGCCGCTTTGGAATAATCTGGCGGCAACCTATGAAGATCAAAAAAGATACCCGGAAGCGCTGGAGGCATATCTGCAGGCCCGCGAATATCACTGGCGGCAGGGAACCGAGCAAAATAAGTTAATCGCCGACTGGGCGGTCGGGCATGCATATTTGCTTAACGGCAATTATGATATGGCCGGGCAATGGCTTCGGCCGGTTCTGGCCTGGGCAGAACGAATTGATAATTCGGAATTTGCGGGATACGCATACAGGGATCTGGGCGAAATCAGCCTTAAGGCGGGAGATAAAAAGAGGGCTTTAGAATATTATATAAAAGCCGAAGAGTGTTTGAAGCAGGCCGGTATGCCCGACTGGGATGCCGATGGTTATAAAAAATTGGTTGATAGAATTAAAGAAGTTGAAAGCGATTTAGAATAGCCGTTGTCATTGGCGTTCCGCCTGATATCGTTCCAACATATCCCAATAATAATCATTTTCCGGGTCCTGCTGAATGGCGGCCTGGAGCATCTCCTTAGCTTCGCCTATCTTGCCACGATAATAACAGATTTCGGCGATCATGCTATAGACCTGGCCGCGATAATACCCTTCCTTGATGCCATTTACCGAAAAGCGGGCCAATTGTTCGGCCTGTTCGAGATTAATGCGACGGTCCAGGCACCAACGCGCAAACTGGTAACAACTGACCGGGTCATTATGCCATTTGTCACCATAGGATGACAATTTTATTTTCATGGCGGCGGCCGTATCGTGACTGAAATGAAGAGCATAATCGGCCAGCAGACTCGGGTAATACCGGGCGATTTGTTCGGAATCCCGATTGGTTTTGGCAGTATGTATCCCTGCTTCCAGGTAGCCTTTGATTTGCTCTAATTTTCCAATCTTGCGGGCCAAATTGGTGATGCTGGTGGCCATCCTCACCATATCAAAAGGGCGCGCCAGTTTCACGAGAGTATCGGCGGCGGGAAGAACCTGCTCGAAATCGATTTGACCGTTCCATGAAGCATTGGCCAGATTCTCAAAAATCTGATAAGAGTAATTTCTCGCGATTCTATCGGATAATTTTTCGGCCTGGCGATAGTATTCGGTTGCTTTAAGATATTCTAAGGATTCCTCGAAATACCGGGCCAGAAAAAGAGCGTTTTCGTAAGTCGGTTTATTCTGTTGTGCAGTCACCCTTTGAACAATGGTGAGATTTTGAGAATGGCCGATCTTCAATTGCTGAAGGAAATTTTGGGGTTCGGTGAAGCCGATCCAGCGATAATAAATCTCGCCGGCGGAATCGCATAAGATGAAAACAGGGAAGGTGTAGCCGATTTTATATTTAGGGGCGAGTTCGTAGCCTTCTCCTTGGCGGGCATTCAATTTCAGATGAATGACATTATTCAGAGCGGCCCTGATTTGGGGATTATTCGAGAATTCTTCATCGGCTTTATGACAGAACTCGCAAGACTCGCGATAAAATTCCAGAAGGATTCTTTGGCCGGACTGCGCGGCGGCCACTTTTGCCGCGGCGAAATCGGACGAATCTGCCGGTAAGACCGGAGTCCCCGACAGAACTATTATCAGTAGTGGCAAAAGATAACGGCGGACATGAAAAAGCTTATTCATTTTATGAAAAATATAATCAAATATATTGTCTTTAAATATTATACGATAAATAAATCGATTCGTCCGAGTTTGTCAAATTAATAGGTATGGCCGCTGTTTGGTCAAGCTGCAATCATAATGCGGCCATGCCCCGACGAACAATATCTTTTTTGGCCTTTTTTTTGCGTGATAGCCATTTTGAGATATTAGAAAAGTGGACAATTATATAAAAGGAGAAGGTATGTTCAAGAAAAAGATCGGACTGCTTTTGCTCCTGGCCGTGGCCGGCATCTGGCTGTTTCCCGTTATCCCAATGGCTTTGACTTTAACCGGCGGTGATCCGTCGGGCTATGTCGCCTGGGACGGTGGCGGCGATGTTATCGGGCAATTCGGCGAAACCGATCAGAGGTGGAACAACGAATTCACCGGTGTGTACTACAATGCGGCCGGATTTCTGGGATTCGGATTCACGATCGATGATTCCTATCCGAGTTTCCACGGCATTATCAGTAATCCTTTCCAGAACTGGCAGTGGCAGTTGAAAATCGAGAATCTCGAAAACCCGCTAACCGGAGCGACTTTGCCCCCCATACAGGCATCGGGCATTAATTCTTATGCCGATTTCAAGTCCGGGGCCGACTGGGTTGGCGGTTTTATGAGTGAATTGTTTCATTTCGACGGCGATTATATTTTCGAT
>CAYWLR010000003.1:115730-209405 GCA_964459465.1 uncultured Ignavibacteriaceae bacterium | reverse complement strand
CTATATATATGGCGATCCACCCGGGCCGCCGCCACCGATTTCGTTTGAATATGGGGAGTATGAGTTTTAGGATTAAAAACAGGATTGATCTCGCCAAATGTAAGAAACCCGGTCGATCTGAGGATCGACCGGGCACAACGTACAGGGTGCCAATTTCGGGCAGCCAAAAATGTCAAGCGCCGAGTGCGCTTGACCTACAGGAAAATCAAAATAAGACATGGATTCCCGCGCTTCATTCTGCAGCACCTTTGGCCAGGTCGGGAATGACATTGTGGGGATGCAGAGGATTTAATGGCAATGCGTCGTCTTTAATTGACTTATAAATAATTCCACCGCAATTCCTCATAAGAATTCGGGACCCTTTTCTTCATGGGAATTCAGAACATGCGAGCGGTGGGGCACCCGGATGATGTACATAATTGCGGGGCAGGCATCGTGGTCTGCCTGCCCCGGCTCGAGCAGGAGGAATATGAGGGTTTATATTTATTGCTCTGCTTTAAGACCGCGCCAAACCAAGTTTGGCACGGCCACCCAACGCCCAGTAATTATGTCGTCGGGTTTCGCATTGCGCTTCGCTTCATTGGGAACCCGACCTACTTCTTGCACCATGCATGCACTTTATCAACAGCCCCCATACGCGGGAATCCAAGCGAATCAAGAACTGGATCCCGGGTCAAGCCCGGGATGACAATTTTTATATCATCAGGATGTCGGGTTTTTCGTCCCGACCCTTCAAAGTTCAGAGCCTTCGGCAAGTCGGGGCTCGGAACCCGACCGACTTTTCTTCATCGGGATTCGTGATTCTACTTACTATTATTTCCCTTTCGTTTCGGTTGACGGTGCGGTCGGGCCGGATGATGAGGTTACTTTCATCCAGATTTCCTGTTCTTCTGGCATATCGGGACGGTTACCGCCACCGGGACCGCCGCCGGGGCCGCCTCCACCCGGGCCACCCCCGGGCATGCCGCCGCCACCGCCCGGTCCGCCGCCGCCGGGCATGCCGCCGCCGGGTCCGCCGCCCATCCTCATGCCACCGCCGCGTCCTTCACGTTCGGGCATGCCGCCCCATTTCAGCCCGACGGACAGCAGTTTTCCGCGTTCCAGACCTAATCCGTAGTCCCGCACGCCGCTGGCTTTCAGCGGGATGGCCATTTCATAGGAATAAAATTCACCGTCCTTTTTATAGGCCGCCATGGGGCCTTCGGAGCCATCGACCGGGATAATTTTTTCGACAATCACGTCTTTGATGTAACAGGTCAAAATCGGGTCGGCATTGGCACCGGGACGGCTCGCTTTGTTGTCGCCTTCGTCCGGAGGTTGTTCGCCTGAATTATCGCGTTGCGGGGGCATGTTTTGACCGCGACCCATCGGGTTTTTCATGGCGGGGCCGTCGTTATATTTTATATAAAAATCCTTTTTCTTTTTGCCCTTGATATCGAAATAGGCGGTCAGGCCGGTCATTTTAATCATAGACGCTGTCATCTGGTCTTTGGTGCGAAAATGGATATACAAATTATCGCCGTCGTTACAGAACCCGACCGCAACCTTTTGGTCATCGAAAAAAGTCAGCGGTTTGCCGTCCCAATCGGCGAAACCGCCATCCACGGTAATCGGGCTGTTGGTCCAAGCGCTCTGCATTTCGACGTTTTTGCATTCGATCGGCCTGAACGGGATTAAAGCAAAAATTATGAAAAAGCAGATTGATAGGATTAAACATCGTTTCCGGGGCATACTGCAAAACTCCTTATAATGGCAACCGGTTTTAGAGTATCTTGTATTAAGACAACTGATGCCGGAAAAAGACTATTTAAATATTTTAGTGGAAGTGATTGACGGTGCAGTTTGTATCAATTATGGTCTGCCTATGGCGAAAGAGAACGTGCAAAACGGCAAAGCGGAATTATCGACCAGCCCGTTTCACAAGAAAATCGTGGGCCTAATCAAGAGAATTCCCAAGGGCAAGGTGGTTACGTACGGCAAAATCGCCGCCTATGCGGGCAATCCCCGTGCGGCTCGCCAAGTGGTGCGGACGCTTCATTCATCGTCGGAAAAGGAAAAACTCCCCTGGCACCGGGTGATCAACGGCCGGGGAAAGATTTCGCTGGGTTTGGGTCGCGGCTATGAACTTCAGAAGGCGCTTCTGGAGAGTGAAGGAATCGTTTTCGGCCTTGGTGATAAAATCGATTTAAAAAAATATCTCTGGGCGCCCAAGGGGTGGTAGCATTAATTGTCGGGTTTCTCTTTCCGATTAATCGGGATTCGGAACCCGACCTACTTTTATTTAGTTCCTGCCGGGATAGCGGTCGGTTTGAGAACCGACCGCCCACAACGCTGGAAGACCATCAGGTCGCATTCCGGGCGAGTATTCAAAATTTGACTTTGGCTAATCAATTTTTTTTATTCTCTTCATGGACAAGTATAAAACGGGTTCTCATGCGGCGATGATCTGGGCCTTGCGCAAGTACGGGCAAGTGGGGCCGAGAACATTTCGCGCGTTGATGATACGATTTCCGACTTTGAGTTCGATATTCGGGGCGGAAATGGAGGAGATAGAGGAAATTTCCGGCCTCGGAGAGAAACGTTCCCGCAAAATATATGAGTGTGATCAGTATATACCGCAGGCCGAGGAATTTATAAACGGTCTGGGCGAGCAATCGGTTGGCGTATGCACTATACTTGATGACGATTATCCGGCCGGATTTCATGAACTCAACGACCCGCCGCCGATATTTTTTTATCGGGGACGGTTGCCGCGCCGGGATGAAAAGCTGGTATCACTGATCGGATCGCGGGAGGCGACTTCAGAGGGTATCTCGCGCACGGTAGAGCTGGCCGGGAAGCTGGCGGAGAAGTCAATATCGATTGTATCGGGGCTGGCGCGCGGAATTGACAGCGCGGCGCATATCGGGGCGATAAAAGCCAAGGGTACAAGCTACGCGGTGCTCGGTTCGGGATTTGACCATATCTACCCCGAAGAAAACCGGCCGCTGGCGATTGAATTGACCCAAGACGGCGGGTTGATATCGGAATATCCGCCTTATGAGAAACAGACGGCGGGTCGCCTACTCGACCGTAATCGCCTGACGGTAGGCCTGTCGCAGACGGTCGTTATCGGTGAAATCAGCGGGGAGTCGGCCGGGACGCTCGATTGCGCCACATTCTGCCACGAAGCCGGGCAATTGGCGTTTATGTTGGTCGGCGACGGTGAATTAGGCGATGAATCGAGAAAGACTATTGAAAGGGTTCTGGCGATGGGCATAATTCCCATCACGATGAATGACGCCGTCGAAAAAATCACCCGTTCTCTGGTATAGCAGGTTATGAATCAGCCCGACAACTATATGACGGCGGCGACCGAGGCGGTGGTCGAGATAAAAATCAAGGGGTCGCGCTTTATCGGGCAATTATATTCATGTGAAGATGAAAGCCGCGCCCGCGAGATTCTGGACGGCGTTCGCAAGAAGTACTATGACGCCACGCATAATTGCTATGCATGGAAAGTCGGGATCGGCAAAAAGGTGCAGTTCAAATATTCGGATGACGGTGAGCCGGGCGGGACCGCCGGAAAGCCGATATACGATCAAATAGACGGCGCCGGGTTGACCGATATCATTGTTATTGTCACCCGTTATTTCGGCGGGACCAAACTGGGCACGGGCGGGCTGACGCATGCCTATTCGGACTGTGCGGCGGATGTCATAAAGGCGGCGGGGGCGGTCGAGAAATTTATCACTGGCCGGATTAAGGCCGTGCTGGATTTTGCCGACTACAATGCGGTTGAGCGGGCGGTGCACAAGGCCAACGCGGCGATAGTGCAATCGGAGTTTTCCGACAAAGTGGGTCTAATCATCGAAATTAGACTGTCGAAACTTGAGTTACTCAAAGGACAATTGATTGATATCACATCGGGGAGAATTAGTATTGACCAAGCGCTGTGATTGTCTGGGGCTGGGGATTGCCCCGGCCGATATAATCATGCAGATTAATGCCTTCCCCAAACCGGGCGCGAAAATCGACTGCACCGGCATGGTCATACAGGGGGGCGGTCCGATTCCGACGGCTATGGTGGCACTGGCCCGCCTGGGGTTTCGCCCGGCGCTCATCAGCGCCGTCGGAGACGATATTTTCGGGCGCTTTGTTCTCGATGAGTTAATTCGCGAGAAGGTCGATGTATCACTGATAAAAATAAAGAAAGACAGAACGGCCATTGCGGTCGGCTGGGCGGAAGAGAAAACGGGGCGGAGAACGATTGCGCTGGACTTGGGCATCAGGGTTACGCCGGGAGACATAAAAACAAGAGAGCTGCCTCTTCCCCGGCTGGTGCATCTTGATGGACGTTATATGCCGACCTGTCTTAAACTGGCGCGCTGGGCAAAAAAAAGGGGCGTTCCGGTCGTGTTCGATATCGGGTCGATGCGAAACGATGTTTCCGCGCTGATGCCATTGGCCGATCATCTGGTGTGCGCCGAAGATTTCGCCCTACCGTTCACAAAATCACGCACGGTGACGGGAGCTTTAAAGAAACTATTTAAACTCGGCCCGACGACCGTAGTGATTACATCGGGCATAAAGGGTGCAATCGGATACTGCGCGAAAGACGGTTTGGTGCATCAGAAAGCCTTTCGGGTAAAAGTGATCGATACGACGGGGGCGGGTGATGCCTATCACGGAGCGTATCTGGCGGGACTACTCAAAGGGTGGGATTTGTCGCGACGGATGGAATTCGCCTCGGCGGTGGCGGCGATCAATTGTATGCGATTGGGCGGGCGCGCGGGGCTTCCGACGTATAATCAGGTTTGCGGCTTTTTATCAAAAAGGGGAACGAAAGATGCCTGAAATAATCGCCTGGCTGGAAGGAGTTGACCGTTCGGTTTTTGCTTTTATCAATCAATCGCTGGCCAATCCAGTGACGGACTTTATAATGCCGCTGGTCACGCTTGATTTGCATTTGAAAATATTTTACGGGGCAGTTTTACTGATACTGCTCTGGCGGGGAGACAACAGACTTCGTCTGTCTATTATATTGTCATTGATAGTGGTTCTGCTGACTGACCAGTTGAGCGCCGCCTGGCTGAAGTCGGTATTTGTGCGGCCGCGCCCCTGTCATGACATGGAAGTGCATCTTCTGGTCAATTGCGGGTCGGGTTTTTCGCTGCCGTCGTCGCATGCCGCCAACTTGTTCGGTCAGGCCTTTTTCTATCGCGTCGTCGCGCCCAAATCCTGGATTTATCTGGTTCCGTTGGCTGTCGTCGTCGCTTTATCGAGAGTATTCGTAGGGGTGCATTATCCATTCGATATTCTGGTCGGGGCGGCGCTGGGGATAATTATCGGACATTTCGTCGGAGTTATTTTCGATAAATTATTTCCGCGTGACCGCCGGGGCAAAGAGGAAAAACACATCAAACTTTCGGATTTTAAAGAGAAATGAACGTATCAATAGAAACAATACAGGGTGATATCACGGCCAGCAAGGCCGAGGCGATTGTCAATGCCGCCAACAACCATTTCTGGATGGGGTCCGGGGTGGCGGGGGCAATCAAACGCAAGGGCGGGCAAGTGATCGAAGACGAGGCGATCAAAAAAGGCCCTGTTTCGGTCGGGCAGGCGGTGGCGACGACTGCCGGGCAATTGCCCTATAAGTACATTATCCACGCCGCCGGGATGGGTCAGGATCTGCGTACCGACGAGAAGATTGTTTACGAAACGACGGTAAACACACTATTGCTGGCCGACGGGTTGAATTTATCGTCCCTGGCTTTCCCGGCGATCGGTACCGGGGTGGGCGGTTTATCGCCACAGGCCTGTGCCCGGGCCATGAAGAAAGCCATACACGATACCGATGTTAAATTGAGGCATCTTAAAACGGTTCATTTCGTACTGTTCGATGATGTCACGTACGGGATTTTTAAAAAAGAAATGAAATAGGGGGAATGTCAATTACGACGCCGCGCTTTTAAATCGCCTTCGAAAATCAGCGTATCGTTTTCCGGGTTGACATAAATACCGGACAGCCGGCCCCGGAATGACGACGTCCAGACGGTGTCGATAACCATGAAACCCTGCATACAGCGATATATCCGCAGTTGTTCATCGACATCGAAGCGGCCCTCCAGACGACATATGGAACGACCCCTTAAATCAAGCGAGTCCCTGCGTATTGACGTCGGAAGCTCGACCATAATCTGGTAAGCGGTTTTTTCTTCGACCGTGAAGACTTTGCCGAGAGTTTGCAGTTCGCCGGCGGACGGACCGATGCGTTTGGCCACGAGAACGGTCCCGTCACCGGGCCGGATATACGATGTCTGCGGTTCATCGGTCAGAATATATCCGGGGCGATAGAAGCTTTCAACCTCTTTAAGAAGAAATGATATTGATTCGCCTACCTGATAAAGTCGGGGTTGGAGACGACTCTTGCACGAAAGAGCCAGTATAAAGACAAACCCGATCAATATGATCGTTTTGATTTTCACAGCGGCATCTCCACCATGCGGTATTTTTTATAAACGCGGGCTCCCATAGCTTCGGCGGCGCGGTTCATCAGGTCGTTGGTTTCCAGAATCCAGGACAACTCCGCCCATTTGTACCCCCTCGCGATACCCCGGCGATAGGTTTCGACATACATGATGCTGTCGATGCCTCGTTTCTGGAATTTGGGCACGACGCCGAATGTGATAAGTCGCAGACCGTCGACCTTCTTTTTCACCTTGGCGTTCCAGAGCAGTTTGATCAGTCCGGTCGGGAAGAGGCGGCCGTTGATGTCGATCAATACTTTGTTCATATCCGGCAGGGCCAGGCTGAAAGCGGCCGGTTCGTCGCCGATGCTGGCGATCAGGACCAGGTTGGGATCGACGATGTCTTTCATGCCTTTGGCCAAGTGGGCGAATTCATCCTCTTTCATCGGCACGAAACCCCAGTTGTACTGCCAGGCGTCGTTGTAAATCTTGTTGACCAGACTGATTTCTTCCTTGAAGCGCGCCATGTTCAGCGAACGGATAGTAATATTGTACTTGGTCTTGAGTTTGTCGAGTAGATTGACATGGCGCTCGTTGAGCGGCTGATTGTCGGTCAGCATGTAGGCGAAAAGGTCCATGACTTTTTTCAGCCCGAACTTTTCGGCGAATTTGGGCAGAAACGGCGGATTATAGGGCATCATGATTACCGGCGGGCTGTCGAAGCCATCAACCAAAAAGCCGATTTCATGATTGGTTGAAAAACTGGCCGGACCGCGCATGGCGGTGACGCCGTCGGATTTCAACGTAATCATGGCCACTTTCAGGAGGGCCCGGGCGACTTCATAGTCATCGATGGTGTCGAAAAATCCAAAGAAGCCGATATTTTCGCCGTGATATTCATTGTGATTGAAATTGATACAGGTGGCGATGCGCCCGACATAGGCCCCATCCTGACGAGCCAGGAATAATTTGGTTTTGGCAGTTCGGAAGAAAGGATTTTTTTCTTTATTGAAAAATTCTTTGCGTTCGGACAGAAGCGGCGCCACCCAGTTGGGATCATTTTTGTACAGCTTCCAGGGCAATTTGATAAAACGCTCCAAAAGTTTTGGAGATTCGACCTCGATTACTTCTACGGAACCGGCCATAAGCGGGTTAAATGACGCCCATTTTTTTGCCGACGCGCTCGAAAACTTCCAGGACCCGGTCGAGTTGCCGGTTAGTATGCGTGGCGGTGTATGACGTTCTCATCAGGGCCCGGCCGGGCGCCACCGCCGGGGAAATAACCGGGTTGGCGAAGACTCCGTTATCATACAGCTCCTTCCAGAATCGGAAACAATCGAGGTCGTCACCGATCAAGATGGGAACGATGGGGGTTTCCGACGTACCGGTGTCAAACCCGAGAGTCTTGAATTCCCGGAGCATCCGTCGGGCGTTTTTCCAAAGGTTTTCCCGGCGTTCGGGTTCGGTGCGGATGATTTCCAGCGCCTTGAGGACGGCCGCCGTAGCCGAGGGTGGAATCGACGCCGAAAATATCAATTCTCGTGAAATATGCTTAATGTAGTTTATAACGCGTTCATCGGCGACAATGAAGCCGCCCAGAGAGGCGAATGATTTGGAAAATGTGCCCATAGTAATATCGACTTCGTTATCGAGTCCGAAATGAGAGGCGGTTCCGCGGCCGTTTTTGCCGAGCACCCCGACCGAATGAGCATCATCGATCATTATCCGACAACCGTATTTTCGGGCGACTCTGACCATGTCGGGCAGTTTGATAATATCGCCTTCCATGGAAAAAACGCCGTCGGCGACAATCAGTATTCCGCCCTTGCCGTTAGTTTCCCGGACGTTTTTAACGACGCGTTCGAGGTCTTCCATATCGTTGTGGGCAAACTTAACCAGTCTTCCGAATGACAGGCGACAGCCATCGACAATCGAGGCATGGTTAGAACGGTCGGCAACAATGGTATCACCCTTGTTGACCAGGCAGGAAATGGTTCCCAGATTGGTCTGGAAGCCGGTTGAATAAACGAGGGCGGCTTCGCGTTCAAAAAAATCAGCCAGTTCGCGTTCCAAACGGATATGCAGGTCCAGGGTCCCGTTCAAAAAGCGCGACCCGGTGCACCCCGACCCGTATTTGAGGGCCGCGTCGGCGGCGGCTTCTTTGACCCGGATGTCATCGGTCAGGCCCATATAGTTGTTGGAGCCGATCATGATCAGCGTTTTGCCGTCGATAACGACCTCATCGCCCGGAGGCGAAGAAATCGGGTTGAAGTAGGGGTAAATCCCCATCGCCTTTATTTCGTCGGCGCGGGTGAAATTGAAGCATTTTTCGAACAGGTCGGACATTTCTACCAGAGTATTCTCCCGTGTTTCCAAGCTGGAAATCCTCTCTTTTTTGATCATAAGATTAAAACGTACTTTAAACCACAGATGATGTCAAGAAAAATGATGAATGATAGAAGCGGCCTGCAATGGTGATATTGCACAGCGCGTTAATTATATCGGGAAACATCGAGCACCGCCTGCAGACAAGGATTTATATCCCCAAAAACATGTCACTTAGGGGGAAGAGATACATATTTTTATCATAGACTATAATTATCCATTACCATAATCGAGTGGTGGGGCGGATGACCGATGTGATCGGTATTGGGGGCACGGTTTATGATTTTGCCGCGCCGTTGAACTTTGGGAATCGACGATTTTGAGGAATGTCAGCAGTGGTGAAACCGCAATCGACATATCTATAAGAAAGATAACAAGATAAACATAATCAGTGGTGATTTTAATGGGGCCGATTAATATTTTCTTGGGTTTATTATAAATAAATCACAAAAAAATGAAACATTTATTAATAATATCGATATTATATATTGACATTATTAAGATTAATATTATAATAAATTAACCATATTAATGGTGGAGGCGGAAATGATAAATGAAATTAACATCAGGTTCGATAGCCCGACTATGGAGATTCTTGATTATTTCGAGCAGGGCAAGGTTTCATTCGAAGAGGCCGTTTTATCGATTAAAAAAGGCGGTCGATTGCAAACCGGCGCGATCCCCGCAAGGGTGGTTAAAACGATTCCATTTCGGATGGACCTGGTCAATTTGACGCCGTATTTATAAAAAATCGGAGGAATTCATGTCCAAGACATGGCAAGAACTTTTATCGTTGACGGGTGGCCGGGATATCAGAGTTGAGCGGGTGCGTCTGGCGGACTCGGATATTGCCATTGAGGGGTCGTTCGAACTTCCGGTCCTGGCCCGGCTTGACAGTGACGATCAGACTTTCGTTGCGGCGTTTGTCAAATGTCATGGGTCGATCAAGCAGATGGAAAAGTATTTCGGCATCAGTTATCCGACGGTGAAAAGTCGGCTGAACCATATCGGCGAGAAGCTTGATTTTGTCAAGATTGAGGTGGACAAAGGTAACGGTGGAGACATTCTTGACCGGCTCGATCGCGGTGAGATAACGTTCGATGATGCCATCAAGAAACTCGAAGAAGGAGAATAGTCGTGAGTGAAGAAAGACGTAAAATTCTGGATATGCTGGCGAACGGCAAAATAACGGTAGAGCAGGCGGAGAAGTTGCTGAATGCCATCGGAGAGGCCGATGTCGAAACGCATCGCGCCGGGCATAAGGAATCTTTCGATTATAATACAGGCGAGAACCAGAAGACTCCGGGCGAAGTAAAAAGCTCGACCGATCCGAAATATTTACGGATACTGGTCAATTCGGTCGGCAAGGACGGCCATCCACCGGAGCAGGTAAATATCAAAATCCCGCTGGGAATCATCAAGGCGGGCATAAAAATCGGTTCGGTCATGCCGGACAGCGCCAAGGAGAAAATCAGCCGAAAGCTGGGTGAAAAGGGAATCGATCTGGACTTGAATAACATCGACAAAAACTCCATCGATGAGCTATTGATGGCGCTGAAAGAGATGAAAATCGAGGTCAATGACGCTAACGGCGAGCAGGTGCGGATCTTCACGGAGTGAAGGCGTCGGCGGCTTTTTCACCGCCGCAGTGTCGCTTTCAGGCGGTTGGAATTGAGAATCAGATCCAGGGCATCGAGCGGGCTATGCACCAGGACATTTGAGGCTTGCAAAGTCTCGATCGCACAACCCTCGTCGGCGCAGATACATATCCCGACAACGGCTTCCTCGAGCATGCCCGTGTCGTTGTTGCCGTTGCCAACGGCGATGCACCTGACCGCTCCAAGTTTTCTTATATAGTCGCGTTTTTGGGCGGTATGGCGATCGCCGGTGAGAATTTCCACGGTGGCGTTAATGTCGTGGAGTTGTTCGGCGGCATGGCCATGGGTGTCGGCGGTGAGAATGTGGATTTCCAGAAAAGAACCGATGCGTTTCAGCCGCTCGACGACACCCTCGACAAGGATGCCATCAATCGACAGCGTCCCGGAAAAATCGAGCACGAGATGTTCGATAGCCAGTTTCCCAAAATCAGGAATATCGAGTTTAAGCATGGGCTAAATTTATAAAGTTATATGGCTCTTGTCAATCGCCGGTAAGGTGATGTATATACGCCGCATAAAGCAATATAGATTCGTTACCGTGGGCGACCCCGGCAGGGGCATATTTATTCCGGGCAGATGGGGACGGGGCCGGGCGGGTTGGAATAGATATAATCTATCAAATACAAAATATCGACCAGATTCAAATTGCCATCGCCGTTGGCATCGCCGGCATCGGGCGGCACCGGGGCCGGTCCGGGCGGGCTGTTGTAGATGGCCGAAATCACATACAGTATGTCCAGCAGGTTTATGACGCCATCGCCGGAGGCATCGCCGCACCGGAAATAATGCACAATAGCTTTTTGAGTAATTTCGACGGTCTCCCCGCCGGCGGTCACAAAAGCCATGACGGTATCTTTGCCGTAGGCAAGCGGTGAAACGATAAAGGCCCCGAAAGTACCGTCGCCGTTGTCCGTGACTTCGGACAATACCCCGTCTCCGGTATGAACCAGATCGATATGGCAGTCCTCCGACGGCGGATTACCCTCGAAATTAAGCGGGGTGATGGTTATAAAGGCGGTATCATCGCCGGTGGCGGCGATGGTGTCGGGTACGGCCACGATGGATGAAAGTTCGGGGTCGGCCAATTTGCGCTGTTGCCATTGGGCGAATTTGAGCCGGAGGGAATCCATTGGATTGACCGGGCAGGTGGTGGTGGGGATATCGATGGCGAGATATGGGACGAGACCGTCGCCGGGCCGCAGGACTTTAATGAAGGCCGAAATGGCCGGTTTATTGCAGGAGGCACACCGGGTATCGGCGGCGGGGATGTCGGCGGCATTCATGGCGGCCATGAGTTTTTCCTCGAGAGGGCCCTCGGCGGCCAAAAAGGCGGTTTCCATACCGGCGACAATTTCCGGACCCAAAAGGATATTACCCTGAATTGAATATCCCGGGCCGGTGGCGTGATCTCTCCAAATCGTGGTGGCATTTCCGGTGAAACCGGCCGAGGCACCGGGCCCGGTCAGAGTGACGATGCCATACTGGCGATACTCGGGCGTGCTTTCGGCGTCGTTATTGTAAAGCCAGGTGATAATTTGTTCGGGTGTATCGCCGGCCAACATGCGCATCCGGGCGTTCACCTGATTGGCGGCCAAATACCACGCCTGTGTGTGGATTGCCCCGACACCCTCGATGAGGTCGTTGATGATGTAGGAGTTATTGATGCACGAGGCCCCGGCGCCACCGACGGCCCCGGTGGTGGTATCGACGGCGACGATCGAGAAAGTCGCCAAAACCGTCGATGGGATGAAAAAAGACAGGAAAAGAGCGACCGTTGAAAGGTAAACCCAAGATTTTCTCTTAATGGACATATACA
Organism: uncultured Ignavibacteriaceae bacterium; assembly: GCA_964459465.1. GTDB lineage: Bacteria > Zixibacteria > MSB-5A5 > GN15 > PGXB01 > CALAMC01. Next base: position 197,094 of record CAYWLR010000003.1, on the reverse strand, counting down.
CCCCCGCCGGTAAGAATTTTGCCACCCGCAAGGCATGTTGCCGCGTGTAGTTGGAAAGTAATGCCTTTACAATATAAGATATGGCAAATCCATGTTTTGTCAAGAATGGTGATCAAAACCGGGCTTTGGAACCGGCAAGAACCCGGTTTTTATAATTATTTCGGCCGGGCCATTGCTATTGACGGGCAGATTTGAGCAATCTATATTTAGCACGGAATTTTAATATCGGAAGGTGCGATAGAGTCGATGCCGGCTTCCATAGCCTTGTCCAAACCACCGAACGGTGTCAGCCGCATAATTCGGCGGGCCGAAGATAATAATTATATTGCGACCTATCTTCCCGACAAAGCATTGGTGAATCTTGCGGGTAATTACAACTACATGGAAAGGGGCTATTATGCCTCGCAGGATCATGAGCTTGAGGGACGGACCATCTTCCCCACGTGTCAGGAGATGATCGATGCCTATGTTCCGCCGCTGTTTCTGGAGAAGGCGCGTCTGGCAGGATTTGCGATACCCGAATTTTATATCAGCAATAGTTATTTCGAGCCCCCGGTGATAATCGACCCGATCAATCCCTTCATGATTAAAAGCCGGATTGTCCATGAGCCGGGGCGGGAGCACTCGATTGCCAGATCAATGACGCGTAATTTCAAGTATGCCATGTGTTGCCAGGTTTTGCCGCCGGGAAGCCGGGTGATTTATTTCCGGACGGTTTTGGGCTGGTGTGTTTCGCCTCGGTTTCGAGATATATCCGACAAGATATGGCGGGAGTTTCACATTCCGCTGGCAAAAGTGCGGGTGATAATAACCTTAGAAGGACAATTTCTAGTCAGCGACATTTCGCATTTGCCGTTCGATAAACTCGGCGAACGGGAATTGAATCATCTGGAAAAGCTGGTGCGATGGGGCGAATAGGCGTATATCTGGAGCGATACAATATTTCCAGCGGCGGCGAGATGGACGCGCTGATGCGTTTCGCCCAGGTGGCTCGTAAGTACAACCACCGCGTGGATTTCCTTTTCCGACCGGATATATTTCGCATCCCGGAATACGACGCCATATATATCCGGGCGCTGACCGACCCGCTCAACGCCGCTTATGCCGCCGCCCGGACGGCAGAGATGCACGGCGTTCGCGTCATCGACGATCCCGATTCCATACGTATCTGCTGTGACAAAGTCAGCATGTATCAGCATCTGATTCGCGCGGGGGTGGTGATTCCGGAGACGCGGTTTGTTCAGGAGCAGGAACTGACGCGCGAGCACGGCGCCCGGCTTCTGGAGGAGCTGGGTCGCCCGATGGTATTGAAAGCGCCGCACAGTAGTTTTTCATTATATGTCGAGAAAGCGGAAACGCCGGCGGAGTTTATCACGATCGGCAAGCGTTTTTTCCGCCGGGCCGACCGCATTGTCGCGCAGAAATTCATTCGGTCCGTCTTCGACTGGCGGATCGGCGTGCTCGGCGGGGAACCGCTTTATGCCTGCAAGTACGGGATACCATCACGGCGCTGGAAAATACTGACGTACACTTCCGAAGGTCACACCGTGCGCGGTTCGATCAAAGCCGTGCCATTGACGGAAATCCCGCCGCAATTGGTTCGGCGAGCGGTCGAAGCGGCCAACGCCGTCGGGCAGGGGCTGTACGGCGTCGATTTGAAGCAGGTCAACGGTGACTTTGTGGTCATCGAAGTGAACGACAATCCGACCATTTATGCCGGGGAAGAAGACCATAAGGCACCCGACCTTTATGACCGTCTGGTGCGGTATCTGATACCCGGATATCCGTCATGATTGCACCGGTTTTAACAATTCGTATCGCCTCACAGCACGACACCGATACGCTTTTCAATTTGGAGTCGCGCGGTTTTGCGACGGACCGGTTCAAGCGTCACCGCATCGAATATCTTCTCGGTCACGCCCGCTCGACGATATTGATCGCGGAGTGCCATGGCCGGATGGCGGGGGCGATATACCTGCTGTGGCGTCGGCGAGGTCACAGCGGGCGGTTGTACAATGTCGTGGTCGATTCCGATTTTCGCGGCCAGGGGATCGGAACGGCCCTGGTGCGCGAGGGAGAACTAGAGGCGGTGCGGCGCGGGTTGAAGGTGATATCGCTCGAGGTCCGGGCGGATAATGACACGGCTATCCCCTTTTATGAAAAGCACGGTTACAAGATTCATGAGACCATGCCCGAGTATTATGAGGACGGATGCACGGCGTATAAGATGGTCAAAGAGCTGGATATCGAAAGCGAGGATACCGTCCGGTTCAAAGTGCCATACTATGCCCAGACGCTGGAGTTCACCTGTGGTCCGGCCTGCTTGATCATGGCTTTGCAATATTTCGACGCCATAAAACACGGGCATCGGGAATTGGAATTCAACATTTGGAAAGAGGCGACGCTTATTTACATGACTTCGGGCATCGGCGGGACCGGCCCATTCGGCCTGGCGCTGGCGGCCATAAGACGCGGTTTGAGTGCGCGAGTGTTGTCGGCGACGGATAAAACGCCCTTTTCAAGGTCGGTGCGCGACGAACAAAAGCGCGATGTCATCCGACTGGTTCATGCCGACATGAAAGAAACGGCACTGAAGCTGGGCGCCGGGGCCGCCACGTATGATTACAATTTCGACGACATTCGCTGTGCCATGTATCGCGGGCTGGTGCCGATTACACTTATAAGCACTTATCGTCTGACCGGGGATCGTATCCCTCACTGGGTGCTGATCACCGGTTTTGACAGGAACCATGTATATATCAATGACCCCGATGAGAATTCGTACGCCGATCATGCACTCCGGGCACGGAATCTGAAAATACCGATTCGGGAGTTTTTGCGCATGAGCCGCTACGGCCGGGAGACCTATCGATATACGGTGCTGATCGGACCCGGGCAATAGTCGGTTGTCAGGAGCGCGATTATTCCATTTCAGTCTCTTCTTTAAGTGAATATCCGTCCGGTATCACAAACAGGCTATCGTCCAGATCCCGGTGTTTGATGCTAATTACTTCATGAGACATGTTTATAAAATCCATCAAATCATCGTCACCGCTGAACAGGTTTTTCAGCATGCCTTTCACCTGATCGTTGAGCCCGGCATCCGTTGAATCAGGGAGTCCCAGGGTATCTATGCCATCCAGTATTGCCTGCCGTTTATCTTCTGACGGCAAATCAAACAACGGCATTTTTGCATTAATCCGGTATTTCATGGTGACGCCGTCGGAGGCAAGGGATTTGCGCTCCATCGCCAGGACATGATGAATCAGAACGTCGGTAATCCCGTCGTCTTCTTTACTAACGTCACTACCTTTAAGATAGAGGGTATCCATCTGAAATGCCGCATATGCCTTATAAATATCCCGACCTGAAATATTACGGGATATCCAAAATTCGCTATTAACGAGGCATGAATCTTTTTCTTCGACCGAGGAGCGACCGACGGTTCTTATCGTGTATTTCCGGCATGAAAACCCGTTGACATTTTCGCGGGCGGCGGTCGAATCCCAGGTCGTTTCCCAGACGTATGAACCGGCCGCAGTATCTTTAGGAAAATTAAAAGACACCAATCCCGTATCGACCCCGGCGGTATCGGGTTCCATCGGGGGAGCCAGATCGATTTCAGTATATGTTTTGGTCAGGGTGTCGAGATTCCAGCCGATGCGTTTTTCGAGATTGATGAGGTTATTGGTTTCCCTGCTTAACATTTCGGGCAAATAGCTCATCATACCCTGGGGTTCGGTGGAGCCGAAGGTGCGGGCCACGCCGGGTTTCAGGAAAACGGTCGAAGTCGAAGTGGTTCCTCCCATACCCATAAAGTCGATCGTCGTCCGGGATTCAATTACCAGTCCCTTTTCGGCCATGACGGGTGAAAAGGCCATGATTACCAGCGAAAATAGCGCAATTGATAAACAGTATTTCATGAATACCCTCCTTATAAAGACAGGATAAGTATAATAAAATTATTTTGGGACCGCAAATGGAATCGGGAAATTTGCCGGGCGTAACAGCGACCTTTGAATTATAGTAAAAAAACCGGTCGGAATGCCGCCAGACGGCGAATCGAATTTTTTTTGTCGCCAATTTTATATTTCCTTTGGCGGAGAATTTTGTTATGAATCGACAGGAGCAAATACCCACGGGAGAAAAATGGAAGAAGAACGTGTTTTAAATGCCGCCGGGGATTCATCGGAATGGATACTGGACGGCGTGACCGAATGGTTGGCGAGGCAGGGACTGGCATTATCGCCGGCGGAAGTTTTGGCCTGGGTAATCATAATCGCCGGGATATTGATTCTGGCCTGGTTGTGCAATTTTATCGCCAAAAGAATTATTCTGCAGATAATCGCCTTTGTCGTCAAAAGAAGTCATACCAAATGGGATGATGCGCTTCATAATCGCAAAGTGTTCGTGCGGTTTTCGCACCTGGCTCCGATAATAGTGATTTACGCCTGCGCCGGAGCCCTGCCGCCGATAAAAGAGCAGATCCAGGGATTTTCGGTGATATACACATATTTGATCATCATGATGATAATCAACGGCTTTTTGAACGCCGTCATGGATATTTACAATACCTATGAGCTGGCCCGCGAGCGACCGATCAAAGGGTACATTCAGATTGTTCAGATAATTGTTTTTGTTCTCATTGCCATACTGGTTTTTTCCAAGCTTCTGGGTTATTCGCCAATCGTGATTCTTACCGGCATGGGGGCGATGTCGGCCATACTGCTTTTAATATTCAAGGATACCATTCTGGGTCTGGTGTCCAGCCTGCAATTGTCTTTCAATGATATGGTGCGCAAGGGCGATTGGATCGAAATGCCGAAGTACGGTGCCGACGGCGACGTGATCGATATGACGCTTTACTCGGTCAAGGTGCAAAACTGGGACAAGACCATATCGACGATACCGACGTACGCCCTGATGTCCGATTCCTTCAAGAACTGGCGCGGGATGAGCGAATCGGGCGGGCGACGAATAAAGCGTGCGGTCAATATCGACATGACCAGTGTGAAATTTTGCGACGAAGAAATGTTGCGGCGGTTTTCGAAGATTCAGTATATTCGTGAGTATCTCAAGAAAAAGCAGGAAGAACTGGAAACGTATAACCGGGAACACCAGATCGACTTTTCCAGTCTGGTCAATGGGAGACGGTTGACCAATATCGGCACCTTCCGGGCGTATTTGATACAGTATTTGAAAAACCACCCGAAGATTCGTCGGGACATGACCTTTCTTGTGCGCCATCTTCAGCCCGGCGAAACCGGCCTGCCGGTGGAAATATATGTCTTCAGCAATGATCAGGTCTGGGCCAATTACGAATCGATTCAGGCGGATATTTTCGACCACGTTCTGGCTATTATTCCGGAATTCGATTTGCGGGTATTCCAGAATCCGACCGGCAGTGATTTCAGGAGTCTGAAGGGTGTGGCGGGGCAATAAAGGGGAGCATGTTCTTTACCGAATATATAAACAACGGGTTCGATAATAATGACGACGTTAATGAATAAGAAGTATCTGTCGGTTTCTCTGCTGGCGGCGGTTTTGTTTCTGGTTTACCTGCCAGCGCTGGTGGACCTTGTTTATGACTGGTATTCCGACAGCAATTATTCGCATGGCTTTCTGGTGCCGCTGGTTTCGGGGTGGCTGTTGTGGAAAAAGCGGGCGATGCTGTCTGAAATTCAGATGTCTCAAAACAGTCTCGGTCTGGTCATTGTCATATTCGGGATGATGCTTTTTATAATCGGCAACGGGGCCTCGGAATATTTTACCGTCCGATTGTCGCTTGTGTTTACCCTGTTCGGTTTGGCGCTGTACATTTTCGGCGGGGCCATGATCAGGAAGACCTGGTTTGAAATTCTGTTTCTGGTGTTCATGATCCCGATACCATATGTTATTTATTTTTCCGCAACATTCCCGATGCAGCTTCTAGCCAGCAAGGTAACGGTGAAGCTATTGTCAATCATCGGCATGATGGTTGTCCGGCAGGGCAATATCATTCATCTGCCGGGAGAGGTACTCGAGGTGGCGGAGGCCTGTTCGGGTTTGCGTTCGCTGATTTCGCTATTGGCGCTCGGCGCGATATACGCATACATGACCCAGAGGAATCTGGCCGGCAAGATTATCCTGTTTTTAAGCACGATCCCGATAGCCGTAGCGGGGAACGTCTTCCGCGTCTTTGTCACGGCTTTAACGGCCTATACCAGCGATATCGAAGTTACGGCCAAGCCGCTGCATACGATAATGGGTCTGTCGGTATTCGTGATTGCTTTTATTCTTTTGTTCATTTTCGGCGCCATACTTAAAAAGGTGTTAAAATGAAGAAGGCCGTTTATATATCAGTCGCTATTATTATAATCGCCGGGATATTCGGCAATGTTTTGCGCTACAGTTCTCATCCACCGGAGGGTGTCGCCGATTTCGGCCAGATACCGCTGGAGCTGGGCGAGTATAGCGGCAAAGAGCAGATTCTGGCCGATTTCACCTATGATATTCTCAAGGCCGATACGACAACCTACCGTGATTATCTGGATTCCGACGGCCGGGGGTATAATTTATTCATCGCCTATTTCGAATCGCAGAAGTACGGCAGTCAGATACATTCTCCCAAGCACTGTCTTCCCGGCGGGGGCTGGCGAATCGAGCAGATAGTTCCCTATAAAATTCAATTAACCGATTCGGTGACGCGCGAGGCCAATTTGACGGTCATATCGGTTCAGAATTATAAGGCGCTGATGCTGTACTGGTTTGAAACGCGCTCCGGGGGGATTCGCTCGGAGTATGGTCTCAAGCTTGACCTGGTTAAAAATTCGCTTCTGTTCAATGCCACCGACGCCGCGATAGTGCGGCTAACAATACCGGTTTCCGGGGATAATCTGAATTTGACGCTTGACAAAGCCAACCGGTTTTTGGTGGCATTTTATCCTCATATCGAAGCGGCACTCCCCTTCTGATTCCTTTTTTCTTGCTCTTTGGCGGCAAAGTCGCTAACCTTAAGCATATATGTTCAAGGATATAATCAGGCTTATAAGGCCGTCGCAGTGGATTAAAAACGGGGTCGTTCTAGCCGGGCTGATTTTTTCGGGGAAAGCCGAGGCAACCGGATTAGTTGAAAAAAGCCTTTTGGCGACAGCGGCGTTTTGTTTTTTATCATCGTCGGTTTATGTTCTCAACGACTTGATCGATCGCGAGCGTGACCGGGCGCACCCGCTTAAGAAGAACCGCCCGATTGCATCGGGGCGTATCGCGACGGGAACGGCGGCGACCCTGTTTATGGTTCTGGGATCGGTCGGGCTGGTGATTTCCGGGCTGATTAACAGCAATCTTTTGATTGTCTCCGTAGGCTATATGCTTCTCATGGTGCTTTACACCTTCTGGTTGAAAAACATCGTTATAATCGATGTCATGACATTGGCGGCGGGATTTGTTTTAAGGGCGCTGGCCGGCGCGGTGGCCATTAACGTCGAATTTTCGTCGTGGCTGTTAATTTCGACGTTCGTTCTGGCCCTCTTTCTGGGCTTCGGTAAACGGCGGCATGAATTGATACTGCTGGAAGCGAACGCATCGGAACACCGCCGCTCGCTGGAGAAGTATTCACCCTATCTGCTGGACCAGCTAATCGGTGTAGTAACGGCATCGGCGGTGATTACATACCTGTTTTACACGCTTTCGCCGGAGGTCGGCGCCAAACTGGGCACGAGCTATTTATTTGTGACCGTTCCTTTCGTCATTTACGGGATATTTCGTTATCTGTATCTGGTGCATAAAGAAGAGCGGGGCGGATCGCCGACGACCCTGTTATTGACCGATAAACCGCTTTTGATCGACGTCTTACTCTGGCTTGCGACGGTAATAATTATCATGTATATTCTTCCAAAAAAGGGGTAAAAACCGCCATGAAACGACGGGATTTTATAAAAAAGGCAGGCAAAGCGGCGGCTCTGGCCGCAATCACCGGGGCGACCGGGTATTATTTCCACGACCGGGATATGACCGCCTATGTGGCCGCGATAACCAAAAGCCGCAGTTTCGAAATTCCCAAAGATATTAATTTTCCGGTCGTTGCACTGGCGAAAAATGAGGAGCATATTGTCGCGCTCAATCGCGCCCTCGATGCTGTCGGCGGAATCGGGCGGTTTGTCAAATCCGGGGAAAAAGTAACGATCAAACCCAATGTTGCCTGGGACCGCACCCCGGAGCAGGGGGCCAACACCAATCCTGTCCTGGTGGCTGAGATGGTCCGGCTCTGCCTGTCGGCCGGGGCGGCCGAGGTAATTGTCTCCGATATCACCTGTAACGATCCGCGCCGGACATTTTTACGTTCGGGAATTAAGGAAGCCGCCGAAAAGGCCGGGGCCAAAGTGTATTTGGAAGCCGACGAAGATTTTTTGACCTTTGATATCGGCGGGCAGATTCTCGGTAAATGGCCGGTGCTGAAGCATTTTGTCCGCACCGACCGGCTGATCAACATGCCCATTGTCAAACACCATTCGCTTTCAGAGTGTACGATCGGGATGAAGAACCTTTATGGCATAATCGGCGGGCGGCGCAGCCAGTTACACCAGCATATCGATCAGTCCATAGTCGATTTGACCGCCTTTTGCCGCCCGACACTCACGGTGGTCGATGCCACGCGAGTTATGCATCGCGGCGGACCGCAGGGCGGTTCGCTGGCCGACGTGACCATCGAGAACAGCATCATCTGTTCAACCGATTTAGTTGCGGCCGATTCGCGGGGGTGCGAATTTTTGGGTTTAAGCGGCGATATTGTCGGCCATATCAGCCTGGCTCACAAAGCGGGGCTGGGTGAAATCGACTACAACAAGGCCGGATATAAAGAGATAGTCTGATGACGATTAAAACGGTACGAAATCTTCGCCGCCTGTCGCAGGTATTATTTTTCGGAATTTTTTTCTGGCTGATTTTAAAAACCAATTTCGAGGTAAATCTTAGTCCCGGCAACAGCGACCATATCACTCTTCCCTACCCGGTATCCATCGCGCTGCAATTCGATCCGCTGGTGGCAATATCGACGCTTCTGGCCAACGGGACGATATATAAAGGCCTGCTCTGGTGTTTGGCGGTGTTGATCCCGACCATATTTCTGGGGCGGTTTTTCTGCGGCTGGGTGTGTCCGCTGGGTTCACTCAATCACTGGATTTCGGAAATCCCGTCGGAGCGTTTGAGAAGAAAAGGCAAAAATAAAATCGAATCGAATCGTTATAGAAAGTATCAACGGATCAAGTATTATGTTCTGTTTTTCTTTCTGGCCGCGGCATTGACCGGGACGTTGCAGGCCGGCCTGCTGGATCCCCTGCCGCTTCTGGCCCGTTCGCTGGGGACGGCGGTCTTGCCGGTCATACACAGCACGTCGCTGGGGCTTTTAGGCTGGGCCAAATCATTCGGCATCGGGCCGCTGGGCGCGCTGGCGCAGGGGGTGTACGACGTCTTTGCGGCGCTGTTTTTGCCGTTTCGACAGATGCATTTTCATACGATATTAACCATCGGCCTGTTTTTTCTGGCCATATTGATGATGAATCGGCTATTCACCCGTTTCTGGTGCCGGGGGATTTGCCCGCTGGGGGCGTTACTGGGGATATTTTCGCGCTATGCCATATTCGGGCTGGAAAAGGACGCATCATCCTGTGATCATTGTAATCTTTGTCTTCACGCCTGTCAGGGGGCGGATGGACCCGATATCGGCGCGCGCTGGCGTCAGAGCGAATGTCATCTTTGTTTGAACTGCCAGGCTGTCTGTCCCCGCAGTTCGCTGAAATTCAAATTTTTTCCGAAACACGAGGACGGTAAGGACAATCCCGCCCCGACGCAGAAAATCGACGTCACCCGCCGCAAGGTGGCGGCCTCGATTGTCGGCGGTCTGGCTTTGACGCCGCTTTTTCGCTCCGGCGATGCTTTCGAAAAGAACGCCAGTCCATATTTGATTCGGCCTCCCGGTTCTGCTGTGGAGCAAGATTTCATCGCGCGGTGCATCCGGTGCGGGCAGTGCATGCGGGTTTGCCCCAATAACGCTTTGCACCCGACTCTTTCCCAAGCCGGGCTGGAAGGTCTGTGGTCACCGATATTGATCGCCCGCATCGGCTATTGCGAACCGACCTGTACCCTGTGCGGGCAGGTATGTCCGACGGGGGCGATAATCGAACTGACGCTAAAGCAAAAGGTCGGGGACGAGAACTCGCCGCCGAACCGAATCGGCACGGCCTTCATCGACCGCGGGCGCTGTCTTCCCTGGGGCATGAATATCCCGTGCATCGTCTGCGAAGAGTGGTGCCCGACCACCCCCAAAGCTATTTATTTGAAAAGGGATGACGTAGAAAATTCCGAGGGGAAAACGGTTATGGTGCAACTGCCCTATGTCGATCCGGAACGGTGCACGGGGTGCGGCGCCTGTGAGTACGCCTGTCCGGTGGAGGACAAAGCGGCCATATACATCACCTCGGTGGGGGAATCGCGCTCGCCAGAAAACCAGCTGCTTTTGCGAAGGAAGGGTGTTTGAAGTCATGGACACGGGGAAATTTCTTATAAAAACGGTTTTGTTATTATGGTTGGTCGCTTTATCGATCGTATCCTGCGGATCGAAGGAACCCGAAATTGAGGCCTCGGCGCCGCAGAATTTTCTTTTAGAGACATCGATGAAAACGGCCCTGAAGCGCGTTGGCGAGATACGAACTTATATCGGCCAGACGCTCTGGGAGTATATCAACGGTGGGGCCGAGATATATTACTTGTATGATTTTGAATCGGTCGCCACGGCCGATTACAAGGACGACGGTGTTGAGGTTGTCGTCGATATTTATAAATTCCGCGACGGCGAAAACGCCTTCGGTCTGTATTCCATGCTCCGTCCGGTTGATGCCCAACTGGTCCGGCTGGGTGTGGAGGGCTTTGTCGCTCCCGGCCTGATAGCTTTCGTAAAGGGCGACTATGTCGTCAAATTGATAGGCTTTGATGATTCCCCGCAGAGTTCTTTGGCCCTGATCAATCTGGCCGAGGAATTGAGCGGGCTGGTTCCGGGAAGAGTAGCCTTGCCCGAAATCTTCACCATTTTTCCGGGGGCCAATGCCATCGCGGCTTCAAGAAAGTGTTTCGCGGAATCGTATCTGGGGCAGAAATTTTTGACGGAAGTTTATGTCCAATCATATATTATGGGAATGGATACGATCGGGCTGTTTTTATCGGAGGATGCGGATGGGGCAAAATTCGCGCAATGGATGGAAATCGCCGACAAGACGGCCAATATGGAGGCTATAAAGGACAGCCTGGGCTTTGACGAGAGTTATGCATTTCGGACAACCGATCGGTTTTATGGTGACATAATTGTCGGGTTGAAAGGCGGCTATCTGGCCGGAGCGGTCGGGTACAGGGACAATCTGGCCGGATTTATAAGAAACTGGCTGGCCGGAATTTAGTAATTTGTTGACCCCGGATTTTTGGGTGTGAAGCCTTCAAGCCGGGGTATAATTATAAAACAGCAGGAGAGTCTTTATGTTAATTCGCACCCTTATTGCATTTATTTTGCTGGCCATATCCGTCACGGCCGGAGACATTGCTAAAGTATGGCCCAAAGGCGTCTCGGAAAAACTTGTCTACAATATCAATGTATATACGCCCAAGAAGGTTACCAACAGTCTCACGGTTACAATTACCAGGTTGGATACGGCGGGTGTCGTATTTGAAAGTGAACAGGTTATTAAAATAATCGAACAGGATATAAAAATGGCTTCGATAGAGAGGTTCGAGGGGGATGACCTGATTTTGATCGAATCAGAGAATTATTACAAGTTCAGCCCGGAGATAGCCCAGGCCCGTGGGGTCGATTCTATTTTCATTCGCGCGTTCAAAGATGGTGACAGTTTAAGAATCCGCTCGAATTATACGGGGGCCGTCCCTGGGGCGATGCCCTATTATGACGGCCTGACCACCACCACCGGTTCTCTATTGACATCGAGGAACAAGAATTTCACGCCCGGGTACCGGAATGAACTCGCCTTTGTCAATCTGCTGTTGATGACCGGGAAGCCGTATGAGGCTTACCCGGCGGCCGATTCGGTTATGGGATTGGTGACGGTGACGGTTCCGGCGGGGACTTTTGAATGTCATAAAGTTCGCAACGACGCCATCAATGCCTTTGGCTACACTTATTTCACGAAGGATGGCCTTCACACGCCGGTTAAGACCGAGATGCTCGACTTCGAAACCGGCGAGCCGATTACCGAGCTTATACTCATGAACAAAGAGTAAAATGCTGCGTAAGGACTTGCCATACGGCAAAAAATAGAGCATAATTGAATATATGCAAAATTACAGAAAACGGCGCGGCCCCCAACCGGTTCGCAAGCAACGCCTGAACCTGGTATTAAACAGTCAGGCCCATGGGTTTTCCGAAACGGCCGTGGAGCAGGTCAAGGCGGCCATCACCGATAGCGGCGGCGAATATTTCATTATTAACGCCGAAAATGTCCGGGAGCTGATTTTTCGACTCAAGAAGGCGTTGCAGTTTAATCCGGCCGGAATGATTGTCTGCGGCGGCGACGGCACGGTCAATCTGGTCGGCCGTCATCTTATCAGGCGGACCTGTCCTCTGGGCATAATCCCGATGGGTAAATTCAACAATATATATCGCTCCCTCTATGGCGCGTCATCGATAGATAAAGCCATAAAGCGTATTTTAAGCGGTCGGGACAGGCGTATTGACCAAGGATTAGCCGGCGGTTATTTCTTTCTCGGATCGGCCGCGCTGGGTTTCACGGTTGAGCTTCACAACGGTTTGGCCAACCGGCGTCTTCCCCGGTTTGGAATCGGCTGGTCGCGGACGGCGGCGGCGTGTGCGGCCGGGGTGAAGGTCAATCAATTATCGATCAAAATAGACTCTTTCGCTTTTGAGTTTTCGCCGATCATGTTCAATGTCAATTTGCTGGCCTATTCGGCGGGCCTGCCGGTATCCACGGCCGGGATAGACGACGACGGCAAAGCCGAGGTCATTTTCGACATCGGACAGGGCAAAGCCATATTCTCCAGTTACGCCCGTATGCTGGTGAAGGGCAAATACCTTTATGCCGATCCGATCCGCATGTATCGCGGCACCAAAATCGTGGTCGGGCCGGTGGACGGTCGCAAGTTATATGTTGACGGCGACCTGCATGACATTGTCGCTCCCGAACTCGGTATCGAGATATTCCCGAAACGGATCAGGGTTTTTGACGACGGCGAAGGTTGAATCCTGTGCGGCACGTCGGTCTCGCAGATACCGGTGTCCCACCCAACAGGTGGTTAACGCGGATAAAAGCAATCGTACCATTCCTTAAGAAAAACCTTATGTGCGTTGCTGTGATTATCATCGTTTTATTGACGGTCGGCGGCGCGGCTACGGCTGATTCCGTGCCCGATGAAGATTCTGTCCGGGTATCCGGGATGGTCAATGATTCGGTCATGGCCGACATAAGGTACAAAAGCCTTTTCGTCGAGCGCGGTCCTGACAGCACCGGATCGCAAAGACCCACGACCGCCCTGTTCAAATCGATGCTGGTTCCCGGCTGGGGGCAGGTCGGCAACAAGAAATACATCAAAGCCGTCATATTTGCCGGTCTGGAATCGCTGGCTTTCGGCACGTACTGGCACTATCGCACCAAAACCAGTGATGCCCGGGCGGCGTTCGAATCGGCGGGGCTCAATGAGCAGGGGATGTTATTCCGGGAATACGAGAATGCCCGTAGCGAACGCAACCGTTTTGCCTGGTACACCGGCAGTCTGATATTCATATCCATGTTCGACGCCTATGTCGATGCTCACCTGGTACATTTTCCGAAGAGGGACGAATCGATTTCGTTGAGACTGGTTCCGACGGAAGACGCTCACCCTGCCCTGGCGTTATCGTACAACTTTTAACGGTTCATCGACAAGAATCAAACGTTTGATATCGATATTATGGGCGGCGGGATCAATGATGCGCTCGACCGTTATCGACTGATGTTCCGGCAGGGACAGGTCTATTTCATGGTATTCATCGTACAACCCGGAGGCGTTGCCGATCAGGCGCACGACCGGTCGCACCGGTTGTTCGCGGTTGGCCTTTGCCACGAGGGCCAGTTCGCGGCTCGACAGGAGGACGAGTGTTCCGGCCGGGTATGCCCCGATTATATTGGCGAACAGTTTGAGCAAAAAGGCGTCGAATTTGACCGTCATCTGGTACATCATTTTACGCATAACCTCGTCGGGAGGTATAGCAGACTTGATATAAACGCGGCCCGAAGTGAGGGCGTCGAAGGTATCGGCGATGGCCACGATGCGTGAAAACAGATTGGTCGGTCGTTTCTCGACCAGGAGCGGATATCCGGAGTAATCGATGTTGATATGGTGTTCGAAAGCCACCAGGGCGGCGCGGATGACATTTTCGTCGAGTTTCAGATTACGCAAGATAGTTTTAGCACCGAGCCGGGGGTGTTTCTGCATTTGAATCCAATCGTCCTCATCGAACACGTCCGGTTTCTTGATCAAGTCACCGGGCAATTTCACTTTGCCCAGATCGTGAAACAAAGCCGCAAAGCCCAATTGTGACAGGCTCTCACGGTTCAGTCCGAGGTGAATGCCGATGGTCAGGGAATAAATGCAGACATTGGTGCTATGCACATAGGTGTACTCGTCGAAATCGCGGATAGCGGTCAGCTCGATTAGTGCCGATTCATCCTCAATGATATTATCGACCATAGCATGCACGACCCGTCGGGTTTTGGTGACGTCGATGTCCTTGTCTTCGGCGGCGCGGGCCATGATGTCACCGACCATGGCGATGGCCCGGAAAAAAGTCGCCCGGGCGACCCGGCGCAGTCTTAGCCTTTCATCGTTATCAAGGGTACTATCGTCTTCCTTTTCGGGGGCCAGCAGGGTGATACCGTCGACGCCGAGGTCGATCAGGCGGATGGACAACTCTTCCTGGGATACTCCGGCGGCGCGGGCGATCAGGTAGATGAATTTATCGATCTGGCGTCGCTCCACGAATTCATCGAGCACTATCCCGCCGAGGCCCAGCCGGTACCACTGGTCGATGATAACGCGCACCCGCACCATGCCGTCGGTGTCGAAGCGTACGAATTTTTCGCCGATGAAGATTCTGCCCTTGACGACTTTGATGCATATTTTACCGGTTTCCTCGGTCAGACTTCGAAACAGGTTATAGAACTTTTCCGATTTGGTCAGGTATGATTCGTTGTTCTGTTCGGCGATGGAAGCCGTGCGAAACAGGAGAATCAGCAGGTTCACAAGTTCCTGCTCCCTAGCCGAGGCCGCCACAAATGTCTTGTATCTCGTATTATCGGCCATTGGGGTTGCACTCCTGCAGGTTTTGAAGACGTTCGACCCGGGCTTGATTGGCCATACGGCGAATTTTTCCTCTCAAGCACCGACTCAATTTCACGAGGGCTTTTTCGGCCTCATCCGACCTATTCGCGGCCAGCGCCCGGAAAGCTACCCGGCGATAAAACTCATCGGACAGGGTCGGCATCAGTTTCCAGGGGTTGACCAGCGCGGTCAGATAATCGACAGCCTGCTTCTCCCCCGACCGCGAGAAGGCGATGATGACATTTTCCTGAATGCTGTCATTCAGACCGGCGAAACGTTCATCGTTTATCACGGAGATAAGCAGGTCAACGGCCAGAGCACGGTCGATTTTGAGAAGTGCCTCGACCGCTATCAGACTGATTTCAGAGTCATTATCCCAGATGAATTCCTTAAGAAGATAGATGCTGCCGGGGCTGGAGGCTTCGATCAATCCGAAGGCCACTTCCCGCCGGACGCGGGGGTCTTCATGGCGGGCCGCTTTTTCCAGAAAAGTCAGGGCTCGTTGGCCACCGATACGGGCCAGAATCATGGCGGTGTTTCGCACCACGAACCAGCGGCGGTCAAAAATGCCTTTGGCCAGGATATCGACATGCCGGGGGTTGGCCCGGCATAAATAATTACATACGGCCAGGCGGTGGGTTCGGTGTTGCAGTTCGCCCAGCAAGTCGGCCACTGAAGCCAGCGCCTCCCATCCAAATAGCCCCAGATACCTTTCGATTTCTTCCGGAGGGAAATCGGGGGTCGCATTTAGCGCCCGTCCAAAGCGGACGAAGGTATCTTTTGCCCCCAGAGCGGCCCGGGCCGTATTGAGCCGTTCTTTCCAGCGATACCGTTCGGCAGGAATTCTGGTTTCCAGACCGACAATAAAGTCGGCGATATCGACGGCACAATCTATCCGGCCCTTTTCGAAAACGTCGGTATGGAATTTCTCGCAAACCGTAATCGTCTCGATGAACTCAACATAATCATCTTCCTGCATGACCAGTTCGCGGGTCAGCCCCACGGCCAGTTTGTAAAGATCATGCCGGGTTTCTTCTTCGAGAAGGGCGGCGGCGATTGCGGCGTCGCTTTCCTGCAGTCGGAAATGCCGATCAAAAAGACGGGCGATATTGTCCGATAATTCCTGGGTATCATGTTGTGCTCTATGCCACCCCATTTTTTCGCGCCACAGCTCATCATGCGCAATGGGAGTCTTTTCAGGCGGCTTTGTGGCGGTTGTTTCGTCGGAATCGTCCAGAAAGATGGAGTTATAATTCAGCTTACCGCTGTCGGATTGATTAATGAACCGGGAATCGGATAAGGGGTCATCGACGTTCGATTCTCTCGTGAAGAAATCCCCTTCATACTCGCCCAAGATGGAATCTTCGAGAGTCTGATAATCGAATCCCTCGATATTGCTTTTCCAGAGGAGCATGACCAGGTCGTCGGATCCCTCGGCCCGATTCAGGAATTTTTTCATCATCACCAAGAACTGATTTGCCTGTTCATATCCGAAAGTCGGACCGAAGGATATTTCGGTTATCCCGGCATTGTGGAAAAGCGAGGCGGGTTTTTCGTCATCGGAAGTATCGCGATAGACCGGTTTGCCGTCGTATGAAATGGTATCGCGGCCGATGACAAGACGTATTTTACCGCACTGTACCACAAATTCGGAAAAACGTTCACTGAACGATTCGCGCAGTTTTATAGGCAAAGGGTTGTTTTCCGGATAGACGGAAACCACTTTAATGGTTTTTATCAGTTCCGATATAAACTTCGCTAATATTTCGCGGTCGTTATTTTCCACAGGGTATGGCCGCCTTAATGGCAAGGTTCTGTCCGTAGTAATTTATCGGCAAAAAGCGGCCCGAACTGAATTTTATAAATGCAGAACCTGGCCCTTAAGATATTATTTATTAACAACTTAAAAAGGAAACCGGGCTTTTGACGGAAAAGAATCTGCCAAAAAAAGCCGGGTCATATCCCGATATGATCGGGACAGGACCCGGCATGAGATTGACCTGCAAATTTATAACAGGATTATCTTATTGCGCCTGGTTTTGATTTTCTTGGTGGCATTGCGGGTATCGAAAATCAATTGAGCGTTATCGACAATCATCTGGTAATCATAGAGATTATGGTCGGTCAGGATGACCGTCAAATCGGCGTTTTTGAGCAGGGCCGGGGTCAGTTTTACTGATTTTATTTTACCGTCGTTCCAGCGAATTTCGGGGACAAAGGGGTCGTTATAAACGACTTTGGCTCCGGCGTTTTCGAGAAGCTTTAAAACATCGAGAGCCGGAGATTCACGGACGTCCTTGATATCCCGTTTATAGGCAATACCAAGAAGGACGATTTTGGAACCCTTGATGGATCGTCCGCGGTGATTGAATTCCCGACCGATTCTATCGACGACGTATTCCGGCATGTGGCTGTTGATATCGCCGGCCAGTTCTATGAATCGGGCGTAGTAATTCAGGCTTTTCAGTTTCCACGAGAGGTAATGGGGGTCGATGGGGATACAATGTCCTCCCAGCCCCGGCCCCGGATAAAACGGCATGAAGCCGAACGGTTTGGTGGCGGCGGCGTCGATGATTTCCCAGACATTCAGCCCCAGCCGGTCGCACATGAGAGCGACTTCGTTGACCAGACCGATATTGACGGAGCGGAAAGTATTTTCCAGAAGCTTGACGGTTTCGGCGGCGCGGGTCGAGGAAACGGGATAGATATTGGTGATGAACTGCTCGTAAAACAGCTTGGCGATTTTGGTGCATTTGGGGGTGATACCACCCACCACGCGCGGGGTGTTATGGGTAAGGAATTTAGGATTACCCGGGTCAACGCGCTCGGGTGAAAAAGCCAGGTAAAATTCTTTGCCCACTTTGAGGCCGGATTCCTCCAGAAGCGGGAGAATCATATCCTCGGTTGTGCCGGGATAGGTAGTCGATTCCAGAATGACCAGCAATTCCTTGTGCATATTGGGCTGGACCCAGTTGACGGCGGCGAGAATATAGCTGACATCGGGGTCCTTGGTTTTGGACAGCGGTGTCGGGACGCAGATCGAAATGGTGTCGCAGTTTTTCAAATTATTCGGTCCGGTGAAGGCTTTCAGTTTGCCTTTGTCCACCAGATCTTTGACGGCGCTGTCGGGGACATCGTCGATATCGGATTTGCCGGCGTTGATTAATTTCACTTTGTTTTCGGAAATGTCGAAGCCGTACACTTCGAAGCCGGCCCGGCCGCATTCGACAGCCAGCGGCAGACCGACATATCCCAGGCCGATAATTCCAACCCGGGCCTTTTTGCTTTTTATTTTGCCTAACAGCTCATCCTGCATTGCAACACCTCGATATGATTCTATATTGTTTGGGCCGCTTCGCGGCTTTTTTCCCTGATAAAATATGTTTATCTCAAAACGGCTATTTTATCCAAAAGTTTCCGGGGCCGGATGGCCGTTGCCCGGTATAATACGCATCATTTCCATATAAATCGGCTTTTTTCATATCCAGCCTTAATGCTTGCCGGGCAATATAAATTGTTAAAATCCCGGCGGCAATTGGATTGAAGAGAAGCGATGTTTTATTGGTGGATTCCGGGAATAAAGGATAGATTGGCAAATGGCTTTCCCGAAATAACTAAACTAGGGGCAGATACGGCACGGCGTTGATGGTCAGGTTCGAGGGGCCATCCATTTTATAGCGCAAATATCCAGTCGCGGCAATCATGGCGGCGTTATCGGTGCATAAATCCGGCGGCGGAAAGAAAAACTTGACGTTGGTTTTCGACAGTTCTTCCTGCATCAATTCCTTGAGGCGGCTGTTGGAGGCCACACCGCCGCTTAGGGTGACGGCTTCGACGCCGTATTCATGGGCGGCCCGGACGGTTTTATCCACGAGTACTTCCAGCGCCGCTTCCTGAAACGAGGCGCAAATATCGGGCAGGCACGCCTGCACTTTTTTTTCGCCGATGTCTTTGACATACAGAGCCACCGCCGTTTTGAGACCGGAATATGAAAAATCAAAATTGTCTTCTTTGATCATCCCGCGCGGGAATTTATGGAAACGGCGGTCACCCTCTTTGGCCAATTTGTCGATGAGATGTCCGCCGGGATAGCCCAATCCCAGGAGTTTGGCGACTTTGTCGTAGGCCTCCCCGACGGCATCATCGCGCGTCTGGCCGAGCATGATGTAATCGCCGAAGCCATTGACCAGAACCAGCGAAGTATGACCGCCGGAAATAATCAAGGTCAGGTGTTTTTGCGGCAGGGCGTCTTTATGAATCAACAAATTGGCGGCGATATGGCCTTCCAGATGATTGACGGCGACGAAGGGTTTGTCGTAACCGAACGCCAGGCCTTTGGCGAAATTCAGTCCGACCAGAAGGGCGCCGACCAGACCGGGGCCATAAGTGGCGGCGAACAGATCGATTTGTTCGGGGGCGATACCGGCTTTATCCAGTGCTTCGCGATAGACGGTGGTTACGGCCTTGAGATGTTCCCGGCTGGCCAGTTCCGGCACAACGCCGCCATAATCGGAATGAATCAGCTGGCTTAAGATGACATTGGAGAGGACGTTATCGCAATTTTCGACGACGGCCACGGAGGTCTCATCGCAGGAACTTTCGACACCGAGGATGATCATGGTCGGACAACAATCTGGACCGAATCGACAGTACGGGCCAGGATTTGCACTGCATCGGGGAGGGTGATTTTTACGGCGGCAAAGCCTCCGGCGTCGGCCCGGTTATAATCAGCGACGACCGGGATATTTTCGGCTTTGAGAGTATCGACCAGGTCGGGCCGGCCGCGCAGACGCAGGTCAACGGTGCGCGGATAATATGCATAGCCAGTGCTGTCGGGCAAATTGCGGATTGTTATCGGAACATTGACCAAGGTAATGGTCCTGACCGGGATAACATTGACAAAAAGGCTGATGGTATCGGGACGGACTTTAACGCCATAGGCGTCGGGATTGGCAAGCGCCACTTTCATGGAAAAGTCATTGCGGACGCCATCGAGCGAATCGAGTTCGGTTTCCACGAAGTCAATACCGCGGATGGCGGTGCGGGGGCCGGAGATGGTCACTTCGGAGGGCACCAGGGAATCGGCTTTGCCGAGGGCAAATCCCTCGCCGGGCAGAGCGACAAAACGATTGATTACCGGGACGCTGCGGCTTTCGACATGGTCGCAATTGAAATTGAATTCGCGGGGTGCGATGACCTCGACCAGACCGACCCGTTCACCCCGGACGAGGCTGATATTATCGGTGGACAGTGTGCCTTTGAATCGTCCCGGCCGGCTCTGGGAAATTACCAGTCGCAGGCCGCTTTTTTTCCAGTCGTTGGACAACAGACTTTTACCATCGGCCGTGACCACCACCAGCACCGATTCCGGGGGTGGTTCGATCAAGGTCAGGTCGCCGGATAATTCCACCTGCGTCAGGGGAAGAGCCAGTTGCATCTGGTAGGTTTTTTCGGTGGCGACATGGAGCCACAATAAAAACGCCAATCCTAAAGCGGCGATTTTAACCCAGAGATTTTCTAATAACCTTGGCATAATTTAACGTCTTTTCCCCCGATTTTTTAATATCGTAATCCGGTCAAATTTACCCTTCAAATTATGTTCCACGACCAAATCGGCCAGACCATCGCCACCCATGTTGACCGGCGTAACGGTCGCGGGATGGTCCAGCGGGATTTCAAGGTCGGGCCGATTCGACAGGAAATCCTTATAATCGCCCCAATATATCTTGATATTACCCCCGCCATCAACAAAAACCAAATCATGCAGATTATCGCCGTTGAAATCGGTGGACCAGTCCAGTGACACTTCCCGCGTGGGTTGAGGATGATCGAAATTGAAACGGAACTCGACCTTTTTTCGGGAGCGCGGCTCTTCTTCAGGGATACCTCCGACCAGGTCATATATGAGAAGGTGCAGATCGGCTTTTTTCATCAAAAACATTTTGGTAGCCGCAATCGTCCCCAATTCCAGCGCTGGGACAACCAGTTCGGGCTGGCGGTTATTATTGTAATCATTGATAATCAGATTGCAGTGTGAATCGGACAGTCTTATCTCCCGCTTGTTACTTTTCGACATTTTTCCGTCGGGACCGCACAAATAAAAGGACAGCGTCGTCTCGGCATTGGTAATGCCGCCGGAGGTGTATGAAACGACGGCATCGAGGCGGTCATCACCGTTCAAATCATCAAGCCACGTTTGCATAAATCCGTCCATATTCTCCGGGAAAAACGAAAGGTTCACGTTCGGGTCGGTCGGGAAATTGCCGGTGCTGTCCTGGATGAAACAGCATATTTTATGACCCCAATAGAAATACAGGTCGGTCAGACCGTCTTTGTTGCAATCGTTGGCGCGAATCGAAGCCAATTCGGTGCTGAAGGAAGCCCGTCGGCCTCCCCGGAAATCTTTCAATTCTTTTTCGGGCTTATAGCTGAAAATCGGGAGAGATAGCTGATTGAGAATTTCATAAGTACCGACTTCTTCCCTTTCGAAAATGACATACCCTTTGGAAGTCGGGATGACGGCTACCATATCCTTTTTTTCTTCAAACGGGACGAAGAACGGTTCAACAATAATGCCGCTGAAAACCGGCATGGAGTAGATGGTATTCTGACGAATCAGGCGGCGCGGGCTGGTCAAACCGGTGGCCGGGTCGAAATCGATAAAGGCGGCCCCATCGGCATCGAGAAAGACAATTTCGACGGCGGCGTCGGCATCGACATTACATTTATCCACCTGCACAGCCGTTTGGGGAAGACGCATCAGATAATCGGGACGTTCAGCGAAACCGTGGGAACCGAGATTAATGCATAAACCGGCAAATCGGGTATCGGGATTATCGGTCGGTGAATAGAAAATGACGACGTCATTAAGATTATCGCCGTTAAAATCACCGATGATTTGCCCGTAGATTTTTCCCTCCACCTGGATAGGGAAGATATCGAAGAAATCCTGCTCGGCCGCCGAAAGTGAACCGCCGACTATCAGACAGCCCGCCAGTGTTATCAGAATCGCCGCTTTATTTAAACCATTTGACATCTTCATTTCTAATATACGTCAAAATCGACGACAGGTTGGATTAATACAAAATAGGTAAATATTTTAAAGTCATCAACCGGTAAATTCGCCGCGGCAAGAATTAATGATATAAACCGGGGTGGCGGTGCCAGAATCGGGTCAGGCCCTGGTCGGAACCGACCCAGAGATAATCGCCGTCGAATTTGACGGTTTTGATATTGTTCGACGGCAAACCGTCATTTTGAGTATATAAATAATTATGATATTTCTTCTTTCCGAAAAAAAACAGTAGCAGGCCATTGCCGGTCGCGGCGGCGACGATATCGCCCTGTGAATCGACCGAGCGCACCCCGTTATAGCTATAGACTTCGGGATAATCGACCACAGCTCCGGTTTCGGGGTCAATCGCGATCAAATTTTCGCCGGTGGCAATCCAGATTTTATCGGGGCCGATGGTTATATCAAAAATTTCCGTTGCCCCCGACACCTGCCAGATATTGAGCTGTTCCATAATCCCGGAGGCATACACCAGACGATAGACGCCGCGATCGGTTCCGATCCAGAGGGCGTCATCGGATGATTCCATTGACAGGGCGGTCAAGTCAGGCAAAAACAGGGTTGGTTCGAAAGAAATCGAATCATCTAAAAAACGTATTAGCCCGACGCCATAAGAAAGGCCGACGAAGACGGAATCGCCACGGGCAGCAACGCAGTTCAGCGCTTTATCGATACCCCACTCTGGCGGCGATTGAATCATGATTGAAACTCCGTAATCTTTATTATCGACGACCAGCAAACCGTTATTGGTCGCGGCATAGGCATTTTCCGAACCAATGGCGATGTCGTTAATAATACTTGTTCGGGAATAGCGGCTGTAATCGGGCTGGGCATAATTGAATGAGTTATTTTCAATGGAATATATGGTCAGACCGTGACGAAGGGATTCGGTCAATTCCCCACCCACCCAAAGCCGGCCGTCATGCACGGACAGGCAGGACACGTCCTGGTACAGCAAACCATAATTTAAAAGCTCCATCTGGTAATTGGAATTGTCGGCGCGGATGACACCCAGTCCCCAGGTGCCGATCCAGAGGTTGCTCCAGCCGTCGTCGATAATGTCGGTCAGGGGAAAGCGTCGGTTTTCGAAATCCACCAACACTCCGTTGGGCAGGTAATTGAATCCTTGCGGGGCGAAATAGACCGGCTCCGGTCTCAAATGGCGCACAAAACCATCGTCCGGCGGGAATTGGCTTATTTGTGTCCAGAAGTTGTGAGTACGGTTGTATTCGAATTTGCCCAATTCGGTTTCGACCCAGAGGTATTCATCATTGCGCGAAGTCTGGATGCGAAGGATATCCCCACCCAGAAGGCCGCTGATACCGGTCAGGGGCAGGTCCCAAGTGTTATTGGAGATATTAAAACGGGTAATGCCGTTGGTCGTCCCGACATAGGCGTATTCATAACCGGCCGTAATGGAGCGAACGAAGGAAAAGTCGGAAAAATTGACGACCAGCCCTGACAGGTACTGGTAAGCGCAAATATCGCCCGTCCCGGCGAGAACCGCCAAGGCGATAAAAATTACAATAACCGAATAATTTTTAAATTTTCGCATTACCTTTTAAAACCGCGTCGCACAGGAGAGAGGTCCCATAAAATATGGCTTTTTCATCGACCATAAAATCTCCGGCATGCCATGATTTATTGGCGCCGATTTTATCGTTGCGAATACCCAGTCGGAACATTGCCCCCGGGGTTTTTTGAATATAATAGGCGAAATCCTCTCCCCCCAAAGTCGGCGGCGTTGCGACCATAGTATTTTTGCCGAACAATTCGGTCTGGCATTGGCGGAAGATATCATTGACGCGTTCGTTATTCGAAAGCACTGGATAACCGGACAAAAAATTGAGATTGTATTTTGCACCACGTGCCCGGCAGACGCCGTCGAGGGTACGCTTAATCAGGCGCGGAATGATTCGGACATTTCCGGGCCACAGGGTCCGGGCGGTTCCTTTAAGGCTGACACTTTCGGCGACGACATTGCGGGCTGTCCCGCCTTCGATAGTACCGAACGAAATCAAACCCGGTTCGAGTGGACGAAGTTCGCGGGAGACGATTTTTTGCAGCGATTCGACAACTTCAGCGGCGACGGCGATGCTGTCCACAGCGTCATGGGGACGGGCCGCGTGCCCGCCTTTGCCAATTATGGTAATATCGAAATCGATGACCGAGGCCATAGTCCGGCCGTCGCGCAGTCCGATTTTCCCGGTGGGAACACCCGGATCGACGTGCAAACCGAAGACCATTTTAACATCGGGTTTTTTCAGCACGCCGGCGCGGATCATTTCCACGGCCCCACCCGGCGGGTTTTCTTCGGCATGCTGAAACACGAATTTGACGGCGCAGTCGAGGCGGTCCCGCAGCCGGTTCAGAATAATGGCCGTGCCCAGAACGACGGCCATGTGGACGTCGTGACCGCAGGCGTGCATAATACCGGGATTTTGCGATTTGAAGGGCAATGCGGTTTTTTCGAATACGCGGAGGGCATCGATATCACTGCGCACCATAATGGCTTTTTTAAGGTCATCATTGATAATGCCGACCGCCCCGGTTTTGCAGGGGATTTTTATTATTTTTATTTTTTCCCGTTTCAATTCGGTAATTAGAAGGCGGGTCGTGGCGAATTCCTCGAAAGATGGTTCCGGGTGCTGGTGCAAAAAGCGGCGGATTTTAATCTGGTATGGCAATAATTCATCGGCCATTTTCAATATGACATTATTATCGAGCATAAAGCCTATCCTTCGATGAAATGACGCCGTTAATATGTCGTCCCCTTTAATTTTTAACCGCCGCTTCGTTATTTTGGGCCGTGTCTTTAAGGCGGTTAGCCGCCATGCGAGCCAGTCTAAGGGGGCCGGGCATACGATAACCATTGAGACAGTTTTGCGCCAGTTTTAAAGAGAAATCAACGTTACATTTGTGTCCGGGCGAGACGAAGATCGGTTTAACGCCGACCCGGCTTCGTAAAACGTATCCGCATATTTTTCTCCCGCAATAAATCGGAGAGGACTGGCCGAAAACGTCTTTAGGTTCATCAAATCGGCCGAACAATATTCTTCGAGCGCAACCGACCGAGGCCGTATCGGCCAGAAGACCGATATGCGAAGCCAGCCCGAAGCCGAGGGGATGGGCCAGGCCATGACCTGCCAGAAGCAGGACATCGGGCGTGACTTTGAGACGTTCGAGGGCTTTTAATATCAGCGGCCCCTCGCGGAAACTCAACATCGACGGTCGATAGGGAAACGTGATATCGCCCTCGGCGCGACTCCGTTCGACTTCGTTAAAACCGGATATGTCGATTGTCACCGCGACGGCATAGGCCCGTTCGGACCGATCATCCCAGGAGATATCGATGGCGGTGACCAAATTATACGGACAATCATCGATGTCGGTAATCACCAGGCGGCTCAAATCTTTCTGAATCGATTCCGCCTCTTGAGGGGTCTTGGGCCAGTCATGCAATTTTTTTATTCGCAAACGGACTCCCCACCGGTTTGAGACAAGTGCACGAAACGTCACTTGTATAAAATAATGATTAAGGCCGAAGTGTCAATCGACAAAAAATAAAAAACGAACTTCGCGACATTAAATGATAGATTTGTTTTTTATTGCAAAATGATGCCGGGTCTGTAAAATTGAAAATATGCTGGCTATACGATTGATGGCGATTACTCTGTCTCTGGGGCTGTGCGGCGCAGTTACGGCCGATGCCGGCTTTTTGGTCGGGGTCGGCGGCGAGATGGTGAATCTATCCGGAGGCGATGCTCCCCGGTTCGTGTTCGGACCGTCATGGCGCGTTCATGCCGGGACCAGTCTGTCACCGGACTGGCTGGGCGAAATATCGGTGAGCCGGTATAAATTGTACGACGACACGCAAGCCGGTTCGCTGTTCACATTCAGTTCCGACGAAAGCCATCGCACCAGGGCCCGCAAGGCGACCGACATCACGCTTTTATTGCGTCGGCATGTCTATCGTATGGGTGATCGTATTACGCTTCATGGCGATTTGGGTGGCGGCGTTTCGATATGGAAGATGCTGGACCCTTCCAGCGGAGTGATTCAAAAGACAACTTCGGAAACGGGGGGACCGACCGATGTCAGTGTCAGCGAAGTATTCCTGGCGGCCGGCATGGGGACCGATTTTCGTTTGAGTGGAAATTTCAGAATCGGCTTTCTGGCGACGATGAATTACTTGACCGGAACCGGTCAGGAATTCGTCGCAGAGTACAAGGATAGTCTAAGCAACTGGATCTATCGCTTCGGCGTAAATATTTCATACTCATTCGGCAGAGCGGGTAGATCGCAACCCGCCCATCCCAAATCGGTATCGGGCAAAATCCAGCCGATACCGGTCAAGGCGGGCAATAGTCTTGGGCCGACGTCGGCCAAGGCATTACGGGGAAAGGTTGTGGATGACAGCGACGGTGACGGTGTCCCCGATTTATACGACCTCTGTCCGAATACGCCCAAAGAGGCGGCCGGGCTGGTCGATATCAACGGCTGTCCCATCGATACCGACTTCGATGGTATTCCTGATTACAGGGATGATTGTCCTGACGGTCTGCCCGGCGCCGTCGTGGACAAAAGCGGTTGTCCGATTGACAGCGACGGCGACGGTGTCCCCGACGGAATAGACAATTGTCCAAATACCAGGGCCGGCGTGGAGGTTGACTCCTTCGGATGCGTCGATTTGACGCCGCTGGCCAAACCCATGATTTTGCATATCAAATACGACCCGGGGTCATTTGAAGTGGACCAGGCCACCCGGGCAAAACTTGACAAACTGGCCAACTTGCTTTTGGCGGCGCGCGGCGTCCGGGTCGAAATAAGCGGTTATACCGACAATATTGGTCTTCCCGAAGACAACAAGGCGCTTTCGGAAAAGAGAGCTCGGCGCGTAATGGATTACCTGATCGGTCTGGGTGTCGACAGCTCTCGTCTTCGAGCTATTGGTCGTGGCGAAACGAATTTCATAGCCTCCAATGACACGCAGGATGGCCGTCAGCAAAATCGGCGCGTGGAATTGATTTTTTATTAAGCACTTATCAATCCGCGGCGGGGATATAATCAGGATGGGTTTTTTGGTTGAAAAAAAGAAAGATTAGTTGACAACTTCGATTATCTCGTTTACATTCAGTCAATTCCGGTTTAAGAGTGAACCGGATTAGGAGATTAATTTATAAGATAAGGCCGGATGCGGGAGCACGTTTTTTTTATTGGATAATTGCCGGCGGTTATGAAAAGATGGTATAAACGGTGAATCCTGACACATCCATGTCATTAGGTATTTATAAGTTGCGTCGGTATGGTTTTTATATTGATTTTTAGCGGTCGCGGGAGTAGATTTAAGGATTACGATTCGGTCAAGGATGAGAATACTACTTGTTACACAACATTTTCCGCCTGAAAAGGGTGCGGTAAGGCGGCTTCATGAATTTGCGCGCCACTTCCGCGCCAGCGGTCATGATGTTACCGTTCTGACGGCAATACCAAATTATCCCGATGGTATAATTCCCGAAAAATACAAAGGGAAAGTCTTCTGCCGGGAATACATGGACGGGGTGGAAATTCTGCGGTCATTTGTGCTTCCGGCGTCTAATGCCCAGCCCAAAAAACGCATGATCGGTTTTTTGATTTTTCTGGTTACCGCGCTGTTGAACAGCTTCCGCCTGAAGGGGAAATTCGATATTGTCCTGGCCTCATCACCTCCGGTAACTTCGGCTCTTCTGGGCTGGCTTTTAAGCCGCCTGCGTCGCGGAAAACTGGTGCTTGAAATCCGGGATTTGCAGCCGGAAATGGGTGAGCAGTACGGCAGTCTTAAAAAATCGATGCTGACGGAGTCGATCCGCAGGATGATGCGCTTTGTGTACAAGCGGGCCTGGAAAATCGTCTGTGTTACCGAAGGTCTGACCAGCTGGATGAAAGAAAACGGCTTCGGTAACGGACAACTGACAACTATCAAGTCCGGAGTCGGCGAGAGTTTCATCAACAGCCATTCCAACGGAATCCGCGCCAAATACGGGTGGGAAGACAAATTTTTGGTGCTGTTTTGCGGGACGATGGGTTGTGTTCGCTCGCTGGAACCGGTCATCGAATCGGCCCGCCTCATGGCCGATGAAAAGCAATACCATTTTGTTTTTGTCGGCGACGGTCAGAAAATGAGTGAATACAAAAAGCTGGCCCGTCAGTACCGTCTGGACAACGTCTCCTTCACCGGTCTGCAACCGCTCGACGAAATACCATACTTCCTCAAAGCCGGCGACGTGCTTGTGGACTGTCTCAAAGACGTTCCCTTTGCCAAATCGGTTTTGCCGGTCAAGATGTTCGAATATATGGCCGCGGGGAAACCGATAATTTTTGGCTCACCCGCCAAGGAGGCCACCCGCCTTCTGGATGAAGCCGGAGGGGCTCTGACTTTTTCCAACAATCGGCCCGAAGAATTAGCCGATTTGATTCGCCAGATTTATAATCATAAAATCGACGGCGAAAATCTCGGCCGCCGATACCACCAGTATGTCAGAACCAATCATTCGGCGGATATCTGGGCCAGAAAATATCTCGAGATTATCGAGAATAAACCGACCGTTTCGAATTAAGACCACGCTACTCATCCAATAATACCAGAACCCGGCCGTCAAAGACTGTCTTTATTTTATCGATTTCGGACGGTGACCGCGTAATCACATACATTTCGGAACCGTCAAAGGTGCATAAATCCAAATCGCCAAGATGGCGGTACTCCCGTTCCTGTTCCCAATCCCCGATAGTTCCGATATTCTGGAAATATGGTTTTTCGTCAGCCGTAAGATAAGAGATCATTTCGCGGTTGCCGTATACGGCTTTTTTTATACCGGCTTGTTCGGCGGCGGATTTCTTTATGGCGATGCCGTATGGTTCAAAACTCATTTCGCGATAGCGTGAGCGCCAACGCATCAGAGCGACGGCTTGCGACGGTGGCAGGGATGAAAAAGACACGGCCGAAACACCCTTGCGCATATGCCTCGATGAGGCCCGAAGACGCCTTTCCCCCAGTATTCTCATCAGCGTAAAAAGGGCCGATCGGGGATAATTGTCTGTTGAGTGTATTAAGGCATCATAGAAATCATGTTTGGATTCACCGGGCCAGGGATAATGCACACTTCGTGTCCAGTGCATGATATAATCCCGTAAGGCGTCATCCAAACCGGGCATCAATTTTTCCGGTGACAGGGGTGCCAGACGGTTTATTTTTCGGGATTGCCAGGGCACGGCAAACGTTCTGTCGATAACCTTGTTCTGCATGGGCGGTTTGGACAGGAGTTTGTCGAAATTTCCTTGCGGACGGATCGACACGGGATAAATGATGTCGGCCATTTCGATAATTTTATTGTCGCGTGCAGTCGGAAAGGGGTGTTGATTGCCGGGGGATGTGCCGCCGATAATTTCAAAAACCCGCACAAAATCGGGGTCAAGGCGAAATTCGGCGCAGTAATGGCTTAGTATACGGTTTTCATTTTCTCCGGGGGTAGCGGGAACAAACAGCATTATTGGGAGTTTTTTTAGTCCGGCCAGACAGAGGCCAATTTCCCAGGCCGGGGTTCCGACCGAGGCCAACAGGGTCAGGTTTTTTTTCGCGATATCATCGATGACCCGCGCGGTTGCACCAATCCAGGGATCGGCGCCGCACGGATACAGTGATTGCCGTGAATTCAATATGACGGCTCTGCCGGACGCGACAAAAGACATAACATGAATATAGCCGCGCGATATGATTTTACAAATATCAAGTTAATGAAATCAGTATAGCCGAACCAAGTTGATATGGGAATAATAGTATTTTAAAATGTTCTCGAATTTCCATCCGGCGCGCGACATCCCGATCGCCCCGGTCTGGCACATGCCGACCCCGTGGCCGTAGCCCCGGCCGACGAAATCGACCCGGGCCAGGCGATTTTGCGAATCGAATTGTTTCTGGATTCGAAACCAGGCCGACTGCAGAATCATTTCGGGGTTGGAGGAGCGGGTGAAAACCCAGCGGACTTTATCCTTGCCGAAATTAAAGGTGCCTTTGTCGGTTGTCACGGTCATTTCGGCGACGCGCCCACCGGCGGTAAGGCCGGTAATTTCGATGTCATCGATGCGGTCGATACGAATGACTCTGCCACGCTCGGCCGAGAGATATTCTTCGAGTCTCAAGGCGAGCTGTTTGACGCTGTATGATTCCGTCCACCGGGCGTATTTCGACCAGTCACAATAGCCACTGTCGGCGACGGCCCGCAAGTACGGCTCTGCTTTGCGATCCCAGACTTCATCGATGTCATCGGTCGAACCGCCGCAGGTGGAATGATAATAGGCGTTGATCAGTTGATCGTGGAATTTCATGACCATGCCGCGGGTGGCATCGACGGCCTCATTTACCAATTCTTTTTCGACGTCCACGCCGCGATACACTTGATCGCTGACGTCGGATTTCAGGTCATACGGTTCTTTGGTGTATTGCTCCAGATGCGAAATGGCATAGGTTCGCGCCGCCACCGCCTGGGCTTTAATCGCTTCCAGTTCCGGATCGGTGGTAAAGCCAATTTCTAGCGGAACGACGCCCTTGAGATAATCATCGACATGCACGATATTGATTAATCGAAGATTGTTGCCGTTGGGCAAAATGCGGAGCATGCCACGGTAGCGCTGGTTGAAGGCCGTCAGGAAATTATGTCCGGAGCGCGGTGTCAAGAGGACTTCATCGAATCGGTCGCCCAGCGGGTTATTACCCATTTTGATGACAAGGCCATCGCCGGACCGGCTGAATGTCACCGGCTGGGAAGAATAATAAACATAGCTTTTTTTGCCCTTCAGGCATTCCACCGAAAAGGAACCCTTGCCGGAGACGACAATTTCGCTTGACGTATTCTGCAGAAGAACCCGAACAAAGGGTAGTCGCAGATAGGTACCCTCGGAGCCTTCTTTCAGTTTCGGCACGGCGGCGCATCCCCAGACCAAAAATATAATCAACGCAATCGTGCCATAATGAGCGGTCGTTCTTATAATCCTATCCCATGACGATGTTAAATTGATATTCATAGTCACCTATTATTCGAAGATATCGATTATTTTTCCGCAGACCACTTTTTTTTGCGCGCCGGTGACATCCGGCAAGTTGCCCGTTTGGCGCCACAACGTCATAGCGCCCATGACGGCATAGCAGACGGCTTCCAGATAATCGCCTTCATATCCCAGACGTTCGACTTTTTCGATGTCGATTTCCGGCAGGCCCAGTTTCAGACCATCGACGATAAATTTATTTTTGGCGCCACCTCCAAAAAGATGGAGCGCCTCTATATCGTATTGCCTGGCCAGTCGGCGGACATGATCGACGATGGTGACCGCCGTAAGCTCGGCCGTGGTGGTCATGATATCGTATCGGTTGAGATTCAGTTTCGCGGACCAGCGGATTATTTTCTCGACGAATTTTTCGCCGAACCGTTCGCGGCCGGTGGAGGGTCCGAATTTTCCCTTGAGATAGTCATCGGCCATGAGTATTGTTAAAAGCCTTTGAGAGATACGGCCTTTTGCGGCCAAGCGGCCCATGGCGTCATAGGGTCGGTGGAAAAATTTTTTCGTCAGCAAATCCATCAGGCTGTTGCCGGGGCCGCAGTCACGGGCGATTATATGGTCCGGTCCTGTCCCGGCGGGAAAGAAAAAATAATTGGCGATGCCGCCGATATTCAAAAGCAGGCGGTTACGCTTTTTATCGGAAAACAGGTGCCACATGGCTAAAGACGTGATGGGCGCGCCTTCGCCGCCTGCGGCGATATCGGCCTGGCGAAAATCGGCGACGGTGGGCAGGCCGGTGTGAAAGGCGATGGTTTCCGGATGACCGATTTGCATGGTGGCATGGGATGTACGGCGGGATATTTTGAATCGTCCCGGCAGGTGGCGCAGGGTTTGTCCGTGGGAGGCGACCAAGTGGGCCACGACATTCATTTTTTTCAAATCGGCACTAAACCGGCGGGTTTGGCGGCCGATAAAATCGCCCAGTTCGCGGTCGAGAGACATCGCTTCTTCGAGCGACAGAGAACGATTAAGCACAGCCTTCTGCAGTTTGTCCGAGAAGAGCCGGGGGTATGGCACCGTCTTACCTTTGAGAAATCTAACCGATATTCCCGATTTTTTATTTAAAACCCTGACGGCGGCCAGGTCGAGGCTGTCGGCCGAGGTGCCCGAGTTTATTCCGATTACAGTCAGGCTCTTTTTGTTTATAAGCTTTTGAATCATGACCTTGTTACGCCGGTACAGTCAACTTGGACTTGATACCGGATATTCTTTCCAATGAATTGGTCAGACGATCTTCGCTCAACAGGCCTTTTTTATAAGCCTTTTTGAAGTATGTCACGACTTCCTGGGCGACACGGAAGTTTTGTCCGAATAAAAGTATATCATGACCGGCATTGAACGCTTTAAGAGCCCGTTCACCATAATCACCCATGACGCGGGCGCCCTCCATCAACAGGTCATCGGTGATGGCGATGCCGTCGAATTTAAGCGTTCCCCGAAGCATATTGCTGACCACGGCGCTTGAGACGGTGGCCGGTTCCTTATCAATTTGGGGCAGGATAAGGTGTGTCGTCATGATCATATCACACCCGGCGGCGATGGCCGCCTGAAAGACGATGCCCTCGCGGTTGAGAAAGGCCTGATAATCATAATCGGCCCTGGCCAGTTCGTGATGGGGGTCGACCACCGACGCGCCCAGTCCGGGGAAATGTTTGGGACAGGTCAACAGGCTGCACTTATGGGCAATCTCGATGGTGCGCTCGATAAAAGGTATGGCGCGGGCCGGATTCTTGCCGAAAGTACGGCCTTTAAGGCATGGATTCTGGTCGTCGAGGTTAAGATCGGCTACCGGGCCAAGAATCAGGTTAAGCCCAAGTGATTGCATGTAATAGGCGGCCCGCCCGAAGTGCTCACTGTACAATTCCAGATTGTTGGCATCGGCGTAATTTGAAGGTGAATCGAATTCGGCCGGGGCGCCTCTGAATCGACAGACTCGCCCACCCTCCTGGTCAACCGCAAAAAACGGGATACACTCCGACTCGGAGATAAATTGCCTTATATGCTTTTCGGCGTGATAATGCGGGTTGGCGTTATCCTCGAAAAATATAACGCCGCCAATCCGCTCTTTCACGAAGAAGCGCATGAATTCATCGGAAGGGTTAATTCCTTTATAGCCGACGATGAACAGTTGTCCGATTTTGTTAATCATATCAAATCACACATACCAGGTTTTTCCCGGCTCCCTTGGCCCGGTAGAGGGCCTGGTCGGCCAGGGACAGCAATTCATCATAGGGTTTGCCGTTTTCAGGGAATGACGATGCGCCCACCGATACGGTGACTTTGAGGTCGGGTACATTATCACGACCGCCGAAGGTGGCGGCTTCGACCGATTCGCGAATTCTTTCGCCGATACGAACCGCTTCGACTTTAGGGGTCTGGGGCAGGAGTATCGCGAATTCTTCACCGCCGTACCTGGCGAAAACGTCAACATCCCTGATACACTTTTTGACCACCGAGGTCATGCCTTTTAATACGATATTACCGACCTCGTGTCCATAAGTATCATTAAATTTTTTGAACCAGTCGATATCAAGCATAATCAGGGATAAGGGCAAATCATAGCGGGCGGCACGCCTCTGTTCTTCTTTTAGTTTTTGCGTGAAATAGCGATAATTATATATTCCGGTGAGTTCGTCGGTTATGGTCAATTCTTCCATCTTTTTATGGAGCATGGCATTATCCAGAGCCATAGCCGCGGAGCGGGCAACCACCACCATCGATTTTTCATCCTTATTAGAAAAGGCATCGGTGTCTGGCGACTCGGCAATCAGGACCCCTTTGGCCAGCCCGTGGGAAATCATCGGCACCAGCATTACGGCATGGGTAGTTTTGCGAAGCGGCTGATAATCATCGCGCCCGGAAATATCGGTGACCCGAACCGGTTCCCCCTGTTCGAAGACCAGTTGCAGGAGTCTGTTTTTATCTTTGTCCATGGCTTTCAAATGGAAATTGGACTGGCCGGCGATATTACGCCCGCGATAGATGAGGTTGTTGCCGGGGCCAATCAGCAATAGGGCGCTGGCGGGATAGGCCAGAATTTCGCCCATGATACGCATGGCTTCTTCGATAATGCCGTCAATGTCTAAAAACGATCCCAGAGTGCGGAGGTTTTCATAAATCATTTCCAGATGAACCTGCGATTTTTCCAACTCCGTGGTTCTTTGATTGAGGGTATTAAAGAGATTGAGGAGTCTTTGTTCCGAACGACGGATATAATCCGAAACGAACGCGATAGCCATAAAGAAAAACCACATTATCCCCATCCGAATGATGATATCGGGAATTGTTCCGGTCGAGAATCCGGTCAGGCAGATGCCGGCATATATCAGCGACAGGGCCGCCACCATAATCGTGGCCGCCCAAAAAGCCAAAATGTAGCCGGTAAAAGCGACGGTCAGATAATAGAACAGGAAATATTCCGAGTAGAATCCCCCGGTCATTTTAATCAATACGGACGTGAATACGAGGTCGAAAATAATCATGAACAGGTAAGCCTTCTTGAGGTCAAGATTTTTATCGCGCATGATCGCCCAGAAGATTAAAAGCTGCAGGACAAATGCTCCCAATAATGACAACAGAATTAATTTGGAGGTGTAATTCAAATTGGCGGAGAAATATACCCAGATCGCCCCGAAGAGAATCATCTGGCGCGACAAGAGGAATATGGTATCCACCCTGGGAAGAAGGGTTCTTCCCCTGTCATGAAAAATTTTCATAATTATCCAAATGCGGGCAAAATCTGCCCGCTTATAGGAAATATCGGCACGGTAATGATTTTATTTATTGCCGTATAAGCAATTAGGTGGAAATTGCCGAGGATTCCTGCTGTCTTCTGCCGCCGAATGATTTACGACATGTCTGGAAGACCACGCCAAAGGCCAGAATCAACAGAATTATGTCGGTAACGATTAGGGCAATATTGCCCGCCGGTATATATTTTTCGACAAGATAATAAATCAGGGCGGCAATTGTGGTTGTAAGCATAATAACGGCCGGAACCAGGGTAAACCAGTTGGCGCGGCCGCGAAGCCTTAGCCAGGCGGAGACGGCCAGAAGGCTCAAGGCCGCCAGAAGCTGATTGCTGGCCCCAAAAACCGGCCAGATGAGTTTGTAGCCGTTACTCACGGCCAAAATAAACATAAGATTTACGGCCAGGGCGGAATTAAACCAGAATTTGCTGAAGAGGGCCGGGGCACTTTTAAAGATACGTTTCCAGAGTTCCTCGAAAATATAGCGATTCAGGCGGACCGCCGAATCGAGGGTGGTGACCACGAAACCCTCGACCATCAGGATACCAATGATAGCGCCGAATGCGACGGGAATTCCCAATGCCCGGTGGGCCAGATTTCCGACCGCCAGAGCGTAGGCCAGAATCGGATTGCCGGTACCGGCCGCCGGCCAGGTGATGGTCATATAATCGGCGTATTTGAGCGACGAGGCAATCGCGAGGATAACCAAAACAGCCAAAGCCGATTCGAGAATCATGGCGCCATAGCCGACCACTTTGGCCTGCGATTCGCGGGCCAGCTGTTTGGCGGTAGTTCCTCCGGCCACCAGAGCATGAAAACCGGAGATGGCCCCGCAGGCAATTATAATAAATAAAATCGGCCAGACCGGACCCATCTGGGCCTGACCCTCGGCCAGATTGAAGGTCGGCATGTGGATGGTGCTCGCTCCGCCAAATCCGGCGATAATAACCGATAAGGTCATAACTATAAGCCCGAAATACAATATCTGGACGTTAATGAAATCGCGCGGCTGCAGAATGGTCCAGACCGGCAGTCCGGCGGCGATGAAGACGTAAACGGAAATAATAATCATCCAGGTCAGGCTCGACATCGAAACCGGCCATTGAAAGCCGACATACACCGAGATAACACATACCGCAATGGCGAGAGCAAAAGATATAATGGTATTTATGCGGCGTTTAAAAATCAAAAAACCCAGAAGCGGCGCGCAGGCGGTTATGATTATGACCGACGTTGAGGCGATACCACCGATTACTCCCATCGGCTGATCGTCGACCAGGCGCATTTTCAGAAGGGTTTGTCCGGCTTCAAGACCGAGCCTGTCGATGGGCCAGATTGAAGTCAGCGAGACGGCTGTCAGTGACAAAAAAGCCGATGTGACCAGAATCAGCATAATTCCGGTAAAAGCGATAAACAACAGGAATCCGAAATCACCCAAAGCCTTGCGGGCGATTTCGGCAATGGATTGTCCCCCCTCGCGAATCGAGGCAAACAGGGCAGAAAAATCATGGACGGCACCGAACAAGATGCCGCCGATGACTATCCACAACCAGGCCGGACCAACGCCGTATAAAATTCCCATGGTCGGCCCGATTATCGGCCCAGCCCCGGCGATGGTTGCATAATGATGGGCGAAAAGCACCGGGACTGAAGTCGGCACGAAATCTCTGCCATCGTTTTTATCGACGGCGGGTGTCTGGCGATCCGATTTTTCGCCCATTTTGCGCGCCAGATATCGGGCATAAAACCGGTATGCCAGGACAAACAAGATAATCGCGAATAAAAATAACTCAAGGATATTCATAGCAAAAATATATTGCCAATTCTCAAATCGGCCTGCATTATACTCATACAATTTATTTCAGGCAATATATTTGTCTGCCCGGGAGAGGCAACAATTGTTATGGGCGGCCGTATTATAAAACTGATGCATTATATCAAACCGGGAATAATAAAGGGGCTAATTTGCCTATCGCTGGCGGCGCTTATTCTGGCGGTGCCGCAGGCCGCCCGGCCGTCAGTATTCTGGTCGGGGCAAGATATTGCCGTCAATCGAGACGAACTCATAGAAGACGATATTTATATTTTTCAGACCGACGCAGAAATCATGGGCCGGGTAAACGGCGATGTCAGCGCCCTCGCCCAGGACTTTTTTCATAACGGCGAAATCAACGGCAATCTCAATGTCTGCGCCATCCGGGCCGACGTCGAAGGGACCGTTGCCAAGTCACTTCGGGCCCTGTGTAATGACATTCAAATCAGCGGCGAGATCAACGGCAACGTGCTGGCGGCAGGCAATAAGATAAGCGTCCGTCGCGGTGCGATAATCGGACAGGATATAACCTGTGCCGGAGGAAGGGTTACGATATCCGGCGAGTGTGGCGGTGATGTCGAAATTGCGGCGGAATACGTGGTGATAGCGGGCAGTATCGTGGGGAACATCAAGGTCAAAGGCGGAGATATACAAATAACCGACAAGGCCCGTATCGCCGGTGATTTCGTATATGAAAGTTTCAATGAAGCCATTGTCGATGAAAGCGCCCACATTGGTGGGAAGACGCAGTGGACCGTGCCTGAAGAAAAAACCGAGATTAAAATCCCGACGGATTTCCCGTTATTCTTCCGTTTTGCCATGTTTCTGCTGGCGTTGGTAACGGGTTATGTTTTTATTCTGCTTTTCAAGAGGCATACGCGGGCGGCCTCGGAGCAGGTAATAAAAGCTCCCGGGATGGCTTTTGCGGTCGGTATTTTGACTTATGCCGTGGTCCTCATCGGGGGGATAATTTTCTTTGCCCTGTTGATCGGTATCCCGGTGGCGTTGATGTTGTTTTGTTTCGGAATCGCGTTGTTTTATATCGGCAAGATCTATGTCGCCATCGGACTGGGACGACTGATATTCGTGATATTCGGCCGGGATAAGGGCCCGATCGGAGTGGAATTTTTAATCGGGCTGATAGTACTCTCGGTATTGTTTTCCGTTTCCATTCTGGGTTGGATAATTTACGTTCTGGTATTCATTGTCGGCGGCGGCGCGGCCGTGCTGGGATATCTGAATCTGAATAAACAAACTCGTAAAGCATTCATACCGTTGGAATCTCCGGCTCCGGGGTCACCAGGCAATCCTCAATAGGCGGCGACGGCTCCCTCGCCGCGCGGGTCGGAAGCACCGATCAGAAAACCATCATCATCGATCAAAATTGCTTCGACATCGGAATAGCGTTTTGTTTCTTTGATGCTATGACCGAGTTTCTTGAGTGCGTCCAATATTTCCGGGGCGAATGATTTTTCTTCAAGAGCAAGAGTATCGGGCAACCATTGATGGTGAAAACGCGGGGTGGCAACGGCGGTTGAGATTG
The DNA here is from genome assembly GCA_964459465.1 of uncultured Ignavibacteriaceae bacterium. Taxonomy (GTDB): domain Bacteria; phylum Zixibacteria; class MSB-5A5; order GN15; family PGXB01; genus CALAMC01. Next base: position 158,476 of record CAYWLR010000003.1, on the reverse strand, counting down.
TTTGATCGAAACGAACCACGTTGAGGATCGTTTGTGCCACGGCCGTTATAATCCGCGAGCCCCCCGGAGAACCCAAAACAAGGTATGGCTGTCCTTTTTTCAAAATGATGGTGGGGCTCATCGAAGACAGCATTCGTTTATGCGGAGCGATGGCGTTGGCCTGACCGCCGAGCAATCCGAAAAAGTTGGGAACGCCCGGGCTCAAGGAAAAATCATCCATTTCATTATTGAGCAAAAAGCCAGCGCCATCCACAATCAGCTTCGATCCAAAGGCGGTATTGATGGTGTAGGTTATGCTGACGGCGTTGCCATCTTTGTCGACGACGGAAAAATGGGTCGTGTTTTCAGATTCCTGATAAGTATCCGGCAATCCGGATCCGATTTTTTCGGAGCGTCCGGCGCGTTTTATATCGATCTGGCTACGACGTGATTCGAGATAGGTCGAGTCGAGCAATTCGGTGACGGGATTATGAACGAAATCGGGATCGCCCAGATGCACCGCCCGATCGGCGTAAGCCAGGCGGCAGGCCTCGGTAAACAGGTGTATATACTCCGGATGGTCAGGGCTATATCCGTAGAAATCGAACGGTTCCAGAAGCTTCAATATTTGCCCCATGATAACACCGCCCGATGACGGCGGCGGCATGGAAAAAATTTGCAGGGTGTCGAATTCAAATGAAAGCGGCTGGCGCCAAACCGGCTTGTACTGCTCAAGGTCAGCTTTCGTGATCAGACCGCCGTGCTTTTGCATCGCGGCAACAATCAGATCGGCGGTCGGTCCAAAATAGAATCCGGAATCACCGCTTAAACCGATTCGTTCAAGGGTCGCGGCGAGGTCTTTCTGGACCAGCTTCTTACCGGCCGATAAGACGGTGCCGTTTTCGAAAAACACCTTTCGGGTTTCCTCGAATCGGGCCAGGTCTTTCTGGTATTCTTTAAAAGCATCCGTCATGTGTGGGCTTAGCACGAACCCGGAATCGGCCAGGTCCATGGCCGGTTTTACCAGTTCAAACCAGGTTAGCGAGCCATGTTTTTGCCATAATTCGTATAAACCCGCGACTGTCCCGGGGACGCCGGCGGCTTTGACTCCCAAAAGCGATTCATTTTCAATGACTTTGCCGCTATCATCCAAAAACATATTGGGTGTCGCGGCGCCGGGGGCGATTTCGCGAAAATCCAGAGCTTTGACCCTTTTGGTCTGTGAGTCATAAATCAGAGCGAATCCGCCGCCGCCGATATTCCCCGCCTGCGGATAACTCACGGCCGCCGCCAAGGCAGTGGCCACAGCGGCGTCGAACGCATTGCCGCCGGATTTCAGTATTTCCAGACCGATGGCGGATGCGATGGGCGATGATGATGCCACAACGCCGTTGGAATACAGCTTTTCGACATTTAAATCGGAACAATGCGGCAGGGCCAGACACCCGGCCAGCACGATGACAATCAGTTTGAGCTCACGCATGGTTAAATCGGTCGGCGCCTTAGCCTTTTTCAAACATCAGGATTTGTCCGTCGGGGTAAGAGACATTCATGGCAATCCCCCGTCGAAGATTATCGGCCGAGATTTTCAACGCCGGCGTTTCTTCGGGAGCCAGAAGGTCTTTGACCTTTAACTTGGCGGAAGCCAACCCGGCTTTCCGTAAATCGGCACTTATTATTAGTTCCCGCGTGGAAGCATTGGACAAAGCGGCGAGTTCGCCCGACGGCGGCGCCACGATATACATGATAACCTTTTTATCGGAACGGTTCAGGACAATATCGACCGACGGGTCGGAACAATAGACAAACGGTTGAATTTTCAGTTCGTTTAATATCGATTCCAGGAAGACCAGCTTGTTGTGGTCGGTATCGGACGCGATATCAAAGGTAAATAAAAACAGCGTTCCTTTGAATCGTGAGGAGGCGACCCCAACCGTCTTTCGGTTCGAGGTCAACAGTTTTTTGATTTTGCTGTCGGTGGAAACGACATGTCCATAAACATAAGAGGTGAATTCACCGGTTTTACTTTTGACCCGATCGATGCTGCAGCCGAGGGAGGTCTTAATACGGGTTAGGCGACTCAAAGTCTGACATTCCTTGAAATTGCCATCAAATTTGGGCATCAGGCCGCATAACATGACATTGGTACCCTGCTTGAGCAACTCGATGATGCCTTCCTGCATTTCTTCGTTCATGAATTCGGCCGAGGCGATATAGACAAGGTCATATTTTTTCATTCGGGCCGGGTCAATCGTTTCGCGAATATCATAATCGATTTTCAGTTTGAGCAGGTCGCGACACAACCCGGCCGACGACGACTGCACCAGTTTTTTGATATAACCGAATTGTTTGGGGTTTTCGAGCAGGGTGTACCATTGGTATGAACGATTTCCCACAACGCAAACTTTCACCAGCCGTTCCAGGGAATGCAATTTAGATTCCAGGACGGCGGCATTGAAATTACGAACTACTTCATAACCGCTGGTGATAGTCCCATCCGAAGCCAGCGGGGCACCGCGCCAGTGATCCCGGCTGACGAACATATAATGGTTCAGTCCTTTGAAACCGCTGGCCAGGCCGGCGGTAAGATAAAAGCGGCGGAAACCGTCGGGATAATCGGCAAAGCCGGCATTGAGTTCCTTTTCGGTGGCAGGAGCGCCGGAGGTGAAAGATGCCGCCCAGGCGAAATCGTACTGGCCGGCCAGATAGCGGCCTTTCTGGGCCAGGTCAAAATAGGTCCCATGGGGAAAAATGTTGGTCCCCAGCATGGGGATTTCTTCCCCAGAAACAAGCGAAAAGGCGGGTAATAAATCCCCCGACTTAAAGTAAAGCGAGCGGAAAAAGAGCGGCTCCACCGTATATGATTTGAAAATTTCTTCCAGCGTGGTCAAATAGGCTTTCAAGGTCAGTTCCCGAAAACGAAACCAGTCAAAAACAATCGGTAATTCTTTGAAATCAATTTCATCAAATTTGCGCGGTGGTTCGACGGCCTCGAAGGAAATATCCTTGGAATGATATTCTTTGTTCAAACGGGCGATATCGCCATAACGCGATTGCAGGAAACTCGGATAATAACGCTGGAGTACTTCGGGATTATAGTCGGCCGATCCCGGATGTAAATTGCGGCCAAATGATGTTTCAAAATCCAGCTCCACCATAAAGACGGGTCCACGCGGGTGAATGTAATTTTTGGTTGTTTCAACCAGAGTTTTGAAATAATTTTTCAAAGAATGCTGAAATGTCGGGTTAAGATAACTCGGCAGGTAGCCGCCTTCGACGCCGTGATCATCAGGTAAGGTAATTTCCTGCCCCTTGCAGTCGCGCGCGAAAACCTTTATGTCACGGAATAAAAACTTTGGCAAGCCACCCTGCGGCCATTGACCGGAAATCCATGGACCGGGCCGTAAAATGACTTTAAAACCAAACTCGCGGGCCAATTCGAGAAAAACAATCAAATCCTTTCGGGAATCATTGTACCCGGTAAAATCGATATCTTTGTTTGGTCCCTGATGCAAATTCCAAGGCACCGCTGTCGACAAAAGGCGAAAACCAGCTTTCTTAATCCTTTCAAAGCAAACTGACCAATATCTCTTATTAACCCGGAAATAATGCATTTCAACCGCAAACGGGTAGTAGACTTCTTTTCCAATGGTAAACCGGCCCTCATTCACCCCTAACATATAACATCCCATGTATCAATAAGTTACAATTATAATCCACTTATAAAAACGACATACAATCTTAATTAAAATGGATGCAGAAGTCAACAAGATTTATCTTATGCGACGGCTTACAACCATTTCATAAACAAACGAAGAAAATCATATGACTTAATATACTATTGTTTAATAACTTAACCAACGGTTGAATATTGTTAAAGGACAATGCGAATTAAAATACTTTTTATACTTAGTTAAGTCATATTATAACAATAATATACAAAACCTAACATACTAATCAACGGGTTTTCCACAAGTTATTCACGGGCAACAGAGTTCTATTGATAGAAACTGATAGGTGTTTTGATTGATATTTGGGTAAAAACTATCGGTTTTTTATGATGGCTTTTGAAGAGGGCAACAATTTTTCAGGATTGTCAAACGGAGGCTTCACTTTGGCCGGAATATTGGCAATCATATTGGGGGGGATTGGCGGTCGCCTATGATTTGTAGTTGGCGGCGGATAAAAAAAGGCCCCCTGAAAGGGGGCCTTAATGTTTTTATCGAAACCGGTGTTACTTCAGAAGCATCATTTTGCGAGTGTTTTGATATTCACCGGCTTTGATTTCATAGAAATAAATGCCCGAGGCGGCCGCTTTGCCTTCATCGGTGTCGCCATTCCAAATTACGTTATAGACATCGGCGGGTTGTTCTTTATCGACCAGAGTCTTTATTTTTTGACCCAAAACATTATAAATGGACAACTCCACATAAGATTGTTTTTCCAGCGAATAGGTAATGGTCGTTGCCGGATTGAAGGGGTTGGGGTAATTTTGTTTAAGGGAATATTCCAACGGAATCAAGGCTCCGTTGTCCCCTACCGGGTTGGTAGGATCATTAATAACAAAGCAGTATGACTGGCCGTTATTCCAGGTCGCGATTTTGTCCCAGAGCCAGTTATAGGTATCGTTGGGGGCATAATCGATGGAATCAATACAGACGGTTCCCTCCTGTTCGCTGTAGGCACCGATTTGGAAACGCATTCTGCGGGTGTTATCACTCGCCGGCCAATTAGTGGTGATGCCAATAGTGGTATGATTAAACGTATCCGGGAGGTTCCCGTCCATATCGAACATGCTATAGGCATTCAGAGCGCCCCAATAAAAGGCACCGGGGGTAAGAGAAGGACGCCATCCGCTTCCGTCAACCGGGTTAATACTGGCCGGAACACCAAAGGGCACACCCCCGAGATCCCGATAAGTGATCTGGGTGACACTATCGGGGCTATAAATCCGCCAGGTACAGCTGTATCCATTGATATTCGTGGCCGGGTCGGTGGCATTGTGAAAGTAGAAATCGATGGTAAAATTGGTATTGGGTGCGACGGTATCGGTACTTATTTCCGGAGAAACTTCGGCATCAACATAAACTTCTATGGAAAACGCCGTACTTCCGGCGAGCACCAAAACCAAGGTCAATAATTGAAAAATCCTTTTCATTCCATTCTCCTATGTATGGATTCTCGTTAATTTCCTCGCCTAAGATATTCTCGTTCCGAGGCGGCATATCCAGCCGGACCGTCCTCGGAATTGAGCTTTGACAATTACAAAAATTTTTCCAAAACCGAAAAACATTTTTAACAAAATGATCTCCTTAGACCCACCTCCTTTTCGGTTTTTGTCTTCCCCTTCAGACAAGCAAATCTTAACCTATTTGGTAAATTATACATTTCCAAATATATATAGTCAATAAAAAAATAAACCGGGCCGCCAAAGCCAGCCCGGTCAAATTCGGCGGAGTCAATTTCTGCGCCTTAATATAAAAGGTCGATAAGCATCAAAATATCCAGCAAATTTATCACGCCATCGCTGTTGACGTCGCCCAGATACGGATCGCAAGCGGGGCCGGACCCGTAAATATCATCGATCATAAACAGTATATCCAGCAGGTTCAGCAAACCATCCTGGGTAACATCCCCGACCTGCAGGGTCTGAACGACCAGCTTCCCTGCCTTGAATACGGGGACATAGTCGGTGTAAACGGAGCGGATCCCGAATAACTTGCCACCTCCGAAAATCGAGGTGGTATCGAGGGTCACTACGGTTCCATTGGTGGCCGACGCGGTAATGGTGACAAACAGATTAAGGATTACTCCGGTGTCGGGCTGGAGGTATTTTGTCCCGTCAACCACGGGGTCGGGCTGGACTCTGATATAATAACGGTTATTCCATACAGGATCCCAATTGGGCGTACTCGTTCCATTCTGATACACGCAACGCGCGAGGCCTTCAATGTTAACCGAATCCATTCTGACCTTGTTGGTGGCAGTATTAAAGACGAGAGGAAGAGAAACCTGTTTGGCCAGAAATTTATTATCCAGGTAAACTTTCATGACCACGCTGGTATCCGGTTTGACGCGAAGAGAGTCAATTTTGATAGTATCGGCCGTGGCCATGATATAATGGCTTTTCAATTCGGTATTGGTTCCGCGTGGTTCGGTGATGGTCAGAGAAACGTCATAAATACCATAATCGGTATAGGTATGAGCGGCATTCTGGGTTGTCACCACGGGACTGCCATCGCCGAAATTCCATTGCCAGGTTGTCGGCGAATTGGGCGAGGCATCGAGGAAATTGACGGTCAGCGGAATCTGTCCGGTTACCGCGCCGGAAACCGTGAACTCGGCGTTGCCCAGAGTGTCCAAAGCCCTGAAGGCGTTAATGCGCCCGAATCCCATCAATCCGGCGGCCCAAAGCGGTTCCGACGGCATGGGATCGCAGGTTTTTTGAATTATCGAATCGATGACAACCTTGGTTAAATTGGGGTCATGCGAGCGCAGCATTGCCGCCAAACCGGCCACATGCGGCGCGGCCATAGATGTCCCACCGGTATAGACATAGGAGGGCGTGAAGTAATCGGAATAAGTGCTTAAGATATTACTTCCCGGGGCGGTGACATCGACATCCAAACCATAATTGGAAAAGCTGCTTTTCACATCGCCGCTGGTACTGCTGGCCACGGTTAAAACCAGCTTGTAGCCGTTGTAGTATTGATGGTCAACGAGGTCCAGAGTGGTGCTGCCGTCATTACCGGCGGCATGGGTGCTGACAACGTTATAATTGGCGGCGTTCTGGAATGCCGTCACGACACCGGACGTGGCCGCACCCCAACTGGCGTTAATCATATCGGCACCCGAAACGGCGGCATAATTGATTCCGGTGGCACAGGCCGCGGAGTTGACATAACCCATGTAGTCGGAAGCAAGCGCGCCCACGCGAATACACATGATTTTGGCGCCGGTCCCTATTCCGGCTCCCCAGCCGCCCGCCAAACCGGCCACGCCGATGCTGTTATTGGTTGCCGCCGCCATCGTACCGCCCGTATGAGTTCCGTGTCCGTCATAATCTTTCGGGTCATTGTCCCATCCGCTACAATCGTCATCGATACAGGTTAGAGCACCCCCAAAGCCGTCGAAGAAGTCATAACCGATGAAATCATCGGCATAATTATTGGCATCGTTGGGGCTGTCCAGATAGTCGATGTCGTCGGGATCCATGACAACCCTGTCGCCATCGAGGTCCTCGGCCGGATTTACCCAGATGCGGTCGGCCAGGTCGGGATGGGTGTAAAGAACCCCAAGGTCGATATCGGCGATAATCACATGATTCTTGCCTGTTTCTATATCCCAGGCATCTTTGGCCTGGATTTTATTCAGAGCCCACTGGTTATTCTGATAGGTGTCATTCGAGGTTACTCGAACGGGAATGGCATAAACTCCGTCAACCGTTCTGATATAGGGGTTTTTTCGCAATTCGTCGATAACATCCCGGACATTGACCGATTCCGGAATTTTAATGATATGGAATTTGGTCATATCATTAGTTCCAACCCGATCTTGTCCCGGCATCAGCATCGGGAATAAGGGACGGGAATCATAAGCGCGGTATTTCGTAAAGATATCATCGAGGGATTTGATACCGACCATGAGATTGCCGCTCTTGGCGGCCAAGTTGCTAACATTGACGTCGGATTCGAACTGGACCTCGATTTCTCCCGTTAACAGGATCGGTTGAGGCTGATCCCGATCGGGGAAAATGCGGGCTCCAGCGTGGCCGGCAAATCCCATAATCAGAATCAAGGCCAATCCAATGGTGGTCGGGATGTAAAGACTGCGTTTCATTTTTGCCTCTCTTTTATACAGAACCTCTTGTTTTTATCGAATTTATGTATAAGTTCTTATTTTTCAACACCATAAAGCAATTCATAGTTCCCCGGTGGGGTCAGCCCGTGGCGATCTAACAGCCGGGATTTATATATTTCTTATCGGACAAATCACGCATACCTCAAACAAAGATTGGCCCCGCTTTTGCGATAAATCCATTGGCTGGCGGCGATCGGTAATTAGGAGAAATCCATTCACAAATTCAGGAAGCCGCCGGTCTGGCGGCTTCCTGATTTTCGTCTATTGTCAATATGACAATGTCGGCTTCAAACCTGATTCCTTATTTGGTCGGCGGACAAAGCGGCGCCGGCCCGGGAGGAGTATTGTACTTATAGGCAATCAGGTAAAGGATGTCGAGCAGGTTGACAGCACCGTCACCTGTCGGATCCATCAGTTCCGGACAATCAGTGTTGCCCGGTCCCGGAGGAGTATTGTACTTGTAGGCAATCAGGAACAGGATGTCGAGCAGGTTAATGGCACCGTCACCGGTGGCATCACCGGCGTTAACGCCGACTTCGCAGCAGCTCGGATTTTCCAGCAGCGGCGGCCACTGGAAGATGTCATGCTGCTGAATCCATTTTCTGGCTTTGACGATGTTAAGCTGCAGATCGGAGAGGCCGCTGTAGGTGGTCGAGAAGATCTTGACAAAGACCAGGGTGTCATTCTTGCCCAGGTCGAATTGGCCGAAGATCGAGACCATATGGAGATCCTGATACAGCGAATCTTCCATACCCGAGTTGGTGGCTTCCCAGGCTTCATAGCCGCTGAAGGTAGCCATCTTCTTGTACAGAAGCTGTGGGACAAAATTGCCGCTCGGATAAACCCAGTCGGCGTTCATATGGGTCCAGGCACCAAGAGCAATCGGGAAGCTGTCGGTGTTGAAGGCATCGACATTGTAGTGAGGCACCCGGTAGCCACCATAGTATGCCAGACCACCCATACGATCGTTGGCCAGAACGCAATCGTTATTGGCGATACTGTCGGCGCCATATTCGCCGCCGAAGCAGTACATCAGCTGGAGAGCCTGGTCGAAGTCGGAACCGTTTTCAACGGCGGAGTCGGACGGGATATCCCAGTCCATAAGTTCACCGATGAACAGACCGGTCAGAGTGCCGGTCGCGCCGGGTTTCTGATAGACGCGCAGTTTCTGAACGAAGAACTTGCAACTGTCGGGATGCTGGGAAGCGTACATTTCGCTTTCCAGGACAATCGCGGAGTCGCGGGTCAGGAACTTACCGGTCTTACCGACCATAACGCTGGAGTTAGTGGTCGAATCGACCGTCAGACCCTCGGTCGGACGGAAACCGTCGTTCTGCAGCCAGTTGGCATCATAGATGTAACTGAACAGGACGGTGTCATTGCCGATGATTCTCATAATAAACGGTGAAGATTCATACAGGTAGGTGGCCGAATTGTCGTCACCGCCCTGAACATTACCGGTCGTATCGCAATCATCGTAGAAGTTCATATTATAGCCGAAATTATTGCCACGAGCATCGGCGCCCAGTTTGCCGGCGTTATTCATATAGACCGGGCTGCAGGCCGTATGGATAATGGCATATTCCGGGAATTGAACGGTATCAGCCACGATCAGATAAATCGGCAGGGTATCAGGTGAAGTCGGGGCATCAGATATGAAAACCATGCCACCGGTCAGGCCGATACCATCGGTCGAAATACCGGTTCCCAGGGTCAAAGTTATGTCAACATAGTTGGGATCCAGGTATGGAATCGTGGTGACGGCCGGGGCATAGCTGATCCAACCCGTCGGGCCGCCGGCTTTGTAGAAGATATTGACGGCACTAATATGCAGATCGGCATTACCGATGTTTTCAATCCGAACAACCGTATCAAGCGGCGTGAGCGGCTTGGTCCAGGTCGGATCGGCAATCTGGCTGGGCGAGAAAATCGGAAGCGGGTTCGGGACCGGCTCGACGCACGGGACGCGGAACCACTTCATCGGGTTGACGGTCCAAACACCGGCATCCTGAACGGCGCCGCCCGGATGCTTGTCGTTGACATAGAAGACATCCAGGTACCAGTTCGAAGTCCCGCCGCCGGCCGGGGTGACAATCGGCACACCGGCGAAGTTACCGGTGGTAACCTGCATACCATAGCGGGAAATGGCCGGCCACATGTCGGCGTCGCATTCCAGCGTGCCGCCCAGGGCTTCCGAGGAGTCGCAACGAGGCGTCCGGGAATTTGTCAGGTTACGAGCAATATCCCAGTTCTTGCCGCTGTTGTTCGATATTGAAATGAACAGCTCGCCGTTGGCTGTGCCGCTGGCTTCGCTACTGGCAAAAGCGCGATTATGGCAGTCATCATTGATGCCGTTGTAAATGTCATTGAACATGACAAACAGGGCATAGAACTTGCCATCGCACTCGGCCAGTTGCATCTTCACGATCGACATTTCGTTCCAGGCACCGCCATGGCACGGATTGTCGGGGTCGAGATCCCAGTTGGCGTCCTTGACCACACGGGGACGGTCACCTTCGACATAGTGGAACAGACGTGAACCGTAGAAGTGCTGATAGGTGCCGAGACCACCGGACGGATCCGGGGCCACTTCACGGGCGTTCCAGATAACGTGCAGGAGGTCATCGGTCTGACCCACCAGGGCCGACAGGTCGGTGTGGAGAACCCAGCCCGGTTGCGAGCTGTCCCACGCCGTGACGTTAACCTTGCTACCCCAGGTTCCCGGAGTACCCATATCGGTCGACATCATGTAGAACAGGTCGTTCACACGCTGCAGACCACGGGAAATCGATTCCGAAGCACCCGGTATGCCCGGCGGGTTGGCCATCCAGACCAACCAGACTTTATTGCTGTTGCGCGAAGCAACCACGGTCTGGCCGATGTCATGGACGGTATCGACGACAAGCGGAGGATAGTCCCAAGCATAGGTGACATAGCCACCGACGCGACGGAAATAGTGAATCTTCTGCGGCGCACCGGCGTCGCTCAAAGATTCCTGTGCAAAAACGTGAATAACGGTATCCGGATCGCTATTGGCATCCCAGAGAAAGTCACGGATCTGTATTTCGCAAGACGGCCAGATGAACGACGAGGTGTCGGGATCGGCGTCATAACCGGCGGTGGTGTCGGGCAGACGGCTGCGATACGGGGTAAAGAAGCCGCCGCCAACGCTCAAGTCCGGCCAGACCGTTGACATGTTTCTGGGGTCACCCAGTTGATGGTGGTTGTAAATTATGATACGGCCGTCCGGGGCCATATCCATACCAACATAACCGGAATAGTTATTGCCGCCGCCCAGACGCGGGTGCACGGCAGTACCGCCACCGGCAGCGCCCTGGAAGACCAGTTTGGGCGGAGCCGCCGAGGCGTTCCAGTATTCATAAGAAGTGCCGCGGTCACTGCCAAGGTCGAACGAGGACTGAACCATCCATGTGAAATGGACGTTCTGGGTGGTCCGCCAGTCAACCATACGGTTCATACGACCGTTTGCCTGATAATCATAGGTGGTCGTGCCAACCTGAAGACCGGGAGAGTTCGAAGCGAAATAATCGTCGAAACCCAGGCTCTGGTTGACCGAATTACGGTCGGCAGTAATCGGGTTGTAAATTTTTTCATTACCAGCCATTTTGGCCAACGGCATCGAGCCAATCTTGCGCTGGTTGAAATATTTCTTCTTATCGGCATCAGTCATACCAAATGAGGTTGTTGCCAGAAGCGCCAACATCACAAAGGCAAGGATGAAAATCACCGATAATTTCTTCGTCATTTCCTAACTCCTTTCGAGACGAATCTTGTCAGAGTTCCCAACTTATACCCTCTTTTCAGTGGTATACGAGAACGAAAACACAACGTGCTCGCGGTTTCCATGAAAAACCGGTGCACGAAACGAATTCTGCTGTCGGTAACCACCTCCCTTCAGCTACTCAATTAGTTAAAGGTTCCCGTTTACTTTTTTACCTGTAGATAGCTTTTCAATTGCATTACGCCGTCAAATACAGCAAAGCAAATTGTGTTTTAAAGATTTACACCCTTTGGGATATTAACTCGTCGGCTTTGCAGGACTCGCAATCATGCTAAACATGCCGAACCAACCAAGCAAGTGAGGTTTACTTTGACCCTTTTGGTCTGCGATATTTTTTAATTTCCAAAAACCCAGTAGCATTAATAAAATATGTTCAGGGGCAGTTATTGTCAAGAATTTTAATGGAAACAGGCCCAACAAAATTTGCGCCGAACAAGCCCCTTGCCAAAGATGGATTTAATTTTACAAGTCGTTAAATGACAATAAAAAAGGCCGATCCGAACATTTCCGGATCGGCCATGTTTGGCGCAATAAAATTGCCTGTTAATCGGAGGGCGGCGGCGGCCCCTGTCTGAAGAAATAATTCAGCAGATAAAGGGCGTCAATCAGGTTCACATCGGTGTCGCGATTGGCGTCGGCGGCATCCATCAATGCCGGCGGCTGGCCCTCGCGATAGAGGAAATTAAACAGAAACATGGCGTCGGCCATATCCAGGTCATTATCGGAATTGGCGTCGCCGCGCACGAATTCCAGCACTTTGAAGGTTGTTTTCACGACGGTGGCGGCACCGCTGGCATCGGTCGCCGTAAAGGAGACATCAAAAATCTGGCCCAAATCCGAGAAATTGGGCGAATACAGGTAACTTGCAGCGCCGTTGCCGGAATCAACAAAGTGTGCATTCAACGGTACAAAACTGGCAGTTATGGTTATGCTTTCCAGTTCCGGATCGACAAAAATCAGATGAGTAGTGTCGGTCCGGTTGACGATAGCGATTGAAGTGTCCGCCAGCGATGATGTCAGGCGGGGCGCCTGATTCCCCGCTTCAAGAACCGTGATAGTAAACGCGGCGGTATCAATAACAATGTCATTGACGCCAGGGCCATACTGGTCGGTGGCGTAGATCTCGATCGGATAAACCCCGGATTGCAGATAATTGGGAGTCCAGCCAAAGACACCGAAATTATTACCCCAATCCAGGAAATTGGCACCTTCGGGCAATGGGGAGGTTGTAATGGGAATAGCCTTATCCACATCGTGGACAATTATCCCGAACGAGATGGACTGGCCTTCGGTGACGGTGACATCGGCGATGGGTTCGATTTGAGGCGGCATATTGCGGTTGAGGACGAAAATCTGTGTATTGGGATTGGTATAAAAAATCGAATCGGGGTCTTCGGAATCGATAATCAGGAAGCGGACAAAGTACTGGGTTCCGGGGGTCGGGCCGCCTTCAGTATAGGTCGGAATGAAGGTCAAAGTCGCCACGCCATTGCCGCTGTCAACAAAGGTCATGCTGGGACGCAGGGTATAATTGGTCGAATCAAACCGGATTATCGGTATGGTCAGGTCGGGGTCGGTTCCGGTCACTCTTATGACCAGCGTATCTTGTTCGTAAATGGTTCGCGTATAAATCGACGGCATACCATAAGGCATGCGATTCATGTTGTTAACGGTTATGGTAAACGACCGCGAGTCAGTCCCGGAGGCCGGGTCGGTGACGGTTACAGTTATATCATAGATACCGTCATCAAAGTATCCGGTCACCCAGTTGAAGGTGGCCGTATTGTCGCCATTATCGGTTAAAGTTGCCGATCCGGGCAGGGCACTGCTGGTAAATTCCAGGATATCATTATCGGGGTCGGTGGCAGTTATGGTGAAATTAATGGTCTGGCCTTCGTTGACGGTCACGTCGGCGATTTCGGCCAGTGACGGGTCCTGATTGCCGGCTTCGAGCACGGTCAGGGTCACGACCAGCGTATCCTCGAACTCGCCGTCCGAAGCGATAATGATAATGTCATACAGCCCGCTCTGGTAATAAAGGGGCGCAAAATTGATGGTGCCGGTGCCGTTGCCGTTGTCGGTGAAGGTAGCGTTCTCGGGGACCGCCTCGGCCCGCAAAGTCGGAATGGTACCATCCGGGTCAATGGCCGACACGTCATAAACAAGCGTTTCGCCTTCGGTAATGGCCGGGGGTGATGCGGGTTGAACCTGCGGGGCCTGGTTGCCGGCTTCATAAACCTGAATCAGAACCGGGTCGCTTTTTTCCATGTCGATGCCATCATAGGCCTGGAAATAAATACCATACAGGCCCGACTGCACATAGCTGGGGTTGAACGTAAACAAACCGGTTCCGTCGAGATTGTCGACAAAAGAGGCGTTATCAGGAAGACCGGTGGTTCCCGGGCCCGTGGCGCTCAAAACCGGAATGGTGCCATCGGGGTCGGTCGCGGTGACGGTAAACGACAATGGCTCTCCTTCAAGGACCTCGCCCGACTGCGGAAGCGACACGAAAACCGGTTTACGGTTTTGCAGGACAACGGATATGGTCAGAGGATAGTTGGTTGACAGTTGTGGTGTCCCCTGGTCGGTGGCGATAAAGGTTACGATAAACTGGCCCACCTGGGATGCTTCCGGAGTGAAAGTGAAGGTGGCGGTATTATCGCCGTTATCAAGAAATGTCGAATTAGCCGGAAGTCCGACGGCAGTCAAGAACAGCCGGTGGGACGAAATGGGGTCGGTCGAATCGCTGGCGACAATGGTCAAATTCAAGGTTCTGCCGATCCTGACGCCGACGGTACCAAGGTCAACAAACTTCGGGGGCTGGTTGACGTCATTAATTGTGATAGTCATAGTGGCCGAGCCGGTGGCGATGGGCGTTCCATTGTCAATGGCGAAAAATGTCAGGGTTTTAACTCCGGCATCGAAGTAACTGGCGGATGTTCGGAAAACGGCGACGCCATTGCCGCTGTCAACAAAATTATATGAAATTATGTTTGTGCTTAAGGTAAAGAAAACGGAGCCGCCTTCGGGATCGGTCGCCGTGACGACCACCACCAGTGAATCGCCTTCATCGATGGTGACATCGGCCACACCGGTAATCACCGGCGGTTGATTGCCCAATTCATTGACGACAATCACGATAATCATGGTATCGACGAATTCGCCATCGTCGGCCATAACGAGGACCCGGTAGGTTCCGCTCTGACTGAAGTCGGGGGTAAAATCAATGGTTCCGGTGCCGTCGAGATTATCGGTAAAGGTGGCGTTATCGGGAAGCGAATCGGCCGTGAGCACCGGGATGGTGCCATCGGGGTCGGAGGCGGTAATCAGGATGGTCAGAGGATTGCCCTCGGCCACCGTCTGGGGTTCAACCGGATCGACTGTGGGAGGCTGGTTGCCAGACTCGGCGACGCTTATTAAAACTTCTTCAAATACTTCATCGGTGCCGTCATTGGCATAAAAGGTGACGGTATAATCGCCGGCTTGGGTAAAGTCTGGAGTCCAGTCGAACAAGCCGGTGCCATCGCCGTTATCGGCAAACAGGGCCGAACCCGGCAAAGTCGAAGTAGTCAAAACCGGAATAGTACCATCGGCATCGGAGGCCGAAACGGTAAACGTCAGTTGAACGCCTTCGGTAGTATTCCGAGTGCCGATTGTGGCCAGAACCGGTGGGCGATTAGTATTGATGACGGTGATGGCAACGACTTCGGAGTCCACCAGAATGCCGTCGAAGGCTTTGAAAACAACCTGATAAATACCGGCCTGGTCAAAGTTGGGATTGAAATCGAAAATACCCGTGCCGTTAAGATTGTCGTTGAACGTGGCATTGGCCGGAAGTCCGGTGGCTGACAGAGTTGGGATGACTCCTTCGGGGTCGCTGGCGGTTACGATAAAATTCAGATTATCGTTTTCGGCCACGGTTTTAGGACCGATAGGATCAAGAATCGGAGCATCATTTTCACCGGATACGGTAAAGACAGCGTCGTCGGAATCGGATAACAAACCGGGGTCGGTCGCGGTGAAAGTAATCGTTTCCGAACCATTCCAGCCCGAAGACGGCGTGGTAATGGTGGCCACGCGCGAAGCACTGATATTAACGGTCAGCTGGATATTACCGCTGTATATCCATGTTATTTCGCTGTCGTCGTTATCGACGTCGGTCACGTAATCATCGAGATTTATAGTGGCAAAAGAAGCGCCTTCGGCAATAGTCTGGTTAGGAATGTCGGCGACGACCGGGGCATCGTTGACGGCTGTAACCGTGAAGGTGGCATCATCGCTGTCGGACAACAGACCGGGATCGGTGGCCGTGAAGGTAATGGTTTCAACTCCATACCAGTCCGGGTTGGGGATTGAGATAGTAGCCACGCGGGAGGCATTGATACTGACCACGAGGTCGGCATTGCCCGAAAAGGTCCAGGCAATTTCATCATCGGTATTATCAATGTCGCTGACAAAGTCATCGAGGTTGATAGTCGCAAAGGTTTCACCCTCGATGATCGTCTGGTCAGGGATATCTGCCACGACGGGCGCGTCGTTGACGGCGGTGACGGTGAAAGTGGCGGCGTCACTGCCAAAGAGAAGTCCCGGATCGGTGGCGGTAAAAGTAATCGTTTCCGTGCCATTCCAGTTGACATCGGGGATGGTAACAGTCGCCACGCGCGAGGCAATAGATACGGTCAAGTCGGTATTGCCACTGTATGTCCATGTCATTTCGGTGGGGAGGTTATCCACGTCGCTGACATAGTTATCAAGATTGATAGTGGCAAAGGTTCCGCCCTCGGCCACCGTCTGGTCGGGAATATCGGCCACGACCGGCGCGTCGTTGACGGCGGTGACGGTAAAAGTGGCGGCGTCGCTACCGGATAATGATCCCGGATCGGTAGCGGTAAAGGTAATCGTTTCCGCCCCGTTCCAGTTAACGTTGGGAATGGTAATTGTCGCGACGCGAGAGGCGCTGATATTGACAGTCAAATCCGTATTTCCGGAATATGACCAGCTCATTTCGCTGTCGGCATTATCTATGTCCGAGACAAAATCATCAAGATTGATAGTGGCGAAAGTTCCACCCTCGGCAATAGTCTGGTCGGGAATATCGGCCACAACCGGGGCGGCATTGGAATAATAGGTAAAGGCGCCGGTCAGGGTATTCGAACTCAAACCGGAGGCAGTATTGATAACGGTTACATCGGTAGCACCCAGAGCCCCGGCAGGAGTATTAACGGTCAGGTGGTACGGCGAAAGATATGTTCCGGCGGCAAGTGTACCGCCAAACGAGACTGAAGTTCCAGCCGGGTCGAAACCCGAACCGTACACGTTAACCAGAGTACCGCCGGTATTGACACCGGTAGTGGGGCTTATCGAGGCCAAAACGGGAGATTGGATATCGGACGCATTAACGGTTAATATGGCAGAGTGGGGCCCAAGATCATTGGAAACATTCTGGGCAATAATAAGATAATGATAAGTGGTGGCGCCGTCGGCGGTGACATCGACAAAAAAGCTATCGGCCACACCGGGATTGGCCAGCGAGCCGGCGGGATTATCCAGACGGAAGAAGGAACCGCCGGATGAGGCGATTTTGCGATACACGTGGTAGGTCAGCCCGGGAATTCCGTTCCAAGTAATCAGAACAGCCGAACCGGATATGGCGGTTCCGCTCAAACCGGTCGGGGCCGCCGGCCAGACAACCGTGCCCAGAACGATGTTTTCCTGCTGGAAAGAGTTATTGGGGATGGCCTTGGACAGCACGAAGCCCTCGCCGTTGGCAATATTATAGAAATGGTAATCATAGGGATTACCGGGCGCTTCGGTCAGATAATTCTGGAAATCGTCGAACCAGTTGCCGGCGTCGTATCCGGCACCGGTACTGGTTTCGATACGGATTTCCTCGTCGGTATTATCCAGATACCCAAAGAAACTGATGTCGCCGTTAGCGGGGACACCGGCATCGGAATTGGTAACCGTGCCGAATATGGACCCTTGGGCGAACGCGGATGAAGCATTTAATATTAATCCTATCGCCAGCCAGGCCGTAATTAACGGCCATTTTATTTGGCGCTTATTCCTACGCACTTTACAACCTCCGTCTATGTCAATATGTCTTTTTATCGTCATTATACCGCTCCTCCCTTACGGCCCCGGAAATACGGCAGTTGCGGCCGCATTCGCCTGGTATGGTTTTCCGGCCTTAACCGCAAAGTTGGTTCCGAACCCCGCGGCGAAGCGCGATTCATAACTTTGCGAGTTGGCAATGAATCTATTAAGAGTATTGAAACTTCCGGGAAGATAATTGAGAACGTCCTGCGCCACCGAAAAAACCGATGCCATGTCAAAGGGAATCACGATGAAGCTATAATCGGTCGTCGGCGTGGTGACCAAATTATAGTTTATCGTACCCGGCGCCGGGACATTGCCGGCCACCGAGAAGACGGTTTGAGCTTTGGCGTTAACCTGATAGACACCGCCCGGATTGACGGCGAAATTGACGCCGAATCCGGCCGCAAAGCGGGATTCAAAACTCTGTGACAATGGCTGATAGTTGTTGACCGTGTTGACATTGGCAACGCCGATGGCATTAATCAAGCCAACCGCGTTGGTTATGCCCGTGTTTTCGAACGGGACGCAAATCAGGTTGAAATCGGTGGTCGGGGTGATGACTATCTGATAATCGTATTCACCCACGCGATTCGATGCCGCCGAGTGGTTTTCGAAAACATCGACGGCGACAACGGTATAGAAATACTGGTTCACGGTATCGCCGACCACATCGGCCCCACCGAGGTCACTATCGGTGAAGGTCAAAGTCAGTTCATCGGTGTAGCCGATCGAATCAAAATCGGTCGGGGCAAAGTAGGCGGTCGTGTTCCGGTAGATTACATACCGTCCGATATCGGTGGCAAAGCCGCCAACGTCGGTGGTGATGGCCGACCAGGTCAGGATAATGTCATCGCCGGCGATGGTAATCTGCAAATCATCGATAGCTTCGGGCGCATCGCGGTTGATGACGTTGATCACCACCTGGTCGGGGTCGGAGAACAGGATGTTGTCGTCCACAGTCAATTCGAACACATAATTGCCGGGGCTGACCGGGTCAAAGGTCGGCTGGGCGATATTCGGATCGGACAGGGTTACCGTCGGACCGGACATTTGGACCCAGCTATAATTAAGTGGATCGTTTTCCGGATCGGAAGAGCCTGTACCGTCGAGGGTAACGGTATTACCCAGGACAATTCCGATCTGATCGGGACCGGCATCGGCCACCGGGGCACGATTGGTGCCGGTAACTGTAATCTGGACTATTTCACTATCGGCAAGGGCTCCGTCAAAAACGATAAAGGTGATGTTGTACACGCCTTCCTGCGTGAAATCGGGATTAAAATGGAAGGAACCAGTGCCGTTTAAATTATCATTGTAGGATGCATTGGTCGGGAGGTTCTCGGCGGTCATGGTCAAATCGTCGCCGTCAACATCGGAGGCCGTGACCACGAAATTCAAATTACCGCCTTCGGCTACGGTTTGAGAACCGATCGCGGCCAGCACCGGAGCGTCATTGACCGCTGTCACCGTAAATGTCGCGGCGTCTTCGTCGAACAGCAAACCGGGGTCGGTCGCCCGGAACGTAATGGTTTCCGAACCGTTCCAGTCGGGATGTGGAATGGTTATGGTCGCGACGCGGCTACCGTCGATGGTGACTGCAAGTTCCATCTGGCCGGTGGCGGTCCAGGTCATTTCATCGTCGGTATCATCAATATCGCTGACATAATCGTCAAGATTGATGGTCGTAAAGGTTTCGCCTTCGGCGATGGTCTGATCCGGAATATCGGATACGACCGGGGCGTCGTTATTAGCCGAGACGGTAAACGTGGCGTCGTCGCTATCAGAGAGCAGACCCGGATCGGTCGCAGTGAAAGTAATGGTTTCGGAACCGTTCCAATCAGGGCTGGGTGCAGTGACAGTGGCCACGCGATTGATGTCGATTGATACGGCTAATTCGATATTGCCGCTATATGTCCAGGTCATTTCGGCGTCGGCGTTGTCAACGTCGGAGACATAATCATCAAGGTTAATGGAGGCAAAGGCGGCGCCCTCGGCAATAACCTGATTGGGGATATTAGTCACTACGGGAGCATCATTAACCGCCAAAACCGTGAAGGCGGCATCATCGCTGTCGGATAGGCCACCGGGATCAGTGGCGGTGAAGGTAACCGTTTCGGATCCGAACCAGTTGACATTGGGGATGGCAATGGTGGCAACGCGGTTTACGATATTCACGATCAGCTCGCTGTTGCCGGTGAATGTCCAGGTCATCTGGTTATCGAGATTATCGATATCGGTTACATAATCGTCGAGGTTGATTAGAACAAAAGAAGAACCTTCGTCGATCGTCTGATCGGGAATATCCAGCACGACCGGCGCGTCGTTGACGGCCGTAACGGTGAACGTCGCGGCATCGGTATCGAACAGGAAACCGGGGTCAGTGGCGCGGAAGGTTATCGTTTCGGCGCCGTTCCAGTCGGCATTGGGGGTGCTGATCATGGCGATACGGTTGGCATCGATGGAAACGATCAGTTGAATATTACCACTGTACGTCCAATTTATTTCGGCATCGTCGTTATCTATATCATCGACATAATCGTCAAGACTGATGGTGGCGAAGGTGCCGCCTTCGGCAATCGTCTGGTTCGGGATGTCGGCCACGACGGGGGCGTCATTGACCGCATTAACCGTGAAGACGGCGTCGTCGCTGTCGGACAGGCCACCGGGGTCGGTGGCGGTGAACGTGATCGTTTCCGTGCCGTTCCAGTCGGGATGCGGAATACCGATGGTGGCAACCCGGTTGCCGTCGATGGAGACGGTCAGCTCGACATTGCCGCTGTATGACCAGTTGATATCGGAATCGGGGTTGTCTATATCGGACACATAATCATCGAGGTTTATGACCGAAAACGTGCCGCCTTCGGCGATCGTCTGGTTAGTGATGTTGGAAACAACCGGGGCATCGTTGACAGCGGTTACGGTAAACGTGGCCGGATCGCTGTCAGTTAACAGACCAGGGTCGGTGGCGCTGAAGGTAATCGTCTCGGAGCCATTCCAGTTAATATTGGGAATACCAATGGTGGCGACACGGCCGCTGCTTATGGTTACGGTCAGTTCCGTGTTGCCGCTGTATGTCCAGCTAATCTGGGCGTCGGTATTGTCGATGTCCTCGACATAATCATCGAGATTGATGGTCGCAAAAGCCTCGCCCTCGGCGATGGTCTGGTCGGGTATGTCCGATACGACCGGGGCGTCATTGACACCCGACACCGTGAATATGGCGTCATCGCTGTCAGAAAGCAAACCGGGATCGGTCGCCGTGAACGTGATCGTCTCGGAACCGTTCCAGAAGGCCGTCGGAATCGTGATGGTAGCCACACGGGCGTCGATGGTAACCGTCAGGTCAACATTGCCGCTGTAGGTCCAGGTCATCTCGGCGTCGGCATTATCGACGTCGCTGACATAATCATCGAGATTGATGGTTGCAAAGGAGCCACCCTCGGCGATGGACTGGTTGGGAATATCGGTGACAATCGGGGCGTCATTGACGGCGGTCACGGTAAACGTGGCGGCGTCTTCGTCGAACAGCAGACCGGGGTCGGTAGCCCGGAAGGTAATCGTCTCCGAGCCGTTCCAATCGGGATCGGGGATACCGATGGTGGCGACGCGGGAGCCATTGATGGTGACGCTAAGCTCGGTCTGGCCGGAAGCCGTCCAGCTTATTTCCGCGTCGGCATTATCTATATCATTTACGAAATTATCGAGATTAATGGTCAGGAATGTCGCCCCTTCGGCGATGGTCTGGTCGGGAATGTCGGCCACGACCGGGGCGTCGTTAATCGGGCTGACCGTAAATGTCGCCGCATCGGAATTGGCCAGCAGGCCCGGATCGGTCGCGGTGAAAGTAATCGTCTCGGACCCGTTCCAGTCGGCATTTGGCGCCATAACCGTTGCTACCCTATTGTCAATACTCACGATCAGGTCGGTGTTGCCGCTGTAGGTCCAAGTGATTTCATGGTCGGCATGATCGAGGTCATCGACAAAATCATCGAGATTGATGGTCGCAAAGGTGCCGCCCTCATCGATGGTTTGATCGGGAATATCCGAAACCACCGGCGGGTCATTGACGCTGGAAACGCTGAAGGTGGCCGGGTCACTATCGGACAGTCCACCCGGATCGGTGGCGGTGAAGGTAATCGTCTCGGAGCCGTTCCAAGTCGGCGACGGGGTTGTTATGGTCGCAACGCGGGAGGAATTGATCGTGACCGTCAGTTCGGTATTGCCATTATATGTCCAGTTGATTTCATCATCGGCGTTGTCAACGTCGGACACATAATTATCAAGATTTATAGTCGCAAAGGTGCCGCCTTCGGCGATGGACTGATTGGGAATATCGGCCACGACCGGAGCGTCATTGACGGCGGTGACGGTGAAAGTCGCGGCGTCGGCATCGGAAAGCAATCCCGGATCGGTTGCGGTGAAGGTGATCGTTTCGGAGCCGTTCCAGTTAATATTGGGGATGCCGATGGTGGCGACGCGGCTGCTATTTATGGCAACAGTCAGTTCGGTATTGCCGCTATATGTCCAGTTTATCTGGGCGTCGGTATTGTCGATGTCTTCGACGTAATTATCGAGATTGATGACCACAAAGGTTTCGCCCTCGGCGATGGTCTGGTCGGGAATATCCGATACTATCGGGGCGTCGTTAATATTGGTGACCGTAAATGTAGCGGCGTCTTCATCGAAGAGTGCACCGGGGTCGGTAGCCCGGAAAGTGATCGTCTCCGCGCCGAACCAGTCGGCACTCGGAATGGTTATCGTGGCCACACGGGAGGCATCGATGGACACCACCAGGTCGGTTTCGCCGGAAGTCGTCCAGGTCATTTCGGCGTCGGTTTTATACAAGTAGCTGTCATTATTGTCAAGGTTTATGGTCGTGAAAGTCGCGCCCTCGGCAATTGTCTGACTGGGGATATCGGTTACGACCGGGGCGTCGTTGACGGCGGTGACCGTGAAGACGGCCACGTCCTCATCATACAGGCTGCCCGGGTCGGTGGCGCGGAAGGTAATTGTTTCCGAGCCGCTCCATTCACTATTGGGGATAATTATGGTTGCGATGCGATTGGAAATATCGACGAGAAGCTCGACGTTGCCGCTTTTAGTCCAGGTCATCTGCGCGGCGGAATTGTCCACGTCGGTCACGTAATTATCGAGGTTTATCTGCGTGAAGTTCGAACCTTCGGGAATGGTTTGATTCGGTATATCCAGTACCACCGGAGCATCATTGACGGCGGTGACGGTGAAAGTGGCCGGGTCGCTGTCGGACAGCAGGCCGGGATCGGTGGCCGTGAAAGTAATCGTTTCCGTACCGTTCCAATCCGGGTGGGGAATCGAAATTGTGGCAACCCGCGCGTTTATGGCTACCGAAAGGTCGACGGCGCCG
Source organism: uncultured Ignavibacteriaceae bacterium (assembly GCA_964459465.1). GTDB lineage: Bacteria > Zixibacteria > MSB-5A5 > GN15 > PGXB01 > CALAMC01. The sequence continues at coordinate 135,353 of CAYWLR010000003.1, read as the reverse complement.
GAATAAGTCCAAGTGATTTCATCATCGGCGTTATCGATATCGGTTACATAATCATCGAGGTTTATGGTCGCAAATGCGGCGCCCTCGGCGATGGTCTGATTCGGAATGTCGCTGACGACGGGGGCATCGTTGACGGCCGTTACCGAAAACGTGGCGGCGTCTTCAGCGAAAAGCAATCCGGGGTCGGTGGCGCGGAAGGTAATCGTTTCCGAACCGTTCCAAAAGGCGGACGGAATCGTGATGGTGGCGATGCGCGAAGCATCGATGGTTATGGTCAGTTCGATATTGCCGTTATACGTCCAGTTGATTTCGCTATCGACATTGTCAATGTCGGTGACGTATTCGTCGAGATTTATGGTGGCAAACGAACCGCCTTCGCTGATGGATTGATTGGGAATATCGGCGACGACCGGGGCGTCATTGATATTGGTCACGGTGAAGGTGGCCGGATCGCTGTCGGACAAAAGACCCGGGTCGGTGGCGGTGAAAGTAATCGTTTCGGAACCATACCAATCAACGTTCGGGACGGTAATCGTCGCCACACGGTTGGTTATATTTATTATCAGATCGGTGGCGCCTGAATAACTCCATGACATTTGATTATCGGCGTTATCCACATCGCTGACATAATCATCAAGATTGATCAGCGTAAACGCGGAACCTTCGGGTATGGTCTGATTGGGGATATCCAGCACGACCGGGGCGTCGTTGACGGCATTAACGGTGAAAGTGGCCTCGTCCTCGGCAAACAGAAAGGCTGGGTCAGTAGCCCGAAAAGTAATCGTTTCCGAGCCGAACCAGTCGGCATTTGGCGCCGAAACGGTGGCCACGCGCGAGGCGTTGATATTCACGATAAGAGAAACATTGCCGCTGTAAGTCCATGTAATCTGCGCATCGGCATGGTCGACATCGGTCACATAGTCATCGAGATTAATGGTGGCGAAAGCGGCGCCTTCATCAATGGTTTGGTCGGGAATATCGCTCACCACCGGAGCGTCGTTGACGGCCGTGACGGTAAAGACAGCCTCATCGGAATCGGACAGCAGACCGGGGTCGGTGGCCGTAAAGGTGATCGTTTCGGAGCCGTTCCAGTCGACCGACGGAATGGTAATCGTGGCGACTCGGGAGGCATCGATGGAAACCGTCAGTTCAACGTTGCCATTATAGCTCCAGTCAAGTTCCGAGTCGGCGTTATCCACGTCGGATACGTAATTATCGAGATTTATAGTTGCGAAGGTAGAACCTTCGGCAATGGTCTGATCGGGGATGCCGGCCACGACCGGTGCGTCGTTGACGGCCGTGACGGTGAAGGTGGCATCATCGGAATCGGAAAGTCCGCCCGGATCGGTGGCCGTGAAAGTAATCGTTTCCGAACCGTTCCAGTTGGCATGCGGGATGACAATTGTCGCAATTCGCGCGATACTAATGGATACCGAAAGTTCCGATTCCCCGCTAGTCATCCATGAAATTTGATTGTCGGCGTTATCTATATCAGACACATAATTATTGAGGTTTATCGTTACAAACATGGCGCCTTCGGCAATAGTCTGGTCGGGGATATCGGCCACGACCGGCGCGTCATTGACATTGGTAACGGTAAAAACAACGGAGGTTTCGTCGAACAATAAACCCGGATCGGTCGCACGGAAAGTGATCGTCTCGGTGCCATACCAGTCGATCGAGGGAATCGTGACGGTGGCAATCCGCGAAGCATCGATGGTCACGACCAGGTCGGTTTCGCCCGAAGTCGTCCAGGTCATTTCTTCGTCTGTATTATCAGGATCGCTGACATAATTATCGAGGGCAATGGCAGTGAATGTAGAGCCTTCGGTAATTGTCTGATTAGGTATTGCGGTCACGACCGGGGCGTCGTTGTTAAAAGATACGGTGAAAGTGGCCGCATCGGAGCCGGACAGAAGGCCGGGGTCGGTCGCGGTAAAAGTAATCGTTTCCGAGCCGTGCCACTGGGAATAAGGGACGATAATGGTCGCAACCCGATTGGTGATATCAACCAACAGCTCGACGTTTCCGGATTTGGTCCAGGTCATTTCGGCATCGGCATTGTCAACGTCGGTGACATAATTATCGAGGTTGATGGTGGCGAAGGTACTTCCTTCGGGGATAGCCTGGTCGGGAATGCCGGATACAACAGGGGCATCGTTGACAGCCGTAACGGCGAACGTCGCGGCGTCGGAGTCCGAAAGCAAACCGGGGTCGGTAGCTATGAACGTAATCGTCTCCGAGCCGTTCCAGTCGGGGTCAATCGGAGTGACAGTGGCCACCCGGGCGTCAATGGAAATCGTGAAATTGACGTCGCCGCTGTAAGTCCAGATCATTTCATCGGCGGTGTTGTCAATGTCACTGACATAATTATCGAGATTGATGGTTGCAAAGGGCGCGCCTTCGGCTACCGTCTGGTTTGGAATATCCGACACGACCGGAGCGTCGTTGACATTAGTCACCAGGAAAGTGGCCGGATCGCTATCGGACAGCAGGCCGGGATCGGTCGCGATGAAGGTGATAGTCTCCGTCCCGGCCCAGTCGGCATCGGGTATCGTAATAGTGGCGACGCGGGAACCGTCAATGCTGATGGCTAGCTCGATATTGCCGCTATAGGTCCAGGTTATTTCCGCGTCGGAATTATCTATATCGTCAACGTAATCATCGAGATTTATGGTGGCGAAAGTGGCACCTTCATCGATTGTCTGATCGGGAATATCCGACACGACCGGAGCGTCGTTGACGGCATTGATTGTGAACGTCGCGGCGTCGGCATCGGACAAGAGGCCCGGATCGGTGGCCGTGAAGGTGATCGTCTCCGAACCGTTCCAGTCGGCACCGGGGGCGGTAATGGTCGCCACGCGGCTGGAGTTGATGGAAACCGACAGGTCGGTATTACCGCTGTATGTCCAGGTTATGGCAGCATCGGGATTATCTATATCGATGACATAATTATCGAGATTGATGGCCACAAATGATTCGCCTTCGTTAATGGTTTGATCGGGAATATCGCTCACGACCGGCGCGTCGTTGACACCCGTGACGGTGAACGACGCGGCGTTAGAGCCGGTCAGGAGGCCGGGATCGGTGGCGGTGAAGGTTATTGTTTCCGAGCCATTCCAGTCGGGATGGGGGATTATAATAGTAGCCACCCGATTGGCGTCGATTTGGACCGCCAATTCAATTTGGCCGCTGGTTGACCAGGTTATCTCGGCGTCGGTATTATCAATATCGTTGACATAATTATCGAGATTGATGGTCACAAAACTCGATCCCTCGGCGATGGTCTGGTCGGGGATGTCACTCACCACGGGAGCGTCGTTGACATTGGTCACCGTGAAAGTGGCGGCGTCCTCGCCGATCAGCAAGCCGGGGTCGGTGGCGCGGAAAGTTATTGTCTCCGAACCGTACCAGTCGGCGTTGGGAATAATTATCGTGGCCACCCGGTTGGTGATGTCAACCAGAAGCTGGGTATTGCCGGATTTGGTCCAGATCAACTCATCATCGGCATTGTCCGGGTCGGTTACATAGTTGTCGAGATTAATCGTGGCGAAAGTGGAACCTTCGGGAATCGTCTGGTCGGGTATGCCGGCGACCACCGGCGCATCGTTGACCGGTGTAACCGTGAAAGTGGCTTCATCGCCGTCAAAAAGCAGACCGGGGTCGGTCGCGGTAAAAGTAATCGTTTCCGTCCCATTCCAGTTGGGGTCGATCGGCGTGATGGTCGCCACGCGTGAGCCGTTTATGCTTACGGTCAAGTTTACCTGACCGCTGAATGTCCAATTTATTTCGCTGTCGGCGTTGTCAATGTCCGCGACAAAATCATCGAGGTTAATGGCTGCAAAGGGAGTTCCCTCGGCTACTGTCTGATTGGGAATATCACTCACTACCGGAGCGTCGTTGATATTGGTCACCGTGAAGGTGGCCGGGTCACTGTCGGAAAGCAAACCCGGATCGGTGGCGGTGAAGGTGATCGTTTCGGAACCATACCAATCCGTGCTCGGAATGGTAATCGTGGCCACACGGTCAACAATGCTGACGGTCAGGTTTGTATTACCGGAATAGGTCCAGTCGATTTCAGAATCGGCATTGTCTATATCAGACACATAATCATCAAGGGTTATAGTCGCAAAGGTGGAGCCTTCGTCGATGGTCTGATTGGGTATGTCAGACACCACCGGAGCGTCGTTGATATTGGTCACCGTGAAGGTGGCCGGGGCGCTGTCGGAAAGCAAGCCCGGATCAGTGGCGGTGAAAGTGATCGTTTCGGAACCATACCAGTCAGTGCTCGGAACGGTTATCGTGGCCACACGGTCAACAATGCTGACGGTCAGGCTCGTATTGCCTGAATATGTCCAGCTGATCTCGGAATCGTTATTGTCTATATCAGACACATAATCATCAAGGGTTATAGTCGCAAAGGTGGAGCCTTCGTCGATGGTCTGATTGGGTATGTCCGATACGACCGGAGCGTCGTTGATATTGGTCACCGTGAAGGTGGCCGGGTCGCTGTCGGAAAGCAAGCCCGGATCAGTGGCGGTGAAAGTGATCGTCTCGGCACCATACCAATCCGCGTTCGGAATGGTGATGGTGGCCACCCGGTCAACAATGCTGACGGTCAGGCTCGTATTGCCTGAATATGTCCAGCTGATCTCGGAATCGTTATTGTCTATATCAGACACATAATCATCAAGGGTTATAGTCGCAAAGGTGGAGCCTTCGTCGATGGTCTGATTGGGTATGTCCGATACGACCGGAGCGTCGTTGATATTGGTCACCGTGAAGGTGGCCGGGTCGCTGTCGGAAAGCAAGCCCGGATCAGTGGCGGTGAAGGTGATCGTTTCGGAACCATACCAGTCCGTGCTCGGAATAGTTATCGTGGCAACACGGTCAACAATGCTGACCGTCAGGCTTGTATTACCGGAATAAGTCCAGTCGATTTCAGAATCGGCATTATCAATGTCAGTTACATAGTTATCAAGGGTTATGGTCGCAAAGGTCGAGCCTTCGTCGATAGTCTGATTGGGAATATCGCTCACCACCGGTGCATCGTTGATATTGGTCACCGTGAAAGTGGCCGGGTCATCATCGGTTAAAAGATCAGGGTCGGTGGCCGTGAAAGTAATTGTCTCCGAACCAAACCAATCCGTGCTCGGAATGGTGATAGTCGCGACACGATTCTCATCGATAGTCACCGACAATTCGGTATTTCCTGAATAAGACCAGCTGATCTGGTCGGGAGTGCTTTCAGCATCGGTGACATAGTTGTCAAGACTGATGGTCGTGAATACGGATCCTTCGTCGATGGTTTGATCCGGGATATCGGCCACGACCGGCACCGTCTGGGCAAAAACCGAGGGGCTCGCCAGCACCGCCAGCGTCAAGAGGAAAACTGACGCCTTTATATAGAATCTCTTCTTATCCGCTCTTTTCTGTATCATAATAATTCCCACTCCGCTTACTTAAGCAGGATCATTTTCTTGGTCTGATGCTTCTCGCCGATCTTGAGTCGGTACAGGTACACCCCGGTGGCGACCGGCTTGTTGCTGTCCGACATGCTGTCCCACTCGGCCAGATGATGACCGGGCATCAACGGTTCGTTGACCAGCGTCCTGACTTTCTGTCCCAGGATATTGAAAATGGACAGTTCGACATCCTGCATTCCGGAACCATCGGCGGCGATATCGAACTCAATCGTCGTGAACGGATTAAACGGATTGGGGTAATTCTGGTGCAACGTGAAGCTCGAGGGAACCATCGGTTCATCGCTGGCGCCATCCACCGCAATCTCGACCGCGTTGGCGTTGGCCAGGTAAACTTTGCTCAATCTTATTTTGGAAATGTCATCGGCCAACACGTCTCTTTTGACAATTGTCGGCAGATTAACAATCTCGGATAAACCGGCGTTGATAATCGAAGGATTCTTTAATGGTTGAGTGCTGTACATGACCATCTTAATGCTGCCCTGCTTATCGTCGTTATAGCTTAACGACACGCCACTCACACCCTGCGGCAATTCCGGTCTGTCCATGGAGAATGTAGCGGGGTCATAATTAATTTCCAGTTGCACGCCGGCCACGGCCTCGGGAAACTCCCCGGCGATATTCAGTTTGGTATATTGACCGGCCGAAAGCGCACCCTGCGCCAGAGTTACGGTGGCGCGGTTATCGCCACTGGGGGCAGGCGACGGGCTGATCGGGCGACCGAATATCATATTGATAATGCCAACCAGGTCAACAACGTTGACGCGGGGATCGAGAACGACGTTGGCCGTAGCGTAATGCCGTCCCCCAAGGGTGATATTGCCGATGATATGACCGACGACGTTAACCAGGTCGGCCACGTTGATTCTTTTATCGAGGTTGACATCACCCATCATATCGACCTGCACCACGCCCGAGTCGGTCAAGAGAGCCAGAGAGGCGATTTCCGGATCGGGGTCAATCGATTCCCAGGCGTCATACAGATATACCCAGTAATCGCCGGGTACGGCCGCAGAATCGATGGTCATGAAAGCCTTCAAAATAGCCGTGCCGTCGATGGCGTCGGGATTACCGATAATCTCGTTGGCCAGACCGAAGGTGACAATTTTAACCGTATCGGGAAACTGGCCGATATTTTCATAAACCACGTACTCGGGGGTACGGCTGGTTACCACAATGGAATCCAGGTCAACGATGGTTGACGGGTAAGCCATATAAAAATCGATACCATAGACCGTTTTGGTCGTTACCAGGTCGATGGGGAAGGCAAATGGTCCCGCCCCCGGGATACCGCCGACCGGTTTACCGCCGTAGGCGGACTTGGTGTATAAACGGTCTATATCAATAGCTTCGACTATAATAGTAATCGATCTGATGCTCGATTGCGCGCCCTTGGAGTCGGTGGCGCGGAAATTCACGACGTATGTTCCCGCTTCGGTCGAAAGCGAGGGGGTCCAGTTGAATACCCCGCTAACGGTACCTGTTCCACTGACGGGATTGGCGGGTGAAAAAGTGGCTCCCGAAGGCATACTTGAGGCGGTTAGTGTAACCACGTCGCCGTCCACATCGGTCGCGGTAACGGTCACCGAGGGGACCGCTTCGCCCTGCGTAACGGTAAAAGTGGAAGGACTGATGGCATTAATTGTAGGGGCATGATTGTCTCCCCCGGTTGGTGTATAACAGGTATCGGCCTCCGCATCATACCAATAGGGAACTGGGCAATCGGCCGGATCAAAAGTACTGGACGTTCCGACCGTAAAGGTGCCGCTATAGCGATATGGATAAAAGACTCTGCCCAAACTATCAGAAATCTGGTTATCACGATAGTCCGCGGGCGGATCAATCAATACGTCCGAAGGTCGGTAGTCCCAAAAGCGAACGGTTGAAGACTGCCCATTGGCTAAACCCGGTTTTACCTGCCACAAAAGATACAAAACCGTGGATGCCTGTTGTGCCGATGCAATACTGGCATCGCGCCATAATGCCTCACATTCGGGAATGTCTAACGGCATCCTTATCGGAGGGAGAAATTGAATGAATACGGCATTCCGATGAGGATTGTTTGTCAGGGCGGTATCATGAGTGGCGTAAACGTTATAACTTGTATCAATCGGGTTAATCGGACTTACACAATTTGATGCCGAATCGATAGTTATGGTTCCTGTTCCGCGGCCGGTAACTTCAACGCTGTCGTACCATACCGTCACTCCGGATTCTGGAGTATAACCGGGAAGTTTATAAGGGACAAGCATAGTGGTATCGTATTCAATGCGGAATAAAAAGCCGCTAACATTATAAATATTTCTCATAACTAACGGCATTTTGACGACGTCGCCCGATTCCCCTTTAAAATCCAAAATACGGGTAGTGAAGTTTAAATATGGATCCCAATTGGACGGATCATTGGGATTGGCCACCTGGCCGAAGGCCGCGGGGATCATCAGCAAAAGCGCGAATAACATGAACATCATTATTTTGAAGGGCTGCATGCGCCACCTCTTGAATATGTCGGAATTAAACGTTTTTTTCTTATTCATAGTCTTATCCTCTACTTTATAAGAATCATTTTTTTGCTGATGCTGTGGCCGTCGGCTTCCAGGCGATAGAAGTAAATGCCGCTGGATACCGCCAGACCATGACCGTCGCGGCCATCCCAGATAACCGAATGAGAACCGGACGGCAGTTCCCGGTCAAGCAGGATTGTGATTTCCTGCCCGAGAACGTTGAAAACTTTCACTTCGACCCGGGCCGAATACGGCAGATCGAATTTTATTTCCGTGGCCGGATTGAACGGGTTGGGGTAATTTTGATGCAGGATAAAACCGGACGGAAGAACGTTTACGGCATCACCGCCGGTTGTGGCGGCGAGGATCTGGCCGTCCACCGACGACACCTGCACTTCTTTTATTTCATAAACCCGGTTATTTTCAATTTTAAAAATTTCATTCAGTCCCGAAGGCAGGACCTGGCCTTCGTCGCTATAAACCAGAACGCGCAAGGTGCGGCCGTCCCGGCCGTATTTGACAAGCAGTCCCTGGCGGTTCAAATCGGAGCTGATGTACGCTTCGACATCGCTGACCAGTTCCAGCGTGACGGCCACGGCGCCCAGTTCCACCGGGCTGTAAACCGTCAGGCCGTCACCGTCGAGCGCGAAGGCCGCTTCGGGATTGCCGACCACCGGTTTGGGATAAGCGCCGGGATTGACAATTTTCAAAATCAGGTAAACCAGGTCGGCCACGGTGCCGGTCAAACCATCGCGGTTGACATCGGAATTGAGCCTCTGTTTGGCGTTCAACGGATATTTGGCCGGGTTGATAAGGAAATTGGTCAGGTAAATGGCATCACCGATCTCATAGGCGATACCGTTCAAATTTATGTCTCCTATCCCCTCTACCGTGCTTTCTTTTATCAGGGCATAGCCATTGGTATATTTTATCTGGCTTTGGGAAATCCGGGTGCCGTCGTTGGCCGTCATGGTGTTGTCCTTGGCTTCGAGAATATCCCGGAAGACGAAATTGATCGGCAGAGCAAAACCGCCGTAGTTCGAACTCGACGGCAACATGAACTTGAGCGTTGCCACCGGACCATCCCCGGCCGCTAACGCCACGCCCGGGCCGTTGCCATCGGGGTCGGCAATGCCGACGATATTGACATCACCGGCTATGGAACGATAATTCATGCGAAACGTGAAGTACTCGAAGTTGGCGGATCGGGTCCCGACTTTGGTCACAGAAACCAAAGCCATCGACGAGGCGTCATAATTGACCAGCAGGTCAAACCCGGAGACCGGCTCGAGATTGTTGAGATTGATATTGATATCGGTAAATTCACCGGGATAACCGGAGACGGTATCGACGCTAATGGCAAAGACGGTTGTCTGGGCCACGGCGGCGGTGACAAAAGCGGTATCAGCGCCGCCATAGTGGTCGGTCAGTTCGACGGCGATCGTGTGCAGGCCGCTGTCGGCATAGGCAGTCGGCCAGTCGATAGTAAGTCCGTTGGTATAATTAAAACCGGCACCGGAGGGAAGATTTAAAATATTCCAGACAAGGGGATCCCCATCCGGGTCCGAACCCTGCATGCTGAATTCGAGGTTCTGACCCGACTGGACATCGACCCGACTGGGGGCCACAACCACCGGGGGCCGGTTATTGTTCAAAACGACCAGGTCCACGTTCATCGAAGTGGAAGCGACACCATCCGACGCCCAGACGGTGATGGTGAAGGGAGAATTTTCGGAGGAATTGGGGCCGGAAAATTCGGGCGTCCAAACCAAACGCGCGGTGCCGTTACCGAAATCGGTAAATTGGGCGCCAACAGGCCGGCCTGTTACCCAGAGAGTCACCTTGTCGCCGTTATCGTCGAAGCCGGCAATGTCGAGCTCAAGTCGCTGTCCTTCAAGGACATACTGGCGCGACAAAGCCTGCAGACGGGGGGCGCTGTTGGCTATGGCCGAGGAGGCCAAAGCGAGCCAAAAGGCCCCAAGCAGTAAAACGGTGATGATTCTTATGTTCCCTTTATACTTCATAATAATATATCTCAAGCCCAAACCCATTTGAGCAATAAGCAGACCAACACCGGGAAAATGATCAAAGGATGAACAATTTAATTTCCCAGGTGCCAGCTCACCTTAGTCAACTCATTGATGACATCCAGTCGCAATCCTAAAAAGTTTGCGTTCAATGAGTTATCATTTCAATTCCAAAAACTACCTCAAACCTTAAAAACGTTCTAAATAACCCCCGGGAATTTAAAATTCGGGTTAAGTATGCGGCGGGTAATTAATCCAGAAAATTTATCAAATTGATTTCGATTATGATGCAAATAGTTGCAATTGATTTCACGGGCGATCCCTGCCGAAAAAACAATAAAGCCCTGAACCTTTGTGAGGGCTTTAACTTCCATGCTTTTCAGGGCATTTATGACCATAATCACTATTATATGTTTCTTTCAAAAGCTTTTCTTATCAAGTACTCTCTTGTTTGTGCCCTTCTCCCTATATTATTTCCGCGGGAAGGATTGAACCTTCCCACGGAAATAGTTGTATGCCAAGGTTACTTCAGCAGTACCATCTTTTCGGTAGCGGAAACGCCATTGGCGGTTCCACGATAGAAATAGATACCGGAAGCAACATTCGAAGCATCCCAATCTACCGTAACCGTGCCCACGCCATGGCCGCTTAATTCAGCGACTTTCTGGCCAGCCACGTTGAAGATCTCGACCATGAAATCGGCTTCCACGGGGAGATTCATCGCAATGGTGGTGACGGGGTTGAACGGGTTCGGGTAGTTGCTCATGCTGAAGGTGTTCGGGACGACTACGACGTCATAGACGGCGCCATAGTAGTCGGCAGCTTCAACCGAGACCGGCATTCTGTCGGCGTTCAAGATCGCGCCGGTAATGACGGCACCAGCTTCGAAGCTGTAAACCAGAGCACGAGTATTGCCGTCGACGACAGCGGACAGGACTTCAAAGTTTCCACCGGCGGAAACATTGACCTGGCCGTCGAAGACGAACAGAGCCGCACCGAGCTGGACGTCGGTCGTGATCGCGCCATTTTCAAGAGTGAAATAGGCGGAACCGGCCGGGGACAGTTTCGGATAAGGCAGAGCATCACCAACGATGACGCGAATCAGGTAAACAAGGTCGGCGACTGACAGCACGATACCGTCGGCATTGACGTCGGTAGCGGCGGTCTGACCTTCGATGTTAATCGTGAAGGCCGGCAGACCATAGATGAAGTAGTTGGTGAAGACAACGGCGTCAGCAATTTCATTGGCGATACCGTTAAGGTTGACGTCGCCACGAGCGTCGATATCTTCGGAGCAGATGATATCAATGCCGCCATTGAAGAAATCGATGAACGGCTGGGCACCGGGCTTGCCCGGTTCCGGCGGGCAGAGATCATAGCCCTGGAAACCGGTGTAAGTCGGATAACCAGTGTTCGGATCGGCAATGTCATAATAGGTACCGATGGCCTGGAAAGCGTAAACATGATCCGAAACGGCGGTCAGGATTTCCAGCGGATCTTCCGCAACGGAAGAATGATAAGCGATGGCGTTATCACCGCAATCCATCCAGAAGAACCGAATCGGGACATACTGGCATTCCAAGGTCCGGTCATTGCTGACCAGGAAGCTCAACTGGAACAGGACGGTGCCATTCGGAACCATGAATTCATTCGGATGGTTCGGGCCGTCATTCTTTTCAGCAAGACCGACCACACGAATCATGCCGCTCGGGCAGGCGCTACCGCAGTTGCCGAAGGGACCGAAACGATAGGTGAAGTATTCCCATTCGTAAACGCCGGGGATATCAAAGATAACGCCCGGAATGGCGCCCATAGCCGACAAGGCCGAGGCGTCATAAGCGAACAGGAAATCAAAGCCGTGCATTTCATTGGTGCCGCCGGTCTTGATAATATCAACGGTGGCATAGTGGCCCTGAAGCTGACCTTCGACCTTTTGAATCACGATTTCGAACGGAAGTTCGGAAACCACGTCGAATTCAATAATGCATTCATCGGTATCACCATTGCAGTCGGTGACTACGACGGTAACCGGATAAATGCCTTCGACGCCGATGCAAGCGCCGTCAACCGTCACCAAACCGGTGCTGGGGTCAACGGTGGCGCAGGCAGTAGCCGTCGAGAAGGTCAGGACATCACCGACGTTGGCATCGGTGGCGTTCAGGTCATAAGTAGCAGTGCCGGCAATGCTGACGGGCTGAACCGCCGTCGGGCAGTTGGTTATCACCGGAGCCGTGTTAAGAACGGTCACGGTGAAGACGCATTCATTACCGGTCGGGCAGGTATGCGCGGCATCCGTACCACAAACGGTAACGGTGTGCGAACCAACATCAACGCAAGCCGGATTGTAGGACCAGGTAACCGTGGTGGCATTCTTGACGGTCGCGTTACCGACATCGGCGGTAGCGGCGACAATCGGGGCGCCTTCCGGATCATTCATGGTCAGGTCAATGCTGATCTGACTGCTCCACTGCAGGGTCTGATCAACAGTTGGGCAGTTGGTGAAAGACGGAGCCTGGTCAGAGGGCCGAATAAAATCCGTGCAATAGGGACCGCCGAACGGGCCTGACGGAGGCAGCCACAACCAGTCGTAGGTATCGTTGGCATGCTTGATGGAGTCTACACAGAAAGTGCCAGCGACGACATCTTCCGGCCACGCCGCACCGTCGATATTCAGATACCAACGATAGGTGAGCAGTTCCGGGGTACCGGACGGCCAGCCACCGGAGGTGGTAGCGGTCGTGTGGTTGACAGTGTCAGGAAGGACGCCGTTGAAGTCGGCCAGGATCTGATTCAGGGCTGTGAAACGGACGCCGGGATAGAAACCGGGGGCAAATTCGTTGAGAATCTGCATGGCGCCGCCCATGTAACCGCTTTCCCACGGCTTGGCGGGGTCAATGGTACCCATGTCGCGCCAGGTCACATTGGTGACATCACCGGTTCCGTAGAACATCAACGGTATGGAAAAACCGTTGCGCTGGTTGGCATCGTTTGTCATATAGAGTTCGACCTGGAAGTTACCAGGGGTCAGGGCCGATCCAATAGGAGTGCCCACGAATTCCATACGAAAACCAACGTCAGCGGAGGCCAGCCCAAAAGAAAGAAGCAATACGGCAAGTACAAACAAACTGCGTTTCATTTTGTACTCCTGTTTTGTTTCGTTAAGTCTAAACATTTACTTACGATTCCTTATTTTTGAATCGTTAACCCCCCTCAGGGTCATCAGAAATCTTTTGTCTCCATCGGCGAGAGCCACCAAGCCATACGAAGAGCGGATTTCCGACATAGAAGAATAATGTTATCTTCTCTCTTCTGAGCGCGTGCAATCCAAAATCACCTCTTTAGAGCTTCACCTCCTTTCTTTTCTTAATCATGTTAATTCCTCGGGTTAAACTGACTTCTCTATGTCAGGTTTTTACTATTCCAAAGTTAATTTCCCATTAAGCCTAAAAGCCTTCACAGCACGGCGCCGGGCCGCGCGGGATGTCGTAGAGGTAGCTAATCAAATACAATATATCCAGCAGGTTGATATTGACTCCGGCCAGGCCGTCGCAGTTGCAATCGGCCAGCATGGGATTGTTCGGGGCGGGGCCGGCCTGATAAACCCGGGCAATTAAAAAGAGTATATCCAGCAGGTTGACGGCATTATCGCCGTTGGCGTCGCCGCAGACCCCCTGCAAAACCGTCAGAGAACCGTTTTTCAAATAAATGACATTGGTCGTATCGAGATGGCCGACCAGAATCGTATCCAGCGAGAAAGAATCCGAAGGTCCATAGGCCACCCGCTTGTAATTATAACAGATGGTGTTGTAGGGCGGGTCAACCCATTCCAGGCATTGCCACCAGAGCGTATCTTCGACTTCATCGGTGACTACACCGATGGAAGTGCCATCCTGGTTGGAAAAATTGAAATGAACACCGCCCGCGATCTGGATGTTGATATTGACGGTTCGGTCTTCGACGCTGTCAGGGATTTGTTTAATATCGCCCAGGATTTTAATCAGCGGTTTCAAGCCGTATTGAGGGAAACCGATTCCGGGTACGAACGGCGGGGTAACGGGCGGCACCTCGGCCGCGGCGGAAATTTTCAGGTCATAGCCGGTTCCGGAGAGAGAGCGCGATTCGACCAGTTCCCAGCCGCCAATCAGCGTGCCGGTTGTGTCCAGATTGCCAATCTTGGCTTCAATTGTATCGATACTGGTCGAGTCAAAACCCGGAATAAAAACGGAATCAATGCAGTGACCGGGTGGATTTTCCATAAGGCATTTATAATATCCCAGCATGACGGTGGAATCGATGCAGTCATCGCCGTTCCACTGAGTGCAAACCCAGTAATCAGAAACTTCGACATACGAGGTGCAGACGGCGCCGTCGTATTCATCGCAGGCCCAATAGCGTAAAACGACAAGCGTATCGGTATTTGTCTGGAATTGCAGAATATCGGGATTAGACAGAACCAGCCAGAGCTCAAACGCGGCAACGGTATCGGTCCAGTTGCGCATGTAGACGGAGATGACCGAATTTTGTGTGCCGGGCAGACCGCTGGTGTCGCCCACCAGGACTTCCAAGTCATAAGCAAACGACGATGGGGCCGCGGCGAAAATCATAACGCACAGGACCGGGGCAATCAGGGCCAGGCGTTTGAGATATTTCGGACTCAAGGACATTCCTTTCCTCCTTGACTAAAGTTCTTGGGCGGTTCAGTTATCCCTTAGCTTAGAAGCGATAAAACAACCTCACTCATGCGGTTTTGGTTGGTGTCGGAGCCAGGGCTTATTTAAATACTATCGGCCATTCCGAGGTTTTTTCAAGTCTTGCCCAAGCTTCTAACAACCGACTTCCCAAGTAGTTACTTTGTCTTTTAAGCGGCCCCCCCGGCCAACTTAAAACGGAGTATTGCGCTTTACGACTTTAGCTATTACGCGTGTTTGACATCTTATAACGAAGACTTTAAACTCACCTTATTCATTGTTGTATAAGGTAGTACTGCAGACATTACACCTATCATCCAACGTTGAATATAAGCCCTGTCTTCCATTCTGTCAACAGGAAATTCGCGTATTTCCGGCATTTTCTTCAGAAAATACCGTGCCGATAAGACCATTTGCCGAAAGGATTTTGGGAGATTATCGTAAAAGAGTCCGGCCGGATGAGGCCAATTTTATAGCCGTCCCCTTTATCGGGCCGCCAATGATGGGAGAAAATTCAGGAGAAAACGAAAATTTTTTAAAAAATTTTTTGAAAAAACAAATCATAACTACAATTGGCCATCGTCAATTATGCAGAATGTGCGAATTTGTTTTCATATTTGGGGGTGATGCGGCGTGCCGTAAAGGCAATCCGGATTCCACGCGACCGATGCCCGCGGTTTTGGGGTGGTCACCCGATCTTTGAATTTTTGGCCGGTTTCCAAATAGGGGTTGCCTTATCCGTTTCTATTTTTTAATCTTAAAGTTCTGAAGTAAAATTATAAACTCCGAAGGCGAGAATAAAATGGCCAAACTGATGAGCAAGAAAACCAAAGAGACTGTCAAGACCACGGTGGTGCTGGTATTGATCGCCCTTTTTGTCATTTTTTATGTCATATATCCGCTGAATGTAATCGATGACATGACGGCCCGTGTCGAGCCGGAAAAATATACCGAGGACGTTTTCGTATTTACCAATGAACCGACCATTTTTGCCGACTTTAATCCGCCACCGGATACGTTTACGGTGACGACCAATGACAATCTGGCGCTGGCCGGACTTCATTTCGGGACCCACGCGGCCAAATTCGATTCATCGGTCGGGACGGTTATCCTGGTCAATCCCGGCGACACCGACCGGACATATTTCCATAATTATATTATGCCCCTTCTTGATTCCGGGCTGGCGGTGATTATATATGACCAACGCGCGAGCGGGCAGTCGGGTGGGGTGTATCACGCCGGGGGGGTTTTCGAGGGTGAGGATTTGCAGGAAGTGCTGGCGGTTGTCAATTTCCACGGCTGGCTGAACCACCCGCTGGTCGTGGCCGGGTTCGATATCGGCGCCGACGCGGCTATCAACGCCGCCCGCGAGGACGGGCGTATCGATAAGGTAATCGCGGTTAACCCGCATTTAACCACGACTAACTGGATACAGACGAGGCGTATTGAAACCGGCAAGCTGGGTCTTCCGCTGGCCAACATGACTTATTTCTGGTGGTACAAGAAATCCTCGGGGTTTCCGTATGACCGCAACGGTCTCGATGATATCCTTCCGCTTGACCGCCCGTGTCTGATTCTGGCGGATGCCGCTCGTATGGAAATGGCGGAACTTATAAAATTCAAAGAGCTCGATTCCGGGGGGAAAATAATAATCGCGCCGTCACCGGCCGATGATAAAGAATTAATAAACGCCATCAGAGCGGCGATAGCGGACTAAAATTCGATATTGAAGTCGATGGACAATTTTTCGATATCATCGCCGGTGTATCCCGACAATTGCCAGGTAAAATAGAGTTTGGCGCTCAAGGGAGGGATACGCCCGACGGCAAAGCCCAATTCGCTGAAGGCGGTTTTGGCCAGGCGGGAGTGGTCGCGGTTGATGGAATAATTGTCGCCTTTCAGATCGGTCCAGAACAGACCACCATGCACGCCCAGAGAAAACGGCAAATCTTTGAAGCCCGGCAGGCCCGATTTCAAAAACAAAAAGCGTCCGAAATCATGGTCGAGATAAGCGCTGAAGACCTGATTGCCGCTGAAGTTGTTTCTTCCGAGTGTTTTGAAGGAGACATTTTCCGGCATGAGCTCTCCGGCGAAATCGACCGTGAACAGGTTTTGCGGCGGGAGGATGCCGTCGGCAATGCCACCATACAGATGCAATTCGCTGGTTCCCAGACCCAAAAAGCGGTAATGAGAATTGATGCTCACATAATGGCGCCGATAACTGAAATCGCTTTCGATAACATCGGGCGAGGAGTATTCGACGCCGGTTCGGAAAATAATGTATGGTAATTGAGTTGCACGAAATTCCTGGCCTTTATTATTGATGAGCGGACGGCTGTCCCAGGTCAATTCGCCGCCGACGGCGCGCAGACGACCCTCGACAATGGGCGGGTTGGGCCGGGCCGGTTCGGTCCCGAAGAGGCTATAGTCAGTGTTGACGCCGACGGTGTATTGTTTGAAGTCCCGGTAGTCAATTTCCAATTCGAGTTGGCGGATCGGTCGTATCCCGGCATGGACTTTGAACCCTTTTTCGAGATAATAATCGAAGGGGTCAATTTCGGCCAGCAAAGCAAGGAAGGTCGGATTAAAGTCGGGGTGGGTGAAAATGGTCGGTCGGTGACGGATTTCATCGTGATATTCGAAGCCGATTTTAATCCGTTTTTTGCGGTTCAATTCATATTCGAAACCGTAATTATGACGCCATCTTTCGAGCTCGAAAGCATAGCCGGATTTGGCATGTATATCTAATCCGGGCAATAGCTTATCGGTTTTAATGCCCAGACCGGCATAGGCTCCTTCGACCCGGTTGTAGTGAACGAAGTCATATCCTTCCGTCAAAATAAAGTAGGTCCCGGCCAAAGCATATAGGGGGTAATAGTAGAACGGTTTGGGGGCATTTTCGGTCGAATCTATGCGGGTATAAGCCTGAATTTCTTTGGGTGACAGGGGTATGGTTGGAGCGGCAAACCAGGCCACAGAATCGACCTCATCGGCCATCTTATCCACTTCGAGAATATACTCATCAAATGTCCCTTTCGGGTGTTCGATATTAAAACGGTAGTCATAAATCGATGCCAGGTAGTCGATTGTCAAAATCGGAAAGCCAGGAAACGGGATATTGATTTGACCGTTTATACGCTCTTCGACCGGCATCCAGATATCCGGATCGAATTTGGCGAACCGCTGGGAATACCAGGGTTCGATAAACATCGGGAAATCCAGCGCCTTGTTAAAGGTCACCGAGACGCCGACGACATCATAGGTCGAATCGGCAATATCAATGAATCCGGCGAAGAGGGGTATGGCCTGGCTTCTGGGTTCGAATTCAAGATGGAAGACCGGTTTATTATCTATATATATAGTATCCAGAAGATAATAATTATAATATTCGAGGGCGTCCTCGGCGGTCGGTGACACCACGGAATATTTTTCGAGTTCGATGCGGTTCAGATTGAAATTGATTATTTCCCCGATGGCAAGAAGATTTCCTTCGGCCGGGATATTGGCCGTCTGCCGTCGGGATTTTATGATCTCTTTGTACTTATTCGGAGACTCCCAGAATCCCGACGTTTGCGATTCGGCGATTAAAAATATTTCGGTGGAATCCTCGGCCTTTTTGTCCGGTTTGGTCAATGACACGCGTGAATAAGCATCGAAAGAGTACGTTTTTATTTTGGACAAGATGTCCTTTTTGCGTTTGATCGCCTCGACAATAATTCTCTGTCCCGGGTCGAGGGTGCGGTCATAGGCCTTGATGCCCTTGATGACGATGGCGGTCGGGACCAGGGCGATATCGAGTGTCAGCGAATCGACCAGATTAATTTGTTGCTCGTCGCTTAAATATCCGATATGGCTGAATTTGAGATTATAACGGCCGTCGTTAAGACGCAGACGGTACTGCCCGGTTTCGTTGGCGATCATGGAGCGCCCGGTACCAAGAACCTGAATCGAGGCGTACCCGACCGGCTGGCCGGTTTGGGCATCGAGGATGGTGCCGCTGACGGTGGCGGCATTCGCGGACGTCGAAACCGACAGCAAAGCGACAAAAAAGGCAAATACAAATGTTTTCATATATCAGATTCCCGTTAGTGAAATGTCAATATGTATTAGACTATATAATGACGTCGATGTTTCGATAAAAATGAAAATTCGTTAAAAATAACAATATCTCAATACAACTTCTCCCGCTTGGCGAGGAAGGCATACAGGGCCGTGTCGAAGGGGACGGAGGTATCGATCAGATGATAATCGATCCGGCTCTGGCGGCATTCGGCGGCGATATAATCGGAATACTCCGCGGTCGCTTTCTGATAATGTTTGCGAATCTGCCAGGGAAGTGTGGTCAGTTCCTCGCCGGTCTCCATATCCTTGAAGACGGCTTCGGTCGGGAAGGCAAAATCGCGTTCGCGGGGGTCGAGGATATGAAACAGGATTATCTCATGGTGTTTGTGGCGGAAATGTTTGAGGCCGGAGATAATCTTCGACGGTTCATCGAGGAGGTCGGATAAAATCACAATCAGACCCCGGCGGGTGATTCGTTCGGCCATTTCGTGGAGGGTGTCGGCGATATCGGTTTTGTCGGAGGCCGTCTGCCCGGCCAGCTCCTGCAGAAGGATATGCAAATGCCCGGATTTGGACCGGGGCGGGATATAGCGCCGGATGGCTTCGTCGAATGTCACGAGGCCGACTGCATCGCGTTGTTTGAGCATTAAAAACGACAGGGCCGCCGCCAGAAGCGAAGCATAGTCAAGTTTGGAGATGCCATCGGATTTATAGGCCATCGAGGCCGAGCAGTCCAGCAGAAGATATCCCTTGAGGTTGGTTTCTTCTTCGTACTGCTTGATATAGTACCGGTCGGATTTGGCATAAACCTTCCAGTCGATATCGCGGATATTGTCGCCCGGCATATACTGGCGGTGCT
>CAYWLR010000003.1:0-115720 GCA_964459465.1 uncultured Ignavibacteriaceae bacterium | reverse complement strand
CTCGGCGAATTCGACCGAGAAACCATGGTAGGGCGATTTATGAAGCCCGGCGATGAAGCCCTCGACCACCATACGGGCTTTAAGTTCCATCCCTTTGAGTTTGCCGACAATTTCCGGGTCGAGGTATTTTCGATAGGTGTTTTGCATTTATTCTTCTACGCCGCCAACAACCGTAAGTTTAAATCATTTATCGGAAAATAGCAATGACCCATCAGGCGGGCCGTTGGACTTGCCGGGAAATCCCAACATCTTTCAAACCCTATTTTCCCCGCTTTTCTTTCTTGGCAATTTCGTGTTTTTTGGGCGGGCGGCCCTGGGCTTTAATTTTTTCGCCGCATTCGCCGCAGGTTATAATGACAACGCCCTCATGGTCGTCCTGCTCGATATCCAAATACTTACTCCCGCACTGGGGACACTCTTTGATACTGCTTAATTTGCGCATGATTCTTCCCTCGCTTATCGATTAATGATCCTTATTTTTATGTACAATGTGATTCGACTTTTTTATCAGATGCGGAAAGAAATGTATGCTCAATGACAGCCGCCGTAAGATAACGTGCCCCATGAAATTGATCAAAATCGGCACGCCTTTTTCGGTTGGCCCTTTGTACTTAAACAGTGTCAGGACGGCGACAAAGCGTAAAATACTGGAGACGGCAAACAGGATGTGATAATTGATAATGATTTGGGGCCCGAGCCGGAAGCTCAAAGAGGACATCGACTCGGAAATGGCCCCGCCCAGAATCGAGGCCGCGAAAAAGGCCAGCCCGGAGATGACGGAAAATGCCGCGAGGTATGAGGCCCGTTCTTTTTCAGGGCTGGCGGCGATAGGCAAATTGAAGGCAGCCAGATTAAAACCGGCCCAGAGTATGCCGGTATAGATTCCCTCGAAAATTAGGATCCAGACGAAATCGGGTCGCGGCAGCCACCAGATCAGGGGAATGAAAGCTATGCCCAGAGCGCTTAGCACCAGTACCGGCCGCGAGCCGAAGCGGTCGATTAAAATTCCCCAGGGCCGATTGCAAAAGACGGCCACGGAGGAGACAATCACCGAATAAAAGGCGATTTCGACAAAGCTCATTTTAAGAAATTCGAGCATGTGGACGGCGAAAAATATGGCCGAAATGCCGATGGCGAAATTCCACATGAAAAAGGTTTTCAAGAGACTGACATACTGTTCGTCCCGGAACGGCTTCAGCATATCCTTGAAGGTGCGGGAGGAAATATCCTTATCGGTCATATCATAGGGCAGACTTTTCAATTTATGCGACGCCGCCAGTCCAAAGACAACGCCCATGACAATAAGAATGGCATAACCCATCGGTTCCATATCGAGCGCACACATCTGGTCGATAACAAATCCAGCCGCAAGATTGGTAAGGACGGTGGATACGGAGATGGCGGCGTTGCGCCGCCCGAAATAGCGACCCCGTATTGAAGCCGGCACGAGGTGTGACATCCATGTCAGCCAGGCCGGAGTAGCCAGCATAATCGCGGCGCTGGATAATATGACGACCAGCAAAAATATTTCAAATCGCCATGCTATTGTGGTAAACAGCAGCGGTATGACTAAAATCCAAACGGTCCGCCCACCGGTCAGGCCGCGAATGGCCAGCGTTTTGTATCCTCCGGTCCGCGCCGAGAGATACCCCGAACACAGTTGCAGAACCTGCAATAAGAATGGAATTGAGGCCAAAAGACCGATTTCAAAATCCCCGGCTCCCAGGAAAATGGCCAGGCCGGATAAAAACGCCCCGCCGGTGACGATGACGAAGACATTGGAAAAGGCCCCCTCGAAAGTTATCGCGGTCAGCGCCCGGCGCCACTGCCGGTCGCGCTCCCGACGCGAAGTGACTTCGGGCGAAACATCGCCCTCCGAATCGCTATGTTCGGTGCAGCAATGCATGGTGTCACGACCGTATTACCCGGTTGAATACGTATCTCCTGCTTCTTTTATTATTTCGGCGGTTCGGCGGTCTTCCTGCAGGACGACCACTTCCGGGACCGGCTTGATAAATTCCTGGCGCAGACTATAGGTGTAGGCGCCCTGGTCGGGAACGAGCAGGACGTCGCCGACGCTGATGTCGCGACCGTGGAAGGTGTAGCCCCAAACGTCATGCGGTGTGCACAGGGAACCGAAGATATAACAGGCGTTTTCTTGCGCATCCGGGCGGGTGAGGTTTATAACCGGGAAATAATCGCTTTCATATCGTTCCCAGCCGACCATATTGATGCCGCCGTCGGTGACGACCATATCCCGCGCCTTTTTGTCGATGACCGTCATCAGTATGTGCATGGCGCCGTGCGAGATCCATCGTCCCGGTTCGGTAAAAACGGCGCAATTGATCTGGGTGAATATCTCATCCTTGAGGGCGCGGCCCAGATCATGTGCGAATGTTTCCAGAGGCTCGGCTCCATTATGGTAGTGCGTATGACCGGTACCGGGAGCGTTTTCCAAGCACAGGCGGAGGCGTCCCTCGGTAGTCGCCGCCGGTTGCAGCCATTCTCCGAGTGGAGGCCAGTAGCCGCCACCGATGTCGAGGAATTCGATTTGCCCTCTCGCCTGCGGCGACAAGGCGGCAATTTCCCGGCCGAGTCTTTTTATGAACTTTACCTGGGCCTGGGGATTCATATTCCAGCTGGTATGAAACTGCAGTCCACATAATTTTATGTAAGGGTGGTCGGCGGCGCTGTGGAAAAACCGTCCCAGTTCGCCTGGCGGTATTCCGAATTTGCGCCAGAGGCCTTCCTCCTGCGTGGTCAACCGGATCCCGGCGCGAAGATATATCCGCCGCGCCGATATGATTTTTTTCAGGCGCTCCAGTTCGCCGAAACTGTCCATCAATAGAATGACTCTGTCATTGTTTTCGAGCGCCAGTATGAGTTCTTCATCGGTCTTGCCGGGGCCACTGAAGATGATTTTCGACGCTCCGGCGTTTAGTGCCATCTCCAGCTCCCGGCCGCTGGAAACATCGAGGCCGAAATCCATCTCGGCCAGCGTCTGGGCGATAAAGGGATGATTGTTGCTTTTAACGGCATAGTACGGCTGCAGGGACGGGATATTCGCCGTCAGCGTTTCTTCGAATATTCGGGCGCTCTGTTTGAGGGCTTTCACGTCCAATATATAAAGAGGAGTCTGATATCGTCGAGCAATATCCAGAAAAGCCTCCCGGTTATTGATGAATTCACGAATATAATCATCGAGGACGCTCTGTTCGAGAATGGGCGCGGGGTTGTTTAAGATGCTCTCGGCCTGACGGATCAGGCGGATATTTTTGTCCACTGCGGTTTCTCCATCCGAATTTTCACATGTGACAGTAATTGCCGACATTCTTCCGTAACATTGCGGCCGGCGGTCGGCTCGAATATAATATGCCCCAGGATGCGGGAATCATAGTCATCGGGCGGCATTATCACATTATGACCGGGGGCGTATTTCAAATAGACTTCCACTACTCGATCGTCACTTTCAAGGGCCGGATATTTAATATCGGCCAGGACGCCGGCGTGTTCGGCGAAAATTCTTGTGCCAATCAACGACCGCGCTTTTTTCAAATCGGGAAGCTTGACCGGCTTCTGTTCGGCAAAATCGAGAGCCAGGCCAAATATATCCAAACCGAGGCTATGCCGAATCAAAAACGGCAAGCAGTCGCCACCCGGTCGCGGGCTCATTTCAAGCAAATGCAGTTTATCCCGATCGATCATGAAATCGACCATGCATATGGCTCTTTTTAAGCCCAGTGCCTGTGCCGCCTTTTTAAATATCGCCACGAGATCATTTAGATCGACTTCTTCCGACAATGGTGCGGGCACCTGATAAGCCAGGGTGGTTCCGAAGGTCTGGTCCGCGGCCGGAATTTTGCGCGCCAGGCGGACAAGGTTCACGCTTTCACCGTCAATTATAAAATCCCCGCTGTATTCCTGTCCCGATATGAATTCTTCGACTATAAAATCTGACGACAGTAAAGAATGACGTGAATCTGCATTATCGGCCCCATTTTGACTTCTGATACTGTCCAGCCGTGATGAAATAATCTTCATGGCGTCGCGGCATTCGGACCGATTCGTGCATTTGAAAGTGAGTTCGCTGCCACTGCCGTTTTGCGGTTTGATAACAATCGGCTCGGCGATTTCATCGAAAAATCTCAAGGCATCGGATTCGTTTCTGACAATTTCCGACCGGGCGCAATTAAGACCATTCTTTCGCCAGATTTGCTTGGAGAGATACTTATCGCGGCAATTGGTTATGGTTTGGGTATCAGGGTAAACAAGATTCAGGGTTTGGGACAGAAAGGCGGCCAGATTCATCGACTCGCAGTCATAGCACACCGCTCCCGACAAGCGAATTTTATGCTCTTTCAGATATTGGTTAACACTCTGAAGGACCTTATTAAAGTCGTTTATATCGGTTAATATTTCCGGTGAATTTTGGGGTGCCAATTGCGGATACCGGTGACGTTCGACCGCCGTGGTCACAAACAGACATCGCCCCGGATGGCCCTTATCGATCAGGGCGATATAATCCGAGGTCGTGCCGACGACCAGAATGGCGGAGCCGTTCATCTCGGTAAGACCTTGTCGTTAACCCGCCGCGTGAGAAATGTTATCGGATTCGTCGGCGTTTTTATATTGCGGCATCATGGCCGCCATGTCGGTCATTAAAAACAGGGGTCGGGGGCTCAAGTGAAAGAGGCTCTTCCAAGAAAAGTCGCCGCACAGAAAATCGGCCCGGTCGAACCGCCTTTGACAGGCATATTCCATGTGGTGCAGATTGATCAGTTTGGCGATTCCCGGAAAATCGGCGCTGGTGCCTCCGCCCAGAAGAGTATACACATTATTATATATGCAACCGAGATCAACGGCGGCGATACGGCCACCGACCAGAATGGTGGTCAGACGCATCCAGCCGTTGTCGCGGCACAGGTTCATGACATCGCGGAAGCTTTCGCGAAACCGGGTGTCATAAAAGTACGAATTGTGTTCAAACCGGTCCGTATTCAGTTTCACCATGGCGTCGAAGTCGGCGACGTCGTCATAGCGATAAGCCATTCCGGATTCCCTGATTTTCCCAATATCCCGCATGATTTTCTTGTATGTCTTATGGGAAAACAGCCGGAAGTAATTGGTCATATCATAGCCGAACTCCGGGGGATTAAACAGATAACCTATTTCATCGACGATGTGTGATATCCCGGCGACGCCAACCTGCGGCAGAAGGTAGCGGAGGTGGTACTGCGAGGGACATGCTTCCATCATCGCGGCCAGGACACGTTCATCGCGGCAGAATACCCGGTTCTGCTCCAGCCAGGTTTTCCCCTGCCAGGTTTCGCCGGGGAAATAGGCGAAGCTGTTTTTTTCCTCCACCCAGCTTAGGGGCAAGAAACCGACCGTCTCGTCATTCTCCTCGGCCACTATAAACCGCAGGGGGCGATTATAGTGACGGTGGAAACAAAGCCGAAACTCCCAGAGGTCGCTCACCAACTCCCGCGGCATAAGCTTTTGCCATAGCCGCCGACCTTCTTCGAAGTCGGTTACGATTCGTAATGTAAGCATCCTTTAGTATCTCATATTGACGTGCGAAAGACAGCGTTTGCCACCGAAAAATTTCATTGCGAAATCTTCCACAACTTTCGGGTCGTACGGCTTGCAACTGAAAACGTCAAGGTAAGTGGTATTGGTCAGGTCGGCGAAATGAGCCGAAATGAGGGACGTCTCGATTAGCTGCACCATAGAAAAGCCGGCGACTCTTTCGTCTTCGCCAAAGTTGACGACTTGCGTTTCACCGAAGCGTTTCATTTCGATGAGGTCGCACAGCTCTTTGACGAATTGCTTGATTTTGTCGGCATTTCTGATCGTTTCCGGGTCACAGTCATAAATATCGAAACTGCAGGCAAGGCCCCAGATACCGGTCAGATTCTTGTAGTCCACATTTTTGTCGAAGGCCGGGTTATTGGCCTCAATGACAGCGGCAGTGTGGGCCGCATTTCTGGTCAAAGTCTTTTCCATTTACAAAATCCCAATCATAAGGAGTGAATTTGGTTGGACCGACTCCGCCTGAGGAGTCCGCCCGTTGGCTGATGATTACCTTTCCTTTCCGCTTATGGTTTCATCAATACCGCATCAATAACGTGGATTATGCCGTTGGAGCATTCGATTTCCTCGTCGAGGATTTCGGCGTCATTGACAGTTACTTTTTCGGCGTCGGCCGTGATATAGAGAGTATCCTGGCTCAAGGATACGACCGCGATTGATTCTTCACGACCGAAAATTATCGCGGCGTCGGTTACGATGTGCCGCTCAAGCAATTTTTTTATTTCTTTATGGTCGGACAGAAGCTGTTTCAACCATTTGGAATCGAGCGCTTTGAAAGCCGAATCGTCAGGAATAAAAACGGTAAAAGGTCCCTGGCCGCGAAGTAATTCGGTCAGGTCGGATTCCTGAAGCATGGTGACGAACATTTCGAGTGTCCCGTACTCACGGGCGGTTCGCATAATGTCATAATTTTCGACCGGTTCGGTCTCGCTTTGCTCCGTGATAATCGGTTCTTGGTCGTACTCGTCAATGCCGAGAACGACACCGGCCGAAATGACCAGGAGAACTATGCCGAGTATTATCAATATCTTATGGTTCATATTATTTTCCATTACCCGTCGTATCAAGGCGCCAATTCTCAACCCGGGGAAATCATCCATTAGATGATCGTCCTGAGGAGTCAGCCCTTTTTCATTTTCCTGATACCGATATATCCTTTCAAATATTCATTATCATTTCAGTTAACCGGTCCGCCCGGCAGGGCTTCCCGAATAAATTTAGCCAGGCTGGCGACAAAGGCGCTTTTAAGCGACATGAAGGACTTGTCCACGTCCTCGTCGTCGGTGGCAACACTGGCAAACGAGTAGTACCCGGAGATGAAACCCGCGATGGCGCAGGCCAGACGGCGCAGGCGCGGTTTGGATATCGGCTGCTCCACCGCGCCGTCTATTAATGTTTCGATTTTATCGAGGTATGGTACAAAGGCCTGATCCAAACCTTCATACCCCTGTTCCAGCGTTATGTCGGCCCGACCCTGATAATAAATCACGAAGTCGGCCCAGCGATTCCGGAAAAAATCTATATGGCCGCTGATCATTGCTTCCAATAGTGCATTCAGGTCATCAAGGTCCTTGCAGCGTTGCTGTATTTGTTCCGTCAACTCCTCGAGGATACTGGTCGTCAGGGAACGAATCAGATCGTCCTTATCATCGAAGTGATAATAAAACGTACCGCGACCGACATCGGCGCGCTCCGTTATTTCATCGATAGTGGCGTAGTCCAGTCCTTTTTCGGAAAAAACATCACGGGCCGCTTTTAACAATTTCTTTCTCGTTTTATTCAGGCGCCTTTGCTGGCGCGATTTGGGGCCGGATTCAGTATCCATGGCCGCTCCATTTGTTTGTGACGCTATCATCATATTCGACATTATCGTCAGTTATGAATGAATTGTCAATAAAATTTTAAATGTTAAACAAAAAAAATATAAAAAAGTTTAAATTTTGGCAGGAATTATAAACTGTTTCGGGCGTATAGATTACAAAGGCGTGAATAAAATCGTATTGCTGTTTTCGATTATCCTTGGGGGGATTTTTATAAATTCTTAAAATGCCCTTGTAAGTCACTGAATAACAATGAATTAAAATTAATAAAATATTTATTTTTAGACGGGGGTATTTTTTCAAGATTCTCCCCCGTCCACTAAAGTCTTTGGCCCGGTTCTATTTAGCCTCGTCGTCCAGTTCCCGGAGTTTGCGCAGGATGGCCAGGGGGCTGGCCCCGGTGGCAAAACTCATAATCTGGTCAAGTCGCTCCTGATTTTTCTGGAATTTTTTGCGGAGTCTTTCCTGATAAGCGTTTTTAAGAACATCCAGCAAATTATCCAATTCATATGGTTTTGGCAGATACCCATAAGCCCCCAGCTTGGTGCATTCCACGGCCGAATCCATGGAGCCATGGCCGGTCAGGATAATAATTTCCAGATACTTGTGTTCGCTTTTAAGGACTTCCAGGACTTTTCGTCCATCCATTTCCGGCATTTTCAAATCGAGCAGGGCCAGGTCGAATTTTTCCTGCCGGGCCTTTTCGATGGCTTCTTTGCCGGAGTACGCTTTGGTGACCTCCAATCCGCGCATTTCCAGCCGCTGGGCGATGGAATCGACGAACTTGACTTCATCATCAACTATCAGCAATCTGATTTTGTCCGACATTACAAACTCCTTTATCTAAAATCCGATAAATTGCCAGTACCCCAGAAACACCCAGACCCATAAGACGACAAATGAAAGAACCAGGATAGCGGCTCCGTGTTTAAGAAAATCGCCCAGGGTCACCAGTTGTTCGCCGGTGATGGGGTCTTTGGCCATGGCGTAGGCGATGGCATTATTAGGCGTGCCGATGATCAGCATGTGCGCAAAAGAAGACGCGAAGGCTGTGGCAAAACCGATCATCCACGGGTGGGTACCGGATATGGTCGCCATGGGAATGGTGATCGGGCCGATGGCCGAAACGGTGGCGCCGTCGCTCATAAAATTGGTCGTGATACCCGTAAAGAGGCTGACCGCAATCGCCAGACCTTCACCGGAAGTCATGAAATCAGGCAGGATGGAAATGAAACTGTCGGCCAGAAACAGAGCCGCCCCGGTCATGGCCAGGCCTTTGCCCAAAGCACAGGCCGAGGCGTATAGCGCGACGACATCCCAGGGTATTTTGGCAATATCGCGCCAGCGCAAAATACGGAATATGTTCAACAGAACCAGACTCAAAATAGCCGGACCACCCATGCCATAAACGTCACTGGTTGTAATCCACATTATTATCAGTAATATCAAAATGGCGGCCGTAATATACTCATTTTTATTCATCGGGCCGATTTTTTCCGCCGCCTGCTTTACAATTGATGAGGCGTTGAGTGACTTTATTACCAGTTTCCGTCTGAAGGCAAAAAGGAAATAGGTGGCTATGACCAGACCCATAACCGGCACAAAGGGTAATCCGTACTGGACCCATTGACCGAAAGTCGGGGCCATGCCGTAATCACCCAGGATACCCATCATGACGGCGTTGCGGCCGCCCGCGGCCGGGGACCCGGGCCCGCCGCAGTTGGCCGCAAAACAGATCGACAGCACCAGCATGGCCGCCAGGGCTTTGTCTTTTTTTATTCCGGCGGATCTGACAGAGGCCATATACACCATCATAAACAGAGGCATGATAAAGGCAATCAAGGCATGTTCGGACACAAAGGAACAGGCGATACCGAGGAGCGGAAGAAAAATAAATAATAATTTCGGGATCGATTTAGCCGGCCCCAGAAGCAGCAGACCGATTCTGCGGTCGAGGCCGGTTTTGGTGATGGCGGCGGCCATAGCCAGGACACCGAATATAAATATAACAGCGTCCTTGGCGTAGGCCGAGGCGATGTCATCTGGTTTGAGGACACCCATGAAGTACATGGCCACGCCGACGAGGAGGGCCGTAATCCCGACCGGAACCGCCCCACTGGCCCAGAAAAGGGCGGCGACGACCAGAATACCCAGCATGGTTTTGGCGCGTGTGGCGGTTTGTTCCGGGGTCAGGGGAATTTTTACTTTTTTGCCGTCGGCATCGGTGACGGTTTCATCGAACCCGGCTTTGTGGCTATAGTATGTTGAAATGGTTTCTCCGGCGGACATTTTCCTGTAATCGGCATAGCCAAACTGAACGTCGCCGGGCTGACCGGTTTTAGGTGAAGATATGAGCATCATCATCCGCTCCGGGGTCGGCATCAGAACCAGCAGGGCAAAAAGCAACACTCCCAGCATGATCACTCCGGGGCGGTTGTTATGCGACCCCTTAAGCCATTTTATAGCCGATCCTTTTTCGGCGTGCGGGATTTCGTGTTTGGCCAGAATATGGGCTTTGTCTTCGCGGGCCGTATTGATAACTTTGACCAGTTCCTCGAATTCGCATGGTTTTTCCAGATAGGCATAGGCCTCCAGTTTGCCGGTTTCCATAGCCGAATCAAGGGAGGCATGGGCGGTCAGCATGACGACCTGTAATTCCGGACGGAAATTCCTGATTTCGCGCAAAACCTGTTCGCCGGACATGCCGGGCATCTGCCGATCCAGCAGGACCAGGTCGATCTGGCGGTCGCCGCGCACGGCCTTGATAGCATCTTCACCGTTGTCAAGGTCGAGCGTTTCGAACCCCCGCATATTCAGCCTCTGGGCGAGAGAAACCCGGAAGTTGTTTTCATCGTCAACCAATAATATTTTGGACATAATGGGCAACTCCGAATAATGTCAATTTATTTGCATGGTGCATCGGGACAATCCCCCGATATTTTTCATCCCTTTATTTCCATCAATTGCACTGCCCTTCGGTCGTGAACCGTTTCATCTCCGTGGCCACTTCCTGGCACAGGTCCGAAAGACGTAGAAGCCCGACGACTTTGTCTCTTTCCTTGACCAGGACCGAAAGCGTCTGCCATAGAACGATTTTTTGAACGGCTTCGACCAGCGAGGCATCCTGGTCGATGAACTCCGTCAGCGGATGCATGACCTCTTTGACCTTCCGCTGGCGGGCCTGATAACACAGGTCGCAGAAATCATGGCGGAACAATTCGAAATTGGCGACGACCGAATCCAGAAATTCCCGGGTAACGCCGACATGGGAAATTTTCGACAGATCCTCCAAAATCGCCCGCTTGGGCTCAAGCGCCTTCAGGAAGGCCAGCTGTCCGATTTTGCCGATAACATTACCCCGGGCGTCTCGTACGAGGACAGCCCGAAACGGCTGGCGGGTGCGGTCCCGCTGACGAAGCGCCTCCTCGAAGGCGAGGATGGTCTCAAGCAGGGTGGCGTTTTCGGACACCGAGGGGTAGGATTCGAGGGGAATCATCAGGTCCTTGACTTTTTTCATAAATTCTCCCGTTTTATCTGCTTTTCTGTTTTATTCCTGATTTGAATTTCACCGGTAGAACAATCGTAAAGGTGCTGCCCCTGCCGTATTCGCTTTCGACCATGATGGTTCCGCCCAGATTTTTGACGATACCATAACTTACCGATAATCCCAGGCCGGTGCCTTTACCCACTTCCTTGGTCGTGAAAAACGGCATGAACACCTGGTTCATCTGGTCCGCCGTCATACCGCAGCCGGTATCCGATATGGCGATGTAGACATCCCGGTCAAGTTTGGTTTCAATCGTAATCCGGCCCGGCCGGCCGCCGATGGCATCGGCGGCATTTTTGATGATATTGAGAATGACCTGTTGCAGCTGGTTTCCGTCGGTTATAATCTCCGGGATTTGGGGATCATAGTTCCTGACGATTTCGGTATTGGAAACGGACAATTCATCGCCAAGGATTCCGTCCACGACGTCATCGAGCAGGCTATGCACATGTTGCGGTTTCAAATCGACGTCACTTTTACGGACAAATTTCAGCAGTTTGCGGGTGATATCACGGCAACGAAAGACGGCTTCATGAATGGTATCGAGATGCTCGATCATCTGTTCCCGACTAAGATTTTGTGCGAATTCCGGGTTTAGATAATCTTTCATTAATCCGGTTTCTTCACTGATCACGGCCAGCGGGTTATTTATTTCGTGGGCAATGCCCGCCGCCAACTCTCCGACCGAGGCCAGTTTGGAGGCGTGCTCCAATTGTGCCCGGGTCTGGTCCGATTCAATCTGGACGATGACCAGTTGCCGGGCGCGGTGTATGATAACCAGGGAAACGATAATCAGAATGACGGCCGAGAGAACCATGATTTTCCATTGCCCGCCCGAAAAGAACGACCAGCTTTCATGACGCGGGTGCTGGACGATAAGCGCCCATCCGGCGTTTTTCAGCCAGGAATAGCCGTAGGTGAACGTGCGGCCGTCAAGGGTTATTTTCTGGGCATCGACGCGCGGTTCGAGCGGCGGAACGAACGATGAGGACTCCAGCGGCGTTCCGATATGGGGCGTGACCAGCTGATAGTACCCTTCGGTATTAACGATGGACGTGTTCACTTCGCCGGAACCTTCCAGGGCGCTGATGTATTCATACATTTTACCGGGGTCGAGAGTGGCGCGGAAAATAATGAAGTTCTCCTCGACAGGGCGTTTAACGGCAATGGTGAAATGGGGTTTTTGCCGGAACCCAAGGTATATATCGGTAATCAAAAATTCGCGTCGTTCCGAACTAAGCTTTTTAAACCAATCTTCATTCCGGTAATTTTGTTTTTCCAGGTCCGGAAAAGGGCCGCTGTATGACAGCTGTATGCCGGAGGAATCAAAATACCCAATATCGATGAAGGCGGCGCTGCTGCTTTTGAGTTTGGCCAGCGAGGTGTATAGAGTGGAGTCATCGGGCGGGATTTGGAGCCGGGGGTCATTAATCAGATTGGACAGGTTGACCAGACGTTCGTTTAGAAACAAATCAAGCAGATTGGCCTGATTTTCGGCAATAGCTTTAAGGTGTAAACGACGACTTTCGGAAACGACGGCGTTGTTTTGTATTAAAAAATAAACGGAAATGATGATTATGGGAGCCAGGTAGGTCAAAAACAGACGAATAATGTTTTTTCTTTTCAAGTCCTGATAATGCCGGGAATTAATCCTGAAGCCATTTGACTGGCCGGGCAACTGGTTTTCCTGCTTCATGTCATAAACCTTCTTCCGGAGATAGCTTTCTTTCCTGATTGTGGAGGGCGCCGGACGGCGACAAGTACTTCACATTATTGTATTCAACCTCGATCAGTTCTCTGGTTTCCAGAAGCTGGGCAATAATGCCCGGGGCTGCAAAAGCGCGTTCCACTTCCAGGGCGCGATCCTTGGCCAGTGGGTGTTTGCGACTGACATCCAGGATCGCCTGACGGGCGTCGATAAAAGATTCGGCATCCACGCTCGCTTCCTGCCACAAGAACGACGGGGCGATATCGCCAAATCTGGCCAGGGCGGATTCAAGAAACGATTTTTCAGCGGGATAAATATCCGGCTCGGCGGGCGGTGAACACAGCGTGCGAACATAAACCCGTCTCGGCCGAATATTCCCAATCTTTTCGGCGATGGCATCGAGGTGGCATTGCGAATCATTGACGTTTTGGATAAACACAACGTCCAGCCAAACCTGTCCGTCGAATTCCGTGCGGAATTTAATCATGCCCCCGATAATCATCTGGTAGTCGAGCTGATTAAGCGGCCGGTTGATTTTAAGAAAATCGGGTTCTTCGCCGGCATCAATCTTGATAATCACGACTTCGGCCGCGGCCAGATCCTGACGCACGTCTTTGCGGAACAAAAGGGAGCCATTGGTGCATACGACTACAGGAAGCCGGGTTCTCTGACGGGTTTGCGCGACCAGCCGGCCCAAATCCCGACATAGGGTAGGTTCTCCTTCGCCGATGAAGGATATATGCCGGGGTGAGGTATGGAGCGCCCGGTTGATAATCTCGGCCAGAATATCATCATCGGGATAATATCTTTCGCGAACGGAAGCTTGCCGAGGAGTGACGCCCCGGTGACAATAAATGCAATTGTATGAGCAAACGTTGCCGGGGACGACATTGACATAAAGAGTACGACCCAGGCGAATCGAATTTATCGGCCCATAGACATACATGCATTTCCCTCTTTATCCGGCCAAAACGACAATTTTTTCATCATCCTCCATATTATTATTGCAGACAAATGATATGCCAAAAGGGCCGGGTCAAATCCGATAATTGCGGAACAATGCTATCGGCAAGCGCAAGACATGATACCATAATGAATTACCGGGCGCGGTAAGATTTAAATGGTCGGGTTGGAGGGCCCGAAATGAACGGGAGCGACCTTAATCCGGCACCGGGGCTTACCCGGACCACAGGAATGTGTCAAAACGAAAGACTTTGTTCCGGCAATTATTTGAGTTCAAAATCCTTCATTTTACGCCACAAAGTCGACGGGCTGATGCCCAGTATGCGCGCGGCGCGTGTGCGGTTCCATGATGTCCTTTTAAGCACACCAATAATGTGTCCTCGTTCCATATCGGCCAGGCTTCTATCGGGAGAATCATCGCCGGTATCAATAATATGTTTATGGCGGATCAATCGACCGGGGAGATGTTCCGGGCGGACGATACCGTCATCGCTGAAAACGGCCCCGCGCTCCAGGGCATTTTCAAGTTCCCGCACATTTCCGGGCCATGGATAAGACTGAAGAAAGTCAATACATTTGGCATCGAGCTTCAATTTATTTAGGCCCAGACGCTTGCCCAGCCTGGACGTAATATGCCGGGCCATGGGTAGAATGTCCTCTTTGCGTTCTCGCAGGGGCGGAATATTTATTTCGATTACTTTCAAACGATAGAGTAAATCATCGCGGAAGGTGCCGTCCTGAACGGCCTTGTCCAGATCTTTATTGGAGGCGGCGATGACCCGCACGTCAACTTTGCGTGGAATGTTTTCGCCGATTCGCAGGATTTCCTTTTCTTGAAGAACCCGCAATAATTTCAATTGCAGGGCCTGTGAAATGTCGCCGATTTCATCGAGAAAAATGGTTCCCTTGGTGGCTTCCTCAAACAGGCCGACCCGGTCACGTATCGCTCCGGTGAATGAGCCGGTTTTATGCCCGAACAGCTCACTTTCCAGAAGGCTTTCGGGAAGAGCGCCACAATTGATGGTAACAAACTGCCCGCCGGAACGCGAGGATTGTCTATGTATATAACGCGCCAGGACTTCTTTGCCCACTCCGCTTTCGCCGGTGATAAGAACGGAGGAATCAAAGCGCGCCACGCGGTCGGCCATCTGCATCACCAGTTGCAGGGCCTTGCTTCGATATTCCATGAAAAACGGGCCGGATGAACGGTCGACTACATCCAATTGTCCCCGCTTTTTTTCCTGTTCGTCGTCTTTTTCGCCAATTCTCGAAGCCAGACGATCGACCATGCCCTGAATATCCTCGGTGTTGAAATATTTCAACTGGTCCCGGATTTCTTGACCCCAGGAAGTGATGTCGCGCCCGACGCCGGTGCAGAAGACATCGCCTTTGGCCTGGCATTTGTTTTCGATAAAATAAATCCCCTTGTTTATAATAAACGACATATACCCGCTGGCATAGCCGATCATTTTCCAACACACCGGTTCCCGGGCCCAACCGGTTTCCATGAGGTGTTCTTCCGCTTCACCCGAATCCCTCCACTCCAGCTCCATGTAAAAATCATCGCCGAAGGCCAGTTGCTTTATTTCAACCCGGGCCAAACCCTCAAGGTTTATCATGCGAAAACCGGCCCGAACCAGCTCCTCCAGACTATCCCATTTGAAAATTCGACGCAGGGCCGAAGCGTTGGCCTGCCCCCAAAAATATCCGAAGCGGGTGAATATACGGCGGGAATGCTCAAGGCCCATCATGTCGATAATATCTTTACGAAAATGGCCGAAGGCATGAACGGAATGAAGAACCAGACGGCGGCCATATAAATCGATATTGCCATCGTTGAAGGTGGCGATCTCGTTTAATTCAAGATCCGACGCTTTCATTTTCCGTCCTCTATTATGAAATACCAGTATTTCATAATAGAATATATTTCATTTTGGTCAAGATGTTTATATTTTATTATCCGATTTTATGACCATGCAGAAAAAAGCCGGGATAAAATCCTGCCGGAATCAAGTGATCATCCATAACTATCTGATTCTTAATAAAATATAAAAAGCCGGGGCGTTTCTCCCGATTCAGATGTTTTACTGCCAACCTGATTAATTTGTGAAAATAGTTGCAAAGGAACTGACCGGTCGATATTGAATGGGCCTATAAAAGGGGCCATAATATGACAGTTTCGGGATAGCCGTTGTATCTGGTAAAAAAAGACAGCAACGACGGCCGACGGGGTGATGACGGTCAAATATTCATGTGACAAAAACTGACATTAATGCCACAAGGCCAAAAAACGGCCGGGAGGCTACCGGGGACGGTTGCATCCGGCCACCTTGCTGAATAAACGGCCTGTTTCAGGCCTCGGGGCTGACTACTTTCGGGGCTTCTTCTTCGGCTCGAATATCCCGCGGCGTATCGAGAAGCATTTCGCGGATGCGCTTTTCATTGAAGCCGATGGTTGAAAGGCGGCCGATGACGATTATCGGTAATTTGAACAGGAGATTATCCTGCTCTATTAGTCCAATGATTTCGTCGCGAGTGAGCTCGCCCGAATCCAATTTATGCTTTTTGTATAATTTGTGATTCGGATTCAGGAAGTGTGCTATGTCATAATGGCACACCAGCCGCTTGATCGACTCGGAGCCCAGCGGCCTGTTTTTCACGTCGTGAGTCTTCAGGACTACGTCGAGACTTTCGAAAAACTGGATGTGATTCCTGGAATTGGAATCATCCGGATCCAAATAAACGTCGACCTTCTTGATGAGGCCTCTCGTTGCTCTGTAAAAATCCATTCGAATTCACCTGTCCACTAACAATTCTTCGGTTTGCCAGCATCGTTATCTTTGGTTTATCAGCATCTCTGTTTTAATCATCGCCCCTGCAAGAAAATAATCTTGCATGAGACACAGTCGTTAGCAATTATGCCGCGAAAGGTTGTGCGATTGTTGACCCAATATATACAACACCCGGAGTCCGTCAATAGTTCAATTTATTATTCGCTAATTTTATTTGATTCGACCGCCTGCTGTCCGTCGCACGTAATTAAAGCCCCTGTTTTTTACATGTCAACGGCGGTCAAATCAAATTTGGCATTTTCGCCCGGTTTTCCGGCGTTATGGTGTTTCCGGCACGGTTGTCGGTCTGACGCGCGGAAAACCGTTCGGAGTTTGCGATATCTCGGTGAAATAATTGGCGAAAATGCTTAATATCACATGTCCGATTATCTCTAAAATTTCTTCATCAGTATAGCCGGTGGCGCGTAACAGCCCAATCTGGTTGTCGTCCACGCGCCCGCGGTTAAGCGCCACGCGGCGGGCAAAGTCAAGTGCAACAGCTATTTTATCATCCCTGTTGGAAGCCATACGGCTAGACTCGATTTCCCCCTCTTCAAACCCAGCCAGCCGAGCCAGGGCCGTCCCGGCCGACAGGCAATAGCCATTGGCGTTGACTTCGGATATCGTAATAGGTATCAATGACTGCAATTTGGCACAGAGCTTCCCTTTGGACAGGGCCTCCCGGAAGCAATAATATGCCCGTAATATTGCCGGAGATATAGCCATTTCCTTTATCATATTCGGAGTAATACCCATCTTGGAATCAATCAATTCAATCAACCTTTTGGTTTCCTCGGTCATATCGTCTGGGTTTGTCAACCGGAATCTGGTCATATTTTCACCGCCCTGCAATTCTCCAGAATTATGGCCCGTTTATTATAATGGAAACTACGTTATTTATGATAAGCATTGGCCGTGCCGAATAATGCGACAAACTTAACCTATTGTCGTCCTATGGAATAAAAATAGCCAGGGGTCTCGCCAGGATCGACACGGCAAGCTTTTTTAATTTTTTGATGGCATAATCACGAAATTTCGTGTACATTTCTAAAAGCGTTTACCATGGCGTCGACTCCCGTTAGAAGCTTCCGTATGATTTGCATCTTGATTATTCTGCAGGATTGCGGATTTGAATGACACGCCTTGATGAACGATAGAGAAGGTTATAAATAATATGGAAGATTGCTTCGATTCAGCTTTATCCGAGACAGCCGCGGATAATGCCGGGGAACTGGCCAGATTTTATTGTCAGGTGTTCAATGCCATTCCCGATATTCTGGGTATTCTCGACGTTGATCGGACGGTTATTCAGTATAATTTGGCCGGATATAAATTCCTGAATAAAGGCCGGGATGAAATAGCCGGGAAAAAGTGTTACGAATTGATTGGCCGTGATACCCCTTGCGAGGTTTGCGCGTCGCATGAAGTTATCCGAACCGGCAAGCCCTCGCATATCGAAAAGTACGTTGACGAATTGGACATCTGGTTCGATGTCCGGGCCTATCCGTTGTTCGATAATTCAGGCAAGCTAATCAGGATTATCGAGCATCTCCGTGACATTACCAAACGGAAAAAAACGCAAATAGCACTGAAAGACGAAAGTACTTTTCGCAAGGCCGTCATCAAGAGCGGCACCGAGGGTGTGTGTGTTTGTCATAATATTCCTGATTATCCGTTCGTCCGGTTCACGGTGTGGAACGATCGGATGACCGATATCACCGGCTACACCATGGAGCAAATCAATGAATCGGGTTGGTATCAGACGATGTATCCCGATGAGGAAATTCGGGAACGGGCCATCAAGCGAACGTCCGAAATGCGGCTGGGAGATGACCTCTTGCGCGAGGAATGGGTTATTCGGCGGGCCGACGGTGAAGACCGGACGATTCTGATATCGACTTCCGTTATGGATAAAATAGACAGTGAGACCCATGTAATTGCCACGATGCTGGATATAACGGACCGCAAGGTTGCGGAGAAGGCCCTCCAGGACCGGGAGGCCCGGATTAGCAGTATTTTCAGAGCCGCCCCAGTGGGGATTGGACTCGTTTCCAATCGTACGATCATCGACGCCAACCGGCGCCTGTGCGAAATGACCGGTTATAGTCGTGAAGAATTAATCGGTCAAAATGCCATTATGCTGTACCCGACTCAGGAAGAATACGATCGGGTTGGCCGAGATAAGTACGCACAAATTTCCCGGAAAGGAATGGGCACGGTTGAAACACGCTGGAAGAAAAAGGACGGCACAATAATTGATGTTTTACTTAGTTCGGCACCTTTGGACCCGGAGGATTTGATCATGGGTGTCACCTTCACGGCTCTGGATATTTCTGACCGCAAGGCGGCCGAAAACAACCTTCGCGGTGCCCTTGAAGAAGTGCAGCGGCTCAAGAATCGTCTGCAGGCCGAAAACATATACCTCCAGGAGGAAATCAAGCAGGGTCAAAATTTGGAGCGGATAATCGGTCAATCGGAGGCTTTAAAGACGATATTCGACCGGATCAAACTGGTCGCCGGGACGGATGCCTCGGTCCTGATACAAGGGGAAACCGGGACGGGCAAAGAGCTGATTGCACGAGCCATTCATGAACAGAGCCATCGCCGGGACTATCCCATGATCCGGGTCAACTGCGCTTCTATCCCGCGTGAGTTGTTTGAAAGTGAGTTTTTCGGGCATGTCAAGGGTGCTTTCACCGGAGCCATTCGTGACCGGGTGGGGCGTTTCCAGCTGGCCGACGGCGGGACGCTCTTTCTGGACGAAGTCGGCGAAATCCCGCTGGAGCTTCAGAGCAAGCTCTTGCGAGTTCTTCAGGAAGGCGAATTCGAGCGGGTCGGCGAAGATACGACCAACCGGGTCAACGTTCGCATAATCGCCTCGACTAACAGGCATCTTGAGCAGGAAATCATTACCGGGCGTTTCCGGCAGGATTTGTATTTTCGTTTGAGTGTCTTCCCGATCGAAGTTCCACCTTTAAGAGACCGTCCCGAAGACATAGCCCTTATTGCCGAACATTACCTCAAGCGCGCCTACCGGCGCATCGGTGTTCCCGAAACCCCACTAAGTCCAGAAAATATATGCCGGCTTCAGGAGTACTGGTGGCCCGGCAACGTCCGCGAACTTCAGAATATAATTGACCGGGCGGTAATTATCTCCCGCGATATGCCGCTTCGTCTGGATTTTCCCAACATCGACAAAGACATTATGTACAATCGGCTGCAAAAGGACAGTACACAATCCCGCAAGCCGGACAAGGTTCTTACCCACGACAAGTTGCGTCAGATAGAGATAGATAGCATCATCGAGGCGCTTGAAAAAACTGGCTGGAAGGTTTACGGCAGGAAGGGCGCCGCCGCCCTGCTGGAAATGAAGCCGTCGACGCTGGCGTCGCGAATCAAGGCTTTGGGAATTAAACAGCCGGAAGAATAAACGTTCGGTTATCCAATATATTTTTTCAGGGTTTTCTTTAATTCGAAATCCGTAAATTCATATTTGGCGTCCTGTAATACTTTGGGAATCACACGGGTGCTGGATAATAACGTTTCATCGGCCATTTCGCCGTACATCAGACGCAAAGCAAAAGCCGGTATGGTAGCGACGGCCGGACGGTTCAAGACTTCGGCCAAAGCTTTGGTAAAATCCTGATTGGTTACCGGGGTTGGCGCCACGGCATTAACCGCTCCGCGGATATGCTCGTTGTCTAATATAAATTTGACGATGCCGACGACATCATCAAGGCCCACCCAGCTGATATATTGACGGCCATTGCCGATTTTTCCTCCCAGCCCCATTTTAAACGGCTTAACCATACGGGGGAGGGCACCACCTTGCGAGGCCAGAACGACCCCCAGACGCAGTCGGACAAGTCTAATGCCGTTATCGGTCAAGGCGTCTGAAGCCTTTTCCCATTCACGGGTCAATTCGGCCAGAAAGCCGGTACCGGGGTTACTCTGTTCGGTAAGCTTTTCATCTTTCCGGTTTCCATAATAACCGCTGGCCGAAGCCATAATTACTATCCGGGGGGGGTGATTCAACTGTAAAAGACGTCCGCACAGAAGCCGGGTGCTTCGGGTACGGCTTTCGACGAGTTTCTTTTTATTCTCATCGGTCCATTTGACCGATGCCAGGTTTTGCCCCGACAGGTGGACGACAGCGTCGAAATTTTCAAGCGCAGCACTATCGAGCACCCCTCGGTCCGGATCCCAGGCAATTGTCCCGGCCCCAATCGGACCCCCCGGCCGAACCAGTCGAGTAACGGTATGGCTGTCGTCCAGAAGGGCCCGGGTCAGAGCCGAACCGATCAAACCCGTCGAACCTGATATTACTATTTTCACGATTTTTATCCCCGTCCTGTCAGTTCTGTCAATTTCTCTTTTACCTTTACAGCGTGCCCGGCCGCCGTGACCGCCTTCCAAGCGTGGGCAATTTTGCCTTTCGGATCAATAATAAAAGTGCTTCGAATAACGCCGGTTACCTCGCGACCGTACATTTTCTTGGCACCCCAGGCACCATACTTTTCCATAATCGCATGCTCGGGGTCGCTTAATAAGGTGACTTTTAAATTATATTTGGCGATAAAGGCCCGGTGCTCTTCGGGATTATCGGGCGAAATGCCCAGAACCACGGTATCGAGTTTATCGAATGAGCGGATATTGTCCGTAAACTCGCAGGCCTCGGTGGTGCATCCGGGGGTATCATCCTTGGGATAAAAATACAAAACCACCCAGCGACCCTTATAATCGGAAAGTTTTACGTTTTTACCCTTGCTGTCCGGCAAAGTGAAAGCCGGCGCCGTGGTGCCTATTCCAATAGAAATGCCGTCGGTCATATAGAATTTCCTTTTGCTGACAATAGTTATTTAAATAAAAAAACAACATAAAACAATAAATGTTCAAAGGCCAATTTGCCCGGCATAGGAATCCGGCCATCGCGGCCGGTTGGATATAATCGGCGGACCATTATTCGTTGCTTTTTGCCAAAATAAAATCATTGCTTACCGTTATCTTCTTGCACATATTCCGGTAATGGATTTCCCGATGTTTTTTTTGGATTTTGCCGGCAATCGCATCCTGATGGCCGTCATTGCGTCATTGCACGTCATTATCAATCATCCCTTTGCGGTCGGGGCATATCCTCTGGTAACCCTGATGGAGTGGTGGGGTCATAAGACCGGGCAACCCGACTGGGATAGGCTAGCCTACAAAATCACCTTCGTTCTGTTTATCATCACGACGACAGTTGGCGCCCTGACCGGTGTGGGTATTTGGCTATCGGCGGCGCTGATAGCGCCGTTTGGAATCGGCAGTCTTTTGCGGATATTCTTCTGGGTCTGGTTTACGGAGTGGTTTATTTTCGTCGCCGAAGTCGTTTTAATCATGATTTATTTTTTAACCTGGAAGCGCTGGGCCGAAGGTTTCATGAAAAAAGTTCATATCGGCGTTGGGGTGACATTAAGCGTCTTTTCCTGGCTGACGATGGTCATAATCGTGGCCATTCTGGGCTTCATGATGGGTTCCGGCACATGGCCCGACCAACGGACTCTGTTTTCGGCCCTCGCCAATCCCCTGTATCTGCCACAACTGGCCTTCCGCACGACGTTCGCTTTGATTACGGCCGGGCTTTTGGCCTGGTTCACCTTATTTTACTTCACCGACAAAGGAAGCGACTTCCGTCGCTGGGCAGTCCGCTTCGTGTCTGGGTGGATTCTGGTCTGGAGCGTGCCCCTTGCGGCCGCATCGCTGTGGTACTGGAATGTCGTACCGGTCATCATGCAGGCCAACGTGAATGTCGCGCTGTTGACGATGCGCTTCGCGTTGTGGTATGAGACTCTGGCGCAATTGATGGCGGCGGCCGTTATCGTTATCGGCCTGACGGCTTTAATCGGCATTTTGCGACCGAAAATTGTTCCCGGGTTATTCCTGATTATACCTTTCGTGCTGGGGATATGGCTTCTGGGGCATTTCGAGCGGGTCCGCGAATT
The DNA here is from genome assembly GCA_964459465.1 of uncultured Ignavibacteriaceae bacterium. Taxonomy (GTDB): domain Bacteria; phylum Zixibacteria; class MSB-5A5; order GN15; family PGXB01; genus CALAMC01. Next base: position 93,278 of record CAYWLR010000003.1, on the reverse strand, counting down.
TATCCGCAAGCCGTATGTCGTCGCCGACTACATGTATTCCAACGGTGTTCGAGTCAGTGAACTGCCGGTGCTTCAGCGCGACGGCATTTTACCATACAGCACCTATGTCCATCACCGGACGGTGACCTCGGACAACCTGGTCGAGGTGGGGCGCGACGTGTTTGTCGTCACCTGCTCGCGGTGTCATACCACGGCCGGAATCAACGGGGTGGTCAAGAAATTCACCGATTTGTACGGCCAGGAGCCACTCGACGCCAACGCCATGAAACTTTTCATGAAGACCATGCACAACAGCCGCACCTTCATGCCACCGTTTCCGGGCAATGACAAAGAACTGGAGGCGCTGGCGGCGTATATCAAAAAGCTTCAGGATGATTACGAGCCGATATTCAACGCCCAGACCGACTGGACGATCAAGGCCGACACGGCCGGGAGCATGCCATGATTAATCTGCTTGTCGTGTCCGATCTGATGCCGGTGCCGCGCGATCTGGAATTGCCCCTGCCGCTGGGAGAATTCGAGCTCAAGATATTTCTGGTTCTGCTGTTTTTGGTGCATATACTCTTTGTCAACCTGATGCTGGGCGGTTCGGTTTTTTCGGTCATATTCGAAATAATCGGCTTCAAATTCCCGCGCTATGACACGCTGGCCCGGCGACTGGCGGAGACAATCACGGTCAATAAGTCGCTGGCGGTCGTGCTGGGGGTCGGGCCGCTGTTGTGCATCAACCTAGTGTACACCCTGCACTTCTATTCGGCCAACGCCCTGACCGGCTACGCCTGGATACAAATTGTCCCGCTGGTGATAATTGCTTTTTTAGCGAGTTACCTTCATAAGTACACCTGGGACCGCTGGACGGGACCGCGCAAACGGCTTCATGTCTCGGTCGGGATATCGGCGGCGTTTTTGTTTTTATGCATACCCTTTTTATTTTTGTCGAATATCAACCTGATGCTATTTCCGGAGCAGTGGCGGCAGGTCAGCGGCTTTTTCTCGTCGCTTCGGGTGGGCAACGTATTTCCCCGTTACTTTCATTTCATATCGGCGTCACTGGCGCTGACCGGCCTGTTTGCCTCGGCCTGGTTGTCGCGCGAAAAATTTCGGGTCGAAAACAAACTGCCCGGTTTTTCACGGCCCGAAATCAGAAGGCTTTTTTATCGTCTGGCTTTTTATATAACGCTGGCCCAACTGGTCTTTGGCCCTCTGCTTTTATTTACCCTGCCGTATCGGGGGGTAACCGGACTGCTGTTTATCGTGATTTTATCGGGTGTGGCGATAGCTCTGATTGTTTTGCTGTTGCTTCGCGCTGAAATCAAAGCGACCGATGACAAAATTGGCCGCTTGCTGATACCCATTTGCATCCTGCTGACGCTGGTGGTGCTGGCCATGGGTACCGGGCGACATATATACCGCGAAGCCTGTCTGGCGGAACATAAAGTGTTAATTGCCGATGCCACGGCGCGCTTTCGGGCCATCGAAACGGCCACCCGGATGCGTCTCGAAGCCGGGCTGGGCGCGGGCAATGCTATCGAAACCGGGCCAACCGGTGAAAAAGTTTTTGAAAACTGCGCCGCCTGTCATGCCTTAAACCGGGTTCTGGCCGCTCCGCCGCTGACCGAGGTCGCCGCGATATACAAAGACAACCCGGACGGTATTGTCGCATGGACCAAAAACCCAGGGAAAAAGCGCCCGCAGTTTACCCCGATGCCGTCGTTTGCGCATCTGGGAGATGTCCGTCTCAAAATGGTCGCCGAGTATATTCTGGAAATTGCGTCCGACAGTAATTCAGACGAATAATCATTAGACAAGGTATATTTAACCGGAAAAACCTTAGATAGACCGGGATTAACCGTTCTGCATTTTGGCCCAGCTGTCGCGCAGGCCGACGGTGCGATTGAAGACGGGTTTTTCCGGCGATGAATCACGGTTATCGACGCAGAAATACCCCTGCCGCAAAAACTGGAAGCTTTCGCCGACTTTGGCATTCTTCAGCGACGGCTCCAGCTTGCATCCGGTCAGGACTTCTAAAGAAGCGGGATTGACATAATCCTTGAAATCTTTGCCCTCTTCGGTAACGAGCGGATCCTCTTTGGTGAACAGCTGGTCATAAAGGCGGATTTCGGCCTCGATGGCGTGTTCGGCGCTGACCCAGTGCAATGTCCCCTTGACCCGGCGGTTGTCGGGCGTCCCGCCGCCGCGGGACTGGGGGTCATAAGTGCAGTGCAGTTCGACAATTTCTCCCCGGTCGTTTTTTATGACTTTTTCGCAGGTGATGTAGTAGGCGTGCTTGAGACGCACTTCCACGCCCGGAGCCAGTCGGAAATACTTTTTAGGCGGGTTCTCCATGAAATCGTCGCGTTCGATATATATTTCCCGGCCAAACCATATCGGTCGTGTTCCGGCGGATTCATCTTCGGGGTTGTTAACGGCTTCGAACTGCTCTGTTTTGCCCTCGGGGTAATTCGTGATGACTACTTTGAGCGGCCGCAGGACAGCCATGACGCGCCGGGCGGTGAGGTTCAATTCCTCGCGCAGGATCGATTCCAGAAGGGCTTTGTCGACCATGCTGGCGCGTTTGGCAACGCCGATGCGGTCGCAGAAGTTACGGATTGACGACGGCGTGTAGCCGCGGCGGCGCAGACCGGAGACGGTCGGCATGCGGGGATCGTCCCAGCCGGTGACGTGGCCTTCTTCCACCAGTTGAATCAGCTTGCGCTTGCTCAAGACGGTATAATTTATATTCAGTCGTGCGAACTCAATCTGTTGCGGATGGTGCACGTCGAGCTGGTCCAAGAACCAATCGTACAGCGGCCGGTGGTCTTCGAACGAGATGTCGCACAGGGAGTGGGTGATGCCTTCCAGTGAATCCGACAGGCAGTGCGTAAAGTCGTACATCGGGTATATTTTCCATTTATCGCCAGTGCGGTGGTGGGATCGTTTTAAAATGCGATAGATGGCCGGGTCGCGCATGTTGATGTTGGGCGAGGCCATGTCGATTTTGGCGCGCAGGGTGCGACTGCCTTCTTCGAACTCCCCGGCCTTCATGCGTTCGAACAGGTCGAGGTTTTCCTCGACCGTGCGGTTACGCCAGGGGCTGTCCTTACCCGGTTCGGTCAGGGTTCCGCGGTATTCGCGGACCTCATCGGGGCTTAAATCGCAGACATAGGCTTTGCCGTCCCTTATCAGTCGGACGGCAAATTCATAAAGCTTATCAAAATAATCCGAGGCATGGAACAGGCGATCATCCCAGCTGTATCCCAGCCACTTGATATCTTCCTGTATGGCATTGGTGTACTCGACTTTTTCCTTGACCGGGTTGGTATCGTCGAAACGCAGGTTGCACAAACCGCCGTACTTCCGGGCGGTTCCGAAATTCAGGCAGATCGATTTGGCATGGCCGATATGGAGATATCCGTTGGGTTCCGGGGGGAAACGGGTATGGACCCGTCCGTGGTGTTTGCCGCTGGCGTTGTCCTGATCGATTATATCCCAGATGAAATTGGTCCGGTCGGCCGTTTCTCCGGGATCACTGTCATTTTTTCTTTTTTCGTCATCGTTCATCGGTTCAAACCCCTGTTTGCCATAATATCGGATTTGAAGGCCAATTATATACTATGAAACGGCCCTTGACAACACTCAAATATCTGTCTCGTTAATTAAATAACCGTCAATAGGGGACTATAGTTCTGGGGCGGGGATTATCGATCGGGAAGCTAAGGCGGAATTTGGCGCCCTGTCCGGGTTCGGAAGTTATTTCAATATCGGCGTTATGGTTTTCGATAATTTTGGCGCAGATGACAAGACCGTAGCCATGCCCCTGCGGCTTGGTTGTCAGGCGGGCTTTGAACAGGCGGTCTTTGACATCGGGGGCGATCCCGATGCCGTTGTCGGATACGATCATCTCGACGGCCTCACCGGTGCAAGCGGTTCTGACGCTGATTTGGCCCAATTCACGTTTGGCTTCGGAAATGGCGTCGGCACTGTTATTGAGAAAGTTGAGAAGCAGCTGGGCCACCTGATCACGGTCGATCATGACGGGCGGCAGATTTCGATCAAGTTCGGAGATGATATTGATATTTCGGAATTTTTTCTGAACCATCACAAAAGCCAGCACGTCGGATATGACGCGGTTGAAATCATCATACTGCTTCTGGGTATCCAACCGGGTATAATCGGTCAGGCCGGCCGTGAACCGACTCATCAATCCGACACTCTCAATCAATTTGGCCAGGGTCGCCAAGGCCCTGTTTTGATCGGCCTTATTCAAGGCCAATTGGGTCATTTCGATTCCGCCAAGAATCAAGCCGAGGTGATTATTTAATTCGTGAGCAATGGCCGAAGCCATCTGCCCTTTTTCGGCAAACTTCTGGAGGTCGAACAATCTTTGTTCGCTTTCGGTCTGATCGGTGATATCATCGAGGGTGATAATTATATCGGACTGCGCCCGGTTGTTATCGCTGACCAGGCCGACTCGGATGTTGAAAATGCGGATAGTCTTGCCGGTACCGGCCGTCATATTTTCAAAGAACTGACCGGGGCCGGTGCTGATGTTGCCGGTCAATTTGGCGGCCCAACCGGGATAAATTTTTTCGGGGAAAACCAACTCCACGGGAATCTGATAAAGGGCGTCTATCTGCGGAAGGTTGGGTTTAAACAGGCGCAGGATTTCATAGCCGGCGACATTAATTTGCCGCAACAACCGGTTCGAACCGAACACGAAAACACCCTGTTTGACGCTGTTTAAGATATTCAAATACCATGCGTTGAGGCCGGATATTTCCATGAACAAGAAAGAATTGGCGATAAATGGAATAATCGAATTGATAATTGTCGATAATAATTCCAGTTCATTATCATCGAATGGTTTTTGGTTGACCTTGTGACCCAGTCCCAGAAGCCCCATCAATTTATTGCCGTGGATAAGCGGCGCGATGATATCGACATTGTGCTCCGACAAAATAAAAAGAATTGCGGCGGCTTTGCCCGACAGAGCAATATCGGCCACCTTTTGCGGACCTTTATTATTTAAGAAGTATTCTTCATGCTGTTCGCTTAGATCCAGTGCGGCCAAGTGCGGATTGGCAATATAGCGGCCCCCGGCAAAATAATTTTTATCGTTCTGGTATCCCCGCTCTTTTTGAAACAGCGCAAAAGAACTGGAAACGGCAAACTGCCCGGACAGGGTCAGAAGCAAAAGGTCGATCAATTTTTCAAAATCGGGCTTGTTGGAAAATTGCCGGGCCAGTTTCGACAAAGCATCGAGAGCCAGCATATGGCGGTCGGCCGCCTGCGGGTCATTCAGTATAATAGTCCCGGTGTCATTTAAGCGATTGTCAACCATAACCTTAAGATTTAGTCTGACATAATTGACGGGCTTCGGCGTCAGTCTGTCGTATAGTTAAATAGTCCTTTATATCAAGAATCTCGAAGACATGAATAATATTTTCCCGGGCGTTGCACAGAATAATATCCCCTTTGGCTTCCCGGAACATTTCGACCGAACCGAGGATTGACCCGACCCCGGCCGATGAAATAAAATCGAGGCTTTTCATATCGATGATTACTCGGCAATAACCGCTGGACCTGATTTCGGTCAACATCGACGACAGAACATCGGCATTTTCGTTGTCCAGCAAGCGACCGACTTCAATTATCATGGTGTCGTCGTTCAACCGGCTTCTATTTATAATATGAGCTGTCATCGTTCTATCTCCAGCGCTTTTCGAGAGTCAGGGTATTGAGGCCGTTGTCCGCATGAGCGTATTTAATGCCGTCGGTCATCCGGTTTATCATGATTAATCCATAGCCGTGTTTCTGACCCTGGCGCGCGGCTCCGTTAATATCGAATTCACGATCGATATCGGCCGGGTCAAAATGAACACCCCGGTATTCGAATTCCATGCGAAGCTGGTCGGAACTCGGAATACACCGAACAATAATGCGTTCATCATCGGAAATCCCCGAATGCATCCGGACATTGGTGGCGATTTCATAGAAGACCGTTTCCATTTCGAAGGTGAACAGGTCCGAAACCTTAAGGGTCGTCAAATAATTCCGCAAGCGTTCCAAGGCCACCTTGATGTCGGTCGCTTCGGGACGGAACACGATCTGCCATGAGTTTTTAATGTCGGCCGCGGAAGGTATGGGCTGCGAATTCTGCATATTCAGCCTAACGGTAACGTCGGCGGGGTCACAAACAAGCAAATCATAAATATCCAGAAGTTTTAAAACCCGGATCAGCTTATCCGAGGTATTGATGAGACGGGCCTGCACGCCCGATTCCTGGCATTGGTTATGCGCCTGCCAGAGTAGATTAACATGCCTGGAAGCAACCCATTTCAGGCGGCCGCAGTCCAGCAATATCTCATGTGGAGACTTGCCGATCAGTTCCGTCAGGCGGGTCGTGAACTCATTCACGGCTTCGTTGGCCAAATCTAAAGGGACAACCACGCTGATATCGGTTTTATTTGTATGTGCTTGCATGACTTCCTTCATTTATATTCTGGTAAAGGCATTTTCTGTAACGCGGGCTTTCCATTTCATAACCAAAAGCGTTATATCGTCAAACTGGGGCAGGTTTTCGGTGAAACGCCGGTGTTCGGAAAGGATGTTTTCGACCAGCCGCTGGGGAGTCTCGCGGCGATTATCCTCCAGCAGTTGAATAAACCTGTCCATACCGAATTCCTCATGGGCGGCATTTTGCGCCTCGTTAATACCGTCGGTGTACTGAATCAGCCAATCATCCGGTTTAAGGACAATGCGGCCGGTTTCGATTCGTTTGTCAAACTGCCCCGGCGGTACCATACCGAGCGGAAATCCCGGGGTCTTTATTTTTTCCACGGTTCCAAGGACGGAATCACTTATCAAAAGCTGATTGTGGCCAGCCGAGGCGAAGTCGAAGGCACCGGTATTCTTATTCAGCACTCCGAAGAACATGGTGACGAATGTCCCGCGTTTAATATTCTGCAATAGTTCACCGTTAACCAGCGATAACAGCCGGGAAGGTTCATGTTCGCGGCGAATCAAATTCCGAATAATATCACGCGTCATGAGCATGACCAGCATCCCCGGCAGGGACTTGCCGGAAACGTCGGCCACGAGAAAAGCCTGGCGCTCACTGTCTATGTCGATGAAATCATAATAATCACCGCCGACCTCGCGGGCACTCTGGTACATGCCGAAGAACTCATAAGTGTCCGACACCGGATATTTTTTGGGCAGAATATTTTCCTGTATCTGGCGCGCAATTTCCAATTCGCGCTCAAATCGTTCCTTTTCAATCAACTGTCGCTGGGCCAGATTCAACCGATCACCCATGACCCGTAACGTCTCGGACAGGTAACCGAATTCGTTTTTACCCGTAACCGGTATTTTTATGGCGATATTATCGGGGTCAATTTGCCTTAAGCCATCAGTAATTATGGCAATCGGTTTGAGCTTTCTATTCAATATCAAAATGGTCAGAGGCAAACCTATCATTATCATGACGGCCGTGATGGACGCGACGGTAACGATGGACGTCTTTTTGGCCGACACGATCTGGCGTGTCGAAGCGGCCAGACCGAGGTATCCCACGGTTATATCGTTTTCCTTGATCGGCACCGAAATCATGATGGTATCCGCGGTCATACGGAAATTTTCTTCCGCCTTCAACAGCGGTTCGGACCCCGGCCGTCCGATGTCGGCCATTTTGGCGCCGGAAATGACCTGGCGCAAATCGGTGTGGGCCAAAAATGATTTATCCTTATCGGTGATGGCCGTCCAGTAAATGTCGGCGTCATCGCCTTTCATACGGTTGCAGATGTTGTTGAGCAGGAGTTCATCGGGTCCATTGGCGGCGATAATCAGTTTGCCGGCCGATCCCGAATAAGCCCGCGACTGGGCCAGCAGTTTTTCGACCATGCTCCGGGTTACGGTATCGGCGTATTTATCGGTAATGATGTATCCGGTCGCTGTCATCAATACCATGATGACAGCGGATATGTACAGTGCAAATTCCGTCCGGATTGACTTCTTGAATTGGCGTGCCTCCGGCCAGATGCCGTTCGTGTTGCTTTTCTCATTATTGTCCATAAGACAGCTCTTTAAGTTTCCTTATTTCGTTTTCCGACCGTCTGATATAATCCCTGATTTCGGTATTTTCCGGGTCCAGCCGGGCGGCTTTATTCCAGACGTCAATGGCTTCGGCCAGTTTATTTTGACCGTATAGTTCCACGCCGACGAATTTATATGCCTTGACCAGATATTGCCTAACATTCTGGTAGTCGGGGGCGAGACGTTCCACATTTTCCCAGCGAGCGATGGCGTTTTGCAGGTTACCCGATTCGAAAAGCTGGCGGCCCTGCTCGTACTCGGCGGATACTTCCTGTGCCATCCGGGGACTGACGGGCGGCAATTCCTGTGTTTTTGGAGTTTGTGTCGGCGACCTTTGTTCGGTCAGTTTCTGGCGAGCGCGTTCTTTCAAATTCAGACACCACTTATGATCGGGGAATAAAATCAGGGCGCTGTCAAGAGCATTGATGGCGGCCCGATAATCGCCCCGCTCATAGGCATTGCCGGCAACGTCCCGGCACATTTCGAATTCAAGGCGTTTGACGGCCAGTCGAACGCGGTCGTCATCGGGTGCAAACCGGGCCAGACCGCTGATGACATTCTGCGCCTGGGCGATAAATCCATAATTGATCAAGGAGTCGGCCGCCGCCAACTGCTCGTTGAGCAACTTATCCTGCGACCGGTTCTGGATGATAATCGCCTCGGCTTTATCCCGAAGTTCGCGGGCTTCGGGTGAGTTGGCATAAAGCTCCAATGCCAGGCCGGCATAGTAGCCGGTCCCGATGACATCACCCATATTAAACCGGGCTTGCGCCGAATCCAAATGCCGGCTATATAAAACTTTTCGTTGTATCTGTTCCATCCGGGCAAGTGCTTCGGACAGGCCGGCCTGAATGGATACCGTATCGAGTCCGTTGGCGCGGGCCATAAACAGGGCGCGGTCGAATTGCCCGACGGCTTCTTCGACCAGGCCCGCATCTATTTTCTTCCGAGCATCGTTTTCAAGTTCGCTCACCAGCCGTCCGTTCTTCTCGGTCAGGCGGCGATTCATCATATCGTTGAATTCGATTTCACGGCGGATTCGTCGGTCGTCGAGACGAGTTTCCACCGAACGGCCCAGCGCCGTCGTGATACTGAACATATGCAGGCCGCCCATATCGCGGTCCACCCAGGCGTAATCGAATGCAAAATATTTCCACTTCAATCCGCCACCGAAGGCGAATTTTTCTTTATTTATCCCGCCGCGAAGGAAACAGGCATCGTGCAAGCTGTATTCCAGACCGGTCGACACGGCGAGATCTATTTTATCAATCTTATTCAATTTGACCGACAGGGCCAGCTGGTGATCGTCGTTTTTCATTGGATGTATTTCGACGGTACCGCCGAAGGAAAGGGTCAACGGATGGGCCAGATTGACGTCCACCAGTTCCATTTTCGGCTTAAGTATATTCTGTCCCGTCAGTGCCAGACCAATCCGCGACAGGCGCTTGTTTTTAAATTCAAGAATACGGCCGACCGACAAATTAAGGCCGGGCGACGAGGTCGTGCTATATTCATCGAGAGAATGACTTTCCATGGTAACGGCCACGCCCAGATTGTATCCGGAAACATTAAGGCCATAGGCCAGGTAATAGCCCAGACGGGTGTCATCGAAGTCATACAGGTGAAAATTGGCGGCATCGCGACGTTCGATATTATCGATGCCGAGGCGGAATATTCCCAATCCGAAACACCCCCAGTCCAGGGTCGGAATTGCCAGTCCCAGATACTGGTAGGCGACGTCGGATTCGTACAATCGACTCATGAATCCCGACAGGGTATAGTACTGGGTCTCGGTCAGGGCGGCGGGGTTCCAATAAGGGGCCGCGGCGGCATCGGCAAACGCCAGGTCGGAGCCGCCCAGAGCCAGCGCCCGGGCCCCGGCGCCGAGGCTGAAAGGCGACGTCGTTCCGCCTTCGCCTTCGGCCAGAACCACCCCCGGCAGGATGGCCAGAATAAATATATATTGCCAGAGTCTTTTCATCGAACTATAGAAATCTTTCTTCTAAGGCTTTCCGTATGACCGGAGACATAGCGCACTGTTATCCGGCAGAAGTATGTCCCCGGCAGGACATTCAAGCCGGCGTCGTTGAGCCCGGTCCAGATGTCTTCATCGTGAGAGCCTTCGGTTCTTAACCCGTTCATGAGAATTTCTTTGACGGCCTCGCCGGTAACCGTGAAAATTTCGATATCGACGGATGCATCCTCATCGAGGATGTATCCGATTATAGTATGTCCGTCAAGGTCGGGATTGAACGGATTGGGATAATTGACAAAGGAATTTGCCAGTCCGGCCGCTGCCAGCGAAATTTCGGCAGAGTACAACGGGAAGGCGCTTTCCGATAATAGCGGATAGACGGCCGTGGTCATGTTTATATCGGACAGGTCAAATGACGTGGAATCGTCGAATATCATAATATAGTTAGCCATCGCGGCGTCGGCGCCAATGTCACCTATTATTCGCAGAGCGGCCTCGGCACCCGATTCAAGGGTGAAAGTCGTATCCGGGACAAAGTGGACGGTATCGGCGGAAATAGTGCCGGTTGCCAACACTTCGTCATCAATTACAAGATAAACGGCCTCGAATAAATCGGCGGCGTCAATGGGAGTCAAACCATCATTGTTTCTTTTCAACAGCCGCCCGGTCAGACCGGAGAACCCGACATCGCCGCTGGTACCGCCATAGCTGTAATCCAGGCGCGCCTGAAATACGGTGACATTATTCTGGTTTGGACCGGCCAACTGAACGGGCAGGTTATCCGGCGCCAGCACGGGTCGTCCGGCGGCATGGTAAATTCGGGTTATTTCAGTGGTAAACGGGAAGCTTGCCGCGCAACCATCCGCGACAACAAATGGCAGCAAACCGGACGGGTCGTTGGCGTCGGTAATCATAAGCCAGCCGAGAGAGGGAGTCGTAAGTACAAAATTACTATAGGGGGCGTCGGCTTCGATATCGGCTATCAGCGCAACCTGAAGATATTCGCCCGGATTAAGAGCAATTCCCGTCGGGCCAAGATTAAACACGGTATTAGTGCCGATAACCTGCACAAAGCTTTGATAATTCACGGATTGTCCCTCAACCTGATACCCGATACGGTCGAACAACTGATCCGGGTCGAGGAGAACGCCCAAAGTATCGATCACATTGAGAGATATACTGCTGATCGTTATCGGGGCGCGATTTGTTTCGGCTTCATAATAAAAAGCAAAATTTATCAAGGGCAAAGAGTCCCGGCCGCCGACGGTCGAGTAGGGCAATAATGATGCCGGACACATTTGCGGCGGGATGGCGGGAGCGTTCAATTCGGCGGGACCGGCCACGATAGGAAATACGTCATACTCGCCGAGTTGCAACAGGTCATCGCTGGCGGTCTCCAGAATCGAGCCGGACGATAAATCGCGCACCACGAATGAGGTGCTATCGGGTATCATCATTCCAAAGGCAGCGATCCCGGCATCACCAGCCACATTTATTTTTATTGACAGCGAGTCGATATCACCGGGGCTTAAGGTCAAGGGTGAGTTTAACTGGATGTTTACATCGACAACACCGTCCGCAATATCCAGTATGCCTCCGATTATAGTTTGCTGTCGCAGAAGGAATACATCGGCCGCGACGTCGGCGGCCGGAATACTTTCGCCATTGGCATCGGTGAATATCATCGCCAGTTCAGTTAGCTGGATTTGCGAACTGGTCGCACCGCCGGGATGGCGGAATTTCAAGCGGGCCAGGCCGACGTTATCCTGGCCGACGTTGACACACGTCGGAAGCAGCGGCGAATATGAAACCAGCAACTGTTGCGAGGGATCGTCGATACGGCAGGTTGCGGTTTGCAGTGGGAAAGTCACCGATGACGCCACCGGTATTGGAAGTAAAGTATTATAATCGTGAATTTGAATATGCTCATTCATAGCCAGAGCCAGGGCAAAGTCATCGGCTGCGGCCAGCGAATCGATACTGACCAGAAGCGATAGAATCTTTTTCTCGCCCGGTTCGACTACAACCGGAACCATAAAACTGAAATCAACTGTCGGCTTGTCAGGAGGATTTTCGTTGAGAGCAAGGATATTGAACCCGGTCGTCATTATCATGAGTGAAAAAACATCGGAGGCGTTAACGGGTTGATATGAACCATCAAGAACGGTTAATGTTAAACCCTGTATGATATAAGGGGCCGACGTCGGCTCCGCGGAAGAGTGAGATATTTCCACGCTTAATGGAAAGACGCTGGACTGCCCGCGTATGACCGAATTCGGGATGGAGTTAACCAGACGCACGATCGCATCGGAAGGTATTGTCTGAATCGTTATGTTTTCGGTCGTGACGATCGCCGAGGTATCACCCGTTAAGGGCGCCACGGCTCGGAGATCAAAGGTCACATCGCCGACGGCCGCTGCCGTCAGATAAAAATTAAACGAAGTGCTCCCCTTGGCCGGAATGTCAACCGGCCCGGCATCGGAACTGTCGATAGTCACCAGTTCGGAATCGTTGATGAAGACCAGTTCGGTCGAGACCCCGTTCAAGATCTCGGCGAGCAGGTTTTCAACGGTGATATCGATAATAATATTCTGGCCGATTGAATAGGCCGACTCCAGCGGACTACAGGAAACTCGGAGGGCCGAAGTCGATATTGTAAATGAGGCCCCGATTATGATATTCACGTCACGGGGGCCATCGTTACCCGAATTGTATTCAAAACCGTTGATAGGAATTCTGCCCCGGAAAGATGCTCCCGGAGTCGCATCGGCGGCGATATCGGCGATTACAAACATTGCCGCCGGCTCATTTAAAATTTCAAGGTCAATATTGTCCAAATTCCATACGCCGCCAAAGTAACTGAAAGTGCCGAGCAACTGATCCGTATCCTGCCATTTATCGTCATCATTGTCATCGAGCCAGAGTTCCACTGTTTCCAGATCGCCATCGGCAGCGGTTTCCGAATTTTGTATGGTCAGAGACTCCAGGGTATCGGACCGATCTCCATTGGTGGCAGGTTTAAAGGCTATCAGAACCACCGAAGTATCCGAGGGACTCAACGTCCGGGGCGTCACCGGGAGCAATTCATACTGGGCCGCAATGGAACCATCGATGACCAGGTAACCCCCGGTGGTCAGCGGCAATTCGCCATTGAGGTTGACCACATCGCTGAAACCGAAGTCGGAGGGCCCGGTAATCTGGACCGCCAGGCTGTCGGAATCGATGACATCAAGAGGAATATCGGCGGTGATGAAAAAGTAGGTCAGCACTTCGGCAGGCAAGATGATATCAAGGCCGGTCAACTGAAGGCGTCCCGAGGAAAAATTGCCGGTTGCGATTAAAGAGTCATCGCCCAGCGTTCGGCTCCCGTCTTTGTCATAATAAAGCGATATTTGTCCCAGTTCGTGGTCGGCAAAAGCTGGGCTGGATTTTGTTTTTGAAATATTGTTCAAGCTTACCGCCGTCAGGGTTTTGGCTTTATCGAGGTACCCGTTATAAAGTGCAAACGTCATGAGATTATTGGTTTCGCTTCCGGGCATTACCGTCGTCGTGGCGGCCGGTATCGAAATGGCCGTGATGCGGTTTGACGGGAAAACCAGGTGCGCATGAGTATCGACTACGGCGGCGTTATCCGGGCCATCGGTTCCGGAGGTGTACACCGCGCCACCCACCGGAATCGACAGTAAAACCGTGCCGGCATCGAAAGAACGGTTGGCGATATTGGCCGTGACAACAAACCGGGCGCCTCCGGGGGGAATCGGGAAACTAACGCCGGTCAGTGACCAGGCGCTGTTGGCGTATATCATTTGTCCGATATAGTCGCCGGTTTCCAGAGACATATTCCCGTCCGTGTCGGCCCATAATTTAAGAGTCAGAATTCCTCCGGCATCTTTTAAAGTCCCCAGGTTGCGCAAAGTAAGGCTCGACAGCAAATCGCCGTCATAGCCATCGGACGGCAAAGAAAAATTGAATATCGGCCGATTGCTCTGACCGCCGTAATAGGCGCCGGCATCGATGTCAAAAACTTCCACGGCCTCGGACGGGAAAGTTTCGATTATAAAACTACCGGGATTGGTCAATGGAAATTCGCCGTCAATTGACAGCGGGGCATTAAAATAAATATCGGCATCACTTGTAACGGCCAGATTAAGCGTATTGCCGTTTTTGGCATGGTAAAGATTCAGCCAGACGACCATAACCAGCCGCACTTCACCGCCGAATCCGGAAACGGGCAGATTATCCAGTATGAACGTACCGGTTCCGCCGCTTACGAGCGACGACGCCAGAAGTGAATCATTGGCGTCAATAACAATGACATTATCCGAGGTCAGGTAAAGCTGAACGCTATCAATCTGACTGTCGAGTTCATTCTGTGTGGCTCCATCAGGGTCGGACGCAATCAGTGCAAAGACCAAACTATCCAGATACGCCGTGGCGGAATACCCATTGACCATTTTCAACGCCGTAATCGGCCCGGTCGATGTGCCGGGAGTGATAATCCTCGGCGTTATCGGGATGACGGTACAACTTATATTTTCAGACGAAACTATGGTAACCGTATCCAGTGGAATGGTTGCAGCATCAAGTGGACCGTCATTGGCCGAGGCCATTTGAACGCCGTCGACCGGTGTGGCCAAGGCGATGGTGGCCCCGTTAATGGGGTAATCGGCGATATCGGCTCCGATATAAAAGCGATTGGCAGGTTCGGTCAAGGCCACATTAAGGCCACTTATCGACCAGCGATCGCCGGTGAAAACGAGATTTCCCAGCCGGGTTTCATCGGCGGCATCGGTAAACACATTATTCCCGTTATCTTTATACAGCACAAGCGATTCAATGTCATCGACGGTGGCCGTCCCCACATTATATATATTAAGCGATTTGAGAGTGTCGGTTTGATAGCCGTTGCGCGGCAGGTCGAAGGTCATAACGCTGGCGGCGAATGTGCCCGCATCGGCGTTTTCAAGACCATCGGATATTATTTGTATTTGCCCGACGATCATGCCGTTGATTATGCCATGACCGAACGAGTTGACCGTCGCCGGCCCCAGCGGAACGGTGGCATCGATGACAGTGATATCGGTCGCCGTCGTGAAATAGACATCCAGCGTGTCTCCGTCGCGCGCCGACAAAGAAGCGTCGATTGCCACAATAAGGGTAATTCCGGAGTCCGGTTGTATCGCACAGTCGTTAAAATCAATGAGGTTGGCGTCGCCGACGAATGGCGCCGTAGCCATCAGGCTGTCGGAAACGCCCAGCAGGGAATCATTATCGATATCCATATATAATGATATAAGTTCGATGTTGGCCCGTAACTGTTCGGCTGTGCCCGCGCCGGAGCAATTATCGCGGACGGTAATATCGGTCAGGGTTTTGGCCTCATCGAAATAGTTTTCGACTCTGAAAACCAGAACCGGGGCATCCTGCTGTCCCGGGCGTATATCCATGTTACCCATAGGGATGTTGTACACCATCAGGGCTTCGACATCAATCGAGCCGCTGGTATCGGTGACATTGTTTATATCGCTTAAAACGACGATCTCGCCCGAACCCGGTTTGGTGGCTACGAATTGCCCGCCGTTGTCGATTGTCCCCATGCGGCCGAGCACTTTCCAGGTGAGATTGCCGACGGCGGCGGCGTTGCCATCGGTGTCGAAGCCGGTTGCTTCAAATTGCACGGTATCACCGGGGGCCGTATCCGTCATATCCGGGGATATAACCAGAGAGTTCAACAGACCCGGCGTTATTTCAAGATAGTCGGTCGTATCGGTCGGACCCAGATCGGAAAGGGCATATACCCGTGCCGTGCCAACCGTGGTCGGGTCGAAAAATCCGGTGGCATCGATATCGCCCAGAGGCTCGGTGAGACCCCAGGTGATGGTTCCCGGAGCGGCCTCAAAACCGCCGGCGTCGAGTCCGACGACGCTGAACTGAAGAGTCGAATCGGCGGTGATTAACGCCGAGTCCGGTGCAACCTGCAGTGAAACGAGGGTGGCCGGATTGACTGTAATGGTGATTATTTCGCTGTCAACCGCTGCCGAGTCATCGGTGGCGTAAAAAGTAACATCATAATCGCCGGAAGCGGGATACAACGGCGTCCAATCGAACGACCCGGTACCATCGCCGTTGTCGATAAAGGCGGCCTCGGAAGGTAGAGCCGATGTAGACAGGACCGGGATGGATTCGATGTCGGAGGCACTAACGGTAAAATTCAAATTGCTATTTTCGGTGGTTGATTTATTTCCAATGGCCGCCAGAACAGGGAGCTGATTGCCGACTTCATTGACCGTAACCGTAGTTATCCCTGAATCGACGGCGCTGGAATCATCGGTGGCATAAAATATAATTTCGTACACCCCCGCCTGCAAGAAGTTCGGAATCCAGCTGAAATCACCGGTACCGTCGCCATTGTCGGTAAATGAGGCGCCGTCGGGAAGGGTTGAGGCAGTCAGGACCGGAGTAGATTCTGCGTCGGTGGCAGAAATTCCAAAGGAAACATTTTCATTTTCATTAACGGAGGCTTCAAAGGGTATTATCAGTACCGGCAGTTGATTACCGGCTTCAACCACGGTAATCGTGACAACCTCGCTGTCAAGGGCCAGAACGTCGTCGGTGGCGTAAAATATTATATCATACAGCCCGGCCTGCATATAGGTTGGGGTCCAATCAAAGGCTCCGGTACCGTCGCCATTGTCGGTGAACAGGGCGCCAGCCGGAAGAGGTGATGTGGTCAAGACCGGTATCGATTCGACATCGGTGGCCGTAATTCCGAAATAGAGATTGGTATTTTCGATGGTGTTCTGTCCCCCGATATGATTCAGCACGGGAAGGTGGTTGCCGGTTTCATAGTATCCTATATCGGGGGCCAGACCATGGAAGTCGTAACCCAGATCCAGACCCTTGTCGATGACCGGAGAAGTCGGCTGAAGTCTGAAATCATCATTAGGCCAATCGACAAAAAGCGGATTGATGGATAAACCTCCGGCCGAATCGGAAACCCCGCCGAAAAAATCAGCGTTAAGGCCATTCCAGATATCGTTAAATCCACATATATTTCCGGCGCTTCCGACAATGCCGGTAGTATTGACGGCGAGGATATTATTAAAAACCCGGCAAGTCGTCACCGAGGCATCAATCCAGACTCCATGAAGGCCACAATTGAACACGGTATTACCATAAAAGTAATTCGACTCGGCGCTGACGCGATTGACGATGCCCGATTGCCCGGCGTCATAAATTAGATTTTTTTGAATCAGATTGTAACTGCCGTAGATATCCACTCCCTGAAGACTGAAATTATATATAGTGCATTCGGTAATGAAGCAGGAGTCGCCGTTGAGTTGCAGGGCATGGTTACCGCCGTCGGTCAAGGTAAGGCCGCGGAATATTGTATGGTCCCCATCGATATGCACGATATCCTGCGCCGTGCCGTTCATATCGACGATGGGCGCGGCATCATCATGCGGCTGATAGACAATCGGCATGGCGGCAGTGCCCGACCTTGAGAGCGTGATCGTTGACGTGACCGAAAAGGTG
This sequence comes from uncultured Ignavibacteriaceae bacterium, assembly GCA_964459465.1. Classification (GTDB taxonomy): domain Bacteria; phylum Zixibacteria; class MSB-5A5; order GN15; family PGXB01; genus CALAMC01. The sequence continues at coordinate 75,673 of CAYWLR010000003.1, read as the reverse complement.
CCGGCCATAACATTGACGGTATCGCCGGGGTTAAGGATGCCTTTCGTGTCGCCGTTGGCGATGGAAGCCCAGGGTGAAATGGGACTTAAACCGTCGTTATCGTCGTCGCCCGTCGGGGAGGCGAAATAATTTCTTCCGGTCGTGGGGATATATTCTTCGGCGCCCATCTCGGGGGCATCGCCGACGAAGGGATAGCCCAGGTCAAGGCCCTTGTCTATTACGGGTGAACTCGCCTGAAGTGTGAAATCTCCGGCGGCGGCATTGTCAAACAGCGGGTTGACCGACATCCCTCCGGCGGAATCGGTCAGACTAAGGTAATTGCCGAGGGTATTGTTCCATAAATCATTAAAGCCGCATTTGAGGGTTGGGACTCCGCGAATGCCATACCCGGCGCTGCCGACACAAATGTTATTGAAAGCGCGCTGGGTGTTGCTTTTTAATTCCATGCCGTCACCAAGACTGCCATAAATAGTATTGCCGTAGATTTTTGAATATGACGCCGTAGCTTCGGCGAGAATGCCATCGTTACCAGTATTGTAGATTACATTTTTCTGGATCAGATTGCCGTTGCTCACGATTCTAATACCGTATTTGCCGATGTTAAATATGCGGCAATTGGATACAACACAGGAATCGCCCTGAATGGTAACGCCGTTGTCACCCGTTTTTGTGACCGCGACTCCGGTTACGACGGTATGATTGCCGGACATTTCAAAAACGGCGGTGGCTCGATTGTTGTTGTCTATGACGACGGTTCCGCCCCAATTGCAATACACGATCGGCGACGCGGCGGTACCGTTTCTTTGCAGTTGAATTATATCGGAAAGAATATAGGTCCCGGCCATGACCTTGATAGTATCGCCGGGGTTGATCCAGGCGTGTTGGTCGCCATTGTCGATAGTCGCCCAGGCGTTGGCTTCGGTCAAACCGTTTTTGCCGTCATCGCCGGTCGGGGAAACATAGTATGTCGTGGCCATGGCCGTAGGGGCCAAAGATAGCCCCACAAACATACATATAGCCCAATAAAGAATATTTTTAGCCATTTTTGATAATATCGGCAGAACAAAGGCTAACTTAAGACATAGAAAACGGCTTAAATCTTTTTAATAGTTAACGTTAGGATGATAAAAATCAATTATGTGTTTCAGAGAGAAACATTATGATTTTTTCGGAAATCAAATCGACCACTCGCATAACCGCCCGATTCACCGTCGGCGTCAATTCGGTTTTATGAGTATAATCCTGTCCTTCTATGCCATACACGATCAACTCGCGAGGAAGACGTTTGAGGGTTCGGCCCAATTCCAGGGCTTGAGTGAACGGCGGGGCATCGTGCGTGGAAACGGGTGCTGTCCATTCTTCCGGCAAAGGTGAAACCAGCGGGTGGAAAATATGAATCTGGCCGGGCGTTCCTTTTGAAAACACGGCATCGACAAAAATTGTCAAGGCCGTGTTTTGCCATCGGTCTATAATATCGGCGATATCGATTGGTCCGGCGATGAATGTTACCCTGTCATCGATGCCGATATCGCCTTCTTTCAGTTTTCGAATCACTTCCGGGCCGGCGCCGTCGTCGCCGCGATAATCGTTACCCTGCCCGATTACCACAATTGGCGCCGGGGTCATGTCATTCATTCCCGATCTATTTTAAGTTTCAGGAAATGACATGAACAGGAAATGCAGGGGTCATAATTGCGCACCGTCTGCTCGCAATGCCAGGTCAGTTTGTCGTCGGGCATGTCGATATTCTGTTCGACGAACTGCTTCAGGTCCTTTTCGACGGCCTTCTGGTTTTGGGACGTCGGCGGCATGATGCGGGCTTTCTTTATAATTCCCTGATCGTCGATTTCATAGCGATGATAGAGCAACCCGCGCGGCGCTTCGCTGGCCCCGTGACCGGTTCCGGCCTTCGGCGCAACTTCGATAAAAGGCTTATCCGGCGGCTCATAATTCTTTATTATGCGGATCGCCTCGTGGCAGGCAAAAACCGTTTCCACCGCCCGGACAATGATGCTTTTGAAGGGATTGTTGACAACCTTGCCCAGCCCGGCCTCTTTGGCGGCGTCGCGGGCGATTTTGGGCAGTCGCGCATAATTGTGAAAATACCGCGCCATCGGTCCGGTAAGATAATCATCGCGAGCAATGACTTTGCCCTGAAGTGAGGTCGAGTGTTCGACATGCACTTCCTCGACGTGTTTGAGATAGTCTTTGATTTCGACGTCGAAACCTTTGCTCGAAGCGATCGTGCCCTCGCACAGGGGGTACTCATCGGGGTGTTTCAGCGAGATAAATTCGTAATCCCGTTCCAAATCGGGAAACGGCAGTTTCGAGACCAGTTTGACTGCCTCCACCGATGCATCCAGCGCCCATTTAAGCGGTTCCAGCAGGGGAGTCAGGTCTTTTTTGGTCGGGACCTTGTAGAACCCGCCGACCCGGACGTTAATCGGGTGGATTTCCCGGCCGCCCAGAATGATCATGATGTCGTTGCCGATTTTTTTCAGTTTCAGGGCCAGATCGACCACTTTGGGGTGATCCTTGGCCATGAGTATGGCGTCTTCATAGCCCAGAAAATCGGGCGCGTGGAGCATGAATATATGCAGAACGTGCGATTCGATCCATTCCCCGCAGTACAGCAAACGGCGCAGTTCGCGCAGTTGTCCGTCAACATTGACGCCGCAAATTTGCTCCATGGCGTGCACGGAGCTCATCTGGTAGGCCACGGGGCAGATGCCGCAGATACGGGCGGTGATGTCGGGGGCTTCGGTGAACCGGCGACCCTGCAAAAAGGCTTCGTAAAAGCGGGGCGGCTCGAAAATGTTGAATTTGACTTCGTTAACAACGCCGTTTTTAACCTTGACATAGAGCCCGCCTTCACCTTCAACCCTCGCCAGATAATCGACTTTGATGGTTTTATTTTTCATGGGCTTCGCTCTCCTTACGGAATGGTTCGGCATAGGCGTTGAATCCCCGGAACAGCCGGACGATATCGTCGCCGGCCATGCCCGTCTGTTTGAACCACTCGCCCAAAGCCGCAGTGTTGGGGACTTCCTTGGGGCCGAAGCAGCCGAAACAGCCGCGGTCGTAGGACGGACACAAGGCGTTGCACCCGGCGTGAGTCACCGGCCCCAGGCAGGGTGTGCCGTGCGCCACCATGACACACACGTTGCCCTTGCGTTTACATTCCATACAAACGCTGTACGCCGGCGTATTCGGTTTGCGGTTATTGAGCAGGGCGTTAATGACTTCCAGTAATTGGTACTTGTTTATGGGGCAGCCGCGCAGTTCGAAATCGACGAAAACGTGGTCGGCGATAGGGGTCGATTTGCCGAGGGTTTCGATGTACTGCGGCGAGGGGTAAACGATATTGATATAGTCTTTGACGTTGGCGAAATTGCGCAGGGCCTGGATGCCCCCGGCCGTGGCGCAGGCTCCGATAGTAATCAGAATTCCGGACTGGCGGCGAATTTTATGAATGCGTTCGGCATCGTGCGGAGTCGTAATCGAACCTTCCACGAGCGAAACATCGTACGGACCCTTCAAGACCGCGCGGGAGGCTTCCGGGAAATTGGCTATCTGGACGGCTCCGGCCACGGCCAGAAGTTCCTCTTCGCAGTCCAGCAAAGACAGCTGACAGCCGTCGCACGACGCGAATTTCCAGACGGCCAGAGTCGGTTTATTGGATTTGGCCATGGCTACATCTCCCTCTTGGTGAAGATGTCCCGTATCTTATCGAAGCGATAGACCGGGCCGTCCTTGCAGACGAAATGTCCGCCCAGCTGGCAATGACCACACAGACCGATGCCGCATTTCATATTACGCTCCATGGAGACATACATGTTTTCGTCCGTCACGCCGCGCTTCTGCAATTCCATGATGGTGAAGCGCATCATGATTTCCGGGCCGCATATCATGACCGTGCAATTTTGCGGGTCGAAGGGAGCCCGGCTGATAAGCTGGGTGACGACGCCGACGTTGCCCTGCCAGGAACCGGTGGCCCGGTCAACGGTGATCAGGATATCAAGGTCGAACCGGCCGCGCAGTTTTTCCAGGTCTTTGGCATAGAGAATGTCCTCGGGGGTTCGGGCTCCGTAGAGCAAAACGAATTTGCCGTACTTGGCCCGGTTGGCCAAGACATGATATATCACCGGTCGCAGGGGAGCCAGACCGATACCGCCGGTGATCAGAACGATGTCATTATCTTCGTGTTTTTCTATCGGCCAGTGAGTGCCATAAGGGCCGCGTACGCCGATAGTATCACCCGCCTTAAGGCGGCGCATAGCGCGGGTGACCGTTCCGACTTCGCGAGTGGTGTGCACCAGTCGGTCGGTTTTCGCGGGATCGCCGCTGATGGAAATCGGGACTTCACCGACACCGTACACGTAAAGCATGTTGAACTGACCGGGCAAAAAGTGGAATTTGCCGTTGAGCGGAGTCAGTTCCATGGAAAACGTGTCCATGGTGTCTTTGCTCACCCGGTTTATTCGGAACGGGTACGACAGCATGGGGTCGGCATAGTCCGCGATTGCCGTTAGTTTAGCTGTTTTTGCCATATATATCCATAAGTTGTAAACGGGTTGCTTCGAGCCGCTCGGCAATAATAAGGGCAAAGCGTTTCATTACTTCATAGCCGAGATCATGGTCATTTTCGCACTTTCCGCGCAGGCATTTGCCGTCGAAGGCGATAGCGCGGGTCAGTTCGACCGCGCGGGCGTCGAAATGCCAGCGGTATGGCGGCACCAGCCAACTCCAACCCAATATTTCTCCGGCTTCCCGGGAGCGAATGATGATCGCGCCCTTCTGCGGAATATGGGTTTCGATAAGAACCTTGCCGTGTCGGATAACGTAAAATTTTTCCGCGGGTTCGCCCTCGCGAAAGATGAATTCACCGGCTTTGAAGACTACATTGGAGGCACATCCAACCAGAAGCTCCAGCTGGGCTTCATTCATCCCACTTAAAAACGGGTGCTCTGCCAGAACTGACTTGAGATTTTCCATACTCTTATCTCCGTAATTATTTTGTGTTCCTATGACGTCTCCTGCCCGACGATTTGCCTGGCCGTGGCAGTTATATCTATTCCCACCGGGCACCACGTAATGCAGCGGCCGCAGCCGACACATCCGTGCGTCCCGAACTGATCCACCCAGTAGGCCAGCTTGTGCATGACCCACTGACGGTAACGCGACAGGCCGCTGTTGCGGATACTGCCGCCGTGAATGTACGAATAATCGATGGTGTGACAGCTGTCCCAGAGGCGCAGTCGTTCCGCGTCAGAACCATCGAGGGCGGTGTAATCCTGCATGGTCGTGCAAAAACAGGTTGGACAGACCATAGTGCAGTTGCCGCATGCCAGACACCGGGCCGCGATGCTTTCCCAGTCCGGGTTGTCGAAATTCTTCTCCAACGTCGCTTTGAGGTCGGAAACATGAAGCCGGGAGGTCATCGATGCCGCGGCATCGGACATTATTTTCTCCGCGGCTTTGAGAGAGGCGTCATCGGCCTTTTTAAGCTTCAGCGCCCCGACCATTTCGACCGCGGCCGGGGTAGCGGCCTCGACCACGAAATAGTGATCTTTGTTCCCTTTAATTTCGGTCAACGCCAAATCATATCCGCCGTCGGCCCGGGGACCGGTATTCATCGAAGTGCAAAAGCAATTGCCGCCGGGATGGGTGCAATTGGCCGCGATGATGAATAATTCACGGCGCCGCTTTTGATAACCGGGGTCCGTGATTTCTCCACCGGTGAATATTTTATCCTGTATCGCCAATGCTTTCAATTCGCACGGGCGCATACCCAGGGCGGCAATATTATTCGTCCGGTCCGCAACCGGTTCAACCTTGAACGCGGTTTTCCCGCGGTGTGCCGTCAGAAGTTTTTGACACGGCGGATAAAGATATTTCTTCCACGATTCCTGTCCCACGACGTACGAAAAGTATGTACCATCATCGGTGTTTTCGAGACGGTACTGCCCGGGGGCCTGGCGATCGTGCCAGCCCTGCGGAAGTTCATCGGGGGATGCGAGCTTGTCCAGAACAATTGTACGGTCACGAACAGCCGGACCGATAATATCATATCCTTTTTTCTTTAAGAGTTGAAAAAGGCCGGCCAGATTATCGGGCCTTAAAAGATGCGGGTCAATATACTCCACAACTCCTCTCCTTGTGACAAGATTCACAAGCCTTTTCCCAAAAGGTAAATTGGTGACTTGCCATTGTCAAGGAAAATCGAACAAAACGGGCGGTTTTTCGGACATATAACGTATTATTATATATATAATTGTGGCGGCCATAAGGTTGGACGGGAGGCAATTGAGAACGATGACGACAAAACACAAAGGTATAATTCATCGGCCTTTGATACCTATAATCATCATCGGGGGTTTGCATTGCTTGTCAATCCCGGAAATCGTTTACGTTAAGCGGACAGAATACTATATTATAAGGTTGAATGATGAATGACAACGACGGGAAATACTCGATGGACGAAACGGGAATCAGAAGCCGGTACCGTTTGAAAGTTACCGGCGCCGTGCAAGGGGTCGGTTTCCGACCTTTTGTATATCGATTGGCGACGGCGCACCATCTTACGGGCTGGGTTAACAACACGTCCGAAGGCCTTCTGATTGAAATCGAGGGCTCACCGACGCAACTGGAGCGATTCATGGAACGTCTTCAGGCGGACAAACCGGCCGTATCGCACATCGATAAAATGGAACAGTCGCAAATTACCCCGCAACGGGACGATTCCTTTAAAATAGTTTTTTCGGAAACCGGGGAGCATAAATCGGCCGTTATTCTGCCTGACCTGGCGGTTTGTTCCGATTGTCTGCACGAGATGCTCGATCCGAATAATCGGCGCTATTTGTACCCTTTTATCAATTGCACCAACTGCGGCCCGCGGTTTTCGATAATCAATGCCTTGCCCTATGACCGCGCCAACACCACCATGAACACATTCATCATGTGCGAGAAATGTGCCGCGGAGTATCATAACCCCGCCGATCGACGTTTTCACGCCCAGCCTAACGCCTGCCCGGATTGCGGCCCGCATCTGGAATTATGGGATAACCGGGGTCGGGTTCGGGAAAAGTATAATGAGGCGCTTCTAAAGGCGGCCGAGGCTTTACACCGAGGTCAAGTTTTGGCGGTCAAGGGTTTGGGCGGGTTTCACCTGATGGTTGACGCCACCGATAGCGATGCCGTGCGGGCTCTGCGCCAAAGAAAACACCGCGAGGAAAAACCGCTGGCCGTCATGTTTCCCGACCTGAATTCAATCAAAGCCGGTTGCCGCGTCACAGATGAAGAAGCCCGGTTGTTGTGTTCGACCGCCTCGCCCATCGTGCTTCTGGAAAAACATCAAAATCGGGCAGAATATGTCATCGCCGAAGCAGTGGCGCCGGGCAATCCATACCTGGGTGCGATGCTTCCCTATACCCCGTTGCATCACCTGTTGACACGGCTAGTGCAGAGGCCGATGGTCGCCACCAGCGGAAATTTGAGCGACGAACCGATCTGCATCGATGAACAGGACGCTCTTGTGCGTTTGGGACAAATCGCCGACATGTTCCTCGTTCACAATCGGCCGATCGCCCGGCATGTCGATGATTCGGTGGTACGGCTTATATCCGGCCGTGAAATGATTATCCGTCGCGCCCGAGGATACGCCCCGGCCCCGGTCAAACTGAAATCCGCCTGCGGAAATATACTGGCGGTCGGCGCTCACATGAAAAATGCCGTAGCCGTGACTATTGAGGACAATATTTTTGTCAGTCAGCATATCGGGGATCTCGATACCGAAGGCGCCGTGGGGGCGTTCAACGAAGTGATCGGGCAATTGACGGGATTGTATGAGCAGGAGCCTGAAATCATCGCTTGCGACTCACATCCGGATTACTATTCCACCACGTATGCCCACAACAAAAAGGCAAGAATTATCCCGGTGCAACATCATTATGCGCATGTGCTGTCGTGTATGGCAGAAAGTCATCTTGAGGAGCCGGTGCTGGGGGTAGCCTGGGACGGCACCGGTTATGGTCTCGACGGGACCATCTGGGGCGGCGAATTTCTGACGGTGAATGATAAATCCTTTCAACGCCCGGCATCCATCCGACCCTTTCCTCTTGTAGGAGGTGACAATGCCGCCAAGGAGCCGCGACGTTCGGCCCTGGGATTGCTATATGAACTGTTCTCGGGCAGTATCGAGGATTTCGCGGATTGTGCCGTATACAAAGCCTTTGGCCGCGACGAACTGGATATGCTCGTTCGGGCGCTTGCAGGAAAAGTCAACACGGTAATGACTTCCAGTGCCGGGCGTCTGTTCGATGCCGTCGCGTCGCTAATCAATTCCCGGCAGATTATGTCATTCGAAGGCCAGGCCGCTATGGAGCTGGAATTTCTGGCATATAGGGGAAAAACAAGTGATATCTATAAGATGAATTTCGAAAATAGAAGGCATGATCATATCATTTTGGACTGGGCGCCGATGATTCGGGTTATATTGGATGAAATTAAAGGAGGCCTGTCCAAGGAAATTATTGCCGCCAAATTCCATAACACTCTGGCCGAAGGCATCATCGGTGCGGCCGAATTGATTGGAATCAAGAATGTCGTATTGAGCGGCGGTTGTTTTCAAAATAGATATTTGACCGAATTGGCCATTGACAAACTGCGCCAAAAGGGTTTTGATGTTTTCTGGCACCGACATATTCCACCCAATGACGGCGGGATATGTCTTGGGCAGGCCGTCGCGGCCGCCAAGAAAGTGAAAGAGTGAAGCCATGTGTATAGCAGTACCGGGACAGATTAAGTCAATTACCGGCGGCGACCCGATGGAACTCCGGGGTGTGGTCGATTTCGGCGGCGTGGAACGCGAAATCATGCTGTCGTTCGCTCCCGAAGCCAAAATCGGCGACTGGGTGCTGGTGCACGCCGGGTTTGCCATCACCATCATCGACGAAGACAGCGCCCGCCAGACATTGGCGGATTTTGATCGGATTCTGGGCGAAGCCGATGTGAACGGAGAGCCGCATTGAAATTCGTCGATGAATATCGCGACGCCGACGCCGTCCGAAAACTGGCCGACAGGTTGGCATCGGTCGTCACTCGTCCCTGGACCATCATGGAAATCTGCGGCGGCCAGACACACGCCATTGTACGGTTCGGCATCGATGAACTCCTGCCCGACGGCGTCACGCTGGTGCACGGGCCGGGTTGCCCGGTTTGTGTCACGTCGGCGGCCACCGTTGACACCGCCCTCGATCTGGCCGCGCGACCCGATGTCATCTTTTGTTCGTTCGGCGATATGCTTCGCGTGCCCGGCTCCAAAATGGATTTACTGACAATCCGCGCAGGGGGCGGCGACGTGCGGACGGTGTATTCGCCGATGGATGCCGTCGGCATCGCAAAGGACAACCCTGAAAAAAAGGTTGTCTTCTTCGCCATCGGCTTTGAAACGACCGCTCCCACCACGGCCATGGCAGTGTACCATGCGGCGCAGGAAAACACTGGCAATTTCCTCCTGCTGGTATCGCACGTGCTGGTAATTCCGGCGATGGAGGCGATATTGTCGTCGCCGGAATCATCGATTAACGGTTTCCTCGCGGCGGGGCATGTTTGCACGATAACCGGGTACAATGCCTATCACGCTGTTGCCGAAAAGTATCGAACACCGATAATCGTAACCGGGTTCGAACCTCTGGATTTGATGAGGGGAATATACGCCTGTGTCCGTCAACTCGAGTCAGGCAAATGCGAGGTTGATAATCAGTACGCACGCGCGGTTCGGCCCGATGGGAATATGCCGGCTCTTAATACCATAGAAAGGGTATTCGAAATATGTGACCGGGAGTGGCGGGGCCTGGGGACAATACCGAATAGCGGGTTGAAACTTAAAAAGGAATACGCCGATCACGACGCCGAATTGATATTTAATATAAAACCGGCAATTTCGGCGGAATCTTCGGTATGCATCAGCGGTCGCATTCTGCAAGGCGCGGCCAAGCCGCCGCAATGCCCGGCCTTCGGGAAACAATGCACCCCGGAGCACCCGCTTGGGGCAACCATGGTTTCATCCGAAGGCGCCTGCGCCGCATACTATAAATATCGTCCTTAACACGACCGGAAGGGGTGATGAATCGTATATGACGGAAAAGAAGATGGTCGATCCGGTTTGTCCGATTCCAATTTCGGATTACCCGGTCGTACTGATGGCACATGGCGGCGGCGGAACACTGACCGGTCAGCTTATCGACAAACTGTTCATGGCCGCGTTCGACTCTTCGCAGCTTGAAGACCGAACCGACTCCGCGCTTTTAACCGTCGATAGAAATCGACTGGCTTTCACCACCGACAGCTTCGTGGTTTCGCCCCTGTTTTTCCCGGGCGGCGATATCGGTTCGCTGGCGGTGCACGGGACGATCAACGACCTGGCCACTTCGGGGGCACGGCCATTATATTTGAGTGCCGGGTTCATCATCGAAGAGGGGCTGGCCATGTCCACACTCTGGGAAATCGCGCTGTCCATGGCCGAAGCGGCCCGCGCCTCGGGAGTCGCCATCGTTACCGGGGACACCAAAGTGGTCGAACGCGGTAAAGGCGATGGGGTTTATATCAACACCAGTGGAATAGGCATTATCGAACACAATCTGGAAATCGGTCCCGCGGGTATCCGACCCGGGGACGTTGTTATGGTCAACGGTGATATCGGGCGTCACGGCATGGCCATCATGGCCGCCCGCGAAAGCCTTGGTTTCAAAAGCCGCATCGAAAGCGACGCCGCATCGCTTTCTTCAATGGTACAGTTGTTAATCCGGGCCGAATTCGAAATTCACTGCCTGCGCGATTTGACCCGCGGCGGGCTGGCCAGCGCCGCCAATGAACTGGCCGCCACGGCCGGCGTGACCATCGAATTCGAGGAGCCGAAAATCCCGGTCGACGAGGCCGTCGCCGGTTTTTGCGAGATTCTGGGAATCGACGTTTGTCACTCGGCGTGCGAGGGACGCATGATGATAATTCTGCCCGAAACACAGGCCCAGCAATGCCTGCAGGCATTGAAAAGCCATGACCTTGGCCGGGGTGCCACTGTCATCGGGCGGGTAACCGAGGCCGCATCGGCCCCGGTCGTTCTGGTTAACGCGATGGGGACACGTCGAATTCTGTCGATGCTTTCCGGCGAGCAGTTGCCCCGAATTTGCTGATTTTGCGGGGACCTTGGGCGTATTTGTCCTTTGACATTGAATTAAACATTTTCATATTATCTATTGTTATAAGTATTAAAAACAGGCAGGGCTATATCATGACCAGACTTGAACAATTGTATCGTGAAATATTAATCGAAATCGGCGAAAATCCCGACCGTGAGGGTTTGCGAGATACGCCTCGCCGAGCCGCCAAAGCCATGCAGTTTGTTACCAAAGGATATACTGAAGACATCGATCAGCTCGTCAATAATGCCCTCTTTGAATCTCGGGCCAAGGAACTGGTTATTGTCAAGAATATTGAGTTGTATTCGATGTGCGAGCATCACCTTTTGCCATTTATCGGCAAAGCCCATGTCGGTTACATCCCCAACGGCAAAGTGATCGGGCTGTCCAAAATCGCCCGGCTGGTCGATGCTTTCGGGCGAAGGCTTCAGATACAGGAGGAATTGACGCGCCAGATCGCCGAAACCATACAAAAATATACAAACGCCATCGGCGTCGGCGTGGTAATCGAGGCCCAGCATCTGTGCATGATGATGCGCGGGGTGGAAAAGCAAAATTCAGTCATGACGACCTCATGCGTTTTGGGGGAACTGCATGATGACGCGGAAACGCGGGCTGAATTTTTGAAACTTATTTGCGGTTGATTATGGATTATTTGACCATCAGCAAAAGGTTCGAATTGTCGCTGTCATACCGATACCGCAATGGCAAGTTAAGCGAGGCGGTCAATCGTGAATTATTCGGCGACAAAGCCGGGACACCCCACGGATACGGCGGCAACTGGACGGCCTTTTTTGTCTTCGATGGGCCGGTCGATGACAAAACGGGCATGATGGTCAATATCGCCACCGTCAAGCAGCGCATCGGCGACATGCTGGCACAGCGCTACGATCACAAATTCCTTAATCAGGACACTTCGCCGTTCGACAAGATCGTTCCGACTCCGGAAAACGCCGTCCGGCAAATGTTACTCGACGCAGCCGGATTATTCGACGACATCCCCGACCGACGACTGGCCGCCTGTCATCTGGTCTGCTCGCCATTCGACGGGGCGACCGCCTATGCCGACGGACGTGTCGAACGACATTACTGGCTGGAATTTTCGGCCGCCCGCCGAACTTATTCGCCGCATTTGACCGATGAAGAAAATCGCCAGCTGTTCGGTATGGCTTCGGCCGTCTCCGGGCATGGTCATTACTACCGGTTGCGGGTTACGTTGCACGGGGATATCGACGACGACAGCGGGATGATATATCCGGAGCGCGAAGCCGAAAGCTATCTCGAAGAACTAAAGGACCTCATTGATCACAAAAATCTCAACACCGACGTGCGCGAACTGGCCGAAAAACCGATGACCACCGAATGTCTCGCCAGGTATTTTTATGAGCGGCTGAATCGCAATATGCCGGTGGGCCGGGTCAGGCTCTGGGAAAATCCGTACTTTTTTGCGGAGTACCACTCCGAAAATTATTATATGCTGGGGTTAAAAGATTCTTTTCAGGCGGCGCACCGATTGCATTGCACGTCAATGAACGAAGGCCAGAACACCGAGACATTCGGCAAGTGTAATAATCTTGCCGGGCACGGACATAATTATGTTATCGAGGCCACGCTCAACGGCGAGTTCGATGAAAAAACCGGCATACTATTCCCCCTGTTTGACTTTCAGGACGCCCTCAAGGTAGCCATAAAGGATTGGCACTATAAACATCTCGACCGGGATACTCCAGACTTCAGCGATTGCGTTTCCACGGGTGAAAATATCGTGCGCAAGTTATGTCCTAAAATAGAGCAAAGGCTGGGGCGTGATTTATCCCGCCTGCGTTTGTGGGAAACACCCAATAACCGATTTACGTTGCGCAAAGATTATCCGAAGGTGAAATAAGCATGACCGCGAAAAGAATTCTAATCACGGGCGCCTCCGGAGGTATCGGTCGGGCGCTGGCGATATGTCTGGCCGAATCCGGGACGGATCTTATCATTCATGGCCGCAACAGGACTGCCCTCGATGAACTCACCGGTGATATAAAAGCGCGCGGCGGCAATGCCCGAACAGCAATTGCGGACATAGGTACATTTGAAGGCGTTGCGTCGCTTGTCGGTCAAATCGGCGCCGGGCCGATCGATGTCATTATTCATGCCGCCGGTGTCGCGCATGTCGATAGAATTGAAAATATCAAGGCGGAAGACTGGCATAAATCACTGAACATTAATGTCACAGCGCCATTTATGATAACTCAACAATTGCTGCCCATGATGCATGAGGGCGGCTCGATCGTTTTTATCCTGTCGGTCGCGGCCAGAACGGCGTTTGCGGATTGGGCGGCGTACTGTGCGAGCAAATTCGCCCTTGAAGGATTCACCAGGGTGCTTCGCGAGGAATTACGTCCCCGCAAAATCAGGGTAATCAACGTTTATCCGTCGGCGACGGCGACCGAAATCTGGGATAAAATACCGGGTGCGTGGTCGAAGGAAAATATGCTGACGCCGGAAACGGTGGCCGATGCAATCAAGTATGCGCTTTTACAGCCTTCTTCAACAGTAATCGAAGATATCAGTCTTGGCAATATCGGCGGCAATCAATAGGACGTATTTTATCGCTCAATCTCATCGATTTTGCGGGCGACTATGAAATCATTAAGCGACATCCCGCCAATGGCATGCGTCCAGAGCGTGACTTTGACTTTATTCCAGCCGTGCAGGAATATGTCGGGGTGATGTCCCTCGCTTTCGGCAATGGCTCCGACCCGATTGATAAATTCCAGGGCTTCGGCGAAATCTTTAAATTGAAAAAGACGCTCAAGGCGTTTATCCTCGATAACCGACCATTCCGCCACCTGGTCAAGGTAATGTTCGAATTGCGATCGAGTTAAAGGCGCGACACCGCCCTCGCACGGTTTGCATTTCTGTTGTGAAAGGTTTTCCATACTATTTCCACCGTTATATTGTTCGCAATGTATCAAACGTCAAATTATCAACGCTGGTTCCCGACAGAAGGATAAAGTCAATTCACAAATGATAGAGCATAAAATAAACGACAATCCCGCTTAGCGACACGAACATCCATACCGGCCAGAGGATACGCGTTATCATAGTGTGCTTTTTGAAGTCGCCTTTGATGGCAAACCGAACGGCCGCCACAATAAACGGAGCCATCAGGGCGGCCAGTATGATATGTGGAATCAATATGGCGAAATAAACCGGCCGGGTCCAGTCAAAGTGGATGTATGGCACCGAACCGACCTGATAATGATATATGACGTATGATATCAAGAATAGGCCCGATGATATCAATGCCGCAATCATACATGTTTTATGCACATCCGGCCGATTTCTTTTGACATTGACATACCCTAGTATCAAAAAGACGGTGCTGATCAGGTTCAGCACGGCATTGAAGGCGGGAAGATAGGCGACATTCATTTTAATTCACCGACAAGGCGATTTATGTTGTTTTTCAATCGGGTAATACTGTTATCATCGAGTCCGTCGTAGTAGCCCCGAATACGTCCTTCGTTATCAATCAGTACAAATCGCGTGGAATGTCCTCCCGGAAGAATCTCCTTTTCGGCGGCAATCATCAAACCCTGCTCGGAAAAGGCCACGACACTGTCAAGTGGGGCGCGTAAAAATATCCAGCGATTGTCGGTTACCCCTTGTCGATCAGCATAAGCTTTCAAAACGGAATCGGTATCGTAATCAGGATCAACGCTTATCGACAGCAGTTGCACTATATCGGAGCCGTGATATAATTGATATAATCGGGAAAAGTGGGAAGCCATCACCGGACACGGCCCCTGGCACCGTGTAAAAATAAAATCCATGACGGTTATTTTGCCTTTTATATCGCTTAATCCAAACGGTCGGCCATCCTGGTCGGTGAATTTGAATTCAGGCAATTGTCCTAATACCGGAATCTGGTACCGGGATTTCTCGGCTTCGGATATCACCCAGCAAGCCAGCGTCGCCATAATAATCAGGGCTACAATTACGAACAGGAATAAGCTTTTCACGGACCATTTATAATTCATGGCCTAGTGCCCGCAGGTTTGGTGGCGACAAACAAAATCATGGCCAGCCCGATTATCATGCCGGCCAGCCCGACATGCATAACTTGCACGACCCCCGGCAATCCCGCCGTGTAAAGTGCGATACCGAAGACGGTCTGGACAAATATCAAAGCCATCAGTGCCCAGGCCGATGGCCGCACCACAGGCGCAGGATTAATACTTTTACCCAGTAGTCGGGAGGCGACGTATAATCCCCCTGCCGCGATAATTATCCCCAAAACGCTGTGGATATAACCATACATTCCCGCTTCGTCGAGCCATGCCGCGGCTGAATAAAGGGGGAATTTTTCGGCCGCAATCTCGACGGCTGAACGCACTTGAGTTCCCAGAATCACCTGAATCATGACTGCCAACAAGAGAATGCCTGTCCATAACCGTATACGAGGTGGATACACCGGGGCGTATTCGGAATTGTGGGTTATACGGTGCACCTGATAAACTATATATAGCAATAGGCTGACAATTATAAAGGCAATGGCCATATGCACCGAGACAATCAGCGGTTCCAGCTCCGAAGCCACCACCCGGCTACCCTGCCAACCCTGATAGGCTACCAGTATGGACGCCAGAATTGATGAAACGAGAAGACTTTTGTATTTTCTTAATTTGGCGATGGCCATGATTCCGACCGAAGCGATTAAAAGCCCGACAACGACACCGACCAGGCGGTTGACATATTCAATCCAGGCCAGGACAAAGTTAAAATCCGAGGGGTCCATATCGGGTGGTAACTGACTGATATCGGTCGGGGGAATCCAGCGTCCGAAGCAGTGCGGCCAATCGGGGCACCCCAAGCCCGCTCCGGAAACACGCACCAGCGCCCCGACAAAAATCAGAAAATAGGTGGCGACCAAAGCCGCCACCGCCAGTCGCTGAAATGACTTGAACTTATTGTTCATCATTCTTCACCTGAATCGTATCGACCGTCCCGACCCGAGTCGAATCGGACGAAATTGCATCATACATGGCGGCTTTGCTTTTAATCGGCTTTTCAACTTCGTTATATATATGCCCCCGGCTAAGGACGTCAAAAAACGTGAAACTTAAAAATATCGCCAGAAACAGTATGGCCGCCAGAAAGACGATGGCATTTATCTTTTTGTCATATTTGAGATGCATGAAAAACAGCGCCACCAGCGAGGCTTTGAGGGCCGCGATAAAAACCGCGGTGACGGCGTTCCAACCACCCAGGTTGACAAATGATACGACCACGGTCACGACCGTCAGTACCATCAGCGCTCCGGCTACGGCCATATATATTCGAAGCGGCAATACGTGATAATGCGAGTTGGCTTCCGAATTCATGTTATCATCCTATCAAATACAAAAGCGGGAATAAAAATATCCAAATCATATCGACCAGATGCCAATAAAGACCGGTCAATTCAATCGGCGTGTAGTACTCCGGCGAGAAATCGCCTCGCGAGGTTCTTTTCAATATCCAGCCGATGACGCCCATCCCGGCCAGGACATGTATGCCGTGCAGACCGGTCATCATGAAATATATGCTAAAAAAGATGTGCGGATTGCTCCCCTCAATGCCGGTGAACGTATAGTACTTGCCGGGTAATTGTCCGATGTGAAATTTGTGACTGTACTCAAAGTACTTGACAATCAGAAAGACTCCGGCCAGTATAAGCGTGACAAGCAGAAAGTGCATAGTCCGCTTGCGGTTGCCCATTTGCATACTTCTTATAGAGAGTGCCATGGTCAGCGAACTGGTGATGAGGACGACCGTGTTAAGAGCGCCAAGCGTCACGTCGAGATATTTATGGGCGTTGTAAAACATATCCGGATTCCAAGCGCGATAGATGGCGTAAGCGACGAATAGCCCGCCGAACAGCAGGATTTCGGTCAGCAGGAATATCCACATGCCCAGTTTGGCCGAATCGGACTGCTGAATGCCGTCGGAGAAATGATGCGCCAGATAGGCGGAATGTTTTGCGGGTGTGCTCATCCTATGAATACGTCCTTTCGGGAATGATATTATCATAATCGTATGGGCCGTGTTCCAGAACGGGTTCGGTTATGAAATTGGCGACGGGCGGCGGTGAACTCGACTTCCACTCGAAAGTCAGCGACCCCCAGGGGTTATTTCCCGCAATCGGGCCCTTCCAGATGGAATAGAAAAGATACACGGCCATAATGACAAAACCGAGTCCCAGCACCCAGGAACCATAGGATGAAAACGCATGCAACGGCTGATACTGGTCAAGATAATTATAGTATCGTCGCGGCATGCCTTTGGTGCCAAGAATAAATTGGGTGAAAAAGGTCATATTGAACCCGATGAAAATCAGCAGCCACGACAAAAGTGCCCATTTTTTATTGAACATTCGTCCCCACATTTTCGGCCACCAGAAATGAATGCCGCCGAGGAAGGCCATGACCGTGCCGCCCATCATGACATAATGAAAATGGGCAACGACAAAATAGGTATCGTGCAGGTGAACGTCGGTCGCCAGTGCTCCCAAAAAAATACCGGTCAGCCCTCCGATAGTAAACAAGAATAGGAAAGCCAGAGAATAAAGCATGGGCGTATCGAACCGTATTATGCCCTTGTACATGGTAGCCACCCAGTTGAAGACTTTGATGCCCGATGGAATTCCCACCAGAAAAGTCAAGAATGAAAATATCATCGAGGCCAGTTGTGACTGCCCGCTGACAAACATGTGATGTCCCCAGACCAAAAAGCTTATAAAAGCAATGGCCAGCGAAGAAAATGCGATAGCCTTATAGCCGAAGATCTTTTTTTGTGAAAAGGTGGCGATTAGTTCGGATATTATACCCATTCCGGGGAGGATCATGATATACACTGCCGGATGGGAGTAAAACCAGAAGAAATGTTGAAACAGCACCGGGTCTCCCCCCATGGCCGGGTCGAAAATTCCTACCGCCAGAACGCGTTCCATAATCAGCAGAAGAAGCGTAATTCCCAATACAGGCGTCGCCATCACCTGAATAATCGCGGTGGCATAGAGTCCCCATACAAACAGAGGCATTTTGAACCAGGTCATTCCCGGGGCGCGCATCTTATGGATGGTGACGATGAAATTCAGCCCGGTGAAAATCGATGAAAATCCGAGAATAAAGGCTCCCAGTGTCATGGCCACGACGGAAGTGCTGGTGGTCGTACTGTACGGAGTATAAAAAGTCCAGCCGGTATCGACCCCGCCAGCATAGATCGAGTATATCGCCACCAGCGCCCCGACGACATATATATACCAACTGGCCAGATTGAGTTTGGGGAAGGCCACGTCTTTGGCGCCGAGCATCTGCGGCAGGATGAAATTGCCCAATGCCGCCGGAATCGAGGGGATAATAAACAAAAAGATCATCACTGCCCCGTGCAGCGTGAAAAACTGGTTATACGTTTTGGCGTCCATCAGGTCGCGGCCGGGGTGCAACAGCTCCAGCCGGACGAGCATGGCAAAGACGCCGCCGATCAGAAAGGCCGCCATAATGCCATAAAGGTACAAGATTCCGATGCGTTTATGATCCAGCGTGAACAGCCATGATTTCCAGCCTGTCTTTTCATTCAGATAATGTTTCTCCGGCATTGTATTCATATAAAATCCCATCATTTCAAAGATTTGATATATGCAATCAAAGCGTCGATTTGCCTGTCATTGAGCAAGCCCTGATAGGTCGGCATAACCGGGTCGTAACCGGCGACAATGTCGGCCTGTGGTTCCAGTATTGATTTACGCAGGTAGTTTTCATCAATTACAACTTTCTGACCGCTTTTCAGAACCACGTCGTGGCCGAAAATGCCGTTGACCGGCGGGCCGATCAAACGCTTGCCTTCGGCGCTGTGGCAGGTAATGCAGGCTTTTGATCTGAATAACTGCTCACCCAGCTGTTCCGGCGACAATCCCTCTCCCTGCGAAGTGCCTTCTTCGAGCCAGATGGCATATTCACGCTCGTTTACGACTTTAACCGTGCCGATCATTTCGGAATGGCCGTCACCGCAAAACTCCGCACAAAATAGATTATATATGCCCGGCCGCTTCGCCTCGAACCATGTCACCGAATAACGGTTGGGCAGAACGTCCATTTTAATACGGAAATCCGGGACGAAAAAACTGTGTATGACGTCTTTGGATGACATCAGGAGCTTGATCGGCTTATTATCGGGGACGATCAGTTCATTGACCGTCGATACGCCTTCGGGATAGTCAAACGACCAGAACCATTTCTGGCCGGTAACTTTGATCTCCATGGCGTCTTTGGGCACGATGTTCATTTTCATGAAAACGTGAAAGCCCCAGAAGAACACGATCAAAACCAGGACGGTTGGAATAATCGACCAGACCAGTTCGAGTTTGGTGTTGTGCGAAATGTCCGGGGTAGTGGCTTCAGCAGTATGGCGTGAGCGACGATAGCGCAAACCGAAAAATAGCATTCCGAAAAGGACGATGCCGAAAACCACCATTGAGGCGTAAACAATGAAATAGAAAAGGCTGTCTATTTCGCCTGCAAATGTCGAGCCCTCCGGGGGCATAAACAATGTTCCGACGGTATCCATCAAATAAAGACTAATATGGTTTTGTTTTGTGATAAAGCGCTAAATGCGACCGATTTGTTCCCGGTTTTTCTTGCCTTTTTCCCGGAAAAAAAGAATCCCGACAAAGACGGCCAGACAGGCCAAAGTTATCAACCCCCCCAGGCGCATCAGCCGTTCGGCAAAAAGGGTATAGCCGCGCCTGTCGGGGTCATAATGATAGCAGTAAAGCAGGATTTTATCGAGGGTATTGCCGATGCGGCCCTCGGACGCCTCCACCAATGCCAGTCGTAAGTCTCTGGGATTGAACTGGATACCATAAAAGTAGCGGGAAATTGTCCCGTCCGGCGTCAAAATCGTAATGAGTGCCGCGTGGGCATACTGCTCGGATTTTTCATCATAATAATATTTAAACCCGATCGCGTCGGCCAGTGTGCGCGACTGGTCGGCGGAGCCGGTTAAAAACATCCAGGCGCTTTCCGAAACTTCCTTTTTAAGGCTTTTCAAATAATTTTTCTTTTTGGCGGCGGCCACTACTTCCGTTTCCGAGGAGTCGATACTGACCGTGATAATAGTATAATCCCGGCCTAATGACAAAGGCATTTCGTTTATGGCGTCGCGGACGCCGTTGAAAACCAGATTACAGAGCATCGGACAGGTGTAATATCCCAGAATGAGTATTACCGGTTTGTCCTGATTGAAATAACCTCCGAAATTCACCCGTTGCCCGTGATCATCGGTGAATATCAGGTCATATGGGATTTTATCACCGGTATGCTCGATGACATCGACCCTTTTGAGTTCTTCTGGTGCATCGATGACACGCTGGGCCAATGAATCCAGAGAAATCAGAATGATAAAGTTTATGATAAACAGGCAGATAAGCCGAAATCTATTTGCTTTTTGCACGATACGTTTCTTCGGCCAGAAGTTTTTTGGCGCGTTCAATCGGTATTCGGTATATTCCATTTTCGGCATCGAGCAGTTTGTATGTCGTAAGTTCTTCGTTTTCACGGGCTCGCAGGTCGCGAAGCACCGCCGATTCCGGCTGTAAAACTACCCGATATACGGTATCATCCCTGACGGCCTTGAAATAATCCAGCAAAAATATCACGATGATAACCGTCACTATGATTCCGAGAACAAAAGACATGATGACTTTGTTCGCGTTAATATCGGTTTTTTCGTAGCCGCCTTTATGTTCCGATGACGACATCATAATATCAATGGCTCACCAGTCGCTTAGATTCCTCCAGCCCGGGGTCGCCCGCCGGTAATAGCGGCGTGACCCGAACCCGGCTCCAGAAAAACCAGATAAATATCCCGCCGATACCGAGCATCGGGGCGAAATCGATCCACGAAAACTTAACCGCCTCACGGTGCAGATTGGGCATAACAATCCAGTACAGATCGACCCAGTGCATGGCCAGAATCCAGATTGTCATGACCAGCATGACCGGGCGGCTGCGCTTGGTACTATATGGAAACAGCACGAAGAACGGGATGACAAAATGACCGAATACGATAAATAGCGATATATACTGCCAGCCGTGTTCCCAGCGGTGCAAGAACCAGACGGTCTCTTCCGGGATATTGCCGTACCAGATCAAAAAATACTGGGAGAAAGCCATATATCCCCAGAAGACGGTGAAGGCGAAAATGAGTTTTCCCATGTCGTGCCAGTGTTCTCTGGTGATTATTCCACGTAAGGTATCGGTGCCATCCAGATATAAAACGAAGCGCATCAAGAATGCCAGCATGGCCAGAAGCGAGCCGGAAAATACATATACTCCGAAGATAGTCGAATACCAATGGGCATCGAGCGACATCAGCCAGTCGAACGAAGCAAAGGTGACGGTCAGGGCGAACAGAATCATGCCGGGGGCGCTGGCGACTCTCATCTTTTTAGAGATACTTTCAGTATGACCGCCATCCTGCGCCAAAGACAGCCTCAATAGATATCGTGCCAGCAGAACCCAGATGACAAAATAGAAGACCGCCCGGATTATGAAGAACGAAACGTTCAGATAGGGCGCTTTTGACTGCAATAAATGATCCTGCGCAACGGCCTCCGGATGGCTCCAGTGAAACAATTCGCCGATACCAAACAAAACCGGAATCAGGAATATTGCCAAGAGCGGGATGCAAATCATGATATTTTCGGCAAGTCGTCTTAGGACCACGCTCCATATGGCTCCGACCAGGTGGTGCAACATGGTGAAAAACAGGCCTCCCAACGCGATCGACAACCAGAAGAAGAAAGCCGTCAGATAAGAATGATAAAACTGCGTCTTATCGACAAAGTATCCCGTCGCCGTCAGAACCAGCCCGATGATGCCGATTATCAGGGCGATTTGCCCAACCCGGCTGTCTTCGGTCAAACGGTATGATTTACTGTCAAATTTCATATTTATTTAACGGTCTTTCCGATTTCTTCGGGGATATCATCAATTGTCGCATTATGGCTTCTTTGCAGGGCACGGATATACGCCACTATTGCCCAGCGGTCTTCCGGCGGTATTTGGTACCTATAGCCCGGCATGTTTCGTACACCATGCGTTATAATATCGAAGATCTGCCCATCGGGCATTTGACGGATACGGGCATCGTGGAAACTGGGCGGCGGGACATACCCCCGGCTGACCATGATTCCCCGGCCGTCGCCGAGTCGGCTGTGACACGGCGAACAATATATGTTATATCTTTCTTCGCCACGATTCAACAGCGGCATAGTTATTTCGACCGGCAGGGTTTTTATAAACTCGCCTTTCGAATTCATTCCCTTAAAGAACTCATCATCATCGCGGAGAAATCCGCGGGCCACTGTCCCTTCGACAGGTGTCCGCATATTCGAGCCATCGGCGAAAAAGGAGCTTTCCCCCTGTGCCAGGTATTTGGCCTGACGGTCCATATTGGGGTTGGGGTGAATCGGGGTTCGCTCAGACTGACGACCGCGCGAACAAGCGGAGAGCAATGCAATAATAACAAGCAGAAGTATCGTCCCGAAGATGCCAATACCTATTTTATGCCAAACCCGGTTCATTCACCCTCTAATATTTCTATATTTTCCCCGCCGCATTGTTGCAACAGGGCTCTGGTTTGTTCCACGTTGAACATTTTATCATCGCACTCCACACTGATGAAAAAGCCATCATCGCTGGCTCGGGAAAATCGGTCCGAATAAAAAACCGGATGATGAAACCGCGGCAGGCCGTTCAGCGCCAGCATACCGATCAAAGCCGTGGCCGCCGATAAAAGCACCCCCAGCGCAAAGGTGACGGGCACATAGGCCTGGAAACTGAAAAACGGTTTGCCGGAAATAACCAGCGGGTAATCGATGGTACTGGTCCACCACTGCAAGGCCAGGGCACTCGACGTGCCAACCACCGCCGCCAGACCGACCATCCACCCCAGCGGGGAGCGTTTCAGGCCCATGGCACGGTCCATACCGTGTATCGGAAACGGCGAATGGCAGTCGAATTTTTTATATCCGGCGTCGCGAAGTGTCTCGGCCGTTTTCAGCAAGGCTGTCGGGCTGTCAAACTCGGCCAGCACTGCCTGTATTTTTTTGACGATGGCATTATTCATGGGCCACCTCGGTATGTTCGACTTTTGCCTGCGGCATGACGCCTTTGACCTCGGCCATCGCGATGATCGGCAAAAACCGGATGAACAGCAAAAACAGAGTGAAAAACAGACCGAACGATCCCACAAAAGTCAGAATGTCCCATATGGTCGGGCTGTAATAATCCCAGCTCGACGGCAGAAAGTCGTTGGCCAGCGAAGACACGACAATCACAAATCGTTCGAACCACATGCCGACGTTTATCAATATCGAAGCCACGAACATGATCGGAATCGACCGCCGCAGATTTTTGAACCAGAACAGTTGCGGAACCAGAACGTTGCATGAGATCATAATCCAGTAGGCCCAGGCGTACGGTCCGGTGGCGCGATTGATGAAGGCGAATTGTTCGTATATATTGCCGCTGTACCAGGCGATGAAAAATTCCATCGCATAGGCATATCCGACCATCATGCCGGTCAGAAGCATGATTTTGTTCATTTTTTCCAGGTGGTTGAGCGTGATGAAATCCTCGAGATGATACAGTTTTCGCGCAATGATGCTCAATGTCACGACCATGGCGAAACCGGAAAATATGGCTCCGGCCACGAAGTACGGCGGGAAAATGGTCGTATGCCAGCCGGGTATAATACTGATGGCGAAGTCGGTACTGACCACCGAGTGTACCGACAGCACCAACGGCGTGGAGATACCCGCCAAAAGGAGATAAGCCAGTTCGTAGTGCCGCCATTGACGGTTGCCTCCGCGCCAGCCCAGAGCCAGAAAACCGAAGATGATTTTCTTAATTTTGGTTTTGGCGCGGTCGCGGAAAGTCGCCAGATCCGGTATCAAACCCGTAAACCAGAATAAGAGCGAAGCCGTGAAATACGTGCTGACGGCAAAGACGTCCCAGAGCAGGGGACTGCGAAAATTGGGCCACATGCCCATCTGGTTGGGAAGCGGAAACATCCAGTATACGACCCATATGCGCCCGACATGAATCGCCGGAAATATCAGGGCGCACATGACGGCGAACAAAGTCATGGCTTCCGCGAAGCGGTTGATGGAAGTCCGCCAGCGTTGCCGGAGCAAAAACAATATGGCCGAAATGAGTGTCCCGGCATGTCCGATACCGACCCACCAGACGAAATTGATAATGGCCCAGCCCCAGCCGACCGGGTTATTCAGACCCCAGATGCCGGTGCCTTCCCATATCAAATAGCCGATCGAACCGGCCAGCACCATCAGAAGCGACAGCGCTCCCCCGAAGGCTAAATACCACCAGGTCGGTTGCTTGCCTTCCGGTATGCCGCATATATGCTCGGTGACACTGGCAAGCGTGTGATTGCCCGCCACCAATGGTGGTTCGCCGGATTTAATTATGTTATCCGTCGTACTCACTTTTCAATACTATCCATCGTGTGCAGATTCGTTCTTTTTATTCACCAGCGCCGGATTGGGGTTGCGTATTTTTGCCAGATACGTGTTACGCGGTTTGGTGTTAAATTCACCCAGCAAGGCATACGACCGCGGTTTATTTTTCAGTTCCATTACTTTGCCGGTCGGGTCGTTTATATTGCCGAATTCGATGGCCCGGGTCGGGCAGGCCTGCTGGCAGGCGGTCATGAATTCACCGTCGCCAAGAAGCCGCTCTTCCTTCTTTGCCTTTTGCTTATTGCGGTTAATGCGCTGAATACAAAACGTGCACTTTTCCATAACACCCCGAAAGCGCACCGTCACGTCCGGATTTTGGGCCATTTTGACCGTATCCGGCAGTTCCCTGGTATAGTTAAAAAAGTTAAACCGGCGAACTTTATACGGGCAGTTGTTGGAGCAATAACGCGTTCCGATGCAGCGGTTATAAGTCATTGTATTGAGACCCTCTTTGTCATGAGTCGTGGCCGCCACCGGGCATACCGACTCGCACGGTGCATTCTCGCAGTGCTGGCAGGCCATCGGCATATGCACTATCTGCGGGTCATGGGCATTTCCCGTAAAATACCGGTCCAGCCGGATCCAGTGCATTTCCCGCCCTTTACCCACCTGATCCTTGCCGACAACAGGGATATTGTTCTCGCTCTGGCAGGCGACAGTGCAGGCGTTGCAACCGATACAGCGGTTGAGATCGATAACCATGCCCCACTGGTATCCCTTCGAGTAGTCGTGCTCCGGATATATCGACTTGAGCGGCGGGTGCTCGACCATCTCATTGGCGAAATTCGGGTTATTATTATATTCTTCGAGGCTCGCCTCACGGACGATCGGCCGGCCCGCCATCGTTCCGTGATCCTGTGTATTAGCCAGATCATACTTTTGACCCGTCTTATTAATGGATCCCCGGTTCGCATAGTGCATATTATCCGACATTCGCAACCGAAATGTATCAAAACCAACTCCGTCGGCTACGCGGCCGACATTGTTGCGTCCATATCCAAGGGAAAGCGCCAGATAATTATCGCACAGACCCGGCACGATCCATATCGGTATTTTCAAGGTGGCACTCGAAGAGGTCACTTCGACCACGTCGCCATTGGTCAAACCGAATTCTTTGGCCGTAGCCGGGCTTATCCAGGCCGGGTTATCCCAGGTCAGCTTGCTTATCGGGTCGGGCAGTTCCTGCATCCAGCCGTTGTTGGCCAGGCGGCCATCGTGCAGTTGTGACGAAGGGTAAAAACCGATTTCCAGTCCTTCACGAGATTTAATTTCACCCGGAACAGAAAGTGCCTTGTCCATAATCTTGAATATTTCCGACCCGGTCGCAGTTCCGGCAAAGTATCCGTCGTGCAGTATCCGATTCCAATCTTTCTCGAAGCCACCCTTACTCAAAATACTCTGCCAGGTTTCGCGCACAATATCGTATCCCCGGTTATCCTGTCCGGTCGCCAATAATGACAAAAACTCGCAATCGCCACGGGTATCATAAAGCGGCGCAATCATCGGCTGGATTATGCCGGTCGTGCCGTCAAAGGCTTCGCCATCGCCCCAGCATTCCAGAAAATGTGAACGGGGAATATGCCACGCGGCATGCCGTCCTGTTTCGTCATAGTACTCACCGAAGTGAATAATCGTTTCCAATTTATCAAAAAGAGATGCCAGCGCCATATCGTGTGGGGCGTTATAAACCGGGTTGCCGCCAAAAATGATCAGCGTCTTAATATTTCCGGTTTGCGCCGACTCGACCAGAGTCTTTAGATGCGAGGTTTTGGCAAGGGATAATTCATTCATTTTATAATAGGATACCGTGCTATCGATGGTGCCCAGTGCCCGGTTAACCAGCATGACCAGTTCATGCACCCAGACCGGCTGGCGACGGCCGGCGACCACCAACGTCCGGGCCGGAGAGTTAACCAAATCCTTCCCAACGGTCTTGATCCATTCCTTATCCAATTTCACATCATGCTTTACGGTCATATCGGGAAGCGCCAATCCATATGACTTAAGCTCCGTGACAAGTTCGACCAGAAAGGCTCCGATATGCGATGAAGCCAGGCGGTAGCGATGGTCCGCCGCCGCTCCAGTCACCGAGTATGTACTTTCGACGACGTACAAGCGATTCATCGTCCCGGTCTTTTCGATATCGCGTTTTTGGGCAAAATCAAAGGCGGCCTTGATATGCTCGCTCTCGGTGTGCAGAAAATCGGCGTCCAGCGACAGAATGACATCCGCCCGGTCATAATGATAAATCGGTCGAAGCGCCTGACCGGTGATATTTTGGATGGCCGTAATAATATTTTCATCGTTGACCGGTTCATAGACGGCCCACAAGGCTCTCGGAAATTCCCGGTCGAATTTATTCTTCAGCCGTTTCAAGGTCGGCGACGCCAACGGCTCGGAAAGCACCGCCAGACCCTCTCCCCGGCCTTGTTTTAATTTATCGAATCGTTCGCGATAAAACGCAATAAAATCATCGTACCGGGACGGGTTTCCCTTGTACCTGACGGTCCTTGAACGATCCGGATCGTACAAATTTAATATGGCCGCTTGTGTCATGGCGTCGGTCCCGCCGGGCGTCGAGGGGTGGATGCAATTGGCCTCGATCTTGGTCGGCCGACCTTCATGACATTCGACAATCAATCCGTAATTGGAGGCGCCAAACGGCATGGTCGTGGCATAGTACATCGGCACACCCGGAACCACATGCTCGGGCTGGGTCACGTAGGGGACGATCTTTTCCATCGGGCGGCGGCATCCGGCAGTGGTGGCCAGCGCCATCGAGGCCCCCATGATGCCCAAAAAATGTCGGCGGCTCCATCGATTGTCGATGTCGGACGGATCATGATGCGGCAAATCGCTCTTGTCGATTTTGGTCTGTCCGGCCTTGTGTTCCGGGGAACGCCAGTATATGTTTTCGTTACTATACAAAACGTACTCTCATCTGTGACAGGCCGAGCAGTCTTCGGGCGGATTGATATCGCGTGCCCGCCTGAAATCCTCGGCGAATTTCAATTGTTCCACTCGTGGTGGTGGAACATATTCCATATTGGTTACCTCGATCGCCGGCCGCAGGTACATATCGGGATTGCGGTGACAATCCAGACACCACGACATGGATAGAGGTTTTACCTGAT
Source organism: uncultured Ignavibacteriaceae bacterium (assembly GCA_964459465.1). GTDB lineage: Bacteria > Zixibacteria > MSB-5A5 > GN15 > PGXB01 > CALAMC01. Next base: position 47,768 of record CAYWLR010000003.1, on the reverse strand, counting down.
GGACCACGTCCATCTGATCGACCCGGCCATGGCATTCAACACACCCGACCCCGGCCCGAAGATGGGCGCTGTGGTCAAAATAGGCGTACTCCCCGACCTTGTGCACGCGCGTCCACTTGATGGGAATATTATTAGCGAAGCTTTCCCGGACCGGCAAGAGTTTCTGGCTTTCCGGCAGGATCAATTTATGGCAGTTCATGCAGACCTGCGTTGGCGGCACGTTGGCATGGCGCGATTGCTCGACCGAATAATGGCAGTAGCGGCAGTCGATGCCCAAATCCCCGGCGTGGAGCTTGTGGCTGTATGGCACCGGCTGTACCGGGGCATAGCCGACGTCGGTGTACCACGGCGAAAAATAGTACCAGACGAAAGCGGTTGCGCCGACAACCAGCAGAACCGTCCCGATCGCGACGAACGTCGGTATCCTGTTCGTCCATTTGGGAAAAATCTGCGCCAAATCGTACTCCTGCCCGAATATATAAGCGGTTTCAAATACCTATGGCAATATAAACCAGTTTATCCAGAACCATGGCACCAAACAACCCGAATAAATAAACTATAGAGAATTTAAAAACATTCCAGTCGAGACTTTGTTTCCTGATTTTTCGGGCCAGCTGGATTTTATATATAAAGATAATGCCCAGCGTTGCCGCCGAGAGCATATAAATCCAGCCGAATCCGATGATACCGAGAATGATCGACACAACTAGCAGGACAATCGTGTATCGCATCATGGATACGAGCGTCGCGGCGTCGCCCTTGATATTCGGCATCATCGGCAACCGGGCGGCGTCATAATCGTCCTTATACCGCATCGCCAACGCCCAGAAATGCGGCGGTGTCCATAAAAATATAATGAGCGACATTAAAGAGGGTATCAGCGCGACCTGTCCGGTGGCGGCCGTCCAGGCTCCCAACGGAGCCATCGCCCCGGCCACTCCCCCGATAACGATATTTTGTGTCGTGGTTGGTTTGAGTATTACCGTATAAAACAGGCTGTAAAATACAATGGTCATGGCCGCCAGCAAGGCCGTGAGAAGATTAAAAGCCAAATACATGACGGCGACTCCGGCCACGCCGATAGCCAGCGAAAATACCAGTGCCTGGCGGGGTTTCAACTGCCGCATCGGAAGCGGGCGGCGGTGGGCGGTGCGAACCATCCGGGCGTCAATATTTCTTTCCAGATACTGATTTAAGGCATTGGCGGAACCGCCGGTCAAATACAGGCCAATCATGAACAAGGCAAATTTCAGAGGGTCTTCAAGCAGACTACCTTCGACGATCAGGGCAGTGGCCCCGGCTGTCAAGACAAGAATCATAATCGACGGTTTGGTTAGCCGCCAGAAATGTACGGGGAGAGCTATCATCGCATCGTTAAAATGGAATATATGCCATTGAATGGCAAGCCTTTTTTATAAGTGTCACGTTCTATTCCGCCATTGTCCATCCGAATTTCTGCACAGCCGGTTCCACTTCCTCGGGCGTCACCGGCCGGTTTTTAAAAAGCCGCGCGAATTGCACCCGAACCGAGTTGAAAGCCAAAAATGTGGCCGGGAGGATGATCAGCAGAATAAAGGTGCCGAACATCAGGCCATAGGCAATCGAAACCGCCAGCGGGATTAGAAACTGCGCCTGCCGACTGGTCTCGAGAATCAGCGGAGCCAGACCAAACGATGTGGTCAGCGATGTCAACAAAATCGGACGCAGGCGCGATAATCCGGCGTTATACACGGCTTCATATATGGTCTGCTTTTCCTTCAGATTGCGATTGATGCGATCGACAAAGACAATGCTGTTATTGATAATGACACCCGACAGAGCGATGATGCCGAACAGCGACAGCATATTCAGCTGTAATCCCTGAATCCCGTGACCCCAGACGGCTCCCAGTATCCCGATGGGGATCAACGAAAAAATCATTATGGCCTGGGCATAGGAACGAAAGACCAGAATAACCATGATGAACATGCCGATCAGGGCAACGGGAAAGGCAATTTTCATCGACCGCATTATTTTGGCCTGGTCGCGCGACTGCCCCTCGAACGATGCCCGGACGCCTTCGGTCTGGCCTAAAATCTGCGGCAGAACATTCATCTCGATTTCCTGCAATATCGGCGGCAGGTCGTCCTCGACATTGGCCAGGTTGGCCTCGACTTTGATTTCGCGCATCCGGTCGAGCCGGTTAATCTGCGTTATCCCGCGCCGGATATCATAGGCGGCCAGCTCGTTGAACGGGTATTCGCGACCGTTGGCCATCCGAATCCGCATCTGATCGAGATTACCCAGAGCCGTCCGGTCACCGGGAGTGTAACGCACCCACACCCTGATTTCATCGCGGCCTCTCTGGATACGCTGTATCTCCTGGCCGAAAAAGGCCTGGCGGACCTGACCGACCACGTCGTTGAGGGTCAAACCAAGGGCGTAAGCCTGGGGTTTCAGGTTAATATTAATCTCACGCCGCCCCTCACGGTCGGAATCGGTTACATCTTTTAAAGAACTGAAATTTTCCAGTTCGGCCACCAGCATGTTGCGGGCTTTGTCGAGTTCAGCATAATTATTGCCCAGCAAACTGATCGAAACCGGTTTGCCGAACCGTCCCGTCGAACCATAAGTGATATTCTGGACTTCCGGAATCAGGCCCACCCTATCCCGGATGCGATTGGCAATGAGATAGCTTTCCATATCGCGCTCTTCGCCGTCCAGAAGTTCAAATGTCAACCGCCCGGCATGACTGCCGCTTTCTCCGAAATCATTATTGCCGATCTCGCGTTTGACACCCAGGATGACATCACGGCCGTCGGGTCGTTCGGCCTTAATCTCATCATTGATTTCCCAGCCGACCGTTTCGATGCGGGCCAGAATCGAATCGGTGTCGGCTTCCTGACGACCCGGCACGAGCGACAGATTCACCGGAAGAGTATCGGAATCGATGAAAGGGAAAAAGGTCACACCGATAATCCCCCCGCCGACCAGGCCGATCGTGAACATAACCAGCGCCACAGGGATGACAATCGTTATCCATTTATGATTGAGAGCCGTCCGCAACGATTTGGCATACATATTCAGAGTCAAAAATTTTATGGTTTTCTCTATTTTCTGGCGAATGATAGAAGGCCCCTTTTTCGGTTTCAAGGCATTCGAATGAGCCAGGTGAGACGGCAGCATGAAAAAGGCCTCGACCAATGAAAATAAAAGTGAGGCAATTACCACCAGGGCCATTTGCCATATGAACTTGCCGAGATTGCCATCGAGAAAGAAAAACGGCAGAAAAGCGATAACCGTGGTCATGACCGACGTCGCCACCGGGGCGATGACCTCGGTGGTACCGTCAACAGCCGCCTTCAGCGGCGGTTTGCCCCGTTCATAATGGGAAAAAATATTTTCCCCCACCACAATACCGTCGTCCACCAGAATCCCGACCACCAGTATCATGCCGAAAAGCGACATGACATTGATTGTGATGCCCCAGAAGCTTGCCACGATAAACATCCCGGCAAAAGAAAAGGGGATGGCTACAGAAACCCAGAATGACAGCTTTGAATTCAGGAAAAAACCCAGGGCAAAAATGACCAAAAGCAGTCCCATCAGGCCGTTTTTGGTTAAAAGATTCAGCCTTTGCTGGAGTGGTATGGTTCGATCATCGAGGACCAGCGCTTTTACCGTCGTATGTTCGGCATTGAATTTTTCCACCAGAGCTTTAGCCTTATCGGCGATAGCCAGAATGTCTTCACGAGCGGCCTGGTCGATATTCAAAATAATTGAAGCTTGATCATTGTAATAGATCTTATCCGGAATATCCTCCCAGCGCTCGTGAATATCGGCGACGTCGGTCAAACGGACAACGGTCCCGCCACGCTGGCCACGAACGACGATATCTTTCAACTCACGGGCATAATAATCACGACCCCAGGTGCGGATTAGTAATTCCTCGGCGTCCGTTTCCAGCTTGCCACCCGACAAATTGACATTAGCGCGGCGCACCGCCGAAGCGATTTCATCGAAGGTAAGACCATAGCGACGCAGAGCCGTTTCGGAGATTTCAATTGACATTTCCAGATTGGGCAGGCCCTCGATATCGACCTGCGAAATTTCATCGGTGGCCAGAAGATCATCGCGGAAACCTTCGGCGATGTATTTCAGATTAAATAAATCGGTCTCACCATACAGGACAACCGAAAGCGACCGACTTCGGAATTTTTGTTCAAAAATAACCGGCTTTTCGGCATCGACGGGAAACGAACTGATGCGGTCGACGGCGTTTTTGACATCCGTCAGAACTTTATCCAAGCTGGCGCTCTTAGTCGCCTCAACCGTCACCGTCCCGAAATTTTCCCTCGATACCGATGTAATTCGCTCGATGCCTTCGAGGCCGTCCAGGTTTTCCTCGATTTTAAGAATAATACCTTCGGCGACTTCCTCCGGCGACGCCCCGGGATAGGCTACCTGTATCGTGATAGTGTCCGGTTTGGTTTCCGGGAAAAACGAGTACCTGATATTTCCGAAGGAAATCAGCCCGAAGATGACGATGGAAAACATCAGCACCGTCACCCAAATGGGGTTATTTATGAAATAAATAATCGCTTTACGCATTATCAGTTGCTTTCCAGCACCAGGTTACTGGGTCGGGCCGGCATGCCGCTGGAAATCCCCTGCATGACTTCGACAACCAACGTGTCGCCGTTAAAAAGACCATCGTTGACAATCACATAATTGCTTTCACGCCTGATGACGGATACCGTGCGTTGAACCAGCAAGGCGTTTTCAATCAAATACACCGAATTGGCGCCATACATTGCCTGATGTGGAATAGTATAAGCGTTCTCGATAACTTTTCCGGGTATGGTTACGTCGGTAAACAGCCCGTTGATTATATCCGCGCGACCCTGTTTATCGAGACCGACATACACCGGAACCGTCTGGGTGCGGTCATCGAGACTGCTCCCGGTGCGCTTGATACGGCCGGTCCAGCCACTGCCCAGTTCACGGGACTGGAAACTAACCGGGCGATTATAATCGATCCACTGCAAATCCTGAACGGGAACCTGCATTTCCAATTCCATATCTTCAAGATTAATAATTTCGCCCAGAATCGTCCCGGCCCGGGCCGTCGCCCCGGACTGATAATTGACCGTCGCCACGGCTCCATCGAAAGGCGCCCGGAAATAGTGCTTTTCCAGCATTATCTCAAGGTCCCGGACTTCATAATAAAGCCGGTAGACATTGAAACGCGACAAATACAGCTTGATTTTTTGATTGTCGGTTTCGGGCATGTCCGGCATATCCTTATCGAAGCTGTTGGCTTCGAAATACGCCTGCCAAACCGGATATTCCGCGGCGAATTCCAGTTTGATTTCCGGCAGAACATTGGCCAGCGCCGTTAAAAACTCGCTTTTTTTGCTCATCAGGTCCAGTCGGGCCTGACGGTCATCGATTTTGACCAGAATATCGTTTCGGGAAAATTTCTGGGCCGGCCGGAAGACAATGTCACCGTCCATTATTTCTCCGGCCACTTCGCTGACCAATTGCACCGGCTGGGCGCTGCTGATACGTCCGAAGGTGGGTATTTCGGCAGCGATCGGCTGCAGTTTGACCACTTCCACTTTCACAAACTTGGTACGGGGAGTCGGGGCTTTGCGCGGCTGCTCTTTTTTCATGGACATGAAAAAGAGCATGGATGCAAACCCGAGAATTATTATGGCCGCCGGAAGCAATATTTTCTTTGTCGTTTTCATATCTATCCTTGCCTTTCATCTGTTTTTGTATAATCGATTCCCAAATTTAAAATAGATAGAACAATGATTTGAAGCCCTTGTTTCAGGCCTATCAAAAATTTTGTAATAAAAGACCTGTAAAGTCAGATATCGAGTTCGATCCCTATCGGGCAATGGTCGGAGCCCTCGATTTCGGGAAGAATAAAGGCGTTTCGGACACATGGGCCAAGCGCTTCATTGACAAAGAAATAGTCAATGCGCCAGCCGATATTCCGCAGGCGGGCGCGGGTTTTCATATCCCACCATGTATACTGGTCCGGCTGGCTATTGAACATACGGAAGGTATCCATATAACCGCGCCCGACCAGTATGTCCATCCAGGCCCGTTCTTCGGGCAAAAACCCGGAGACATTTTCGTTCTCTTTGGGACGGGCCAAATCTATCTCTTTGTGGGCCGTGTTAACATCGCCGCAAAACACCACATTTTCACCCTTTTCGACCCGGCTTTCGATGACGGTCAAAAAGGCTTCATAGAATTCCATTTTGTATTGAAGTCGCTCTTTCGAGGCCTTGCCATTGGGGAAATAGACGTTAAACAGAGTGAACCTATCATACTTCGCCTCGATCACCCGGCCCTCACCATCAAATAGTTTGTTGCCAAAGCCGCAGGTCACTTTATGCGGCTCGAGGGCCGAATAAATGGCCACTCCGCTGTAGCCCTTTTTCTCGGCCGAACAGAAGTATGATTTGTAGCCGGCAACATTAATCAGTTCGTCGTCGAGCTGCTCCTTTTGTGCCTTGGTTTCCTGAACGCAGATAATATCCGGGCGGGACTGCCAGAACCAATTCAGCGCCCCTTTGCGCTGGACGGCGCGTAGGCCGTTGACATTCCATGAAATCAGCCTGATTTTTTTGCCTGCCATAATGACGCTATTTTATCGATTTTTTCTTATATTCCACATTAATATAATGCCGTAACAACTGATCCTTGAGATATTCGAAAGCCGGGTCTACCTCATCGAAAGTGCGATACAACTTTAAATCTTCAGGTGATACCGTACCCCATTCGACCAGTTTCTCGATATTGATGACCTCTTTCCAATAATCGGAACCATACAGCACGACCGGCATCGGCTTGTTGGTTTTATGAGTTTGAATCAAGGTAAGGAGTTCGAACAACTCGTCGAGCGTCCCGAATCCGCCGGGGAACACGACGAGCGCCTTGCCCAGATAAAAAAACCAGAACTTGCGGATAAAAAAGTAATGGAATTCAAAAGAAAGCTCTGGCGTTTGGTAGCGGTTAGGCAATTGTTCCATAGGCAGGCTTATATTAAGCCCGACCGATTTCCCTCCGGCCTTTTTGGCCCCGCGATTGGCCGCCTCCATTATACCCGGCCCACCACCGGTGCAAATAACAAAGCGTTTACCTTTCTCTTCTTCAATCTCTTTGAACCAGTGGGTGAGTTTTTCCGAGAGTCGAAGAGCGTCTTCGTAATAGCGCGCCATGACCAGACCTCGCCGCGCCAGTTCAAGTTCTTTAATAAGAGCCGTAGACGGCCGCTTTGCATTCTTGACGGCGGCTTCGATATTATTCAACCGTTGCCGCGCTTTGGCGGTCGGCACGGCCCGCGCCGACCCGAAAAAGACGACCGTATTCCAGACATTATGACGGCGAAAACGATCCAGCGGCTCGACCATTTCGGCCAGGACCCTTATCACCCGTGCCGGCGGGCTGTTTAAAAATTCATAATTATTATAGGCCTTCACCAGATGGCTCAAGCCATGTTTGTCGTTTTTGTTTTTCGATGACATTTATAACCTTTCGTGTCAATTTCCCCCACTCATTACCACAATGATAAGTGATTGGCGTTATGTAATGAAACAAAAAAGCGGCCCGGAAGTTTGCGCGCCATTACATTTTCAGGCAGGCTTCGACCGACAACCAGAACAGGTTTTCTCTTATTGACTTGCGGGAATTCCAGCGCCGTTCATCCCAGACATCACCGCTGACATCATCGCCGCCATAAAGGATCTGGCCCAGCAAAACATTGCGAAATCGGGCCACGGCAAACAAGGCGGCGGCTTCCATTTCCACCGTCAAGGCTCCTTCTTCCCGACGCCGTTTGATTTTTTCAGGGGTTTCGCGATAGACACCGTCGGTCGTCCATGTCTTACCCTTGATGTATTCAATCCGGCGGTCTTTAAAAGCCTTTTCGATGGCGGCGATGGCTTCGGGTGACGGCTCTATTTCTCTATCGGCCGGCAAATAATGATATGAAGTCCCTTCATCGCGGATGGCGGAGGTGAGGACGATCAGTTTACCCACCGAAATATCTCGACGCAGCACCCCGGCTCCGCCGCACACAATGAATTTCGAACAGCCGATAGCTATCAATTCTTCCAGTTGTGCCGCGCATGAGGGAGCCCCGACTTGCGCCTGCACGAATGCAATGCTGCTTCCATTATAATCCATCTCGTAAACATAAACAGGTCCGGATTCCCAGTTGGATTTGAATACGACACGATGCTCCTGCTCTTTAAGCACGCCGGCGACGACTTCGGCAAAGAAGCACATGATACAATGTGGCGGGACAGGAACCGCTTTAATGTGTTCGCACGGTTCAATAACTGCCTTTCGGGTCGGGTCAAATTCCAGTATAGGATACTTATCTATGTTCATATATCCTCTGCCATTTTCCGGCGTGATATATATGAAGTGTCAAAAATCTGTTTCTGGGCCAGCTTTTGCACTTCTTCGTGCCGGAAGCAGTCAATGGTATGGTCATTGACCAACCCGACCGCCTGCATGAAGGCATAACATATCGTCGGGCCGACAAATTTAAATCCCCGTTTCTTCAAGTTTTTGCTCATAATCACGGCAGTTTCGGTTATCGGGGGAACCTCTTTCATCGTTTTAAAATTGTTTATCACCGGTCGGTTGTCCACGAAACCCCAGATATACTGCGCGAACGAGCCAAATTCTTTTTGAACCTGCAAATAGGCCCTGGCATTGGCGATGACGGCTTCAATTTTGAGCCGATTGCGGATAATGCCCTCATTTTTCATGAGTTTTTCTATTCGGGCGGATTTGTATCGGGAAATTTTCACGGCGTCGAAATTATCGAAGGCCATCCGATAATTTTCGCGCTTGCGCAAAATCGTAATCCAGCTCAAACCGGCCTGCATCCCCTCAAGTATCAGGAATTCGAACAGCTTTTGATCGTCATAAACCGGCATCCCCCATTCCTTGTCGTGATAGGCAATATACAGGGGATCGCTTCCGGCCCATTGGCAGCGTGATTTATTCATAATAATATCCTAAAAAACTTTGGCCCCGGTGACAATCATCATCTGCAGATCCGGCGAAATCGGCTCTCCCTTGCTGGAACCGGTTCCCTCGATATTCACAAACCGCGCCTTCTCGAACATGGCCAGGATTTCATGATAGGAATAGGCCCGTATAAGCGTTTCATGTTCGCTATGGCGTCCATCTTTGATAATTGTCCATTTGCCCCGCATGGTCGAGGTCTCGAAGTCAAATGTCCGGTCTTCCATCAGGATCGAATCTCCCGATTTGTACCAGTCGGTCGAGCGGAAATGCCGTATCACGTAATCGCGATTGACAACGTGCAATAAAAACTTTCCCCCCGGCTTGAGCGCCTGATGCATTTTTTTCAACACCAGAAAATTGTCCTCTTCCTTTTCGAAAAACCCAAATGAGGTCCAGATATTGGCGGCGGCATCAAATTCGTTTTTGAAATTAATTCGGCGCATGTCCTGGCAAACGGTCTTTATCGGAAGATTCTGCCTTTTGGCCCGTGCCTCCAATTCATCCAGATAGGATTGGGTTATATCGACCCCCGTGACTTTAATTCCCCGGCGGGCCATCGGCAACGCGATACGTCCGATACCGCAGGGGCAGTCAAGGAATTTCTGTCCGGGTTTGAGACCGAGTCTTTTGATGAAATATCGCGTTTGCTCGTTGTTGATTTTGGTCGAAAACATATTGAAGACCGGACGAAACGGATCGAAAAAAGTATGCCACCAACCCGAATCCTTTTTCATGCAATTACACTCCTTCAAGAGATTATGGAATACCCCAATATATAAAAACCTTAATTGGTTAGGAAATAATTAATGGCAGTAGCGAAGAGCCAGCGAAATATTTCTACCCGGGCAGTATATCCCCGAACCGTGTTCTTTATATTTGTAATCGGCGATATTTTCGAGATTGACATTCACCGAAATCTGGCCGAAACCATAGAAACCACGGAGATTAACCGTCGCCCAACCGGGGGTGCCGTTGGTATCAATACGGCTGTCGTCGCGGTCCCGGGTTGACAAGCGCCTTTGTTCGCCGGCGGCGCGGACAAAAAATTCGGCCCAGATGTCTTTCGAATGCGAATACTTCAACGCCGCCATACCCATTAAAGGCGGGATACGGCTTAGAGGTTCATCGAGGGTGATATTTTCTCCCCGCGTCCAGAAACAATTGGTATTGAGCGACCAGTAATGATTCAGGTTGTACCGCCCGCGATACTCAAACCCATAAATTCTGGCGTGATCGACATTGAATTTTTGATAAATATCGTATTCATCATCGTCTTGAATCCCATCGCCGTCTTCATCATAGAAGGTTAAGTCGTTGTAGGTTCCGGGATAGCGGTCGATCAGATCGCGCAGATCGTTATAGAAGACGAAAAACTCACCTTCGAAATTATCCGATAATACTTTGGCTCCGAGTTCGAAGTTATTACTATGCTCCGACTTCAAGCCGGGGCTGGGGGCATCGACCCCGCTTGAGGAATATTTCAGGACCACCAGGTCATTGAAACTGGGCGCCCGGAAACCCTGTGACCAGCGCGCAATCAGATTCAACTTTTCAATCGGGTGAAATGCCAGCCCTACCGATCCGGTTATATCACGGAAATCATCCTTGCAATCACCAAACGGCTCTCCCAGAGGCGAATTAACCTTATAATAATTATAACGGGTTCCGACGGTAAAACTTAGCTTTTCCGTCAAAGTCCAATCATCCTGCAGATATATGCCCGATGATATATATTTTGAATTATTCGGGAAAGTCCCCCTGCCCGGCGTGGCGACGCCGTCCCGTATTTCGACCAGTTGGCTGATAACTTTGTCCCGGTAAAATTCTCCGCCGAAAGCAAGCCGGTGGCGCGCATGCGGGGATATCACGGTTTGGGCATATGTGCCCCAGGTCGTGATTTCATCAAGGGCCTCGTTCCGAACGGTTTTCCCCGTTTTCCGGGTGTTGGTGCCTTCGAGTTCATTTTGCCAGGAAACATTAACTTTCAATGACCGCCACAAATCGGAATCGTCGTGCCGGTCAAAAGTCAAAGCCGCCAGGTCACGATCCTGCGGGTCATAGGTATATTCCTCGAAATCGCCGTTAACATAATTGTCATAGCGGGGGACATTGTTCTGGCGGACGGCCAAATAATCGAGGGTCAGGGTGTTGCCATTATCGATAAAATAATACAACCGGGCGTTGCCGTCGTATTCTTCCCAGCCGGTCGGCACTTGTTTGCCGATATTCCCGCCGCCACGAAGATCTTCTATTTTTTTATAGGATAAGTCCAGCGCCCCCGAAAACTTATTGAAGCCGCCATCAATGTTTAAAGCCAGACTTCGGCCATTGTCGGCGCTGGAATAACGGCTGGTCACCTTCGGTGATAATGCAAATCGATCATTGCCAAATAACGGTGCCCGCGAGATGGCATTGACCACGCCGCCGATAGCATCGCTGCCATACATCACCGATGACGGCCCGCGCGCTATTTCGAGACGGTCCAGCGATTGCAAATCAATCGTATTCAAATACTGGTTGCCGCCGAAACGGAATGTCGGTTTATTGAGGCGTATGCCGTTGTAGGCCAGCAGGACATATTTGCCGATCAGCCCCCGGATAATTGGCGCCCCGTGGCCATAAGTAGTCTTTTGCACCAGAATCCCCGGTTCTTCCCGCAAAACCTCGGCCGTGGTACTGAAATTGCGTTCGCCGAATTGTTCGGCATCGGCCACAGTGATATTGGGCTGGGTAAGAAACGTCCTTTCTTCATAACGGTTGGCTGTCACGGTGATGCTTCCCAAAGGCATGGCCTGCGGTTGAAGCTCGATTTGCAGAAATTTAGTATCGGAACCAAGGATCTGAATTTCTTTCTTTTGATACCCGACGGAACTAATAGTAATGGTTGTTTTGCCCCTTTCCAGCATTTCCAGATTAAATGTGCCGTCGGGATTGCTGCATATTCCGAATTTTGACTCTTCTATTATTATCGAAGCGCCTGCAATCGGTTGACCGGTAGTGGCATCAATCACCCGCCCGGAGAAAGTCACTGCCAAGGCCAAGGCGGCCATCAGGGATAAAACTACTGCTAATGAAAAAAATAAGGTTTTAGAAAATAGACCGACCATTTTATCAGGTTGCCATGGTTATCCATTTTTATTTGCGGTCGTTAAAAAGCAAGTCCATAAATAGCCGTAAATCCGACTTAACTCTTCAGTATAATTCGTTTAATATGGCACAAATGTTTAATAAAACGGATAAATATATCGAATTTTGCCCGAAAATCAGGGGATAAGAATAATGGGAATATGCAATATCGCCAGAAGGCCAAAACGCCAGGCAGTTGCGAAGCGGGCCTCTTTTGCCAGAAAACCGAAATAAATGCCTTTTAAAACCGTATTGGAAAGCATCGAGACCAGAATAGCCGAAACAATTACGGATTCGGCTTGTGTGGTTTGGCTGATAACCGACAGAATAAAGGGATCGATATCAGAAATACCGATAATTGCCGCCAGCGTTATAATCCCGGCATTGCCATAAAACTTTTGAACCAGAACTGTCGCCACTGACAACGCTACAAACAACAAGGCAAACACCATCGCCGGACGGATCTCAAAGGGGTTTTGCAGTGTTCCGACATGCGTTTTCCCATTATCCTGCATCGCATGGGTACCTATCACCGACAGCGCGAAGCCACATAAGGCCAGGGCTACCATCTTCCACCAGATGTGTTCCACAAAAACCGGGCTGATAATCCAGATCAGGGCCAATATACGCAAATACATGATACTACTGGCCAGCAGCGACGCCTTGAGAGCATTGGCGCTTTGCTCTGGTTTGTTTTGAGCCAACCGGCCCGAGGCGATCACCACTGCCGTGCTGGATACTATCCCGCCCAAAAGCCCCGATAACCAGAGACCGACTTTAGCCCCGAATTTCTTGGTCAGAAAATACCCGGCAAAACCGATGGACGAAACCAGCACCACTATTTGCCATATCTTGCGCGGGTTGAGGTTGAACTGGGTGTATGGCTGATCCGGCAAAACCGGTAAAATTATCAACGTCACCAGCAGGAATTTGACCACCGCCAAAAATTCGGCTTTATCCAGTCGATCGACATACTGTTCAAACCGGGCCTTTTCCGACAACAGGAAAGTGCCGACAATTCCCAGCGCCAGGGGCAGCCAGATATCTGAAATAAGACACAGGGCTCCGGTGATAAATGTCAGAACTGTCGCCACTTCGCTGGTCCACCCAACATGACCGCCCTTGAGTTTGGCCAGATAACCGACCAAAGCCAAAGCCGTGATCGATAACATCCCGACGGGAAGCATCCACGGAACGCCGGCGTTATACAGCCAGGCGCAGCCGAATCCATAGACGCCTATCAAAGAATAGGTTCTCACTCCGGCATAGGCCCGACCTTTGTGGATCAGGGCCGAGCTTTCGCGTTCCAGCCCGATTAAAAGCGACAGCCCGAGGGCGATCACAAATCGGACATGAACCGGTATAAATAATTCCTGCATACAGTCAGCTCACAGGCGAACAATTAATTCATTGCGTAATAAAATCATAAATGACGTCCACCTGACAGTCAATATAATATATATCGCCGTAATCGGGTCAAAATTGAATCGCCGTTTATGCTAAAGAAATTAATCCGGCCGACAGTTTAAATAAAAACGCCCCGATTTTAATCGGGGCGCAAAGGTTGTGTTTTTATCACGTTACATTTTCCCGACAATTGAAGTATAACGCTTATCGTCGGCAAAACGCGTCTTGATATAATTATTCAAATCATTCAATTTGATATTATCGGCCATTTTGATCATATCCAGGATAAAGCGCTGGCCGTAACCGATATATTCATAATAGGCCATGTTATTGGCGCGAGAGCTCTTCTTGTCAATCGAATAAATCAGGTTGTTTTTCATATTCGTCACGGCGTCGGTCAATTCTTCGGCCGTGATACCGTCGTTGACCAGAGCCGCCCATTCCCGGTCCAGCGAAGCCAGGGCCGTTTTAACTTTGGCCGTATCAGTCCCGATGGCCGCCAGAAACACGGCGTCGTACTTATCGACGGCATACTGGGTATAGACCGAGTAGGCCAGCTTCTCGGTCTGCCGCAAATGCCACAGGCGGGAGCCGACGTTGTTGCCCATGATTTCATTGAGCAGTCGCAAATAGGCCACCTCGATCGCTTTCGGTTTTTCCAACACGATACCGGTGTAAACGAACGACTGATTCCGGTCATAATTGACAAAACCGGTTTTATCGTTTTGAAGCGTCAAATCGGGCCGTGAGATCGACTGGGCGGTCGAACGCACCGTTCCGATTGTCCGTTCGACAACGGACATAATTTCCTCCGGAGCCCTGTCCGAGGACACCGATAAAATCATATTGGCCCCGCCGATGTACTTATTATAATAGGCTTTTATATCATCGACGCTGATTTTAGCGATTGATGGTATCGTCCCCAGAAGCGGCAGGCCATAAGCTTTGTCGCCATACATGGTTTTCCAGAATAATTTATATGACGCTTGCGACTGGCTGTCGTCGAGCGATTTTATTTCCCCTTCGACTTCGCTTTTGAGTTTGACCAGTTCTTCTTCGGGGAAATTCGGCGAGTTCAGGCCGGCGGCGATGATATCGAGAACTTCGTCGCAATATTCGGACAACACCGTCACCGAAACCGTACTGTAATCACGAAAACAGTCAATCGCTACGCTGGCCCCGAGGAAATCGAGAGTATCGGTGATTTGGTCGGCCGTCATGGCGGCATTGCCCTTCAGAAGCATCCGGGTCGTCAGATTCGTAATGCCGTTGTTATCGGCCGTTTCGGCAAGGACGCCTCCGGCCATGATAATCCGGAATGACGTCAGCGGCGTGGAAGCGTCATGATTTACCAGGACGGTTACGCCATTGTCCAGAGCCGTGCGGCCATAACCCTCGGCATCAAGAGTGATACTGGCCGGCTTCTGGCCACAGCTTATGATCAAGAGTGCCGTCAGGATCAGCCCCAGGGTCATTATTGTTGTTATATTTTTCATTTGGGCACCACCGTGGTTTTAACGTAGGAATCCGTATTGAGGTACTTCTTTGCGGCTTCGTTGAGCTGGGCCAGCGTGACATTCTCAATATTATCCGCGTACCTGTCCACGAATTTATAATTGCCATAGGCGTCGTGTTGAGCGTAACTGTCGGCCCGATCCAGGCCTCTTTCCAGCGAACTGAAAAAGCCGGTTTTTATCTTATTTTTGGCTTTGCGCAGTTCGGTTTCAGTAAAACCGTTTTGTTTGACATCGTTGAGGATTTCGACTATGGCCTGTTCCACCTGGGGGATTTTGTCCGGGTCCAGAGTGGCGCTGGCAAAAATCGTACCTTCATACTTTTGAGTATAGAAAGCAAAGCCGGTGCTGTACACGATGCCCATCTCGTCGCGGAGCCTTTTCCACAACCGGCTGGATTCGCCGCTGCCGAGCACGGTCGCCATGATATCCAGCGCAAACTGATCGGGGCTTTCGATGGTCGGCCCGATGCCGGCCATGATCAAATACGCCTGGTTGATATCCTTGCTGATTTTAATTTCCTGTACTTTATTGTATACCGGCGGGGGGGCATACATATCCTGCGGGGTCGAACCCCGGGGGAAATCCCCGAAATACTTCTTTACCAGGTTCAGAGTACTTTGGGCATTGACATCGCCGATAATTACCATGGTCATGTTGTTGGGCGCATAATAGCGTTTGTAATAGGCATAAACCGAATCGCGGGGTATGCTCAAAATCTTCTCCTGCGTACCCAAAACGTTTTTAGAATACGGATGTTTGCCATACAGCGTCCCCAGCGTCGCGCGATACGCTTTGCCGAAGGGGTTGTCCTCGGTTATATTTATTTCCTCGTACACCGCCTGGCGTTCCTTGTCCATTTCCTCCGCGGGGAAATTGGATCGAAACAGCATGTCGGCATGAATCTGAAGGGCAAAATCCAGATATTCGCCGGGCAGAGAGATGATAAAATCGGTCCAGTCCGACGACGTGTATCCGTTGAAATAGGCCCCGTGCTGTTTCATGGCATTGCCGACTTCATCGCCGGTCATTTTTTCGGTTCCCCGGAACAATATCAGATGTTCCAGAAAGTGCGTGGCGCCATCAAAATAATCGGTTTCGTTTTTGGCGCCCACCCTGACCGTGGTCGAAATATTGACCTGCGGGACCTGATGGTTTTCCTGGATGATGACTTTCAAGCCATTATCCAGATCCGTAACCAACAGGTCCGAGGCCGGGGTCGCCTGGGGTAAAATCAATATTAGCAATCCCAGAGCCAAAAGTGCAGAACGCATTCCCGTTCCTCCTGTTATAAAAATTAAATGGTCTCTTTGCAATTTCTTGCAGGAATATACGAAATTTCGTGTCCGATGTTCAACAAGACTTGGCTTAAATGTCAAATCCTTTACACACTCTACGGCGCGGCACGTTTATTCGATATAGCGGTATAACCGAACCGGGAGAGATATTCATGAAAAAAACCTTAAAAAATTTTTATTATCAATAATTATAGCCCTCGGTATTATTCCGGGGTGTGACCAACTGGAAAAACAGGATAGTCAAATGAACTCCTATATTTTCGCCACCGCGATAATCCGGAAAGAGCAATTACGGGATATACGCCGCCTGGCCGAAAGCATTAGAACTTTCGGAGGCAAATTCGCCAATGCCCCCCTCTGTGTATTCGCCGCAGCCGATGACGTTCTCGATGATTCCGCCATGATTAACAGCATTATAAGTCTGGGTGTGGAACTTAAAAAATTCAGCCATCCCGAAGGGGCAAACTGGCTGTATTATGCCGGCAAACCCTATGCCGCGGCGCGGGCCGAAACGCTCGCTGTCGAAAACAACTCTGCCATTTTAATCTGGGTCGACACCGACACCATATTTTTAATGGAACCCGATGATTTCATTCTGCCCAATAACATCGCTCTGGCGTATCGAACCGTCATGCACAACCGGGCGGGGTCATTGTACGGCCGGCCGCCGGATACTTTGTGGCGGCGCATTTATGAATTAACCGGGCTTGACGATGACATGCTTTTTGCCATGATCACCCAGGCCGACCGCCAGAAAATCCGGGCCTACTTCCATTGCGGCCTGATTGTCGTCCGTCCGCAAAAAGGTATCTTGCGCCGCTGGGCCGAATATTTTACAATGCTTTCCCAGGATTCAATTATAATCGAACAATGCCGCGCAAATATTGACAAAAACGTTTTTCTGCATCAGAACGCCCTGACCCCGGCGGTCCTGAATGTCTTGAACCGGGACGAAATGATTGAACTATCCGACCGTTACAATTACCCGCTTTTATTCGAGAAACATTACGATGCGACGGCACCATTCAATAATCTAAATGACGTAGCTAGTATCCGCATTGTCATTTCATCCGATAAAGTCGGGCCGGGGTGGTATCAAGAACTGGTCGGCCCTTCGGATAAAATCGACTGGCTCAAAGACCGAGTATTTTTGGGGCCAAACGTACATTGATTTGAATTTTATCGTGATGCGCCGTGTCCGATGGCGGGAGAAGAACCCGGCTTAAATTCGGGTCAACCATGTTGGCGGCGGGCATGAAGGCCCGCCGACAGCAACGTCCATAAAAATTTCCAATAAAAAGATTACCAGCTTCCGCCGCCGCCGCCACCGCCGCCGCCACCGGAAAAGCCGCCGCCGCCACCGCCGCTTCGCCCCGATGAAGAGCCGCTGCCGCGCGGAGCGGAAAACATGGTGCTGCCCAGATGTGACGATGCCGCTGTAATTGATCTCGAAAATAAAGCCGGGCTGAATGTACGGAAGCTATGCCCGGCGCCATACCATTGGGGCGGCTGGGTCAGAAGGCCTTCAAAGGCATCGGTCCAGTGGTCGACCACATCCAGAGCGATGGCGTACGGCAGGTATTTATAGTATACTTCCGGCCCCATACGTTCCAGTCGGTCGCGGTCGGCCCGGTTCATGAATTCGCGAAAACCCAGAATATTCACCCGGATTAATGAACCCAGACGCGATTTGGCCGGCATGGCATTGGAAAAGCCCATGATGATAAATCCCGATATCATTCCGGCGATAAAACCCTTCCACTCATTTGACGGCAATAAGAAAAGAAGGACAAAAGAGCCGACAAACATGAAGGCAAAACCGATGATGGCATATTTGCCCCTGACCTTGTCGGGATCGACGCTGAAATACTTCTTTTGTAAAAGTTCCGAAAACAGGGTCTTTTTCAATCCGGGAATATGAGTGTAGAATCTGTTTTTCAATTTCGAAAGCTCAACCGTGGTTTTGCCGTTTTCAAACAGCTTATCGATCAACTCACGCTCAAAAGCAGTCAGACTGAAATCGGAATCCTTGAGTTTGTCGAGATGATATTCATGCGGGGACAGGATTTTCATCAGGCCTTCGTTTTCATTTTCACGTATTTTGACATACCCCTTGACCGCCAGCCCGACAATAGCGGCCGAAATGTCGCGCTGATCGAGGCGTTCATCAACCATGGTCCCAACTTCGGCGGCCGACAGCGGTCGTCCGTCGGTTATGGGCGGTTCGTACATTACCGTCACCGCTTCCCGAACGCGGGGGTCGCGGCCCCGTGTCAGCCAGAGAAACATCATGAATATAAAAACCAGCAAGGGCACGCCCCACACCCAGTTTTCCCGCAGGTTCAGACCCCAGACTAATTTCTTCCAATCCGACGGCGGCGTGACCAGGCCCTTGTCCCAGGCCAGAACAACGGTTAACCCCTCTTCCAAATCCAGCGGGACCGTGGTTTGGTACATTATGCCGTTGTCCGTCTCCGTCATATCGCAATTTGTTCGGTTGGAACCGTACCGCCCGGTATAGCAATCACCGTCGAGGCGGTTGCTTTTTTTGTCGGTCTTGAGGGTTACCAACGCCGAAGCGATGTTTATAGGCGCCAGCCACTGGTTGCCTGTCACATTCCAGTACAATTCTTCGTGTTTATCGAAAAACAATACAGCGTTTTCAACGCTGTAACTGATGACATACACCTGCCGCCCGTAAACGTAGCGGTCGGCATCGCCGATGCGTATATTGACCACGTCGCCGTACTCCGACACGCGATAGGTATGCTTCCGGCCCTCGGCGTCGTGCACGGTATGGACGGTTATCGGCATCATCATATCGTCGCCCAACTCGTTGTAATAGCGAAACGGAATCTCGCGATAGATACCGTGCTTTTCGCGCTCGAAATTTACTTCGATAGTTTCCAATACATCAATCGTGCTGTTTTGGTTGATGACGATATCGGCATGAAAACGTTCGATGACAAAATCCTGGGCGAGAGCGCCGTGCACGTCGAAAAAGAGAATCATACTCGACAGGAAAAAAAACAGAGTCAATGGGCGGGTTCCGACTATTCTGGTTTTCATATTTCTCTCCCCGATGATTATGAAAAATCCGGGCGAATCGGTTTTCTTTCTTCGGGCGACTCCAGTTCGAAAAATTCGGCCGGTTTGAAACCGAGCAGGGCGGCGAAAATCACGGCCGGGAAGGTTTCGGTGGAGGTGTTATAATCGCGGACGACGGCATTGTAGTAGCGACGGGCCGATTCGATGGAATTTTCCAGGTCCTGGAATTGAGTCTGAAGTTGCAGGAAATTCTGGTTGGCCTTGAGTTCGGGATAATTTTCGGCCAGGGCAAACAGGCTTTTGAGAGTGTCGCGAATCATGTTTTCCGAACGGGCCATCTGCTCCGGACTGCCACCCTGCATGGCCATCGAGCGCAGCTCGGTCACTTTCTCAAACAATCCCTTTTCATGCTTGGCATAACCTTTGACCGTCTCCACCAGACCGGGAACCAGATCATACCTTTTTTTAAGCTGGACGTCGATATCCGACCATGACGACCGCACCGTGTTTCTTAGTTTAACCAGACGGTTATAAATGGAAATCGCGGCGATCACGACTATAGCCACAAGGCCAAGAAGAACATAAGACATATTTGTCTTTCTCCTCATCTGATTTTATGAATTTGCCTGAATGTTACGTAGATTTAATCTTGTCGTCAATTAATAAAAGCTTGTGTTTTAATGTCTTTGCCAGCCCCCGAATATTCTCATTTGAACTTTTATACCAGCAGAGTTTATAAATATTCGAATTTGCTAAAATATTCCGTTACTTTTTGAACTTAGGATTAATCTATATATCAGATGGGAATTGATAAGAGTCATTTCTGGCAGATGGTCGAACAAGAACACGACCGCGCCAGGGCCTTCTGTTTTCGACTGGCCGGAAATGTCGAGGACGGTGACGATTTGTATCAGGAAGCAATAGTCAGGTCATATCACGGGCTCGATGGTTTGCGCCAACCGGAATCGTTTCGATACTGGTTATATAAGATAATCGGCAACGTCTACAAAAGCCGTTTCCGAAGCCCCTGGTGGAAACGACTGGTATTCGGAATAACCGTTGGGGTAGAAGCCACACTGATCGAAGACCCGTCCGGTTTATATGCGGCCCGCCGACGGCTGGAGTTGGCGATGACGGCCCTGTCCCGCGATGAGCGCTGGCTGGTCATGCTCTGCGAACTGGAGGGTTGGAAAATCTCCGAGGCATCAGAACTGCTGTCAATGAGCGAAGGCCGGATCAAAATGCGGCTATCGCGGGCAAAAAAGAAAATGCGAGAAAAATTAGGGACCCTTTATGGTTTAAACGGAAGCACTAAAATCTGGAAGGCTGGAACTTATGAACTGTCAGCAGGTTCGCAAAAAACTGAATGAGGCCGATTGGCGGGTAGATGTCTATGGTCAGGATCACGAGTTGACCGACCATTTGATCTCCTGTCCCGCCTGTGCCATATTGGTCAATGCCGAGCAGACCCTTCAGCGCGATATGCAGTCATGGCAACGGGCGACGCCGGACAAAAAGCTTTCGGCTCAAACCGTCCGGCATAAAGCCGAATCGTCATTTCGACCCCTGTCCGGATTCCCCCTGTTTTTGTCGCGCCACCGTCTGGCACTGGGGCTGACCATCATAATTATGGCCGTCACGGCTCTGATTCCCGTCAAAACCCGTGAGCAGGTCGGCTATGAAATCTCCATCACCGGCGTCGATAAAAGCATCGCCACCGACAGCAAAGGCATTATGGCGCTTTTGTGGGCGCTGGGGATGGACAAAGACAAAATCGAAACCCTTGTGGATTCGCTCGAAATTAAAGAGGTGCACCTGAAAGTCGGCGAATGCCAGGAAACCTGTCATTTGAGTATATCCGATTTAAAAACCGAACGCGACGTTCAGCTGGTCATCAAGGCCATCATCGAACTGGATTGCTGCAAAATAGACAAAATCATTCCCATCTTTGAAAACGAATCAACCACCCTTTTGGGGCAGGCCACCCGGAAATTATTTTCCTGAACTAACGAGGAGCACGACATGAAAAAGATCAATACCCTGATATTAGCCGTCATCGCCGTTTTCGCCTTTGCCGCCGCATTAATGGCGCAGGCCGACCTGAAAATCCCGGCGGAAATCTTCGATTTTGGAATCATGCCCCAGAATGCCAAGGTTACCGGCGGCTACTGGCTGATTTCGAGCGGGTATGATACCCTTAGGATTTCCGACGTCAAACCCGGTTGCGGCTGTACCAAAGCCCCGCTTAAGACGAACACGCTCGCCCCCGGCGACAGCACCTTTCTGGAAATATCTTTCAGTTCCAAGCAGTACAAAGGCAACGTTCGCAAGGGTATCAGAATCAACAGCAATGCCTCTGAAACCGTCCGCAATATATCGCTTTCCGGCACCGTACAAATCCAGATGGATTCCACCAAGCCGGTCATTGTCCGACCCTACAAGCTGGATATTTCCCAGTTCAACGCTAAGCCAAGAGAACAAATGAAATTCACGCTGGAAAATGTCTCCGGACGGGATCTGGAATGGAACATGGTCTATTTTCCCGGTGATTATTTCGAGGTCAAACTACCCGATAAAATCAAAGCCGGAAAAAGTGTCGAAGGTATTCTGAAGATAAAGCCGGAATATGCCAACACCGAATTCGAGAAATCCTTCACGATTGAATTCAATGACGCTGATAAGACACGCTTCACCATCCCCGTGACGCGCAGTATACGAAATATCAGCGCGACAGACGGCGGCAAATGATATCTTGGCAGGAAAGTGAAAAAAGCCGCCTCCGGGCGGCTTTTTGTTTTTCATTGATTTAGCGTATTTTATTTGGCACCTTAAAATATGAAACGCTATATAAATTATATCATCATTGCAATTCTTGGTCTTGCCGTTGGTTTTTTTATGCATAGAATCTTCTTTGCGGCTCCGCAAGAAATCGCTGTCGTGGAATCGGAAAGCCGCAGTGATCAGTTGGAGTTATCAACAGAATATTTGCGCATTTATACTCTGGATGAAATTTCATATAAAGAATATGTTCGTTTATATGTCCGGCCCCCGAACTATCTGAATGTTAAGCAGCGTCTGGACTATCTGGCCGGACTCATATCGCAATCTGAATTCCGCGGACTGCCAATAGAGATATCGGACATTGAGAATCGCGACGACCTTGATATTATCAGGATTAATCTGAAGGAAATAGGTGACTTCAAAAGCCCATCATGGAGATATGGCTATTTTCAGGGGAGCTGTGGCGGTCAAATAACTTCGCATACGCTCAAGGAATCATTTCTTCAACGAGACTACAAGGGCGAATGGATCGACGGCGTCGAATTCCATTATGAGGGACGACCCATGGCCGATGGCGATTGGGATCATGTTTGCCTTGGTGGATTAATAATGAGGTCATTAAAATAAATCCCGCCAAAAAAGCCGGATTTCTCCATAATTTTTTATTGCTCAAAATAAATCAAAGCCTATATTTAATCGATGCTGGAAAGATGCTGAAATAGACAATTAGATACCTTAACCCTCACACTTTTGGAGGATCTATGAAGCAACTTTTTGGCGTAATTCTGGCAATTCTGGCATTGTTGCTGGTTTTTGGCTGTAGCAGCACGCCGCCCACCCAGACCACTTCCGGGGTCGATCACAGCGCGCCGCTGGTTCAACGTCCCGATTTCGTTGAAACCCGACCGGATAACGTGGTCGCCAATTTCACCCTTGATTACCAAGAAGTGCCGATGGCCGTTTTGAGCAAAAAGCCGACACCGCCGCCACCGCCGCCGGATACCCTTGAAGGTGACCCCAATCCGAATCCGGCTCACAAGTATGCCTATATCGTCGGCATTTCGGATTATGAAGGCACGGCCAATGACCTGCAATACTGTGACGACGATGCCCTGGCCATGAAATCGTGGCTGCAATCGCAGGGTTTCACCTGCCGTATGGACCTCGACCTGAATGCCACCGGCGCCAACATTACTGCCGGTTTGCAGTGGCTGATTGATAACGCCGACCCCGGCGATGAAGTCGCTTTCTGCTACAGCGGCCACGGCGGGCGTTCCACGGCCGGGTCTGCCATTATTTCGGCCGATTTGTACTACGTGACTCATGGCTATGTCATGTCGTATTTCAATGCCGCCAACTGCACCAAGAAACTGGTCACCCTCGACGCCTGTGTCATCGGTGATTTCCATGCCGATGTGGTTGATGGTACGTTTATGGCTACGGCGTCGGACCGCAAGAATTCCTATGACGCTCCGACCCTTGGTCATGGCGCCTGGACTTATTACTGGCTCGACGGTGTCGAAGATATGAATATCGTTTATGCCGAAGATGCCGCTCCCTATGCCGAAGACGGCATGAAAGCCTGGGCCGCCCTGTATCGTTTGCGGGTCGACCCGAAGCACACCGACAAGTATACCGGCCAAATGGACATGTAATTTCAGATAACAGGATAATATTCAAAAAGCCCCGACGCATGATCGGGGCTTTTTTATTACATTACCTGACGCACAAAATAAGTTTCTGCTTGCTCGGTGACCCGATATTGCATTAAATTATCCCGGCACATTCCTTTCAATTTAGGAGATTACGATATGGCGGATAAATTCATCTTTCACATGCGGGGCCTGAATAAATTTTACGGCACGCGGCAGGTTCTAAAGAACATCAATTTGAGTTTTTATCCCGGCGCCAAAATCGGGATTGTCGGTGAAAACGGTTCGGGAAAATCGACTCTTCTGCGTATCATGGCCGGCGTTGACACCGAATTCCAGGGCGACGCCTTCATTACGCCCGGCTACCGCGCCGGCATGGTAGAGCAGGAGCCCCGCCTTGATCCGAATTTGACTGTCCGCCAGACGATCGAATCGGCTTTCGGCGAAACCAAGGCCCTGCTCGATGAATACAATCGCCTTGCCGACAGCATGGCCACCCCGATGGACGACGACGAAATGCAGAAAGCCATGGATAAAATGGGCGTTCTTCAGGATAAAATCGACACTTTGGATGCCTGGAATCTCGACCATACGTTGAACATCGCCAGCGACGCTTTGTGTCTGCCTGAAGACGAGCGTCTTGTCGGCACGCTGTCCGGGGGCGAAAGACGGCGGCTGGCGCTCTGCAAAATTCTCCTCGAAAAGCCGGATCTGCTTTTACTCGATGAGCCGACCAACCACCTCGATGCCGAGACTATCAACTGGCTCGAAGAACAACTGGTGGTATATCCCGGCACGGTCATAATTGTCACGCACGACCGTTATTTTCTGGATAATGTCACCAAATGGATTTTAGAACTAGAGGGCGGCCATGGAATACCGTGGGAAGGCAATTATACTTCCTGGCTGCAACAAAAACTGGTCGAACTGGCCGGTGCCGAAAAGAAAGACTCTCTCCGAAGCAAAATGCTCCAGAGAGAATTGTCATGGATTCGCATGAGTCGCGGTGAACGTAAAGAACAGTCGCGGGCCCGTATTCGCGATTACGAGCAACTCGTGGCACGAGAAACGGCCGCCCGTAAAGCCGATTCCGCCACTGTCATCGGTATCGCCCCGGGGCCGGATCTGGGTGGCCAAGTTATAGAATTCCATGAAGTCGCCATGGGCTTTGATGACCAGAAGCTTTTCGAAAAACTGGACTTTATCGTCCCGCGCGGGGCGGTCATCGGTTTAGCCGGACCCAACGGCACCGGCAAAACCACATTATTCAACCTTATTGCCGGCAATTTAAAGCCGCTTGAGGGCACCATCAAAATCGGCTCGACTGTCAGCCTGGTCTATGCCGATCAGGAGCGCGCCGCCATCGACGGTGAAAAACCGCTTATCGAAGAAATCGGCGGCGGGCTGGACGAAATTCCGATTGGCAACCGTAAGATTCCCATTCGCCAGTATCTGGCCCAATTCGGATTCAAGGGCTCGGCCCAGCAGAAAAAGGCCGGAGAATTGTCGGGCGGTGAACGCAACCGCTGTCATCTGGCCAAAGTCCTCAAAGCCGGGGGTAATGTCATCATGCTCGATGAACCGACCAACGACCTCGATGTCAACACCCTGCGCATGTTGGAAGAGGCCATCATGGAGTTTTCCGGTTGTGTCATGGTCATCAGCCACGACCGCTTTTTTTTGGACCGGATCTGTACCCACCTGCTGGTTTTCGAGGGTGACGGCAAAGTCCGCTGGTTTGAGGGCAATTTTTCGGAATATCAGGAATGGCGTGTCAAAGAACTGGGCGACCGCCTTTTCGAAAACCGCCGCAACCGCTACCGGACTCTGGTGAAGGCCTGATAATCAGTTGCCGGCACTAATCCGGCTTTAAAAAGCCAAGGGCTGGAAATAATATTAGATCATCTGTTAACAACCTCGCGATAGGCATCATCGGCCCGGACCACATCCTCGACTGGCCGTCTGTCTTCGACGAACATGATTTCATGCCGATTGGCAATGTCATTTATGCCCGCTTCACCCAGCGCGGCGCCGAATCGATATTCTGTCGCAGCAAGAGATTCAATTGAGCCGCATGGTGCTGAACGTGCCGCATGTTGTACAGCAACAGCTCTCCAAAACATAAATCAAGCGTCCCGAATTTGAATATTCTTGCCGCCGTATCGTCGGACATGGCGTCAATCATGGCCCGACACTTCCGGCGACCGTGCTCAAGATATGACAGAAGCTCGGCTTTTGTATAAACCCGTTCGGGCAGTACGCCCGCCGGGTCCAGTTCGCATAACGTGAACGGATCGGGCGGGACGAAATCATCAGCCGCTTCCGAGAGATAGAAATCCAACCAGAAAAGCGTATGATAAACCACATACCAGAATTCAAGCTTTTTTGTCCGGTCGCTCCATAAATCTTCAGGACAGGCGTTTATGGCGTTTTCCAGCATTTTTATCGCCGCCCCGAACTGTGGCCAGACGATGCTTTTCCAGATATTTTCCATTTTCAGGCCTTTCACCGATTCAAATACGGTATTCCTCCATTTTCGTTATGATACATATTATTAACGTTTGACATCCCTCCTGTAAATCACATTATTATGAAATAAAATATATCAGGAGGTCATTTATATGCGATTTCATACGATTTTGGAAACCATTTTGGTAATCTTCATTTGTCCGCTCTTGTCAGCCGCCCATGCGCCTGGCGATTCGACCGCAACTATCCGGATTAAGTGGTTCGGGCAGTCATCGTTTCTTGTGACCACCACCGGCGGCACGAACATTCTCATCGACCCCGCCAATTTCAAGGGCTATCATTTCCCCGACAGTGTTTACACCGACATCGTGACCGTCTCGCATGAACATATCGACCATAATTATGTCGAAGGCGCCCTCGGCTCGCCCGCCATATTCCGGGGCACCGATGATAAATGCCAAAAGGTCAATAGCATCGATACGACTATTAAAGGTATCCGCTTCTATTCCATATCTTCGTATCATAACCCGGTTCACACGGCCGTCAATGCCATTTTCGTGTACGAATTCGACGGCTTGCGCCTGGTTCATCTGGGTGATATAGGTCATATCCTGACCGATGACCAGATTCGCACCATTGGCAAGGTCGATATTCTCATGGTCCCGGTGGGTGGGAAATACACCATCGCCGCCGCCGAAGCGGACACGATCGTCAATCAACTCGACGTAAAACACTTGGTGATCCCAATGCACTACAAGACCGATGCTTTTCCTGATTTGCCATACACAGCCGAACCATTTCTTAAAGGCAAAGAAAACGTCAGAAGAATCGACAATACTTATTTCATCATTGACCCAGCCACAATGCCGGAAGCGAGAGAATACGTGCTTTTACGTTATTGATTTAGCTGCCCGAATTACATACTGAATCGTTCGACCAACCTCCGGCCTATACCACTTCCAGATATCCGGCCTTCCGGTAGTCGATTTCTCCCAATCCCTGTTGCGCGGCCAGGCGTATATGACCGATGTCGCGCCCGTATCTTCCATGAAACTCACACGCCCGCGAGTCTCCGGCTACCTGATCGGTGGCACATATTATCGAATCGCATTTTTTTACGTCGGCAAATGACCCGCCTTCCGGGCCATGACGCATGAGAACCCGTGTGGCGTCGATGACCGTAAGAGTCGGCCTGAAATAGGCCGCCAGATCGACAATGGCCTGGTCGAGCTGATCGTGCAGATTGTCACGAATGCCGCCGATTGCACCGAATAAGTTTTTCATCGAGGCTGTCCCGTATGCCAGACCGTGATGCTTGGCGATTGGCATATTTATCAAACGATCGACCTCGAATATATATTTCAGCACCGGCCAGTCTCCGATGAACTTGCCCTTCAAGTCGTCCTTAATGAAATCTTCATCACCGCTAATTATTAGCCGGCCCCCGTTCTGTTCCACTGCCGCTCGTATCCCCGAACGCATAAACGTCCTCTGTGCATTTTCTGTGCCGTAGTCGGTTACCAAAACTTCGGAGGCACCCGCCATCAGGCACTGGCGGACCATCTCACCCACAATAATCGGATTGGTATTCACCGCCTGCTCCGGAACCCGGTCCCACGCCACGTTCGGCTTAAGGAGCACTCGTTCCCCCTTTTTAACGAAGCGTCTGATTCCGCCGATGCCATCGACAGCGGAAGCGAGCGCATGGGCATGGTTTTCGTTATGAGCCAGAACCACTCTTGGCGCGGACTTTTCGGCCGCCACTTCGAAATTCGACTTGGCGATGGCTGTCTTGGGAATTTCATTTGAGCGACAGCCGACATTCATTAATCCGGCCTCCCCCGCTACGGCCGCTAATGCCGCCACTTTCCCGGCATTCTTCAAAAATTCTCTTCTGTCCATATTACCAGAAAATTATTTTTACCAAAAGATATTCGGTATCACGACTACTATCAAGGCAAAATTACCTGCTCACGATCAAAACGACAACTGCAATTGCGATCGGGCCAGCCAGTCGGTTCGGTCCTCGTCCCGGCGTTGATATCGGGTAAAGGCGATATCGTTTTGCACTTTAAGTCCATGCCCGTCCAGATATACGTTGATACCAAAAGTTCCCTCCCGTTCACCGAGAATATTCCCGGCGTTTTTGTACTGGGTCGTGATATCGTCATCATCGGCGTCGGCCACAATGGCCTGTGCCCGTAACAGGGCCTCATCGGTTATTTTATCGTCGATATCGATCGCGGCATAACGCAGCGACAATTCAACCCTCCTGTTAATACAATAGGCCGCCTGCACGAGAAAACCCGTAATGGCCTTGCGTGTCCGTATCGAACCGTCCATATCGACAAACCCGATAAAACCGGTACTCATCACCGACAAATGCCGGTATTTACATAACAATTCCGGCGCCAGCCTTAAAACCATATCTTCAAAATCGGTTGGATCCATATCCCAGGCCGCACTGGCCGCAATACTGTAACGAAACTCTCCGCCTCCGGCGTCAGAATCGGTGCTAACGTTGATATCATTTGCATTGTACGACACATGGCCCACCAGTTCGGGATGAAATTCGGTTTTTCGGGCGGTGCCGGATAAGTCGGATGGATTGACCGGTTTTTCTCCGTAAATCGACGCCAACCCGACGGCATGAGAGGCCCGGGCGTTCACGCCGCTGAAAAGACCGAACGCATAACCCCACCGGGGCGGCTTTTCATAGCCATTATGAACGGACAGCCCCATCTGACGTTCCGCTCCGAAATACCTGGTTACGATGGCCCAATCCACAAAGGTAAGTCTTTGAAACGATTGAATACGATATCGTGTATAGGGGATTTTGTATTGCCCAAAGCGGAAATTTATTAGTGACGACAGTTTCGTGTCGGAATAAAAGTCCATTAATTCAATCGAGCCGGGGGCGGTGCTTAAATGCAATTTGAAACTGGTTTTGTATTCCGAAAGCGATACCGAAAGGGTGGGCCGAATCCGGCGCACCTTCATATATAATGTCGATTCGTGTTCGCGGCCGGTCCCATTGTCCTTGTTTTCCCAAGCTGTCCAGAGCTGGGCGGCCAGCTGAATTTTAAGTGTCGTGCTGCTATCCGGGCTTGAAATTTCAAAGGGTCCGATCGCAGCATAAGGAGATATCCACAAACATAATATGCCCGCAGTGATGAGTGCAATTTTCAGCATCAAAGGCTCCTTTTATAAGGCTTCACCGGCGGTTGGTTTGTCGTTTACCAACAAACCGGTGATACAAAGTCACTTCAGCCGGGCGCGTCAATAAGTGGTGAATACGCTCGTTTAATCGCTCAATATCGGTCCATTTCAATATAAAATCCACCATTTCCACTCGTCTCCCGCCAATGCCGTATAAAAACCGCCATAACGGGCCAGGATAATCACGGGCAAATCGCCGGGTGTTATCCTTATTTCCCCCAAAGGTATTTATTCGGGCATCCTGGGCATTTTCCGACCGCGCAGGACGATGCTCAATTTGGGCGATCTCTTAATCAGTGTAGCGGCTTTTAATTTCGTCTATCAGTCTTTTCTGCTGTTCCTCCAGCATCTTTTGACGCTGTTTGTAAAGCCGGTTAATCGTACCGATAAGTTCATCGATATCGGCCGGCTTTTTCAGGTATTCACTGGCACCAAGCTTGACCCCTTCCAATGCCGCTTCGACCGACGGATGTCCGCTTAGCATAATAACCTGAAGGTACGGGTACTTTTCTTTCACCCGCCGCAAGACCTCAAGGCCGTCCATGCCGGGCATTTTCACGTCAAGCACCATTACATCCACCAGTTCTTCTTTGAGCAATTCGAGCGCTTTGGGACCGCTGTCGGCAATCAGCGTGTTTAATTTCCTCCGGATAAATACACGCTGGAGTGATTCGAGCAGGTCCGTTTCGTCATCGACGATCATGACGTTGATCGGCCTGATTCCTTCGCTTGTATTATCGGTCGCTATGCCATCGACGTCCTTCTCTTTGGCCTCGACAATGACCTGCCGCGCCCGCTTTGCCAATTCATCCATATCGACCGGTTTAGAAATATAGGCCGCGATACCCCGTTTTGAAGTCGTGAACGCGTCCGCGACGGAGGGATGGCCCGTGAGCAGAATGACCGGTATCTCCGGCAAATAATTCCGAATCTGGTTGAAAACGTCCGGTCCGCTGATATCAGGCATTTTGACATCAAGCACGATAACATCAAAAGTTTTCTTTCTTACCATCTCCAGGGCGGTGACACCATTCGGCGCGGCTGTCACTTCGAAGCCCCGGCGGCCGAGCGCCTGTGAGGTCGCGACAAGAAATTCCTCCTCATCGTCAACCAGCAATAAACGAATCAATGAATTATTCACATCCATAGTTATTCCGCCTCTCGCTATCTTGGTTCTTTATTATTTTGATATGCCAGATACAGCCTGATGGTAGTTCCACTACCCACCTGACTGCTGATTTCGATATCTCCCCCCCATGAACTCACGATACCGTAACATACCGATAAGCCCAGGCCGGTCCCTTTACCGACCGGCTTGGTCGTGAAAAACGGTTCGAGCACACGCTCGATATCTTCGGGCGATATGCCGGTTCCGGAATCGGCAACTTCCAGCCGGACTCGGTCCGCGGCAACTTTGGCCCGAATGATGATTTCGCCGCCATTGGGCATGGCGTCAAAGGCATTATTAAGGAGGTTGACAATAACCTGCTCCAATTCGACGGGATCGGCCATGACCGGCGGAAGTGTTTCGTCAACATCGAGCCTGATCGAAATATCGCGAAGATTGGCCTGACGTTCCATTAAAGTCATGATTTCTTTTAACCGGGGTGCCAACGTTATCGGTTCCACTCGGGGCTCTTTGCTGCGTCCGAATTGAAGCAATTTTTGGGTAATTAGAGCACAACGCCGGACCTGGTTCTGACATCGCTTCAACGAATCGAGCGCCTGCTGATATTCGGCGGGTCCCGATTTCTTATCCGTCAGGACATCGATAATGTTGGTTTGTTCGGCGCTAATAATGGCCAGCGGGTTGTTTATTTCATGAGCCAGGCCGGTAGTCAATTCGCCGATCGAAGCCAGCTTGGCCGATCGGACAAATGCCCTTGAAATCGCTTCGCGCTCCGCGGTAACTTTGTCTATTTGACGGGTAAGATGCCAGGTCGCCAGCACGGTGGTCAAAACAAGAATCATGACGGCCACCAGTACCACATAGGCGCCGCGAACAATGGCCTGATTTACCGGAGCCTGCACATTCGTAAGATCCTGCTGAACCACCAGCAACCAGCGATGGTTATTTATCCAGGTCATAACACGAATCTTGGTGCGTCCGTCAATTTCAATACGGTCGTCCCGTAAATCGGAGAATATCGGAATGTCCTGCACCGACGATGAATCGAGAAGTTTGCCCTCGTG
The DNA here is from genome assembly GCA_964459465.1 of uncultured Ignavibacteriaceae bacterium. Taxonomy (GTDB): domain Bacteria; phylum Zixibacteria; class MSB-5A5; order GN15; family PGXB01; genus CALAMC01. The sequence continues at coordinate 16,019 of CAYWLR010000003.1, read as the reverse complement.
CGGGGTCGTCTGGTAAAGGCCATCCTGGTTGACAATGAACACTTCGCTGCCACCGGCGAGAAACTCTGCCCGCACCATTTCATCGAATTGGGCGCTGTTGACGGTCGCCCTTAATAGCCAGACCGTCCCGCCCTGCGAAGAACGAATGGCTATAATGCAATGGGGAACCTGGCGGAATCCCATAAAAACATCACTTACATACTGACCCCTGACCAGAACCTCCCTGAACCAGTCCTCATTTTGATAGTTGCAATGCCGTAAATCGTACGGCCCGACATAGGCCAGGTGCCGGCCCTGCACATCAATGACGCCAAGATCGACAAACCCTTGATTTGTAACCTTATTGAGATTGTCAAAAAAATCCTGCAAGCGGTCCTGATTGGATAATTCCAGGATTTCGTGATTTTCGCTGACGGTTTGGAGAAGATGCCGTCGTTCCTCCAGATGAGCCTCTATCGAATCGGCGTGATGCTTGACCGACCGCCGCATCAACTCCAGCGATTTTTCTTCCAGCAGTCTTCCGAAGACAATCCAGGAGCCAAAACCGGCCAGAAGCAAGGGCAAAAGTGCGGCGATAAGCAAAACAGCGACGATTCGCCACTTGAGCGATTTAGATCCTTGTGAGAACGGGCCAAAAACTGTGGGTTTTTTATCATTTTCCATATAAGATACCTTCCATTTGCAATTTATCAAAACATCAAAGCAATATTCGAGCCAGACCCGTAACGATGATGTAATACATTAACCATTAACGATTTATCAGAAATAATTGACTTGACATGATAACAAATATATTCTATTATGCAAAATATATATTCCATAATGGAACATTTATTATTTGAGTGGCATTTTGAAATGTTTGACCCAAGAAACCTTCCCGCTTATTTGGCTCCGGTAAAGAGCCGCGCTTTCATGGACGTGCTTGAGCTTGCCTATATGGTGGCCGAGTTTGATTCTTCGGTGCTTTTAAGCGGCGATACCGGTGTCGGCAAAGAAATTGTGGCACGTTTTATTCATGATAATTCCCGTCGTCAAAAGCGGGCAATGCTGACCATCAACTGTGCGGCGCTTCCGGCTGCGCTGTTGGAGAGCGAACTTTTCGGCCACAAAGCCGGGGCTTTTACCGGTGCTATCAATGACCGGGTCGGATTGTTCGAACAGGCTGCGCGTGGAACTGCTTTTCTCGATGAAATCGGCGATATTGACGGGGCTATTCAGGTGAAACTATTAAGAGTCCTGCAGGAACGAGAGATTCTCCGCATCGGGGAGAATATTCCGCGGCGGGTCGATATTCGCATTATCGCCGCCACCAATACCGACCTGTCGGCCGCGGTGGCCGATAGCCGTTTTCGCAAAGACCTATTTTTCCGACTTCGGGTGGTTGAAATAAGAGTCCCGACACTGGCCGAACGGCGTGAAGATATCATGGCGCTGGCGGCACATTTCCTGGCGGAATTGTCGGTTCGGATGCAGCTGCCCCATTTAAACTTGCATCGGGATTGTGATTCATATCTGTTGAATTATTCCTGGCCCGGCAATGTCCGCGAGTTATACAACGTGCTGGAAAGGGCGGCCATATTCGCCCGGGGAAAAACTATCGGGAGCGAACACCTGCCTCCGGAACTGGTGGGCAAAGGAGCCACTTACATGTCGCTTGAAAAGTATCGGCCGGTGACTCTTAAAGAACTCGAAGTGGCGCACATACAACGAACATTGGCGCACACCAATGGGAATCGGCCGCAGGCCGCCAAAATACTCGGTATCAGTCAATCGACTTTGTGGCGCAAATTGCGGGAAACCGACTGAAATGGCATTTGGTCGGTCGGATAACAGACTCACCACATAGTATCATCCGTAAGGTATTCGGGCGCTCGACCGATTACACTAACTCTCTTCCGGGAACCGGCGGGGCCGAGGCGAGCAGCCGCTTGACGATAATAATGAAGACGCCGGTCAGAAGAAGGTTGAGCGCCAGCGACAGCGCCGCCACTGTCACCATTACTCCCCCGATGCCATAACCCAGTGACAGAATCAGCACCCCCGCCCCCACTTCACCGCGTGGCCACATGCCGACACATAACGCCAGCCGCTCTTTCCAATGTGCTTCTTTCCGATACACAAACAGAGGGAACATCTTCCCGACATTGGCCAGAAGGGTGATAATAAGAACGTGCATCACGATCCATTGCCAGCTTCCTTCGACGAGTACGATGGGCGGCATGGATAATCCCACCAGGACCATGAAAATGCCCGATACTATCGTTGCCACCTTCTGCTCATCGGGACTCTCCGGCCCTTCCTGGTGACCTTCCCGACAATCGTCGCAGTGAGGATCATGGCCTTGCGGGTGGGCCATCATGGTGCCAAGAACAAAGGCCGGGAGAAGCACTTCGATATGGATAGGTATTATGTCGTCAAATAGCAGACTGGTTTGATATATAAATTCTGAAGTCAGGGCGATGCCGGTGGCGTACACCAGTACCCAGCGCCAGGTTATCGGAATATGAGTTTTATGAAGATATTTCCAGGCCAGCCAAAGCTGAATAACCATAACAATGACGATAATACCCAGTTCCCAGCGCAGGCCGACAATGAGCATTTTCAGCGGAATCATCAAAATGACCGTATCCAGATCGTCAAAAATAGCCAATATCCGTATCTTTTTGAAAAACCAGGTGGCCGAAAGTCCCGCCGCGGCCAGCATGGAAAACAGAACACCGGCCGACGTCGGTGCCGCGAACCGTCCGGCCAGAAGCGCCTCGGTCCAGGTATCAAACGAACTCCACAGCGATGAGTCATAAAATATAAACACGAAATAGACGGCACAGAAGATCCAGGGAAAGGCGGCGGCCGTGGCCGCAATCAGGTAGTCGAAACCGTAACTTTTCAAGCGGGACCGATCGATTTCAAATTCATAGCCGACATGAATCATGATAAAGCCCAGCATGATCATGGTCAGTATACGTATTGTTTCACGGACAAAGACGGAGCCACCGGTAAATCGGTCCAGATATTGGGATAATATCAGCCCGACTACCAGCAATATTGAAAACAGCAGAACCTTTTTCACTCATCATCCCCCGATTTATAAACCCCGGAAATCTCACATTGTCTTCTGCGGGTTGACATCCAGGGCATTCTTTCACATCCCCTCGTCGCCAAAATCCCTTACTACCGGTGCAAAATAATAAATTACCGCTTTTCCGTCCCAATAAAAAAATAGTTCTGCCGGATATCTTCGCCGAGATTTTCCTGTTTCATCTCGACATCAAATCCGGCTATTTCCATTAATTTTAGCCAGGTTTCGACCGGGAATAGACCCGTTGTATGAAAATCCTGTTCGATATTAAGGCGGCCGTTTTTGAGAATCATGTAGAACATAACCGATTCGGCGGTCGTATCGTCGGGATTTGGGTCGTAATCGTATTCAATAAAGGTTAATTCGATATTATCGCCCTTGCTGATGCGGTGGTTTACATTTGTTCCGGGGTATGTTTCCTTAACATAATCCGGGGACGTGATAAAAATGCCTTCCGGTTTAAGATGCGATGCGGCGGTTTTAAAAGCCGCCAGAAGGTCATTTTCCGTACACATATAACCAATGGCATCATGAATAATAACCGCGTCGAACGTTCGGCCCAGCCGGACACTTCGCATATCGCCGACAACATGCTCGACATCGGGATTGAGTTTTTTGGATATGGCCAGCATCTTTTCGGAAAGGTCCACCGCGGTTGCCTTAAAATCGCACGTGAGATGCGACAGGTTATGTCCCCCGCCCACACCCAGCTCAAGTATATGGTGTCGTCCGGGGCCGAGCTTGGCATGCAGAAGATTGCGCCAGAGGCCGGCCTCTCGGGCATAATCTTCGGGCGGACTAATCAACGGCCACAGATAAGCGAATTCATCATACAGGCGATTTTGTTTCATATTAAGTCTTCCGGTGCGCCGTAAGAGACCCCTTCCTGTCGGTTATACAATCATATCTTTGCATTGCACCGTCAGGAACCTTTTCCAGACGGCATCCATATTACTTCAGACAACGCCACTCCACATCAATGTATAATAGCCCTTTGCTTCCAAATGAATAATCTTTTGGAATCGAAAAATTCCAATCTTCCGCACTTTCAACCAAACCCGCCTTAACCGGATTACGGTGGATGTATTCTATTTTCTGAACCAGAGTCGCTTTGTTGTTAATCACAAAACAATCAAATCGATACTGCCAGACTTTGCTATCCCCCGTTGGTTCATTTGCTGCCGCCTTCTCCAATTGTGCCAACAAATCTCTACTGCAAGATGCCCTTAAATGATCACCTATTCTGCGTGATGTGAGTCGCTTCACATTACCGATACACTTTGATACGGTTAATTCTTTATTCACTTTTACAATAAGGTGAAAATGACTGGGCATCAGCACATATGCCAGAATAATTAAATCGCCCCGCTTTTGATAAAAATCTAATGTGCCGATAAATATCTTGGCGATCGCACAATCGTTAAAGACATTTATGGAACCGACAATTGTCGACGTAATGAAAAATACATTACTGTTGCATTCATAGATATTTCGATTTCTGCTTCTCATCGTATATTGCGTCAGGAACAGGTTCCTGACGCCGCTTGGAAAAATCCGATTTGCGACACCGCATAATATATGAGTGTCAATTCTTTTTCCTCAAACTCGCCAGGATCATAATTGTCATAATTGCCAAGATCAGAAGCAACAGCGGACCCGACGTGTAAATCAATACATTGGCCGGGAGACAGAATCCACATCCCGACAGGGCAATGACATGCAAAACAATCAGATTGAACCCCAGCCAGTACATTCTTTTCCTGGCCTTATCCGAATAGTTCGTGAACATGAAAATCAATCCCAAGGCGAAAAAGAGCATGGTTTGTGTTCCGGCGTGCCCGATAGCCCACTCCAGATTGTCACGGAATATATGCCAGTTGCTCAAATGGCCTGGCTGACCGTGAAAAAGTGGATCATCGATATCTATCACTTTGCCCGAATCATCCCAGAGAGCTTCCACGGTCGGCGTTTGGGTTGCCAGCATGGCTTCCATTTTTAAAGTGTTATCGGTCGGGCAGTCTTCATAATGATAGCCGACAATACCGGCATGCAACAGCCCCAGCACAGTCATCCAGACCAGAACGATTAAAACCAAAATGCAAAACAGCCCCACAAACAATTTGCCATATGGCGGCAAATCGCTGACACGTACATCCATAATATTCACCCCGTACTATTACCCGGTAAACATCATACCAATCTGATGTCTAATCGTGATCAAGTATGGATAAACTAATTACGGTGCTTCACATTATCAATTAATTTTTTGACGATGGCCGAGGTATCCACGCCATCGGCCTCGGCGTTGAATGAGGTCACAATTCTATGGCGCAATACCGGCAGAGCGGCAAAGCGAACGTCGTCCGGGCCGGGAGTGGGACGGCCATCGAGGATGGCCCGTGTTTTGGCGGCCAGTATCATATATTGCGAGGCACGCGGCCCGGCCCCCCAGGAAACCCAATTTTTAACAAAATCGGGCGCCGTTCCATTATTGGGCCGGGTGGCCCGGGCAATATCGACCGCATATTGAATCAGGTTGTCGGATACGGGGACTTTGCGGACCAACTGCTGAAAGCCGATAATTTCGGACGCCGTCAGTATCTTATGCAACTTATATTCGGGGATAATCGTCGTTGTGCGGACAATGGTTTGCTCTTCGACGTCAGAGGGATAATCGACATAAATATTAAACATGAAACGATCAAGTTGGGCTTCCGGAAGCGGGTATGTTCCCTCCTGCTCAATCGGATTTTGTGTCGCCAAAACAAAGAAAGGCTCATCGAGACGATAGGTTTGCCCAGCGGCGGTCACTTCATGCTCCTGCATAGCCTGCAAAAGAGCCGCCTGCGTTTTTGGCGGAGTACGGTTTATTTCGTCTGCCAAAATGGCATTAGCGAAGACCGGACCCTTGACAAACTTGAACCTCCTAGTGCCTGAAACCTTATCTTCTTCAATAATTTCCGTCCCGGTTATATCTGACGGCATCAAATCGGGGGTGAATTGAATACGATTGAACTTTAAGTCCAGAACCTTGGCCAAAGTTGAGATAAGAAGGGTTTTTGCCAGACCGGGAACACCGACCAAAAGACAATGCCCCGAGGATAACAAGGCCACAAGAAGTTGTTCAATAACTTTATCCTGGCCGATAATTACCTTCGCGATTTCATTACGAATATTATTATAGGCAATATTAAGTTGCTCAACTGCTTTAAGATCACTTGCTTTTTCAGACATAATCAGAGACGTCCTTCATGTTAGATTACTATTACGAGCAGGGCAGAATCAACAGTAAATCAAGCATTTTAAATTTTTAGCGTATTATTAGTAACTATAACCGGCATAGTAATTTGTGGATATCTATATAAATCCGGCCTTAACTAATCCGACGTAATGAAATGGCCTTCAAGAACATAATCGGATATCCACAAATTTCAGACCTTTTCCACATTATATAACATTATATATGCAGAATGTCTGAACCCGGTTTATTCGGTTTCCTCTACCTTTTTACCAACGACCGAATATGGAGTTTCTTCCGGGGCAAGGAATTTCGCCGAAGATTTGCCCTCTTTCATATGGCAACCGCCGCAAAAGACAGCCCCCTGCTCGACCACCAGCGATTTGGTCCGAATATCTCCTTCAACATCGGATTGCGCCTGCAATTCGACACTTTCGCCGGCATTCAGGTTGCCGATCACTTTACCGGCCACCACCGCCGAATTGGCTTCCACGTCGGCTTCAACATAACCGGTAGTCCCTACCGTAACGGTGTCATCGCTGATAATCTTGCCCTTAACCGTACCGTCGATACGAATTCCGCCCTTGATATCGATGGTACCGGTAAACACGGTATCCTTGCCTATTACGGTGTTCATGACTCCGCCTTCACTCTTGTTTGACTGATATTTCATCATCCATAATATATTTTAAAGGGTTCACAGGTTCATTGTATTCCCGAATCTCATAGTGCAGATGCGGTGCGGTGGAACGCCCGGTATTGCCCGATAGTGCAATCCGCCCCCCGGCCAGTACTTCCTGGCCCACTTCCACCAGCAGCTCGCTGTTATGACCGTACACCGTCGTCATATTGTTCTCGTGCTCGACGATTATCATCAGGCCATAGGTGTTATCGACGCCGGCAAAGACGACTTTGCCGGAGGCCGTGGCCAGGACCGGGGTTCCGATTTCGGCGGCGATATCCACGCCCGGATGAAAGTTTTCATCTTCTCCCGAAAAACCACGCGTCATGTAACCTTCCAGCGGCAGGCCGCTGGGGACGCATTCGGGAGAAACCACGGGGCGCGCCACGACGGCCGGCTTTTCCCTCGGTGCGAACAGCACCGAATCGGGCGGCAATTCCGGGATCTGAAAATCCACCCCGGCCAGGCCCGATATCTTCGCAACGATTTTGCGGGTCTCCTTCATGTTTTCTTCGAGCAGGAGAAGTTTGTACTTATACCGTTTCAGTTCCTCGTTTTCACGAGCCAACTGATCGGTCCGGGCCGCCCGTGAAAGGATGTGCCCGTAAAAGACGAAAAATAGAATCAGCCCGACCGTGAGGACGCCGGCCCCGATAATCAGGCCTTTGAACATCCAGGCGCGAAGCTTAATGCCGAAGGATCTTTCGACGCCGTCGGGGACAATCATTATGTTATAAAAGCGGGCCATTTATAGGTTCCGACTCAAATCCTTTTAAACAATTCCAAAAGGCGGTCGAGGTCCTCATCATTATAGTATTCGACTTCAATACGCCCGCCCTTGAGGCCATGCGAAATTTTAACGGCGGTTCCGAGCACCTGTTTCAAATAATTTTCGGCCTCGACGATAGCCGGCATCCTTTTTTTGGGCACCAGCCGTCTCCGTTTGGTGCGCTGGGCGGTTTGCTCGGCGGTTCGCACCGACCAGTTTTCGTTGATAATCCGGTCGGCCAGTTTAAGTTGGCCGTCGCGGTCTTCGAGAGCCAGAATGGCCCGCGCGTGCCCCTCGGTCAGCCGGCCGTCGCGCAGCAGCTGTTTTATTTCCATGGGAAGAGCCAGCAGGCGCAGGGCGTTGGCCACGGCGGCCCGGCTTTTTCCCAGGCGGGCCGCCAGCTGGTTCTGGGTCATACCGGCGTCGTCCATCAGGCGGCGGTAGGCTTCGGCGGCCTCCATCGGGTTGAGGTCCTCGCGCTGGAGGTTTTCGACAAGCGCCATCTGGAGCATGTCGGACTCATCCTTTTCACTCATGACGATGGCCGGAATTTCCGTCATGCCCGCCAGTCCGGCCGCGCGGAAGCGCCGTTCGCCCGCGATCAGAATGTACTTATTATCCCGACGTTGCACTATAACCGGTTGCAGCATCCCCTGCACTTTGAAGGATTCGGCCAGTTCGTTAAGCGCCGCCTCGTCGAATTTGCGCCGAGGTTGCAGCGGATTGGCCGTTATATCGATTATCGGTATCGTGCGGTAATTGCCGCTCTTGGCCGGGCTATCGTCGGTTCTGGGGATGAGTGCTTCCAACCCGCGCCCCAATACAATTTTCCCGCTCATTTGCTCAATACCTCCTTGGTGAGAGCCAGATAATTTTCGGCGCCGGTCGAAAGAATATCGTACTGTATGATAGGTTTTCCGAAACTGGGCGCCTCGGACAAACGAACGTTGCGATTGATGACGGTTTCATACACCCGTCCTTCGAAATACTTGCGCGCCTCGGCCGCCACCTGTCGCGACAGATTCAGACGGCCATCGTACATGGTCAACAGGACACCCTCGATTTTCAAATCGGGGTTGAGATTGTTTTTAACCAGGTCGATGGTACGCATCAACTGCCCCAGCCCTTCGAGGGCATAGTACTCGCACTGAATCGGAATGAGTACCGAGTGCGCCGCGGTCAGAGCGTTGACGGTCAGAAGTCCCAGCGACGGCGGGCAGTCGATGATGATATAGTCATAGCGGTCGGCGACCGGAGTCAGGGCGTTTTTGAGCACGCGTTCGCGCGACATCATCGAAACCATCTCGACCTCGGCCCCGACCAGGGCGATGGCCGAGGGGACGATGGTCAGAAACGGCAGAGCCGTGGCCCGCGCCACGTCGAGCACCGCGGCCCGGCCAATAAGGACATCATAGACCGATGATTCTAATATATTTTTATCCAGACCGACGCCGCTGGTGGCGTTGGCCTGGGGATCAATGTCGATGAGAAGCGTCTTTTTCTCGGCCACGGCCAGACCGGCGGCCAGATTCACCGCCGACGTGGTTTTACCGACGCCGCCTTTCTGATTGGCGATGGCAATAATCCTGGACACGTTTTTCCTCCATCCCGGATGTATAAAATAAATCCCATAAGGAGATTAAGATATTGTCAAATGTTTGGCAACAAAAATAATTTCATGATTTTAAAAATATTGAAACGGTACGAAGCTGTGTCGAATCATCGAGGAAATAATCATGACGGGACATCTTCATTTTATTCATATCGGATTTCATTGCCGGCGCAGCGGCGTAATATATGAATCGTCCGCCGGGTTTTAAAGCCGATTCGACCTGATTTAATATTTGTTGATTGAGTTTAACCAATTTCATCGTGCCCAAATTGTAAGATTCTCCGGTAAGATTACACGTAGAAGGCCAATTATCCGGGCGAACTTCGGCTTTCAAGTTCATTAAATGTATCAAGTGCTCGAGAAATCGCGTTTTTTTTTGGGTGCGCTCATATAGGACTCCATGCAAATGGTCAAAGGTCAGAAGCAGGACGACAGCCGGGAAGCCTCCCCCCGACCCGATATCAAAAAATGTCCCGACAGGCGGGTCAGAAAACTTTAAGGGAACCAGACAATCTGCGGCTACCCGGACCAAGGCCGGACGCGGTGTTTCACGTGAAACAAGATTTATTTTTTTATTATATTCAAACAGAACATCGAGATAGGTATTAAGCCCTTTTTCCAGACCAAACTCGGTAATTATTTCACCGGATTTAAAAAATGGTATTGAACTGCCTGCAAACATTATATATAACAGAATTCGATGTATTAGGAACCCTGTGCCGTAAACTTGCGGACATGGATGGAAAGGGCCGCAATATCGCCGACGGTCACCCCTTCAATACGGCTGGCCTGGCCCAGCGAAGTCGGGCGGAAGCGGGCGAATTTTTCGCGAGCCTCATTACGCAGGCCGGTTAGCTTTTCGAACGGCAAATCGGCGGGTATTTTCTGGCTTTCATTACGGCGGAATTTTTCGACCTCGCGCTCCTGTTTGCTGATATACCCGGAATATTTGATCGCCACCGATGCCCGTTCCAAAATTTCATTATCTATGCGGTCGCCATTAGCAAGGAACTGTGTAATATATCTGTATTCGACTCCCGGAATCTTGAGAATATCGGCCAGCGAAATGGATTGTCGTTTTACAAAATATTCGGCATAGCCATCGAGCTGAGAAACCGCGATATATTTTTTCTCCAGCATGGCGATGGCCGCCCGAGTTTGTTTCTGAAGGGTTTCAAATGATCTATAATCATTCTCCGGAATAAGGGAGTACTTGCGGGCATATTCGATCATCCGGTCGCGGGCGTTATCTTCGCGAAGTCGCAGGCGGTATTCCGCGCGGGAGGTGAACATGCGGTAAGGTTCAGTGGTGGAGTGACTTACAAGATCATCGAGCATAACGCCGAGATATGATTCGGCGCGGTCAGGAATAAAAGCCGGTTCGTTTTGAAGATATAAAACCGCGTTTATGCCGGCAATTAAGCCCAATCCGGCGGCTTCTTCATAGCCAGAGGTCCCATTAATCTGGCCGGCCAGAAAAAGACCGGGCAAACGATGAGTTCCCAAGCTCCGTTTTATTTGATATGAGGGGCAGTAGTCATATTCGATGGCATAGCCCGCCTGGGTCATTTCGACATTTTCAAGACCGATAACGGTTCTGATGGCTTCCAGCTGGACATCGGTCGGAAGCGACGTCGAAAATCCGTTGGGATAGATTTCACCGGTGCCGTTGCCCTCGGGCTCAAGGAATATATGCTGACGAGGCTTATCGCTGAAACGATAGATTTTATCTTCGATCGACGGACAATATCTTGGTCCGCGGGAGTGGATCTGCCCGGAGAACATGGCCGATTTTTTCAAATTGGCCAGAATAATTTCCCTGGTGGCGGCTGTCGTATATGTCAGATGACAGGGAACCTGTTTGATTTCCCGTGGTCCGGAGCGGTATGAAAAAAATGGGGGAGGCTCCAGTCCCGGCTGGGCTTCGCATTTGGAATAATCGATGGTTTTGCCGTTGAGCCTAGGCGGCGTCCCGGTTTTGAGTCGCCCGATCTCGAAACCCAGAGATCGAAATGACTGGGACAATTTATAGGCACCTTTTTCGCCCCGCCGGCCTGCCGGAATTTGCTTATCCCCGATATGAATCAATCCGCCCAGAAATGTTCCCGAACAGATTATCACGGCCTCCGCCAGGATGGTTTGACCGTCTTCGGTGCGGATGCCGCGGACTCGTCCCAACTCGGTGAGAATTTCACCGGCGGTGGCCTCAATAACGGTGACTTTCGATTGGGCGCCGACAAAATCGCAAATGAATTTATTGTAGCCTATTCTGTCGGCTTGGGCACGGGTGGCCCATACGGCCGGACCGCGGCTCAAATTGAGTTTTCGAAATTGAATACCGGTGGCATCGATGGCTTGCCCCATGACCCCGCCCAAGGCATCGATTTCCTTGACAATATGCGATTTGCCCAGACCGCCGATGGCCGGATTGCAGGACATGAGAGCCAGCTTGGTTTTGTCCATTGTCACCAGCGCGGCCGTCTTGCCCATGCGGGCAATGGCCAGAGCGGCTTCGACTCCGGCGTGGCCGCCGCCGACTACGATTATGTCGAAATCAGAATGTTTCACGTAAAACAATTTTCATTTTCCGATACAAAATCGGTCAAAAATCCTGTTTAAAATTTCTTCATTATATATACGGCCGGAAATTTCGTCAATTTCATTTATGCCCTGACGGATATTAAAAGCGATTATTTCCGGGCTCTGATTCTGCTTGATATCCGATTCCGCCTGTTTCAAAGACTCCAGGGCGAGGTCAAGTTTCTGCTTGTGGCGTTCCGAGGTGACCACAAGTCCGTCGGTCAAATCCGGCAAACCGCCGGATATTATGGAATTTAATTTATTTCTAAGATTATCCAAGCCTTCTCTGGTTTTGCAGGAAATAACCACGGCCGAATAGCCGCGAGCCATCATTTTGACGGCCTTCAAGCGTTCTAAAGACAATTTATCGATTTTGTTGAAAATGACTTTAACGGGGGAGGGGCCTTCAAGTTTTTTTAAATCAATTTCGATTTCCGAAGCGAAATTTTTGCGGGAGGTATCGGCGATCCAGATAATGAGGTCAGAATCCTTCATTATTTGACGGGCGGCGTTCTGGCCGGATTTTTCAATCATTCCTTGTGAATCGCGAAGCCCGGCGGTGTCGGTCAACGATACGGCGATTCCATCCAAGTCTATCCATTCGGTAAGATAATCTCTTGTGGTCCCGGGGACCGGTGCCACGATAGCGCGATTCTGGTTGAGCAGGGCATTGAAAAGCGAAGATTTACCGGCGTTGGGCCGCCCGGCCACGGCGATACGGAAGCCTTCTTTGATAATCCTTCCCGAACGGTAACTGGCCGCCAGTTCGGCGACCTTATTTATAATATTTCCGATTTTGGCGATCATTTCATCATGGTCGGCGGTTTCTAAATCTTCTTCCGGATAATCGACCGAGGCCTCAATTTCGACCAGAATATCAATCAGCTGTTCGCGCAGGGAGTCGATTTTATTGGAAAATATGCCTAACAGATTCTTTTTGGCGGATTCATAGGCAAAGGCCGTCTTGGCGGCGACCAAATCGGCGACCGCTTCGGCTTTGGCCAGATCGATTCGTCCAGCCAGAAAGGCTCGTCGGGTGAATTCGCCGGGTTCGGCCAAACGCGCCCCCAAGGCGATAATTTCTTTTAGAATCCGCTTGAGAACGAACTGGCCGCCGTGGCAGAAAATTTCCGCCTGTTCCTGGCCGGTATAGGAGCGCCCGGCGGGCATCAGGACAGCGGTCACCTCATCTATCGTATCACCATGACTGTCAACAATATAACCGTATCGGAGGATAAAATAACCGGTTTTGGATTCGGAATCATGGGCCGGTTTGAATATACTATTTAAAAATTTAGCGGAGTCGGGTCCGGCAATGCGAATGGCGCCGAGGCCGCCCTCCCCGGGCGGCGTGACAATGGCCGCGATCGTCTCGCGGTAATAATCTTGAGTGTGCGAGTCCATATTTCATTGGACTTTAACTTCGGCGTCGGCTTTTTCCATCATCGGGCGTTTATATATTATCTGCTCAATAAACGAAAACAGCGAGAAACAGGTCCAATAAAGTACCAAACCGGCCGAGGCTTTGTAGAAAAAGAAGCCGAGCATAAGCGGGAAGATATAGGTCAGGGCCTTGTTTTTGGGGTCGGTCATGCCGGTCTTCTGCTGCAGGAACATGAGAACTACCATAAGGACAACCAGAATCATGTAGGGGTCGGTCAATGACAGGGCTCCGCGCGAAAGGTCATCCCACCATAAGACAAACGGCGCCTGGCGCAGGAGGATAGTCGAGCGAAAGACGGCAAACAAGGCGAAAAAGAGCGGCATTTGTGGCAACAACGGCAAACATCCGGAAAGCGGGTTAATACCCATCTCCTTGTAGAGCTTCATCATCTCCCGGTTGAGCGCCTGCGGATTGTTTTTGTGTTTTACTTTGAGCTCTTCCATTTTGGGCGCGAGCTTTTTCATGCCCATCATGGATTTGAGCGTTTTTTTCGTCAGGGGGAAAGTGATAACTTTAATAAGCAACGAAAATATTATAATGACCAGCCCATAGTTGGGAATGAAATTATACATGCGCGGCAAAAGCCAGAGAATCGGGACGGCGAATATTTTTATAATCCAGCCCACAAACGGGGTGGTGCCGATATCAATCAAATCGACCACTTCGTTGTCATAGTCGCTTAGCAGGTCATAGTCGATCGGCCCGACATAGACAGTAAAGCTGTCGGTCAGGGTCGGGCTGTATTCAATGGGCATTCCGATGCCGACCGCAATTTCGCGGGCTTCGGCCGAGGACGTGCCTATCTGGGTTTTATATTTGATTCCTGAAGCATGGGCTTCAATTCCGGTCTGTGAGCGGGGCAAAATTATCGACGTGAAATATTTCGAACGGGTGGCGATCCAGTTGGTCATGCCCTGATAACTGACCTGATAGCGATTATTATCGTAATCATCGATTTTAACGCGGACACCGTTTTGATAGGCCATCGCCCACATCTGCGCGAAATCGTCATTTATATCTAACTCTGTGGGCATCAACTTGTTATTCCAATTGATGGCGTATTCGCGCTCGAAGCCCAGAGCCGGCCGGTCGGCGATTTCAAGAATCAATTCAAAATCATAACGGTCGGGAGTAAAACGATAGCGCTTGGTGATAGTCCCGCCATTGGGCCCGGAATAAGTGTAAACCAGTTCCTGCGACGATGAGGTGACATCATAATGGCGGTGCTCCCTGGCAGGAATATAGATCAAATCCTTATCTTTGACACTTCCGCTATTGAAAGAAAATGAAGGGGTGGCGTGGACATTATCCGGAAGCATCTGCACCGGGCCATCGTTGGCATAATGATAATCGAGCAGTTTGAATGAAATCGGCCCGCCGCCATAGTTGCTGAAAGCTATTTCCCAGACTTTGGTTTTGACAATAATCGTATCTTCCGGGATTTTTTCGATAGTTGCCGTGTCTCCGACAGTCATTTGAGGAGGCGTGGTGGCCGCGCCGCCGGTTGGAGCGGGTTGTTGCTGGGCAAGGTCCAGCGGCTGTTCTCTGACGGGTTCTTCGACAGTCGGCCGGGATTGTTCGGCCGGGGGCTTGATAAAGCCCAGGAAGGTCATGATCGGCACCCAGAAAATGACCAGCGCGCCGAGCAAGATTATCAGAATGACAGTATTTTTATCCAATCCCGAACTTGAGCTCACTTTAGCCCTCCCATCCTTTTTCCGGTACCGGGTCATAGCCGCCTTCATCCCATGGATGACATCTCAAAATCCGTTTGATTGTCAAGATAATACCCCGGCGCGCCCCGTGCTTTATAAAGGCTTCTTCGGAATAATGCGAGCAGGTGGGGTAGAAGCGGCACTGGTTGCCGATAAGCGGCGACAGCGTGTACCGGTAAATTTTTATCAATAAAATAAAAGGGTAGCTGAATATGGAAATATTATTGTATGACATCCTGTCCGATTTGCGAATACAGTTGCTCCAGAGTTTGGCCCAGACCGCTGTGGTCGACATCGTGGCCGGAGCCGAAAAATCTTATGACAAAATCCCCGCCTATGGGATTTCCGGCCTGAAGCCGGCGCAGGTCCTCGCGCAGCCAGCGGCGGATTTGATTTCTGGTCACGGCTGTCCCGGCCGAGCGCGCCACCATAAAGACAGCGGCATAGGCGGAATCCGATCCCTGTTCCCGGCGCTGACAGTACAAAGCAAGATTATCCGCCTGATACTTTTTTGCGGATTTGAGTATCTGCGCGATCATTTTTCTGCTTTTAAGGCTATGGCGGGGCAAACTACTTTTTCTTTTTGACCGTCACGGTCACTCTCTTGCGGCCTTTGGCGCGGCGACTGGCCAGGACCTTGAGACCGTTACGGGTTGAGCGGCGTTTCCGGAAGCCGTGATCATTGACCCGTTTGCGATTCGATGGTTGATATGTCCGTTTCATTACTTTCTAACCTTATCTCCAAATTATTGAAACAGTTAATATATCCAAAATCCCGGGTTCGTCAAGCGAAATCGGCCCAATTGTCCAAATCCCCTTAATGTCGGGTTTCGCGATTCGCTTCGCTCCACTCGGAAGCCGACCTTGTATCTTGTCGATTGTTTGGGAATTGATTAGAAT
>CAYWLR010000002.1:217695-280837 GCA_964459465.1 uncultured Ignavibacteriaceae bacterium | reverse complement strand
ATACTTTAATGTAACTCCGGCCGTAAACAGCGGCTTGAACGCCACCCTCGTCTTCCATTATGATGACGGCGAGTTGAACGGAGTGTCTGAATCGGGGCTGCAACTGTACTCGTCTACGGACGGGGGGTCAACTTGGACGGCCCGGGGCGGGACGGTTGATGCCATAGCTAACACCGTGACGCTCACCGGTGTGAGCAGCCTTTCCCTCTGGGCGCTCGGCTCGGAAGCCGGGTACGTGTGTGGCGATGCCAGCGGCGACGGCACCGTCAATCTGCTGGATATCCTTTACCTGATTGCATACAGGTATAATACTCCGGCCGGTCCGGCTCCGGTTCCGATGGAAGCCGGTGACGCCAACGCCGACGGCAGTATTAACCTGCTGGATATCCTTTATTTGATCGCTTATAGGTACAATACTCCTCCGGGACCGGCACCTCTTTGTCCGTAACCGGCGGATGTGTTGAAACATATATTTTAAATGGCTGGAATTGGAACGAGTCGGGCCGATTAACGGCCCGGCCCGCTTCCGGGAGAATTTGACTTATGAAATGCAAGGGGAAAATGCCCTTATCATGCATCAATGTATCGCCATGCGGCCCTGCGGGCATTGGGGGATTCCGATTATGGCCCGGTATGATGACCATTCTGATTGCCGGGGTAATCCTTCTCTGGCCACATTCCGGAGCATTCGGTCAGGTCAGCCTGTCGGGTAATTTCACCGATTACGTCGATAATATCGTGGATCAAATTCCCGGAACCAGTCCGGCCAATTTATACCAGATCCCCAACTCTTCGGAAACCGCACTGTGGCGTCAGGTTATTCAGGCGATTATGAGTGCTGATTATGCCGACGCTCACAGCCTGGCGGCCTCTCTGGAATATCGGGTCGTCCATTATACCGACAACTCGGTCAGTCCCAATCGCGAATATTATGTTCTGGAACGAGTTTCCGGGGCGACGTCCCATTACTGGGGCACGTTCATTTTTAATCCGAATCCCAAAAGATATCGTCTGATTATCCAGAGTCCTCACCCGAGGCACGATACCAATACCGGTTATCAGGGTTTTCGCGTTTTCCGGGATTCGGGGGCGCGGGCTTTCTTCGTATCGGGGGTGCACCGTTGCAATAATACGGCCAGCAGTCCCTGCGACGGAAGCACCACTGCCTGCAACAGCACTTCAGAGCCATATCGCGTTTCCGACCAGCCGCACAACGTCACGGGGACGTTTCAGATTACGACCGAGGAAATGCTGGCATTCGTGCCCGACCTGATTATCATTCAACCTCACGGGTTTTCGAAGGGAGACGGAGATCCGTATGTCATCGCCAGCAACGGCACCAGATATTCGCCTTCGGGAACCGATTATCTGGTCGAATTGTGCAATAACCTTTATGCCCAGGACAACGTCCTGACATTTAAAATAGCTCATATTGACACAGACTGGGATGAATTAATTGCCCGCACAAATGTTCAGGGTCGGCTTCTCAACCAGTCTCCGAATCCCTGCGGGACTTATGCCTATACGACGACGGGACGCTTTTTGCATCTGGAACAAGCTTATGACAGGCTCCGCAGCAACGCCACCAACTGGAATAAACTGGTTAACGCGGTGATACTGACTTTCCCGGAAGATAACGGTATCATATCAAAGCAATCCGGCTCCTGGACCGACGTTGCCACCTGGCAATCGGGAACGATTCCCGGCCCGGAAGACAACGTTGCTATACTGGAAGGGCATGTGATTTCGGTTGACGATACTCTGGCGGAGTGTCATTCGATATCTTTCGGCGGCCCTAACGCTCAAATAGATATGAATGCCAACAGCCGCCTGACTGTTTATGGCGATTTTACACTTTACAGTCAGACCCATAACGTGTTCGCCGCAGGGTGGTCGGCAGAAAACGCCTACGTCCGTTTTGCCGGAGATGAGGACCAGTTGTTAAGCGGCTGGAGCACATCGGGCGGATCAACTTCGTTTCGTGATGTCATTATCGATAAAGCCCCCGACGCCATCGTCAGAACCGCCACTGGCGGTATGCGGCTCGGTATTCAAAATAGCCTGGACATCATAAGCGGCATTATGAGTATCGAACCGGATGACGATCTGGAAGCGCGATGGGCATCCAGCGGGAATTACACCAACAATCAGGATTTAAAAATAACCGTTTACGCCGATGGCCGATTTCGGCTGGTCGACGGCGACGGAACGCACTTCATCAGAAGCGGAACCGGGTCGTTGCCTATCGGGAAAATGACGATTTACGGTCTTGCCAGTTTCTATGATGCCAGTTCCTATGACATCAGTATCGGCGGCATTGACATCAAGGACGGCGGTACGCTTGAAGTCGGGACCAGCCTGTGGAGTTCCACTTATGGACCGGAATTTAACCCGGGTCGGATCAACATCGAGTCCGGCGGATCGCTCCTTAACGTCACAACGTCGGATGTCTATTTCGATACGACCGTTGTCGATTTACAGCCGGGGGGGACGTACAAAACATCAAGCAGTACTACCATATTTCCGCCGACGTTCTATAACAACGCCAAGGTGCGTTATCAGCGCGACCCGGTTACGGCCACGACCGATCAAGTGGTCGTGGACACCAATTATATAAGCATTGAATTCAGCTTCAACGGCAACGCCACCAAAAAGATCTGGACGCTGGCCAGAAACCGAACCGTGGCCGACAGTCTAATTGTCAACAACGACGCCGAATTCCTCCTGGAGGCATCGTCGCCCTGCACCCTCAAGGTCAATGGAACTATAAGGTTGACCAGCGGCATTCTTGATAACGATGACTCCGATGCCGTTCTGGAACTGGCCGACGGGGGCCTGATCTCGCGAGCCTATGGAGAAATTTCACGGGCCCCGCGATTTCTCGGGTACGCCAGTGTTCGATACACCAGCAGTACAACGCCGGTTTTGACCGGCCCCGAAGTTCCGACCGATATCACCAAATTATACGACCTCATAATCGACAGCAATGTCGGGGTTACGCTGGGGACGAATGTCACCGTGAATAATTCTCTTCAGGTCAATGACGGGCCGTTTATGACGTCCGGGTTCACGGCAACGCTGGGCGCTTCGGCCGTTATAGACGAATCTTCCGGTTTTGTTACCCGCGGACGGGTTATGACGACTCGGACCGTGGCCCATAATAATAACGAAATTTTCGGGAATATCGGGGTTGAAATAAACGCTTCTGGAGCGGCTCCGGGACCGACCCAGGTCTTGCGCGTAACGGGGACGGCACAGACACTGCCGGGTGGACCCTCGATTACACGTTATTTCAGTATCGGTCCGCAGGTGAACACCGGACTGAACGCGACGCTGATTTTCCATTATGATGAATCGGAGCTGAATGGGAATGGGGAGTCGTATTTACAGCTTTATTCGTCGGATGACGGCGGCGCCACGTGGGCCGCGCGCGGCGGTTCGGTTAATACTGCCGCCAATACTGTCACCCTGTCCGGTATCGATGCCTTTTCGCTGTGGACGCTGGGGTCGGAAGTAACGTACATATGCGGTGACGCCAACAACGACGGAAATGTTAACCTGCTGGATATATTATTCCTGATTGCCAACGTGTACGAAAGTGGCCCGGATCCCATACATTTCAATGCGGCCGACGTCAACAGCTCGGGAACGCTGAACCTGCTCGATATCCTGGCTATGATAGCATTGTTATATGGCGATGGAACACCGTTAAACTGCCTATAAAAATTGGGAGGGAAGTGAGTGCAAAATGATGATAAAAACGGCTTACGTTCAAAAAAATACAAAACAGGTGAAATCACCATAGGAGGTAATTTATGAAGGGTGTTGCTCTAATGCTGGCAATGATCCTGTTCCTCGGCTTCGGAACGGCGCTGGGCCAAATCCAAACGGCGCAGTCGGGGCCATGGCAGGATCCCAATACCTGGCAGGGTGGAATCATTCCAACGTCCGCCGATGACGTTTTCATCAATGCGGGACATACCGTATCGGTTGACGACGGCCTGTCAGAGTGTCATTCCGTATCGTTCGGCGGCAACGATGCACTTATTGATATGAATTCCAACAGCCGCTTGAGCGTGTACGGGAATTTTACTCTTTTCAGCACGTCTCACAACGTTTTTTCGGCCGGATGGTCGGGCACTAACGCCTATGTCTGGTTTACCGGCGACGAGCCGGTTCAGACTATAAGCGGCTGGAATACCAGCGGCGGGTCCACGTCGTTCCGCGATCTGGTTATTGATAAGCCGGTGGGGACACAGGTCAAAACGGACAAGTCCGGTATGAAATTTTGCGTTCAAAACAGCTTTGAAATCGTCAGTGGGACTTTTCTGTTCGACGAAGGCGACGACCTGGAAGCTCGCTGGGCATCGAGCGGCGCTTTTACCAACAATCAGAATCTGGTTACGACGATTCGCGCCGACGGCGAACTCGTCATGGTTGACGGCACCGGCGACCATATCGTTCGCAGTAATACCAATTCGACCCCCGTTGGACCCATGATTATTTACGGGCGGGTCGAGTTGAATGACGGCAGTTCCAGTGATATAAGTATCGCCGGAATCACGATCAAAGACGGCGGTCTGTTTGAAATCGGTACCGGGCTGGGTAGTACATCCACCGGGGCCGAATTAAATGTCGGGGCGGTCGTAATTGAATCCGGTGGCGCAATTCTCAATACTACCACGTCCGATGTCTGGTTTGCCAACGCGTCGCTGGCAATTCAGCCCGGCGGCGTTTTCAGAACCAACAGCAGTACAACCATTTTCCCGGCGACTTTGACCAATAACGGCAAGGTTCGCTATGAGCGCAACCCCTCGACCGCCACGACCAACCAGGTTGTGGTCGACATGGATTATGTCACCGTGGAATTCAGCTTCCGGGGCAACGATACAAAGAAGATCTGGACTTTAACCGGTAACCGCGCCGTTACCGACAGCCTGACTACCAACAACAGCGCGGAACTTATCCTCGGAGCCGACACCGCTTATACGGTTACCGTTGGCGGGACGCTCCGCATGACCAGCGGTCTGATCAACAACAGCGATCCCGATGCCACGCTGGTCCTGGCCGACGGCGTGCTGATTTCGCGGGCAACCGGTGAAATCGCGACCGCTCCGCAGTTCGACGGTGTGGTGAATGTCCGTTATACCAGTTCCACGACTTCGGTCACAACCGGGCCGGAACTTCCGACCGGCGTCAGTGCTCTCAATAACCTGATCATTTCATCGCCCGACCAGGTTGTGACACTCGGCGCCGATGCCACCGCCAATGGGGTTGTGGCTCTGAATAACGGCACCTTGTCCACAGGGGCTTTCACTCTGACTCTGGCCGAAAGCGCCACGCTCGATGAAACGACCGGTTTTATCGTTCAGGGCAATGTCACGACCACTCGTGGTCTGGCCAAAAGCGTTTACAGCGATTTCGGCGGAATAGGTTTGGAGATTTCCGCCGAGGGCAATGCTCCCGGTGAAACGACGGTTTTGCGGGTAACCGGTACGCCACTGACTCTGACGGGCGGCGGGGCCAGTATTGTGCGCTATTTTGATATTTCTCCGGCCGTCAACGCAGGTCTTGACGCCACTATGATCTTTCATTACGACGATGGCGAGTTAAACGGCCTCGATGAAGCCTCCCTTGTGGCATACGCTTCCAGCAACGGCGGCGCTTCATGGGTACAGTATGCGGGAACACTCGATGACGCGGCCAATACCATGACAATTACTGGTCTTGACGGCTTCTCATTATGGACTCTGGGTGCCCCTGTCGGTGCCGAGAAAACCATTGATATCTATCCGGCGCCGTTGATGGCAATTCAGGCATATGCCTACGGCGACCCGGCCAAAGTATGGTTTAATTTCCAACCGGGTTCCGGTCATACCGTTGCCGACGTGAATCTGGCGACGTTGACTGTAAATGGCATTAATCCGGCGGCTACCCCGATCATTGTCCCGGCCCGCGAAGGCTTTATCGGCGACATTATCGAAATTCCGGTGGGACTGCATCTTCTGGCCGGAAGCTACGGTTTGCTTTGGAATCAAAGCGTCCAGAATTATACCGTGGCCGGTGAATTCGGTGACGCCACCCCGTTTACGGTAGTGGGTCAGGTTGATTTTATCGGTCATACCCTGGGTAGCGTCGATGGCAATCAGTTGCTTAACCTGCTGGATATCCTGTATTTGATCGACCGCATTTATACAGGGGGCCCGGCCCCGCTGGGCGGCGACACGGTTGGTGACTGTGACTGCAGCAGCGATCTCAATCTGCTCGACGTCCTGATATTGATCAACCATATTTATACCGGAGGACCGGCTCCCGATTGCGTACATTAATCGGGGACATGTTAATATTATCAGGGGCGGCCATGAGCCGCCCCGTTTTTAATCATGGAAAGATTTTATGGTCATGGAAAAATTGCGACTAATATTCATTCCGATTATTGCCCTGCTTTCGGGCATTGTTATCCTGACCTGCGGCAAAGCGGATCAAGCCCGAATAGCAGACAAACTTGACAAGCTCTATCAGAAGGATGACGTAGTCATCCTGATCACCGACTCCGGTCTCGGTGGGCTTTCGGTCATGGCGGACGTGGCCGGAAAATTCGAAAAAGAACACCCGTTTAAAAGGGTTCATCTGGTTTTCGGCAATGCTCTGGCCGATACGAATTATCTTTATAACCAGATGTCAACGACCGAAGAAAAAGTAAATGTCTTCAGCAATGCTTTAGCCGGCATGGCCGGGCATTTTCAGCCTGATTTGATTCTTATCGCCTGCAATACATTATCGGTGATATACCCGCTGACCGAATTTGCCCGTGAGACTGATATCCCGGTAATCGACATCGTGGAATTCGGAGTCGGGATGATGGCCGACCATCTGACCGCCAATCCGCATGATGCGGTCGTCATCATGGGTACGCCGACCACCATTGAACAGGATTCACACCGCCAGCGCTTATTAAAAGCTGGAATCGCCCCGGAAAGGATTATCACGCAACCCTGCGATATGCTCGAAAGTGAAATCCAGAGTGACCCGGAAGGGGACATAACGCATACGATGATCGACATGTACGTCTCGGAAGCCGTTGGCAATCTGCCGGTTGAATTCGAAGATGGTTTGGGGATAGGTTTATGCTGTACTCATTACGGATATTCCGCAGGATATTTCGAAAAATCATTTGAATCGCTGTCGGGAAGAGAAAGCCACGTTCTTAATCCCAATGTCGTCATGAGTCAATCTTTATTTCGACCGGAATATACACGGCGGCATGAAACGACGGAAGTGACGGTTGAAGTGGTTTCACGCGTGCCGCTGGCCGATGACGCCATATCGTCGATCAGTCGCATGCTTGAAACCGATTCACCGTTGGTCGCGGAAGCGCTCCGTCATTATGAATTGAAGCCGGATTTATTTACTTATTCGAGAATATCTCACGAACCATCGGGGGACCCCGTTGAAACTGGCAACCATTAAACTGGCCTCGCTGGAAATCGCTGCCGTGGCGACCGATGATGGCCTTCTGCCGCTGGAAACGGTCAATGCCCGGTTGCGCCTGGATTTTCCGACGACTTTGTATGAATTGCTTGTTTCCGGGCAGCTGGAGCGGTTGTGGCGTTGGTATCAGGATGAGGGAGAAGAAAAGCTTAAAATTCTGGACGATTATATTATACCGTATAAAAAAGTGAAATTTGCACCATTATACCGCCGTCCCCGAAAAATCTGGGGAATCGGCTTGAATTATAAAAATCATGCCGCCGATTTGTCTGAAACGGCGCCGACAGACGAGCCGGCCAGTTTCATGAAACCGGATACGGCCATTATCGGGCATGGTGACACGATAGAAATTCCGCTTTTATCGGAAAAAACCACCGGGGAAGCGGAACTGGGCATTATTTTCGGCAAAACCTGCCGCAATGTAGCATTGGCCGACTGGCAGAATGTTGTCGCCGGGTATACGACAATAATTGACATGACCGCCGAGGACATTCTCCGTCGCAATCCACGCAATCTAACCCAGTCCAAAAGCTTTGATACTTTTTTCAGTTTTGGCCCGTTGCTGTATACGGTCGACGAGTTCCCCGATTTGACTTCTTTGACCGTGTCGACCGTACACAACGGGTCGGTTCGCGCCGCCAATACTGTTGCCAATATGACTTTTCCTCCCGATTTTCTGGTGTCGTATCATTCGCGGATCATGACCCTGCTCCCGGGAGATATCATTTCGACCGGGACGCCCGGAGCGGTACCCTTGCACGATGGTGATATTATCGCCTGTCATATCACCGGGTGCCATCTTCTTGAAAATCCGGTTATGGATTTAAAAATGAAATATGGAGTTTAAATCATGGAACTTGGATTAAAGAACAAGCCGGTTATAGTAATGGCTTCCGGAGGCGGCATCGGTCGCGGAATCGCCCGCCAATTTGCCCTTGAAGGGGCCAGGGTTCTCATGTTCGACCGCGATGAAAAAGCCCTGGTGCAATCGCAACAAATCATATTGGACGAAACCGGTCGGGAACCTTTGACAATCGCCGGAGACATTACGAAAATTGCCGATATCGAGCGCCTTGCCCGGACGGCCAAAGACGAATTCGGAACCGTTTATGCGCTGGTCAATAACACCGGCGGTCCGCCGGCCGGAAATTTCGATGATTTCGGCGACGAACACTGGATAAAAGCCTTTGAGTTGACTCTTCTGGGGTACATCCGGGTTATACGCGCCGTACTGCCTTTGATACGTCGGGGCGGCGGCGGGCGAATCGTCTGCAACGCCTCGTCTTCGATAAAACAGGCCATCGATAATTTGATTTTATCGAACGTATTCCGGATGGGTGTTATGGGCCTGGGAAAGTCGCTGGCCCGAGAACTGGGCCCGGAAAATATTCTGGTCAACGTTATCGGCCCGGGCAAAATCGACACCGAACGCGTCGCCTATATCGACGCTCGCAAAGCGGAAAAGATGCACGTTTCTCCGGAGGAATTGAAGGCACAGATGGAAAAGGGGATTCCGATGCGTCGCTATGGGACTACCGAGGAAATCGCTCGCCTGGTCGTTTTCCTCTGCTCCGAGGCCAATACGTTTATTACGGGACAGAGTATTCTTGTGGATGGCGGCATGGTGGCGGCATATTAATTTATCATTTCGGGATATATATTTATAAAGGAGAGCGGCATGAAAGTCATACATTTTAATACGGCCGAAAATTATGAACCGGAGAAAGACTGGAAACGAGTGAGCCTGTGCAATCAGCCGGATATTTCCATAGAGCATTTTGTCAAACCGGCCGGTCACGCTTCGCCGAAACATGAACATCCCAGTGCCCAGGTGCTGGTCGTTCTCTCCGGCAAAATTGCCATTATCACCGATACCGATGAACAACTGTTGAATGCCGGTGACGCTGTCTATATCCCCGGCAATGAATCACATATCGTTAAAAACCCGCTGGCGGCGCCATCGGTCGGGCTGGATATTTTTATCCCCGGTCGCTCATTTGATTTCTGGTTGAAGCGCAAGTAGCGGCCTTTTTGTCATTGTGCGAAGATATCCCCCGTATTATTCTGGGCTTAATCTATTAAATTGACTTAAGTCTTTCTTTTTATATAATTTTGCATGCTTTATTTCTGGAGTATACTCGGGTATCTGGTTTTGCTCATCGCGGTCGGGGCATATCGGTCGAAATATGTCAAGTCACAGGAAGATTTCATGGTGGCTGGACGGAATTTATCCGCCAAAGTTCTCGTCGGAACACTTCTGGCCACCTGGATCGGTTCCGGCTCGATTATTGCCGGGGCGGGCCTGGCTTGCGACAAGGGTTTTCCGGCCCTGTGGTTTGATGCCGGTGTCTGGATCGCCATCGTAGTTCTTTACCTTGTCGCCGGGCGGGTCCGCAAATTCGGTCAGTTTACCGTTCCCGATATTCTCGAAGCCCGCTACAATAAGTATGCCCGAATATTGGGGACGATCGTCACGGTTATTGCGTATACGGCCATTGTCAGCTATCAATTCCGCGCCGGCGGGATGGTTCTGAATCTGGTTACCGGTATATCACAAGAACAAGGGGTAATTATAACGGCCGTTTTCGTCATCGGTTACACCGTCTTGGCCGGAATGATTTCGGTTGCTTATACCGACGTGGTCAACGGCATCGTCATGATTATCGGGTTGTTCATTGCTTTGCCCTTTCTTTTAAGCAACGCCGGGGGCTGGTCGGGTGTAATTGACGCTTTGCCGAAGGAAAAGGTAAGTGTTTTAGGGAATATGTCAATCTTCGGTGCCGCCGCCTACGCCTTGCCGACCATGCTGTTGCTTCTGGGGGAGTCGGGCATGTACCAGCGTTTTTTTTCCGCCCGGGACCCGGCCACGGCCAAACGGTCAGTGCTGGGGTGGATCAGTGGTACGATTATTATCGAAACGCTTGTAGTTGTCCTGGCCATAATCGGGTGTGTGCAGTTTTCCGGAATCGACTCGGAGATGGTTATTCTGCATTCGGTTCGGTTTGGTCTGGAGCCGGTGATAGGGTGTTTTCTACTGGCGGCCATTGTGGCGGTGATTGTTTCCACCGCCGACTCTTTTCTGCTGGTGCCGGCCACCAATATCATGCGCGATATCTGGCAACGATTTTTCAATCCCGACCTGCCTGCCAATAAAGTCGTCTTATATTCCCGGATTATCGTCGTAATTATGGGATTGATTGCGTTTGTCCAGCTCCAGTTTTTTTCGAGGGTCCTCGAGATGGCCCTTTATGCGTACACCATGTATGGCGTTGGAATAACCCCGGCGGTTATGGCCGCCTTCTTCTGGAAACGGGCCACGCCACTGGCTGGAGCAGTTTCCATTGCCGCCGGTATGGTATTGACGCTGGTGTGGGAATTTTCGGGACAGCCCTGGCAAATCGCTACGGTTTATCCGGCTTTAATCGCTTCGGTCGGGACTTTGGTTATGGTCAGCCTGTTGGGCAAAAAGCCGGCCGAGGCCAAATGGAGACCGTTTTTCTAATAATTATCAGAAATGCCTGGCCATATCTATTCGGATAAGACCGGTCAAGTTTCACCGGATTGCGCCGATATTTAAACCGGGGCTTTTAAAAGGGAGACTGTATGGTCCCGGATACGGAACCGATTAACAGAAAAATCCTTATTATAGACAACGATTCCAATTTGCACGAAACTATCCGCGGTTTTCTTTCCCATGTCGAACAACATATCGAACCAGGAACCACACCCGAGTTTGAAGGCGTATCACGGAATGCCGAATATTCCATAATATCCTCCGACCGAGGAGAACCCGGGGTGCAGTTGGCCGCCGAGGCGGAAATGTCCGGCCGACCGTTTGCCTTAACTTTTATAGGCGAAACAATACCCCCCGATTTGACTAATCTGGACATTGCCGAAAATATCTGGCGCGACAGTCCCGACATGGAAATTGTTCTGATTATTTCCGATCGGCATGCCCCCCTTGATGCGGTCATTTTGCAATCCAGCCGCCCCGATCAATTGCTGGTGACCCGCCGACCGCTAATGGCTTCGGGGATCCGGCAGCTGGCGTTGTCACTGACCGGTAAATGGACCTATCGGCAATCCATGAGACAGGCATGTGAAAAAACATGGCATGAACAAAAGCGGCGCCAGTGCGAATTGGAGAACGCCGTTCTTCGCCTGCAGAAGGAGATTATCGTCCAGCGTCGCAAATTGGAAATCATCGAAGACAAATTCACGCGATATAAAAACATATTTGACCAAACCGACTGTCCGTTGGTCGTCACGTCGGGCAGGGGAAACCGCCCATTCGGGAAAATCCTCGACGCCAATCACAGCTTCTACCGGCTGACCGGATATAATCCCATGGAATTGAAGAATATGGAGTTCGATAATATCTTTGATGAAGATGTTGTCGCCTCCGCCGCCGGATCGGGTCTGTGCGGCAGTCTGAAAACCCGCACGGCCGATATCGTTCCGGTGGAAATCAAATCCCGGCGCATCAGTGCCGGGCAGGATAAACTGGTAATCGCCGCGGCATTTGTCGCCGTGTTTCAACCCGTCATTTAAGTATTTAAAAATTATTTGACCCGGCACTCCCTGGGACGGTATTATATCCGAACTTATATATTACCGCGAGGCTTATGTCAATATACAGCAGAAAATATCGGGCCTTGGTCAAAGTTAACTATGACCTGTTCGAACAGACGGGCAATGTTACAGGTGTCAATGTCTCTTGCACGGTTCTTCCGCCGCCGACGCAATTGCATATAATGTTCGAAAAAATAAACGCGGCATATTTCGGAGGCCGCCTGCCGATAACCCGGATTGCGTATTCAGACCGAATGCTTATCGCGGGGACATACACGCCATCGATGCGCCTTATAAAAATCGGCCGCAAATATCATGAAATTTTTCCCGAAGAAATCGAAGATACTCTCAAGCATGAGATGATTCATATCTTGTGTCCCAATCATGACCGCGATTTCAAAGCGTGGGCGAAAAAAATCGGGGCGTCGCTCAAAGCCAAATCGCACCCGCGGTTGAGAAGTAATCCCAAATACTTGTATGTCTGTCCGGCCTGCGGACGGGAATACCCCCGAAGAAAACGGCTGCGAATGGCTTCTTGCGGGGTCTGCACAAAGGGGCGCCATTTCGACCCGCGTTATAAGTTGAAACTGGCCCCTTCCAAAAATAATGCGGGTCGAGCCTGAAAAGGGGCCGAAAACAGGCGTTTTTGAGGACCTAACTTATTAAAATTCAAAAAAATAAGCCGAATTAGAACAATCAAAGAAGTTGTCTGTTAAAAACACTTGACAGCTTTTCGCAATTGACTATATTTGTGGGCTCTGTGAACGAAGGGACGAGTATATTTAATTTAACCGGATTTTTCCGGGGGAAAGATGAAAACATTTATACCAAAAGTTGACAGTCAACAGCGCAAGTGGTTCGTGGTCGATCTGGATGGTGCCGTGCTCGGTCGGGCGGCCCGCGAAGTGGCCAAAATCCTCCGTGGCAAGAACAAGACAATCTTCACGCCGCATCTGGATACGGGCGACAATGTCATCGCTGTCAACGCCTCCAAAGTGAGGGTTACCGGCAACAAGGCCGATTATAAGACGTACTATTCGTTTTCCGGTTATCCGGGCGGCCTGAAGAAAAGATCCTATGATAAGATGATGAGTACCAAGCCGACTTTTATATTTGAGCACGCCGTCAAGGGCATGCTCCCCAAGAATCGGCTGGGCCGCAAGTTGTTCAGGAAATTGCACGTATATGCCGACGACCGGCACCCTCACACGGCGCAAAAGCCGGAAGTTTGGAAATTAATAAAATAACCGCAAGATAGATTGTAAATGACAGAAACCACATTTTCAGCAACCGGACGGAGAAAAGACGCGGTTGCGCGTGTTGCCATTCGGGTTGGCGGCGGATCGTTTATGATCAATAACAAGTCTCCCAAGGATTACTTGAAACGGGATGTCCTGGTTGATCAGATTAATCTGCCGATGATTGCCACCGATACGCAAGGCAAACTGGACATCATGGTTCAGGTCAAGGGCGGCGGACTATCCGGCCAGGCCGGTGCGGTCAGACTGGGCGTTTCCCGAGCCCTGGCACAGCTGGACCCGGACCTGCAGCCGATTCTGCGCAAGCAGGGGCTGTTGACGCGCGATCCTCGCTGTGTGGAGCGCAAGAAGTACGGTCAGCCCAAGGCGCGCAAGCGGTTCCAGTTCTCCAAACGTTAGAGATGCTCATCCGGAATTTCCGGAAATAAACACTTTTTGCCGCAAGCCCGGTGGTCCCCATCGAAGGGTTCCGGGCTTTAAGGCAAAGGGGAAGATTAAAACCAAAGAAAGGTCTTTTTATGGTCTCTCCGCAGATTCAGGAATTATTGCAGGCCGGCGTCCATTTCGGTCATCAGACGCGCCGCTGGAATCCCAAAATGAAGCCGTTTATCTTTACCGAACGAAACGGCATTTATATCATTGACTTGAACAAAACACTCGAGGCCATTAATGTTGCCTGCCAGAAAGTCCGTGAAATTATTTCGCGCGGACAGTCGATACTGTTTGTTGGAACCAAAAAGCAGGCCAAAGGCGTCATTCAGGAAGAAGCCGTTCGGGCCGGTCAATATTTCGTCACCGAGCGCTGGCTGGGCGGCATGCTGACCAATTTTTCCACCATAAAGAATTCCATCAAAAAGCTCAAGGATATGGAACGCATGCGCGACGAAGGTGATCTGGAAAAATTCACCAAGAAAGAACGTTCGCAATTCGACAACCAGATTGAAAAATTAACCAGTGTCCTCGGCGGCATCAAGGATATGAATTACCTCCCGGGCCTGGTTTTCGTGGTCGACGCCAAGAAGGAAAAAATCGCGGTGGCCGAGGCTTCCAAGCTGGGCATTCCGATTATCGCCATCCTCGACACTAATGCCGACCCGGATCCTATCGATTTCCCGATTGCGGCCAACGATGACGCCATCAAATCGATTCGCATTATCACGCGGACGTTGGTCGATGCTGCGCTTGAAACCAAACAGCAGATTTCCGCCGGCGAAATTGTGCCGGGCGGCGACGACGATACTTCGGATCGTTTGCAGGCGTATACCGATACGAGTGAAGATGACATTGATGCAAAATAAAGTCAGCAGAAAAGGAACAGATTGATGGAAATATCCGCCAAAATGGTAAAAGAGCTTCGTGATAAAACCAACGCCGGAATGATGGATTGCAAAAAAGCCCTGGCCGAATCAGGCGGCGATTTCGATAAAGCCGTCACATATTTGCGCGAAAAAGGTATTGCCAAAGCCGCCGCCAAGGCCGGGCGCGAGGCCAAAGAAGGCATCATTACGGCCTATATTCATCCCGGCTCTAAACTTGGCGTTCTGATTGAAATCGACTGTGAAACCGATTTTGTCGCCCGCACCGACGATTTCCAGAATTTTGCCAAAGACGTGGCCATGCAAATTGCAGCGGCTAATCCGATTGCCGTCACCCGGGACCAGATCGATCCGGCTGCGGTCGAAAAAGAGAAAGAAATTTTCCGTCATCAGGCCATCAATGAAGGCAAGCCGGAAAATATCCTCGATAAAATCGTTGAAGGAAAACTCGAAAAATACTTCGCCGAAACCTGCCTGTTGGAACAACCGTTCGTAAAAAACGCGGATAAGACGATGGAGGAGTATTTGAAGGAAATTATCGCCAAGCTGGGCGAGAATATTATCATCCGGCGTTTTGCCCGATTTCGGCTGGGTGAAATATAATGGATAGGGACCCGCAACTGAAATATCGCCGGATTCTTCTCAAGCTCTCCGGCGAAGCTTTGATGGGTTCCAAATCATTTGGCATTGACACTGCCACCATAAATTCCATTTGTCATCAGATAAAAGAAGTCAATGATGCCGGTCTTGAAGTCGGCATCGTGGTCGGGGGCGGGAATATTTTCCGTGGCCTCGAAGCCTCCGAACAGGGTATGGATCGCGTTGTGGCCGATAATATGGGCATGATGGCCACGATTATAAACGCCCTGGCTATAATGGATTGTCTTGAAGGCATGGGCTCATATTGTCGCGTTATGTCGGCGGTCAATATCGAGTCTTTCGCTGAACCATATATTCGCCGCCGGGCTATTCGCCATATGGAAAAGGGCCGAATCGTTGTCTTTGCCGGCGGAACCGGCAATCCCTACTTCACGACCGACTCGGCGGCCGCACTGCGGGCCAGCGAAGTCGGGGCCGAAATTTTAATCAAAGCCACCAAGGTGGAAGGCGTTTATTCTGAAGACCCGCTAAAAAACGACAAAGCCGTCTTTTTCGAAAAATTAAGCTACATGGATGTGGTGCAAAAAGAACTCGGGTTCATGGATCTTACAGCCATAACCATGTGTAAGGATAATAAAATGCCGATTATCGTGTTTAATTTGAGAAGGCCGGGCAATTTGAAAAAAATCGTCATGGGCGAAAAGATCGGCACGATAATTTCGTAGGTTTTTAAATTTCCATTAGTCAAAGGAGCTTTCCGATGACAGACAAAATACTGGCTGATACCGAAGACCGGATGAACAAAAGCCTGGATACCATCAAAAAAAGCTTTGCGTCCATCCGTTCGGGCAAAGCGACCCCATCTCTATTGGATGGCGTGAGAGTTGACTATCACGGTACCCTGATGCCTCTCAATCAGTTAGCATCGGTTTCGGTGCCAGAAGCGCGGCTTATGGTAGTACAATGCTGGGATAAGTCGGCGGTCGGAGAAGTGGCCCGGGCCATTCAGGTGGCCGATTTGGGTCTTAATCCGCAGGTTGATGGCAATATTATCCGTTTACCAATCCCGCCGCTTAATGAAGAACGCCGCCGCGAATTGGTTAAACAGTGCAAAAAGGGCTGTGAAGAGGGCAAAGTGGCCATGCGCAATATCCGCCGCGATGCCAACGAAACCCTTAAAAAGGCCGAAAAAGACCGCAAAATTTCCGAGGACGAACGAAAACGGGCCGAGGAAAAAGTGCAGGAGTTGACCGACAAATTCGTAGCCAAAATCGACCGGATGATGGAAACTAAGGAAGCCGAGATAATGGAAGTCTAAAAACAGGCTATGGCGAAATTTTCCAAAAACCGGCCGCGGCAACCGCAGGCCGGTTTTTTATTGCCCGTCATCACCAAGTCATTTAACCAAAATGAATTGACAATTATTTTTTAATGGATATATTAGAAACCTTGTTAGGCCCATACTGTGAATTATTTCACAAAAAAGGCAAAAAAAAGAAGGAATTTAATCTTTAAAAAAATATAATTCGCGGCGCCTATGTTCGCGGCAACGGAGATGCATAAATGGCCAGAAAAAAAATAATCATTATGGGTGCGGCCGGAAGGGACTTCCACAACTTTAATACACTCTATCGCGACAACAAGGATGTTGAGGTGGTGGCTTTTACGGCGACACAGATTCCGGAAATTGAAGGACGGAAATATCCGGCGCAATTGGCCGGGAAATTGTACCCCAGGGGTATTCCCATTGAGGCCGAAGCCGATTTGCTAAGGCTCATCCAGAAACACGGAATCGACGAAGTTATTTTTTCGTATTCGGATGTATCGTATGAATACGTCATGGATAAAGCCGCCTATGTGACGGCCAGCGGGGCGCGTTTTTCCGTCGAGGGTGCCGCCCCGACTATGCTCGAATCGAAAAAACCGGTCGTGGCCGTCTGCGCCATTCGAACCGGCTGCGGCAAGTCGCAGACGACCCGCCGCGTCGCGGAAATTCTCAAGAGTATGGGGCTTTCGGTTGTCGTCATTCGTCACCCCATGCCATACGGTGACCTGGTCAAGCAGGCCTGTCAGAGATTCGCCACGTATAAAGACCTCGATAAGCATAAATGTACTATCGAAGAACGTGAAGAATATGAACCGCATATCGACCGCGGCTGCGTGGTCTATGCCGGCGTCGATTATGAAATGATTATCCGTGAGGCCGAAAAAGAAGCCGACATCGTTTTGTGGGACGGCGGCAACAATGACATGCCGTTTTACAAGCCCGACCTGTTGATTACCGTGGTCGATCCGCATCGGGCAGGTCATGAGCTGGAGTATTATCCCGGCCAGAATAATTTCATGCTGGCCGACATCATCGTCATAAACAAGATCGATACGGCTCCACCGGACGGGGTCATCCAGCTGCGCAACAACATCCGCGCCAATAATCCCGAAGCGGTCGTCGTGGATTGTGCCTCACCCATCAGGGTGGATAAACCTCAAATGATTCAGGGCAAGAATGTTCTGGTCATCGAAGACGGGCCGACGACCACGCATGGCGAGATGGAATTCGGGGCGGGCATGATGGCCGCGGTCAAATATGGAGCGGCCGAGATTGTCGACCCGCGCCCGTACACCGTCGGAACCATCAGCGAAACTTTCCGAAAATACCCGGACATCGGCTCATTACTTCCGGCCATGGGCTATTTCGGCAAGCAGCTTAAAGACTTGGAAACAACGATCGACAAGGTCAAGTGCGATACCGTGATCGTCGCTACGCCGATTGATTTGAACCGTATCATTAAGATCAAAAAGCCGTCGGTCAGGGTGCACTATGACCTCCAGGAAATCGGCAAACCCGACCTGGTGGATGTGCTTTCGGCGCACGTCAAGGTCAGCGCGGACAAGCCCCGCCCGCGTGGCAAAAAAAAATAGACTATGGTGAAACTAAACGGCAAATCGGCGGTCATCGCTCTGGGTGGTAATGCCATTACCCGTCCGGAGAAGGAAGACACGATCGCCAACCAGTTCGCCAATACCCGGCAATCGCTGGACGGTATTGTCGAGCTGGCCCGCGATGGTTATAAGCTGGTCATTTCGCACGGCAATGGCCCCCAGGTGGGCAACGCCATTTTGCGGGTGGAACTGGCCCGCGGGCAGGCGCCCATATTGCCACTCGGCATTTGCGTCGCCGATACCGAAGGCGGTATGGGATATATGATCGAGCAATCCCTTCAGAACCGTCTTAAGCGCGAGAATATCGACCGCCCGGTGACGACCATTATTTCGCAGGTACTGGTCGACTTCAATGACCCGCAGATAAAAAACCCGACCAAGTACATCGGGCAGTTTTACAGCGAGGACGAGGCCCGGCAGTTTGAAAAAGAGCGCGACTGGGTTATGAAAAAGGATGCGAATCGCGGGTGGCGACGGGTGGTAGCGTCGCCGCGTCCGCTGGCCGTGGTGGAAGCCGATACGATTAAAACTTTAATAGACAAAGGAACCATCGTCATTGCCGTCGGCGGGGGCGGGATACCGGTCTATATCGATGATAAAGGCAACCTTGAAGGGGTCGATGCCGTCGTCGATAAAGATTTCGCTTCGGCCGTTCTGGCCCGCGAGATCAGGTCGGAATTTTTGCTGATTTTGACATCGGTCGACAAAGTGGCCATCAATTTCGGCAAACCCGACCAGCGCTTTCTGGACAAGATGACGGTTTCGGAGGCCCGGCAGTATATGTCCGATAAACACTTTCCGCCGGGGTCGATGGGTCCAAAAATCGAGGCCGCCATACAATTTATCGAGGGTGGAGGCAGGGAAGTGATCATCACTTCCATCGAAAATGCCGGACAGGCATTGCGGGGTAATGTAGGAACGAGGATCGTGCCCGATTGATTATGTGTCGCATATCTGACAGGGTCATTGCGGCCATACTGGAAAAAGGCCGGATTTACGAGGTCGGCGGGGCAGTGCGTGACAGTCTTATGAATCGAACGATAAACCCCGAAGACCGCGACTATCTGGTTTGCGGAGTTCCTTATAAGGATCTGTCCGAGCTTCTCAAGGAACACGGACGGGTCGACCTGGTCGGGCGTTCTTTCGGAGTCATCAAATTCACGCAGTTCAAAAATAAAGACAGAAAGTACACGTTTGATATCGCTCTGCCGCGGCGGGAGTATTCCACTGGTGTCGGACATCGGGATTTCGACGTTACTTTTGACCCCGATATAAGTATCGAGGACGATCTCACCCGCCGTGATTTTACCATCAACGCCATGGCCGTGGCGCTGGATAATTCGACTTTAATCGACCCGCTGGGAGGCAAGGCCGACCTGGAAAAAAAGCAAATCCGCATGGTGTCGGATAAATCCTTCCATGAAGACCCCCTGCGCATGCTCCGGGCGATTCAATTTGCGGCGCGGTTTGAATTCGAAATTGAAGATAAAACGTACCAGGCCATTAAAGAGAACAGCGCCCTGATTGAAACCGTGTCGATCGAACGTATTTCTGATGAGCTGAATAAAATGCTGTTTCTGGCGGCGCGGCCGTCAATCGGATTCCGGCTGATGCATGAAACCGGGTTGTTGGAGCATATTCTTCCGGAACTGGAACAGACGGTCGGTGTCGATCAGCCCGGAGGGTATCATGCGTACGATGTGTTTGAGCACACCATCCGCACCGTCGATGCCTCGCCGCAGGACTTGACAATACGACTGGCAGCGCTGTTTCATGACATCACCAAACCGAAGGCCAAACGGTTGACCGAGACCGGCGCGACTTTTTACGGTCATGAGAAGACCGGCTCCGAAGTGGCCAAAGCAGCTTTAAAGCGTCTGCGTTATCCCACGGATACGATCAAGGACGTCGTCACTCTGGTCGAACGACACATGTTCACGACCGATGTTACCGACAAGGGCCTGCGGCGTCTGATACGCCGGGTCGGCCCGGAATTGATCTTCGATTTGCTGGATTTGCGTCGCGCCGATGTGGAAGCACAAGGGATGGGTGGCCGGACCGACGATGTCGATGAATTCGAACGACAGATACAGGAAGAACTTGACCGAAAACCGCCGTTTACCGTCAAGGATTTGGCCATCGACGGTCATGACATCATGGAAAAATTCTCGTTGCCGGAATCGCCCCTGATCGGGGAAATTCTGGATTATTTGATAGAAAAGGTTTTGGATGACCCCGGAGACAATACTGAAGATAAACTATTCGAGTATGCCGGGTCATTTCTGGCCAACAGAGAAAATAAAAGTTCAAGCTAATTATATTCGGAGATAGTGAATGAAAATTCATGAGTATCAGGCCAAGGAAATATTCGCGGCCCATGGTATCCCGGTGCCGCAGGGAGAAGTGGCCGAAAACGTCGCCGACGCCGTAGCCATTGCCGAAAAGTATGGTCGTCCGGTCATGGTGAAATCCCAGGTGCACGTCGGCGGGCGGGGCAAGGCCGGTGGCGTGCAGTACGCCGAAAATGTGGAAGCGGTGCGCGTTTGGGCCCAGAAAATCATCGGTATGGATATCAAAGGCCTCCGGGTCAACAAGGTGTTGATCACCGAAGCCGTTGACATCGTTACCGAGGCATACGTCGGTATCATCATTGACCGTTCCACCAAGGCGGCGGTCATCATGGTTTCGGCGGCCGGCGGTATAGATATCGAGGAAGTCGCGGCCAAGACGCCGGAGAAAATACACAAACTGGCGGTTGATCCGATTCACGGTCTGCGCGCCTATCAGGCCCGCGATCTGGCGTCAAAATTATACCGCGACATGAACCTGATTCGGCAGGCCGCGGATATCATCATGAAACTGTATAAAGTCTTCTGGGCGGTCGATGCCTCGCTGGTTGAAATCAATCCGCTCATTACGACACCCGATGGCAAAGTTCTGGCCATCGACGCCAAACTCAACGTCGACGACAACGCGTTGTATCGGCACAAGGACATTGCGGCCATGAGGGACCTGGACGCCGAAGAGCCCTCTGAGGTCATGGCTCGGGAAGGGGATTTGAGTTTTGTCAAGCTCAACGGAAATATCGGCTGTATCGTCAACGGCGCCGGGCTGGCCATGGCCACCATGGACTTGGTCAAGCACTATGGCGGCGAACCGGCCAACTTCCTTGATATCGGCGGTTCATCCAATCCGCAGAAAGTCCTGACCGCCATGCGTATTATTTTGGGTGACCCCAACGTCCGGGCTATATTGATAAATATTTTCGGTGGCATCACCCGATGCGATGATGTCGCCAACGGCATTGTCATGGCCTACGAAGAACTAAAACCGGAAGTCCCGATTGTGGTTCGACTGACCGGAACCAACGAAAAAGAAGCGCTCAAAATCCTCAAGAAGATCAACCTGGAATCGGGCGAAACGCTTGACCAGGTCGTCAAAAAGGCTATTGCTTTGTCCGAAGCCGAAAATCAAATGGCAGGAGGGGCCGCATGAGTATCATAATCGACAAAAAGACGAAAGTGATTGTGCAGGGTATCACGGGGCGTGATGGTTCCTTCCACGCCGATCAAATGAAGAAGTACGGCACCGATGTTGTCGGTGGCGTGACCCCGGGCAAGGGCGGCCAGAAAGTGAACGGGATACCGATTTTCAATACCATGGCCGAAGCCGTCGCCGCGACCAAGGCCAACACGTCGGTTATCTATGTCCCGCCAGCCTTTGCCATCGACGCCATATATGAGGCGGCCGATGCCGGAGTAAAGCTTATTGTTTGTATCACCGAGGGCGTCCCGGCCAATGATATGATGCCGGTTTATCATTATCTCAAGCACAAGGGAGTCCGCCTGATCGGGCCCAATTGCCCGGGATTGATAAGCCCCGACAAGTCGAAAGTCGGTATCATGCCCGGCACGATTGTCAAAAGCGGGCCAATCGGTGTCGTCTCCCGCTCGGGCACGCTGACCTATGAAGCCATCTGGGCTTTAACCTCCGCCGGGTTGGGACAGACGACCTGCATCGGCATCGGCGGCGACCAGATCATCGGGACGAATTTTATCGACACGCTGGCAATGTTTGAAGCCGACCCGGCCACGAAAGCGGTGGTCATGATCGGCGAGATCGGCGGCTCGGACGAAGAAGAAGCGGCCAAATTCATCAAGAAAAACATGACCAAACCGGTGGTCGGCTTTATCGCCGGGCGGACGGCCCCGCCGGGAAAGCGGATGGGTCACGCCGGGGCGATTATCTCCGGCGGCTCTGGAACGGCCGAGGAAAAGGTTAAAGCTTTCAATGCCGCCGGCATTCCGGTGGCGGCCTCGCCGACGGAAATCCCCGCGCTGATAAAAGAAGCTTTGAGTAAAGCGAAGAAGAAAACCGGGAAAACTGAACCTAAGGCGGGGTCGAAAGGCAAAAAGACGACGGTTAAACCCAAAGCCAAACCCAAAGGGAAAAAGGCCGCCGGCAAAGGCAATAAGATGACCAAACCGGGGAAGACAGCGAAAAAGAAGTCCAGGTAATCGTGATAGAGGTGCTTCGATAGTACCAGAGGAGTATTATTGATGAGTGAAGCTGAACCGGAACAGAAGATTCCGGAAGTTAAGGAAAAAGAGCCGAAATATGTGTACGGACCCGGTGACCCGCCCCCGTTAAACATATTTTTGCATTGGTGCAAAGGCTGCAATATATGCATTGCCTATTGTCCCAACAAGGTATTGGAACCGGACCGCGACGGCAAACCGGTTCTGGCCCACCCCGAAAAATGTACACAATGCGCAATCTGCTGGCTGCATTGCCCGGATTTTGCCATAACCTCCAATTACAAGTGATGGAGGAGTAGGAATGTTAGATTACGGAAAAACCAAATTGCTTCAGGGTAATGAAGCGTGCGTATACGGCGCCCTGTACGCCGGGGTACAATTTTTCGCCGGGTACCCGATCACGCCCTCGACCGAAATCGCCGAAGGCATGGCACGAATATTACCTCATATCGGCGGCAAATTCATTCAGATGGAAGATGAAATTGGTTCCATCGCGGCCATCATCGGCGCCTCCAACGCAGGGTGCAAATCCATGACGGCGACGTCGGGCCCCGGTTATTCGTTGATGCAGGAAAATATCGGCTACGCCTACATGACCGAAACCCCCTGCGTTATTATCGACGTTCAGCGCGGCGGTCCCTCGACCGGCCTTCCGACCAAGATCGCTCAAGCCGATATGATGCAGGCGCGCTGGGGGACCCATGGTGACTATAACGCCATCGCCCTGGCACCTTCCAGCGCCAAAGAATGCTTTAGCGAAACGGTCCGGGCCTTTAATCTTTCCGAAAGGTTTCGCACACCGGTCACGATTCTGACCGATGAGGTTCTGGGACACATGCGCGAAATCATGACCATCCCGCAGGAGGGTGAACTGAAAGTTCACAAGCGGCAGAAGCCGGACGTCCCCCCTGACTGGTACCGTCATTTTGAGATTACGCCCAGTCTGGTCAGTCCCATGGCCGCGTTCGGCGAAGGCTATCGTTATAATATCTCCGGGTTGACCCATGACCCCGATGGTTTTCCGACCGCCGTTCCTTCGGAAATCAAAGCCAAGCTGGAGAAGTTGCACCATAAGATCGACAATTATCTGGATGAAATCACCAGTTTCCGCACGGAAATGATGGATGACGCGCACGTTGCCGTATTTTCTTACGGGACGGTGGCGCGGGCGGCCTATCAGGCCGTGAAAATGGCCCGGGAAAAACGCATCAAAGTCGGCGCCATTCAGCCGTTCACCATCTGGCCCATCGATGATGCCCGGATTAAGAGCATGCTTAACGGCGTCAAAAAAGTAATCGTCGCGGAATTGAATATGGGGCAGTTGTTTTATGAAATTCAACGTGTGGCTCCGAAGGGTACCGAGGTATTCCATCTTGGCCGTTACGACGGCGAAGTGATGACGCCTCTCCAGATACTTCAAAAAATAAGGGAGGTGCTCTGATGAATAAGACCGTAATAAAGTCGGACGTAACGCATCATTACCTCCGACCTAAGAAAAAATTCCCGAACGTCTGGTGTGCCGGATGCGGCAACGGTATTGTCATGGGGGCGCTTATTCGGGCCATCGATTCCCTGGGTTATGACAAGGATGAGGTCGCGGTGGTTTCGGGTATCGGTTGTTCCAGCCGTATGCCGGTCTATCTGGATTTCGCCACGCTGCATACCACTCACGGGCGCGCCCTGGCTTTCGCAACCGGCGTCAAAATAGCCAAGCCGCACATGAAAGTGATCGTGATAACCGGCGACGGCGATGCCCTGGCTATCGGCGGCAACCACTTTATCCACGCCTGCCGACGCAACATCGATATCACGACCATTTTGATAGATAACAAAATCTACGGCATGACCGGTGGGCAGTTTGCCCCGACCACACCGGGAGGTGCCATCGCCACGACCGCTCCGCATGGTAATTACGAAAAGCAATTCGACGTGGTCAAGCTGGCCATAGGGGCCGGGGCGTCGTATGTGGCCCGCGGCACGGTGTATCATGTGGATCAACTGGAAAAGCTGATAGTGGGCGGGCTGAAGAAAAAAGGCTTTGCCGTGATCGATACATTTTCGAACTGCCACACTTATTTCGGACGGTTCAATCGCGAAGGTGACGCCGTGGAAATGATCCGCTGGTTTAAAAAGAACGCTCTTCCGGTTGAAGCGGTGGAGAAAATCCCGCCGGAAAAAAGAGCAGGCAAATTCGTGACTGGGTTGATTTATGAATCCGACGCGACCGAATTCTGTGATGAGTACCAGATGCTGGTCGATCGGCTGGCCGGAAAGGGGAGCGCGTGATGACGACCAAATCGGCGTCCAAAACAACGGGCAAAAAAGACGGAAACGAAAAGCCGGAGGACCGCTATGAGATTCGTCTTTCCGGATCGGGCGGTCAGGGACTGATTCTGGCGGGCGTGATTCTGGCAGAAGCGCTGGGAATCGGCGACGGAAAAAACGTAGTACAGACTCAATCTTATGGACCGGAAGCGCGCGGCGGTGCCAGCCGGGCCGACCTGGTTGTAGCCGACGGGGAAATTTATTATCCTAAAACGATGAAATTGGATCTGCTTCTGGCTCTGACACAGGAAGCCTGCGACAAGTATTACTCGGACCTTAAGGAAGGCGGTACCCTCATTGTCGATTCCACGATGGTGACACAGGTCCCGACCAAGAATTATTATGGTCTGCCGTTTATGCAATTGGCCCGGGAGGAAGTCGGTATTGTCATGGTGGCCAACGTCGTTTCGCTCGGAGCTATTTCCGAATTGACGGGTATCGTGACGCGTGATTCCATCCGCAACGCTGTGCTGGCAAGAGCTCCGCGCGGAACGGAAGAAAAAAACAAAAAGGCGCTGGAACTGGGCATCGAGGCGGCCAAAAAACTATTGAAAGAAAAACGGTGATGGCCAAAGAACACACTTTGCTTATTGTCAAGCCCGACGCTTTCAAACGCGGCCTGACGGGATACATCATCTGGCGGCTGGAAAAGGCCGGATTCGCTCTGGCCGATATGCGCCTGGAACGCCTGACCAAGGAAAAGGCCCGCGAGTTCTATGCTGTCCACAAGGGCCGGCCGTTTTACGAAGACCTCGTGGATTTCATGACGTCGAGCCCGGTCGTGGCAATGGCACTGGAAAAGGAAAACGCCGTGGCCGATTTGCGCACTTTTATCGGTGCCACCGACCCGGCCAAAGCAGCCTGCGGGACGATTCGTCAGGAAATGGCATTGAATATCCAGGAGAATTCGGTACACGCCTCCGATTCTCCCGAAAATGCCGCGCGCGAAGTCGCCTTCTTTTTCGGTTGATATGGAAATACGAATTCGTTATATGAATATCGAATTTCCCTTGAATATCCCGAATACGGCACGCTGTGATGAATACCGCGGACGGTCAATGGACGATATTACTACTCCGGATAGCTTTTTTGAGGATATCAAAAGAGCCGAAGCCGATTTGTTTGATCTGGATTCGGCCCAGGTGTACATTGTTAACGACGCCTATCGCCCGACGCCGACCGTTCTTATCCTTGACTGGCTGGTACAGTACAATCGCCTCAATGACGACTCGAGATTTATCGTCGCGACCGGGACCCACGCGGCTCCGACAGAAAAACAACTGCGAAGCATATTCGGTAATCATCTGTCATCACTGCGCCGCCGTATTATAATTCACGACAGCCGCAGGGCCGAAGATTTGGTCGACGTGGGCCATGATAATGATGGCAGTCCGGTTATGCTGCATCGGGCCGTTGCCGAAGCGGACAGGATTGTCGTTATCGGATCGGTCGAACCGCATTTTTTCGCGGGATATACCGGCGGCCGAAAATCGTTGTTTCCGGGTGTCTGTGATTATGCCACGACGGTACGTAATCATGATCGAGCTGTCAGTTTCGAGGCTATGCCCATGAAACTGAAAGATAATCCGGTTGACGAGCATTTGCGGAGATTAATGAAACTGGTTTACGACAAAAAGCTGTTCGGCATTCAGGTCGTTTGCGCGGCGGATTCTGAAAACGTGAACGTCTATATCGGTCAATTAGATGATGCTTTTCAAAGAGCCTGCATGGCGGCCGAGTACGTTTACGGTGCGATTGTTGACCATTCGTATAACCTGCTGTTGGCGGAAGTTTTACCGCCGCTTGACAGCAATCTCTACCAATTGCAAAAATCCCTGGAAAACTGCCAGCGGGCCGTCACCGACGGCGGTACCATCATCCTGTTTTCATCATGCCATGAGGGCATCGGTTCATCGGGTTTTTACCATCTTGCGGACAAATGGCGTCCGGGAGTGCAATTTACGGGGGAAGAGGCATTCGGGTCGCATAAACTGGAAAGGGTCCATAAAATTAATCAAAGAATAAACGTATGTCTATTTTCGGAATTGCCGGATGAAATTCCCGAAAAAGTATTTTTTAGTCCGATTCGTTCGCCGCAGGCGCTCGTCGATAGTTATTTTCAGGATAATGAAAAGGCCGCGCTGGCGGTGGTCCGCGATGCCGGACACACGGTATTGATTAGTCCATAGGTAGGATAAATTCTCGAAACAAACGGAGGAAGAATGAACAAGAAAATCGCAGTCATCGGTGCCGGGAACGTCGGCGCCAGTGTTGCGCAGTACATGGCGGAAGCCAATCTGGGCGACGTTGTCATGATTGACATCATCGAGGGCATGCCGCAGGGAAAAGCTCTCGATTTGACGCAAGCCGGCCCCATCCGGGGCTACAATTGCATGATTACGGGCAGCAATGATTACAAGGACATCAAAGACGCCGATTTGGTCATCATGACCGCTGGTCTGGCCCGTAAACCCGGCATGTCGCGTGAAGACCTGCTGGCCATGAATGCGGAAATCGTCGGCACGGCCGCCAAGAACATCAAGAAATACGCTTCCAAGGCGTATGTAATTGTCGTTTCCAATCCGCTGGATATCATGACTTATCACATGTGGAAAGTCACCGGCTTCCCGACCAACCGCGTCTGCGGTCAGGCGGGAGTGCTCGACTCGACTCGTTTCCGTGCTTTTGTGGCGATGGAACTGGGCGTGGCCATGAAGGACGTGCAGGCGATGGTTCTCGGCGGACATGGCGACACGATGGTGCCGCTGCCCCGTTATACCACCGTGGGCGGAATTCCCATCAAGGAATTGATCGAATCCAGGCGCGTCAATGAAATTGCCGAGCGCACCCGCATGGGCGGCGGCGAAATCGTCAAATTGCTCAAGACCGGTTCGGCCTACTATGCGCCGGCGGCGGCGACGGTCGAAATGGCCCGCTCGATTCTGTGCGACGAAAAACGCGTCCTGCCCTGCTCGGCCTATCTCGATGGGCAGTATGGCATCAAGGATATCTATATCGGCGTGCCGATTGTCCTCGGTGCCAAAGGTGTGGAAAAAGTCATTGAGCTGGAATTGTCGAAGAAGGAACTGGCCGATTTGCAGGCTTCGGCCAAGAATTACAAGGGCGTCCTTCAGGAAATCGGTTACTGATAAGGGAGTACTATCGTGGCACCTAAGTACAAACATATAAAAATCCCCGAAAAGGGTCAGAGAATTACTTTCAAAAACGGCAAAATCGTCGTTCCCGACCGTCCCATTATCCCCGTCATCGAGGGTGACGGTATCGGTCGCGATATCATGAAGGCGACCCGCGTGGTGGTCGACGCCGCCGTGGAAAAGGCGTACAAGGGTAAAAAGAAAATCGCCTGGATGGACATCTATGCCGGTGAAAACGCCATGCGCATTTACAAGGAATGGGCCCCGAAAGAAACCTTTGACGCTATTTCTTATTATTATGTGGCGCTCAAAGGCCCGCTGACAACACCGATCGGCGGCGGTTTCCGTTCGCTCAACGTAACCCTGCGCCAGGTGCTCAACCTGTACGCCTGCGTTCGGCCGGTACGATATTTCCAGGGCGTGCCTTCACCGGTCAAGGAGCCGGAAAAGATGGACGTGATTATATTCCGTGAGAACACTGAAGACGTGTACGCAGGAAT
This sequence comes from uncultured Ignavibacteriaceae bacterium, assembly GCA_964459465.1. Classification (GTDB taxonomy): domain Bacteria; phylum Zixibacteria; class MSB-5A5; order GN15; family PGXB01; genus CALAMC01. Next base: position 252,141 of record CAYWLR010000002.1, on the reverse strand, counting down.
CGAATGGCAAAAGGGCACGACCGATGTCAAGAAGGTCATCGGCTTTCTGAACAAGACCATGAAAAAGAACATTCGTCTGGATTCGGGCATCGGTATCAAACCGATATCGGTCACGGGAACCAGACAGCTGGTGCGTAAGGCCATCCAGCACGCCATCGACCGCAAGCTCCCGTCGGTGACCTTGGTGCACAAAGGCAACATCATGAAATACACCGAAGGCGCTTTTCGCGACTGGGGTTATGAAGTTGCCAAAAAGGAATTCGGAAAGTACACCATCACCGAAGACGAACTTTGGTCGAAGTACAAAGGCAAACAGCCCAGGGGCAAGATTGTCATCAAGGACCGCATTGCCGACTCCATGTTCCAGCAGATATTGACCCGCACCGATGAATACGCCGTTCTGGCGACGCCCAATCTAAACGGTGACTACCTGTCCGATGCCTGCGCCGCGCAGGTGGGCGGACTGGGCATGGCTCCCGGCGCCAATATCGGCGACAAGGTCGGCCTGTTCGAGGCGACCCACGGGACCGCTCCCAAATACGCCGACAAGGACATGGTCAATCCCGGATCGCTGATTTTATCGGCGGTGATGATGCTCGAATACATGGGCTGGGATAAACCGGCGACGATGATTACCAGGGCTCTGGAAACGACGATAAAGAAAAAGACGGTAACGTACGATCTGCATCGTCAGATGAAAGGCGCCAAAAAAGTCTCGACGTCGCAGTTTGCCGAGCACATCGTGAAGAACATGAAATAATGTTTTGCAAAAAACCGCCGGCTGATCACCGGCGGTTTTTTTATGTACGTGATATATTAATCTAAATCATCCGGCCTTCTGCGCCGGGGATTCTTCTTCCTTTTTCCCTTCGTCAATCATGGGTAATCCAAGCACATAGCGATGAATCGCCCGCGCCGCCACTTTGCCCGCGCCAGCCGCCAGAATAACTGTCGCACCGCCGGTGACAATATCGCCCCCGGCAAAGACGCCTTTGCGCGAGGTCATCATGGTTTTTTCATCGACCGTAATATTGCCCCAGCGGTTGGTATTCAAGCCCGGTGTAGTTTGTGGTATCAGTGGGTTGGAGCTGTTGCCGACTGCAATTACGACCGTATCGACCGGCAGGGTGAAATTGGAGCCTTCTATGGGCACCGGCCGACGACGTCCGGAGCTGTCAGGTTCGCCCAATTCCATACGGATGCATTCCATGTGTGTTACCCAGCCGTCGGCATTGCCGATGAAGCGAATCGGGTTGGTCAGGAAATTGAACTGAACACCTTCCTGCTCGGCGTGGTGGATTTCCTCGATACGGGCGGGCATTTCGGTGCGACTGCGGCGATAGATAATATACCCGTTTTCCGCACCGAGACGCAAGGCTGTGCGCACCGAATCCATAGCCGTGTTGCCGCCGCCGAGGACGGCCACATTTTTGCCGACAAAGATGGGCGTATCCATATTCGGGAAGTCATAAGCGGCCATTAAATTCGAGCGCGTCAAAAATTCGTTGGAAGAATAGACGCCGTTGAGATTTTCACCCTCGATATGCATGAAGTTGGGCAGTCCCGCCCCGGTACCGATAAAGACGGCGTCGAAGCCGGCCTCGAAAAGTTCATCCACCGTATCGAGTTTGCCGACCACGAAGCTGTTGTTGACTTCGACCCCGAGTTTTTTTAAATAGTCCACCTCGGAGGCCACGATGGCTTTGGGCAGACGAAATTCAGGGATGCCATAAATCAATACTCCGCCCGGTTTATGCAGGGCTTCATAAATAACTACTTTGTGCCCCAACAGCGCCAGGTCGGCGGCGACGGTTAATCCGGCCGGCCCGGAACCGACAACGGCGATTTTCTTGCCGGTGGCTTTTGCCGTTTTCGGGATTTCGATCAGCTTATTGTTGCGTTCGAAGTCGGCCACGAAACGTTCCATATAACCAATGGCGACCGGCTTGTATTTGGCCCCGAGAACGCAAACTTTTTCGCACTGCTCTTCCTGCGGGCAGACCCGTCCGCAGATGGCCGGGAGGGCGTTTGTTTCCTTTATCTTGCGAGCCGCCCCGACAAAATCACCGGCGCGCACCTTGAGAATAAAAGCCGGTATATCCACCTCGACCGGACAACCCTCGATGCATTTGGGATTCTTGCATTCGATGCACCGCCATGATTCGGCGATAGCCATCTCCGGGGTAAGGCCGAAAGGTACTTCCTGAAAGTTTTTCTTCCTGGCCTGGGGATCCTGCTCCGGCATCTTGACGCGCGGCAGCTGCATCCGCTCTTTTTTGGTCATGTCATCGAATTTTTTATTTTCCGTCATGGCCATATCCTAAGTCGTCTTTTTTTTAAGTTCGGCCGCCGCTTTGGCCAGGCGACAATGATCATCTTCGAGAAATTTATCGTAGGCCAGTTTTTCATAGCGATGGTACATCTTCTGGCGTTTGGTCATTTCATCGAAATCGACTTCATGGCCATCGAAATCCGGGCCATCGACACATGCGAATTTGGTTTTGCCGCCAACCGTCACCCGGCAAGCCCCGCACATACCGGTGCCATCCACCATAATCGGATTGAGGCTGACATAAGTTTTAATTTTCGGTTCGCGGGTGGTGTTAACGACCGCCTTCATCATGGGTACCGGGCCGATGGCGATAACCATGTCGATTTTTCCGCCGCCGTCGATCATCTGCTGCAGGATGGTCGTGACAAAACCGTGGGTGCCGAAGGAACCGTCATCCGTGGATATTTTCAACTCATGCGAGGCGGAGGCAAGTTCCTCTTCGAATATGAGCAGACTTTTCGTCCGGGCGCCGATTATGCTGGTGACTTTGTTACCCGCGTCTTTGAGAGCCTGGGCGATGGGAAAAATAGGCGGAATCCCGACGCCGCCGCCGATACAGACGCAATGGCCGAATTTTTCGACGTGCGAGGGAAGACCGAGCGGGCCGACGACATCGGCGAAAAAATCACCTTTCTTCATACGGTTCATGGCAGCCGAGGTTTTGCCCACTTCCTGGATGACGACGGTGAGTATGCCGTTCTTGCGGTCAAGTCCGCCGATGGACATGGGGATACGCTCGCCGGCCTCGTCCTTGCGCAAAATCACGAATTGACCGGCTTTGGCCTTGGAAACCAGATGAGGAGCCTTGATACGAAACTGGTGAACTTTCTCGCACAACTCCTTTTTATCCAGAATCTCGAACAACGCGCCTCCTCGCCGATTGTACGGCTTAATATCTCGATATTACTTATTCAAATTTGTCACGATGTCACGAGTATCCATGGCAATCACAAGTTCTTCATTTGTTGGAATCGCCAGCACTCTGGTGGATGAATCGGCACGGCTGATGTCGGCTTCGATATTGATTGCTTTGGCGTTTTTTTCGGGGTCAAGGGCAATGCCCAGAAATTCCAGACCCTGGCAAGTATGAGCGCGGACATCGGGTGAATTCTGCCCAATCCCGGCGGTGAAAACGACGCATTCCAGTCCGCCCATGGCGGCGGCATAGGCGCCGATATATTTTTTCAGGCGGTAGCAGTATATGTCGAAGGCCAGTTTGGCGTTGGTATGTCCATCCTTTTTGGCGGAGATGATCTCGCGCATGTCCGATGATACTCCCGAAATTCCCGCCAGCCCGGAATGCTTGTTCATGAGGGTATTCGCCTCGTGCAAAGTCAATTCTTCGCGGCCCATAATATGCAGAATTACGGCCGGGTCCATGTCGCCGCAACGAGTCCCCATCAAGAGACCTTCCAGAGGGGTAAAGCCCATCGATGTATCCACCGAGCGGCCCCGGTCGACGGCGGCAATGGAGGCGCCGTTGCCGAGATGGCAGGTGACTGTCCGTAACTGGCTAATCGGCTTGCCCAGCATATCCGCGGCCCGTTCGGAAACATAGCGATGCGAAGTTCCATGAAAGCCATAGCGGCGAATACTGTACTGCTTGTACATGACATAGGGCAGGCCATATATGTAAGCCTCGGGCGGCATATTGCAGTGAAAGGCGGTGTCAAACACAGCCACCTGCGGAACATCGGGCAGGTTTTTTCGACAGGCGTCAATACCGCGAAGGTTATGCGGGTTATGCAACGGCGCGAGGTCGATCAGCTTGCGAATCTGTCTCAATACTTCCTGGTCGATTAAAATTGAGCCGGTGAATTTTTCACCGCCATGAACGACTCTATGCCCGATGGCATGGATTTCAGACTTATTTTTAATAACGCCATGGTTTTCCGAAAGCAACACCGAAATTATATGCTCGATGGCAACAATATGGTCCAGCATCTCACCCGTGATTTTAACCTCGGGACGGTCCACCGGCTTGTGAGTCAGAACTGCCCCTGACATGCCGATGCGGGTGACATCGCCCGTGGCCAGCGCCGCCTTTTTGTCGGTATCGAAGAACTGATACTTGACGGATGAGGAACCGCAGTTTAAAACTAGTATGTTCATGATTAAACATGTCCTTTTTTAACGATATCGCTTTCGCCGAGTCGATTGCCTTCTTCGTCATACTTGAAAAAGCCCTCGCCCGATTTGACTCCCAAATACCCCGCTCGAACCATTTTGCGCAGCAGGGGACAGGGGTTATATTTATGTTCGGAAAGTTCTTTCAGAAGATTTTCCATCCACGACATGACGACGTCCAGACCCATCATATCGGCCAGAGCCAGCGGCCCGACATTGAACCCGAAACCGAGTTTCATGGCCCGGTCCACGTCGCGGGCCGAGCAGATGCCCTCCATGACGACGTGCATGGCTTCGTTGATGAGCGGGACAATTACGCGGGTGGTAACGTAGCCCGGATATTCAAAAACGCTGATGGCGGTTTTGCCGAGAAGGTCGGCGAACTCCCGCGCCGTTTTGAATGTCTCTTCCGACGTTTTCAGGCCGCGAATGATTTCAACAATCGGGATGGCCGGAACGGGATGCAGAAAGTGCATTCCGATCAGCTTGTCCGGACGATCGGTCGCGGCGGCCAGTTCGCTGATTGAAAGAGTGGCCGTATTGGTGATGAAGACAACATCGTCGGGGCAGAGGTCGTCAAGCTTCTGGAATAATTCGCGCTTTTGACGCATTATATCGGGAATCGCCTCGATTATCAGGTCGGCCTTTTTGGCGTCCTGAAGGTCCGCCGAAGGCGAAATGCGAGATAGTATGGCCCGCTTTTCCGCCTGGGTCTTTCCCCATTTCTTTATTTCCTGGTCGATACGTTCGCCAACACCCAAGATGCCCTTATGCGCGTTTTTTAAAGTGCGATCCAGAAGAATAACTTCAGTTCCCGTGCCGGCCGCGGCTTCAGCCAACCCTTGACCCATTACTCCAGCACCGACAATCAGAATTTTATTGAAAGCCATTTAAGTCCGCCTTTCGGATATGTGAAAAAAGTAACAAATTCACGCCTTATTATATATAAAAGCGAATTTCAGGCAAGTGCTTTTTTGCGGATTTAGAAATGTATTCCGGCAGTGGCCGATGATATCTTAAATCCTTGATATCGAATTTTTTATGAGACATTTAAAACATCGGGAAATTGACATCAGGAAAAAAGTGAGGGTTCATTTTTATATATAAAAATCAGGTATAGGTCGCCCCATGCAAGTCTTGAATATACCGTATTATAAATATCCGGCCTAATATTTTTCTTGACATAATCGATAATTATATATAAGATATCAGTTTACATTAGATTGGGTATGTTTTTTTGACTTAAATAGGATGGGCGATTAGCTCAGTTGGTTAGAGTGCCTGCTTGACATGCAGGAGGTCACTGGTTCGATTCCAGTATCGCCCACCATTTTTAGCGGGATATAAGTCGTATAATGTAACGATTTATGCCCGCTTATGGTTTAGGTATGAGTAATGTAACGATTACATTGCCGGACGGTTCATCGAAGTCGTACCCTGCGGGAACGACCGGCCTTGACATCGCCAAATCGATTTCTTCGCGACTCGCCAAAGAGGCCATCGCGATAAAAGTCGACGGTAAAGTCCGGGATTTGAACAGCGAAATCGACACCAATGCTCCCGTGCAAATTGTTACATTTGACGACCGCGAAGGAAAAGAAACCTTCTGGCATTCATCGGCTCATATCATGGCCCAGGCGGTACTGGACCTGTTCCCCGGCACCCGCCTGGCCATCGGCCCTCCGATAGAAGAAGGCTTTTACTATGATTTTGAAATCGAAAAGCCGTTTTCCCCGGAGGACCTGGAGCGTATCGAAAAACGCATGCAGGAGATCATCGATGAAAAATCAGAATTCTGCCGTACCGAAGTCTCCCGGGAAGAAATGCTGAAAAAATACCGCGAACAAAATGCCTTGTATAAAGTCGAGATGCTTGAAGAGGACATCCTCGATGACCGCGTCACCGTGTACAGCCATTCCCGGTTCGAAGATTTATGCCGCGGGCCGCATATCCCCAATACCGGGATGATTAAGGCCTTCAAACTGATTTCCTCGTCCGGCGCCTATTGGCGCGGCGACGAGAAACGAACCATGCTGCAACGCATTTATGGCGTTTCCTACCCGAAAAAAAGCATGCTCGAGGAATATCTCTTTCGGCTGGAGGAAGCCAAAAAAAGAGACCACCGGACCCTCGGAAAACAGCTGGAGCTGTTTCATATCACCAACGAAGTCGGTGCCGGGCTGGTACTGTGGTTGCCCAAAGGAGCGACCATCCGCAACGAAATAGAAAATTTCTGGCGTGATGAACATATTAAAAACGGCTATGAACTCGTTTTCAGCCCGCATATTGCGAATCTGGAGTTATGGCACCGTTCCGGGCACACCGGTTTTTATGCCGAAAATATGTATGAGCCGATAAAGGTCGATGACCAGCGCTACCAGATCAAGCCGATGAACTGCCCATTTCATATTCACATGTTCAAATCGCGGCGATGGAGCTACCGCGATTTGCCGCTTCGCTGGGGAGAACTGGGGACGGTGTATCGTTACGAGATGCCCGGAGTTCTGCACGGACTGATGCGGGTGCGCGGGTTTACGCAGGACGACGCTCATCACTTCGTTTCGCCGGAGGGCATGGAAGATGAACTGGTCTGGCTGATAAAATTCTGCATACACATTCTGGACGCCTTCAGATTTCCGGCCTATGACATTTATCTGGCAACTCGTCCGGAAAAAGCCATCGGTGACGAGGCCGATTGGGAGAAAGCCCAGAATGGCCTGCGCCGGGCGATGGACCTTCTCGATTTAAAGTATTCGGTCGATGAAGGCGGCGGCGCTTTTTACGGGCCGAAAATTGACATTAAAATTAAAGATGCCCTGGGACGAAGCTGGCAATGCTCGACCATCCAGTTCGATTTCAGCCTGCCGGAGAGGTTTGATTTGACCTACGCCGACAAGGACGGCCAGCTGAAGCGGCCGTATATGATTCACCGGGCGCTTTTGGGTTCGATCGAAAGATTTTTCGGGGTTTTGATTGAGCATTACGCCGGGAAATTCCCGCTCTGGCTGGCGCCGGTGCAGGCTCGAATACTGCCGATTACCGACGATTTCAATGATTATGGTCGCTCCGTTGTCGACAGGCTCAAGGCGGCCGGTCTTCGCTGTGAGCTGGATTCGCGCTCCGAAAAAATCGGCCACAAGATTCGTGAATCGGAGTTGCAGAAAATCCCTTATATGCTTATAATTGGAGCCAGGGAAATGGACGCCGGCCAGGTTTCACTTCGGATACATGGTCATGGCGATAAAGGTTCTCTTGACGTGGATGAGCTGATCGATAAAATGAAAGAGGAAATTCGAACCAGGGCGGCCAGTCCGCAGTTGATTTGAGGAGGATAAAATAAACCAGAAAAAAGAGACCGTTCGGGTCAACGAGCGCATTAAGATTTCTCCGGTCAGGCTGATCGGTCATGACGGTGAACAGATAGGAATTCTGCCGGTCAAGGAAGCCCTTCAGCGGGCGCGCGACGTCCATCTGGACTTGGTCGAAGTGTCACCCAACAGCAAGCCCCCGGTGTGCCGGATAATGGATTTCGGTAAGTATAAGTACGAAATGTCCAAGAAGGCCCGGCAGGCCAAGAAGAAGCAGCATACCGTCGAAATGAAATCGATGCGTTATCGACCGAAAATTGACGACCACGATTTCAATTTCAAAACACGCCATGTGCGCGAGTTTTTAATGCAGGGAAGCAAAGTCAAAGCTTTCGTGATGTTTTCCGGACGGGAAATGGCTCATACCGAATATGGTTTCAAGATTTTGGAAAGAGTTGTGAAAGAACTTGAAGATATAAGTACCGTAGGGCAGGAACCGAAAATGGAAGGCCGTCGGCTGAACATGATTCTGGTCCCGAAACTGCAGGCGATAAAAGACATCAAAAAAAGGATGGATAATGCCCAAGATAAAAACGAGCAAGTCCGCCGCGAAACGGTTCAAGAGGACAGCAACGGGTAAGATCAAGCGACGCAAAGCCTATCATACCCATATCCTGACGAAAAAGAGCGCCAAGCGGAAAAGAAACCTGCGCAAGCAGGCACTGGTTAGTAAGGTTGAAGCCCAGAAAATCGGGCGGCTGATACCAAATTCATAAAGCCCGACAGGAGTATTGATAAAATGCCACGTGCCAAGAATAATGTTGCCGCCCACAGACGTCACAAAAAGGTCCTGAATAAAGCCCGCGGGAATTACGGCGGCCGTTCCCGGTTGTATCGTACGGCTCTGGAAACCGTTCATAAAGGCATGACATATGCCTATCGTGATCGGCGCAATAAAAAGCGGGAATTTCGGAGCCTCTGGATTACACGCATATCGGCCGGCGTCAGGCAATTCGGCTTGAATTATTCGACCTTTATGGCCGGCCTTAAAAAGGCCGGGATAGGGCTCGACCGCAAAAATTTGGCCGACATCGCCGCCCGCGATATGGCGACTTTCGGCCGTCTGGTTGACATGGCCAAAAGCGCATAAGCTCCGGAAAAACATATGCCCGGAGCCGGTGATATCGAAAAAATGCTGGCCGACGCCCTGTCGGCCGTTTCGGCGGCTTCCAATAAAAACGAACTCGACGAAATCCGGATCGCGTATTTAAGCCGCAAAGGGACCATTACGTCCATTTTGAAAGGTTTAAAAGACCTTTCGGTAGAGGATAAAAAAATCATCGGGGGAGCCGCTAATAAAGCCAGAACCGCTCTTGAAGAGGCATTAAAAGAGGCCGAGGACAAATTCCTGGCACTTCCCAAAGGCCCCCTGCTTGATCCGACATTACCCGGCAAACGCACTAAAATCGGTGCCATCCATCCTATTACCCGGGTCATGAATCGCCTGTGTGAGTCTTTCGAGCGGATGGGATTCGCCATCGCCTACGGGCCCGACGTCGAAGACGATTATCATAATTTCGAGGCTCTCAATTTTCCGCCCGACCACCCCGCCCGCGACATGCAGGATACGTTTTATCTTGAGGGCGGACGCCTTTTGCGCACGCATACGACCTCGGTGCAGGCGCGCGTCATGAGGCAACGCAAACCCCCCATGAAAATACTCATGCCCGGCAAGACCTATCGCAACGAAACCGTGTCGGCCCGGGCTCACTGCATATTCCATCAGGTTGACGGTTTTGTCATTGATGAGGGTATCAGTATGGCCGATTTAAAGGGGGCGCTGTTTGCCTTTTGCAAAGACTTCTTTGGCGAAGACGTCCGAATGAAATTGCGCGCCAACTATTTTCCGTTTACCGAACCGTCGGCCGAACTGGATATTTCTTGCTTCATGTGCGGCGGTAAAGGATGCGTTTTGTGCAAGCATACCGGCTGGCTCGAAATTCTCGGTTGCGGCATGATCGACCCTAACGTGATGGATATGGCCGGCATTGACAGCGAAAAATACACCGGCTATGCCTTCGGCATCGGGGTCGAGCGGATAGCGATGCTTAAATACGGCATCAGAGACATTCGCCTCATGTTTGAAAATGACATGAAATTTATAAGGCAGTTCCGCTAATGCAGGTACCATATAGCTGGATAAAAGAACTGGCCAAATTTAATATGTCTCCGGAGCAATTGGCCGAAAGACTGACCATCGCCGGTTCCGAGACACTGGTGAGTTTCCCGTTTAAAGGTCAGTGGGACAAAATCGTTGTCGGTTATGTCACCGAGTTGGAAAAAATTCCCGATAGTGACCATTTGACGAAGGCTATGGTTGACTGCGGCGAGGGCGTTGTGCAAGTTGTATGCGGCGCGCCTAATGTGGCCCGCGGCCAGAAGGTGGTTTTCGCGAAAGTCGGGGCGGTCCTTGGCGAAAATTTCGTAATAAAGAAGGCCAGGCTGCGCGGGGTGGAATCATCGGGAATGATTTGCTCCGAGCGCGAATTGGGTTTGACCGACGACCACAGCGGTATTATGGTGCTTGATGAAGCGGCTCCCGTCGGCCGGCCGATTCTGGAATATCTGGAAATGGATGATGCCATTCTTAATCTCGATATAACGCCCAATCGTCCTGATATGCTGGCCGTAATTGGAGTGGCCCGTGACGTATCATGCTTGAACGACACTTCATATACAAGGCCTGAATTTGAATTAAAGGAAAGCGATGAGCCTGCCGCGAGTTATATAAAAATATCCATCGCCGATCCCAAAGCCTGCCCGCGTTATGCCGCGCGCATTATAAAGAAAGTTAAAATCGGTCCGTCACCCTGGTGGATTCGGCGCAAGCTTATTTTATGCGGGGTACGACCCATTAACAATGTGGTCGATATCACCAATCTGGTTATGCTCGAGACGGGGCATCCTTTGCATGCCTTTGATTATGATAAACTCGATCATAAGGAAATTGTCGTTCGACGAGCCGCCGATAAAGAAAGATTCAGGACGCTTGACAGTGCTGAACATGAATTGACGCCCGACGTGTTATTAATCACCGATGGCGAAAAAGGCATCGCCGCGGCAGGAATTATGGGCGGGATGAACACTGAAGTTGATGATAATACCGTCAATATCCTGCTGGAATCAGCCTATTTCGACCCGATCACGACAAGACGGGGAAGACTCAAGCTGGGGATGATAACAGAGTCATCGAGTCGTTTCGAAAAAGGGGCCGACCCGGAAAATGCCATTTTTGCGATCAATCGGGCCGCCGCCCTGATGGCGCTACATGCCGACGGCGAAGTGCTCAAGGGCATCGTTGACTGCTATCCGCAGGAAATCAGGCCTGTGAAGCTTAAATTGCGCGTGAAGCGTGCCAATGCCGTCCTGGGAACGTGTCTGTCAGAGGAGCGCATAACTAATATATTAAAAGGCCTTGACTTTGAGGTTATTGGTGAAGAAGTACTTGAAGTGACAGTGCCCACGTTCCGGCCTGATATCACACGCGAAATAGACCTGATAGAGGAAATTGCCCGTATCGATGGAATGGACAACATCCCCACGGCGGAGCGCAATAACGGGCCGCTGTTCACCAAGTCTCCCGAGGAAAATCGGTTCCGGGAATCGGTGCGACGCATTATGACGGCGCAGGGATACGACGAAATTTACGGGGTGGGGCTGGCCGACCCGAAATTTTTGCCCAAACTTACCGGCGATTCGAAAAAATTAAAAATAATCAACCCCAATGCCGATGACCTCTCGGTGTTACAGGATAGCGTTTTGTATTCCCTGGTAAGGGTTGTGGCTCACAATATCGCTCATCGTAATTTAAGCCTCCGCATTTTCGAGTTGGGACGGGCCTTTTTCCCGAATGAAAACGGCTGGGAAAAAATGCAATTGGGTTTGGCCGTTTCGGGCAACGCCCCCGATAACTGGTATGAGAAGGGGCGGGAATATGATTTCCATGATTTGAAGGGTGCGCTTGATGCTCTGGCCGAATCATCCAATATGTCGCCTTTGGTCTTTCGCCCGGAGAATTTCGGACCCTATGCCGAGGGAAGTTCATTTCGGATTATGATTGGCGATAGAACGGTCGGCGAAATCGGGACATTGCGGCCCCAAATCGCCCGTGAATTTGATATCAAGCAACCGGTTTTGGCCGCTATTCTGGATTTTGATTCGTTATTTAAGGCTCAAAACCCGGAATGCCGGTATACGCCGCTGCCGCGTTATCCTGCCGCTTTACGCGATATGGCATTAATTGTCGATGATGCCGTCCGTGTGGGCGACATGATGGAGAGCATCAACGAAGTCGGCGGGGCACTGCTGGAGGAGGTCAGGATTTTTGATTTATACAGCGGGAAAAATATCGGAGCCGGAAAAAAGTCACTGGCCTTCAGCATGGTTTATCGCTCGGAAGAGCGCAGTCTTGAAAGCGACGAAGTCGCCGATCTCCATGAACGCATCGGGGAACGGCTGACCGAACGGTTTGGCGCTGAAATCAGGAAGGGCTAAAAAATATGGATACGCTGGAGCAATTGGAAAAGAAAATCACGCGGGCGGTGGAATTAATTGAATCGCTCAAGGCGGAAAATAACAGGCTGAAAAGCGAAAATGGTGAACTGCGTCGCGAATTTGAGGGCGTTCAGGCCCGTCTGAAGACGCTGGAAGACGAAAATAGCCGGAAATCGGAAAAAATCAAAGGCCGGTTGACGTCCATTCTCGACAAATTGGAATCTCTGGAAGAGGCTGTTGTTTGAAATTATTTGGCTTGACAATGAACGTATTAAACTCCTTTTTGTTATTAAATATAGAAATAATTTATTGAAGATAGATTTAGGCTGATTTTAAAAGATCTGTTTATGACGGATATTTCAGATAAAAATAAGACGGTTAAAGTCGTCATTTTTGGAGAGGAATATCCCATCCGGGGATTTGCCGACGAGGGGTTTATACTGCGGGTTGCCGATTTTGTCGACAAGCACATGAAGGATATCGCCTTGCACTCGAGAAACAAGTCGCCCAACCGAATCGCGATTCTCGCCGCTCTTAATATTGCGGGAGAATTGCTGGAACTTAAGGAAAAGCAGGGGGTGGACTTGGACCAGGTAGAAAGCAGAACCCGGAATATTCTGGACATGTTGGAAAACACTTTATCCGAATAGTCCCGATCGTTTTTCAGACCGAATCAGTCTTATCTGTCTTCTCTTACATATAGAATTAATTATAGATGTCACGGCTTATGGCCGCGACAAGGAGGACCCATGAGCGAATTAGCGTTGACGGTGCTTCTGACCATGATGGGCATAATCGTCGGTTTTTTCGCCGGTTGGTTTATCTTAAAACGAATCGGTGACAAGCGCATTGCCAATGCCGAAGAAACCGCCAAAAAGATTATCGCCGAGGGCGAAAAAGAGGCCGGAATCAAGAAAAAAGAGGCGCTTCTTGAAGCCCGCGAAGAATGGTATAAGGTCAAATCTAATTATGAACGAGAAATCCAGAACAAGAAAAACGAACTGCAGAAACTCGAACGCAGTCTTCAGGATCGTCAATCCAATCTGGACAGAAAAATAGAGTCCCACGCTAAACTGGAAAAAGAACTCCTGGCCCGGGAAAAAACATTAAGCGGACGCGAAAAAGGCATCGCTATTCGTGAATCCGAACTCGATACGATTATCAGGGATCAAAATGAAAAACTGGAACGTATTGCGGGTATGACTGCCGATGAGGCCAAAAAGGAACTGAAAGAAAATCTCATCAACGAGGCCAAACTTGAAGCCGCGGCCATGATCAAGGAAATCAAGGATAAAGCCGAGCAGGACGCCGAAAAGGAAGCCAAGGAGATTATTATCGGCGCCATCTACCGATGCGCTGCCGACCAGGCGGTCGAGGCCACCGTCTCGGTTGTAAACCTGCCCAATGATGAAATGAAAGGCCGGATTATCGGTCGCGAGGGACGCAATATCCGCTCGTTCGAAACGGCGACGGCCATCGATGTGATCGTCGATGACACGCCCGAAGCGGTGATATTATCAGGTTATGATCCGATTCGTCGCGAAATTGCCCGTATGGCCCTGGAAAAACTTATCGCCGACGGACGTATCCACCCGACCCGCATCGAAGAAGTCGTCGAAAAAACGCAGAAAGAAATGGACATGATCGTCCGCGAAATCGGCGAACAGGCCTGTTTCGATACCGGGGTGCAGGGTCTGCCTCTGGATATAATAAAATTGCTGGGCAAACTGCATTACCGGACGTCATACGGTCAAAATGTATTGCAACACGCCAAAGAAGTGGCCGTGCTATGCGGGATAATGGCGGCCGAACTCGATCTTGATCCCAATGTGGCCAAACTGGCCGGGCTGTTGCATGATATCGGTAAAGCCATTGACCGTGAGACGGAGGGGACCCATACCGAAATCGGGGCCAATTTCCTGAAACGATTTAATATCCATCAAGCCGTAATCAATGCGGTGGCGTCACATCACGGTGATATTCCGCAGGAAACACCATATGCCGTGCTGGTTCAGGCGGCCGACGCTGTTTCCGGGGCTCGCCCCGGCGCCCGACGCGAACCACTGGAAGCCTATATCAAGCGACTCCAGAAGCTTGAAGAGCTGGCCGATTCCTTCAAAGGTGTCTCCAAGGCCTTTGCCATACAGGCCGGGCGGGAAATACGAGTCATCGTGGAATGTGAGACGGTCGATGATTTGGCCACGCATATTCTGGCCGGTGATATTGCGCGCAAAATAGAGAAAGAAATGGAATACCCGGGACAGATCAAGGTGACGGTTATCCGGGAAAACCGGGCAACGGAATTCGCGAAGTAAGCCGATGTCGAAACTTAAAGTATTGTTTTTTGCGGACCTGGTCGGAAAACAGGGACGCTACGCTCTGTCACAGGAGTGCCGCAATCTGCGCGAAAAATTCGAAGCCGACTATGTCATCGCCAACGTGGAAAACGCCGCCGGCGGTTTTGGCATAACCCCGGAGATGTGCGGCAAAGTGTTTTCTTACGGTGTTGACTGCCAGACCTCCGGCAATCATATCTGGGATCGGCTCGATATCTGGAGGTATATCAACGAACAGCCGAAACTTTTACGTCCGGCCAATTTTCCGCCGGGAACGCCCGGCAACGGCTTTTTTATCGATGATACGGCAAAAGGCCGCATCGGCATTCTCAACCTGATGGGTCGGACATACATGAAAGATATCGATTGTCCTTTCCGCGTCGGTGAAAAGCTGGTGGACCAGATGAGCCGCGAAACGGATATAATCATTATCGATTTTCACGCCGAAGTGACGTCCGAAAAACAGGCTTTGGCGTACTTTCTCGACGGCAAAGTCTCGGCGATCATCGGGACCCATACGCACGTGCAGACGGCCGACGAAACTGTCAGCGAACGCGGGACGGCCTATATCACCGACGTCGGCATGACCGGACCGCATGACTCGATTATCGGCATGGCCAAGCGGCCGTCGCTGGACCGGTTTCTCACGGGTATGCCGCACCGCTTCGCATCGGCCAATAATGACATAAAAATCAGCGGCGTCGTCCTCACCATCGAAACCGAGGACGGGGCCGCCGAAAATATAGAACGATTCAAAATCGATGTCGGGGACTACCCGCAGGGCAAAGAATACGATAAAGAGAATTAGGCATGGAAGCAGTTATTATCGACGGGAAAAAAGTATCACAGGATATCAAAGACGAACTTAAAATCAAAGTCGACGACCTCAAGAAAAAAGGCATCATTCCGGGGCTGGCGGCAGTCCTGGTCGGGGACGACCCGGCGTCGGCCATTTATGTTCGAAGCAAAGCCAAGGCGTGCGAAAAAATCGGCGTTTACTCCGAAGTCATAACTCGCCCGGCCGACATTGACCAGCGCGAAATCGAAAGCATCGTCAAGGCGCTAAATGAAAGAAACGATATCGATGGTATCCTGGTCCAATCGCCATTGCCCAAACATCTCGATGAACCGGCCGTGACTCTAAAAATCGATCCGAAAAAAGACGTGGATGGTTTTCATCCGTTCAATGTCGGATGCATGCTGGCGGGGCAACCGACCTTTTTGCCATGCACTCCCTACGGTATTATCGAACTCATGCGGCGTTATAAAATCGACCCGGCGGGCAGAGAAGTGGTTGTTTTGGGACGGTCAAATATCGTCGGAAAACCGATTGCCGCGATGCTGCTGCAAAAAGCCCCGATGGCCAACGCCACGGTCACAATCTGCCATTCGCGCACGAAAAATATCGGGGACGTCTGTCGTCGGGCCGATATAATCATCGCCGCCATCGGGCAGGCCGCCTTTGTCAAGGCCGATATGGTTAAAGACGGGGTGGTAATAATCGACGTTGGCATCAATCGAATTGACGATCCTTCGGCGGATAAAGGTTATCGTGTCGTCGGTGACGTCGATTTCGAAGCCTGCAAGAACAAAGCCTCGTTTATTACTCCCGTGCCGGGGGGAGTGGGATTGATGACCATCGCCATGCTTTTAACCAATACCGTTCGCTCGGCGGAGAATCGTCTTAAAAGACTGCAAATGGTCAAATAATGCACAGCCCGACAGATTAGGTGCAATTTATTGCATATCTGGCGAATAGCTTTTTTTGCATCTAAAATTTATCCAGAATAATTATATTCCAAATGTTTTTCGGGCCTTGTATTGCTTGTATAACTCATTATAATAATATTAGTTATTGAGCTTATATAATGTGATGGATTAAATGACCTTGAGTGTCTTGTCAAGGTAACTTTATGGCTCAACCAAGGGCATAGCCTTTGCTTTTCAATGGTTAAATTATAGAATCTTGCTATGAGATATTTTAAATTATTACTCATATTGTGTCTGGCCGTGACCCCGCTTTCCGGCTGGACGGCCGATATTGAATACGGTTTGCCCGATTCTCTGGCGCAACTTAATTTTTGGGATGGCAATGGCCGTTTTGTGGGGAGCTTGGCGACATCTCCACCGGCGCCGCAGCTTCAAATAACGGTCATTCCGGAAGCACCCCTGGTCGACAATTTTGACCGATATCAAATCAGGGTCATTGTGCCTTTTGGCGGTATTCCCAATCGGGGCGGTATGTCTTTTTTATGGCCATCGGAGTTCGGACTTTCCAGCATAAATAATATTGTTTATTCCGACAATTATTCCGGCGCCGACCTTCAGATTCGCTGGGCTTTTGTCTATAATCATATTGTCACGGTTATATTCGACTGGGGCCAGTCGCCCCCGGCCGGATCCGAAATTACGCTGACCATTGAAAACATCAGAAACCCGCAGATGGCCGACCAATACCAGATTGCCGGGCTGGTTTTCAATCGCTGGTTTTTTGTCACCGCCGGACCGACTTTTTCGAATAGATTCGATATTATTCCTGATGCGCCGGTCACTTTGGAAGTTGTGCCGTCCGACCCGTTGACTTTGCGGGCCGGAGATTATCAACTGTTCAAGGCTTTCGGAATCGACCGCTTCGGAAATCGGACTTCCGAACTTTCGGCCATGTGGAGCCTTGACGGTGACATCGGAACTTTGAATAACGGTCTGCTAATGGCGACCAAGACCGGACAGGGACTTGTCATGGCCGAATATGACGGGTTAACCGCTCAATCCGGCCTCATCACGGTTATGCCAGGAGAGCTCGATAAGTTTCTGATAATCGGTACGCCGGATCAGGTGACGGCCGCCGAACCATTCGCAAACAGCGTTATGGTGGCCGCGATTGATGCTTTTAACAATATTAAGTTTGACTATACCGGCATCGTTTATTTCCTGTCCGATGATGCTTCGGCCACCCTGCCATATACTTTGGAAAATCCGTTCCAATTCACCGAATCCGACGCCGGGGTGCATGAATTCGAGGGAAGCGGTTTTGCGCTTTTTACCTCCGGTGAGCGCCATATTATTGCCACTAATGGTGAAAAGTTCGGGCAAAGCGATGTCATTATCGTCAACGGCGGCCCGATCGTGCAATTTGAATTGAGCGGCGCCGACACAACAATAGCCGGAACCGAGTATATATTATCCGTCACTAACGCCGTTGACCGGTACGGCAATCCCGCTGATGGTACAATTAATGTCGAGCTGTTGGCCGGCAATCCTTCGCCGAACGGAGACGAACCGGTATTGAATGTCATTGAAGTATCGGGAGGACAGGGAAGTGCCGGGCAATATTTCTATGCCGCCGAAAGAGTGATTGTCAGGGCTACCAGCGCCGATGGCGTTCAGGTCGATAAAAGCATCAAGGTCATTCCCGGTGACATCGGTGCGCTGGTGCTGGATATCCAGCCGACCCAGTTTGTCGGACATCCCCTGCTTGGCCCGGCGACCTTGACGGTGTCTGATGCCTTTGGCAACCTTAAAACGAATTTCGATGCTTCTTCCAATCCAGTAGAGCTGATCACTCTTGAGGGTATGCTGACCCCATCGGTTTTAAATAATCCCGATGATTTCGTGGCGGGGATCGCGGATTTGGAAAAGAAAGGCATTATATATAATGGTCCGGCAGGAAATGTATCGATTATGGCGCGGGCGGGAATGATTCTGTCAAATGAAATCGAAATCGTATTTAATGGTCTTGCCATTGCGTATTATCACCCTCTACCGGATACGATATACTCCAGGATGTACCTTCCGGCTACTATTACTTTGACTAACAACTGTAATCTCACCCCGATTGATTTAATAACAATAAATTCGTTTATTGCCAGTTGCGACGGAGAGTGCTTAAATTCCCTGTCCTCAGAGGGACCTTATCCAGGCGAAACGATTCAACGGCGAACGACTTTTAATACCGATATTCTCGCTCCCGACAGGGAAGATACGCTGGTTATATTGGTAGAATATAATTACAGCTACAACGATGAGTTAATCCCCGGTTCGGTTTCTTTATACCATGTGGTTCAAGTAATTAAAAATTATGAATTGGAATATGTACCGAATTCTCTAACGATTGACTCGGTGATATCACCCGGATTGACGGGATCGGCTGAGCTGCAGTTGAAATTTGCCGGTGGCGTACCGGATGATGATTATCCCATATGGGTTAATATAAACATGAATGTCAATGAGCAGTACGCTCAAATTGGCATGGCATCTATAGATAGATCAGGGGGAGACAGTTCGATTATTGCCGTTTATTATGATCACCTTAATATCCCCGATATAGAATCGTATGGCGATTTTGATATTGGTTATAAGAACCTGCTTCTGCAAGTCAGACTTTATGTCAACGGTCAGTATATAGACGCGCCAAACATATTGGATTTTGACTCCTTATATGTGATAAAGACGGGGATTTTATCCTATATTAACAACTCTCTTTCTCCGCAAACCGTCTTTTCCGGCACTGAAACCTCGTTCTCATTCGATATCGAAAGCGACGGCATTATTCCGATTGGGATCGATCCGGCCGGCACCGCATTAGTCTTAGATAACGGTCTGACCACAATACGGGTCGCTCTGGACGACAATAATCTCGTCCTTAATCCGGGTATGAATAATATCACCACAGAAACTGTTCTCATCCCCGAAAATCTCGCCGGTTCGAGGCTTTCGGCCTTTCTGGATTTATCCGGGACCGAATTATATTCATATCGAACCGACAGCGTGCTTTTTTCCGATTATATTGATGTTTCTTCGGCCAGCAAAGAGATGCGCGTCATAACTACCTATTTGGATATTGCCACTGCTCCGAATGCGCCCTTTGTCAATACCAATCAGCTGTTCGATCTCATGGTCGGCATCGAAAATCTATCGTCCTCGGATATCGAAGACGCCACCGTTTATCTTTTGAGTGAAAGCGGTCGGGATACGCTGGCCGTCAAACCGGGGATATCAATCCCGGCCGAAAAGACCATCGAGGCCCGGCTTAACCTTGTGGCTCCGGCGACAACCATTCCCGTCTGGGCATTGCGAACCGCCGTCAGTGCTCCCGGCGCGGCCACTCTGCCGTCAATTGATAATATCGCCGTTCTGGTAGTGCAGCGTCCGGCCCGAATCGAACTGGTTTATAACATCACCGGGACGTACGATCAATACGTGGAGGTTGACCGCCCATTCACGATTTCGGCTTTTTTGAGAAACCTCGGAGAATCCGACGTCGGCCGGGGCGAGATTTCGCTCGTGACCGGCACCGATGAATTCGGTCTGCCCGACTCAACCGCCGTGTCGTTGCCGCTGGACAGCCTGGTGGAATTCCGAATGGTGGCGCCGTTGCAGGAAACCTCGGCGCTGTTCAATCTGAAAATCTCCGGTATTCCTATCGATAAGAATACAAACGGCCGGGCCGAAGTGGCCAATGCCTCAACTTTAATACCGATAAATGTCATTAAAGGGGAATCCGAACTGTTTATTCAGGGCCGCGTCAACCCGTCGCCTTTGATAGTCGCCGGTGAAACGACAACGTTGTTCGAGCTGACTTTGAATAACCGGACACAAAGCCCTTTGAATGTTATTGGCCTAAATACGATTGTCGTGGTATTTCGCAATAAGGACGGGCATTTGATTTCGCCTGACCGGATCGTGGATACGGCGTTGACCGCTTTTACCGAAGGCGATGATATTATTTCGGCCGGTTTTATTTATGCCTCACGCCTGAACAATGAATTCGTTGATTTAACGCTCGACCCGGGCCAAAACCGGACGATCGCTTTCCGGTGTCGCTTCGCCGACCAGATTGACGAAAAGAATTTCTCGGTGTCCATCGACAGCCGCGATATTCTGGCCCGCTACATTTCCGGACCGCGCGCGGGGCAGAGGGTAACCGTCAGCGGCGATTTTGGCGAGTCGCTCGCGCTGGGCGGCAATTTCGTGGTGACCCCCCCCAGTCTGGAGGGGTCGATCATCGCCCGCAAAAATCCTTTCAATCCCGAAGTCGAACCGGCCGAAGTTTCATATTTCCTCGAAGAAGACGCCGATATGGAAGTCATCATATTCACGCTAACCGGTGAAAAAGTGCTTGAAATGAGTTTTGCCGCCGGAGCCGAGGGCGGTCGTGCCGGTGACAATGTCATTTATTGGTACGGTACCAATGCCCGCAACCATGTGGTCCTTAATGGCGTGTATATAATGGTTTTGAAAAATACGGTTACCGGCGAATCATACCGATACAAACTGGCGGTGCTGAAATGACAGTACGCCGCTTTATTATTCTGGTTGGCCTTATTTTGGGTCTGTGTGCCGCCACCTCTTTTGGGGCCGATGCCGGGCGGGAATCGCCATTTTCGCTTGGTTCGGGAACCAGATCGCTGGGCATGGGCGGTGGTTTTGTCGGGCTGGCCAATGATGCCTCGGCCATTTACTGGAATCAGGCCGCTCTGGCCTCACTGGATTATCAGCAGGTTGACCTGATGCATGTCACCCTGTTCGAGGGGACCATTTATGATGCCGCTTCTTATGTTTATCCCCATGAAAAATGGGGCGGCTTCGGGCTTTCATTCATGCGGGTGGGAACAAGCAGTATTCCTATAATCGAAAATTATGTTGAAACGGGTCGAATGTCGTATTCCATGGGGCAATTCCTTCTCGGTTATGGTCGTCGGCTGGAAGGCGGTTTTTCCATCGGGGCCGCTCTGAAATTGGTCAATCAGTCAATGGGCGATAATTCCACCTATGGCACCGGTATTGACCTGTCATTCATGATGAAGGCGACCGACAATATCAGCGCCGGCGTCATTTTTCAGGATCTGATCGCACCTCGTCTGCGGTTGGGCGGCAACCTGGAAGTCGTTCCCATGAACGTTCTGGCCGGAGCGAGCTGGAAAAATATCTCGCTTCACCGGGATTTCACGCATAATGTCAATCTGGCTTTCGAACAGCCGGAATTCAGGTCGACCAAGATTCATATCGGGGTCGAGTCAATCTATAAAGGATACCTGGCTCTTCGGATAGGGCTGGACCGGGATAACATGACATTCGGAATGGGAATCAATTATGACCGACTGCGTTTTGACTATGCCTACCGGTTTATCAATGACATTACCGATTCGCACCGATTCGGTCTGACCATCAATATCGGCAAGTCGATTCCCGACAAAATCCGCGAAGCGTCCGAGCTGGAAAGCGCTCGCGGCAGTTATCTCGTTCTGGATGATCGCAAACGCCAGTTTGATTTTTATAAAGGCGTGGCCGACGGGTTTTATGAATACAATGAACTCGATTCGGCGCTGGTGTACTATCAGAGGGCACTCGCCTTCAACGAAAGTGATAGCGACGCGCTAAACCGCATAGAGCAAATTAGGGCGACTCAGAAAAAACAACTTGATGCGGAGCAGGCCGAACGCGGGCGGGAAGAGCGGCGTGAATCCCGCATCGATGGCTATTACAGTCAGGCGGCGGCCCTGTATGAGAAGGGCGATTATAACGCCGCTCTGGGGGCGATTGATCTGGCGCATAAGGAAGCGCCCGAAGACCCTCGTTTTATGCAACTGCGGGAACGTGTACTTGGAGATCGCAAGGCCAAGATCGACAGCCTGATGACGGCGGCCGGTGCGCTTGAAATCGATGGTCGCCAACTCGACGCTCTCGAAATATATTACCGGGTTGTTGAACTCGATTCGGAAAACAGAACCGCCGCGGTCGCCATAACGCGCATCGATCGATCGTTAAATGTCGCCCGATTGATAAAAGAAGGTGTGGAGTATTTTACCAACAAGAACTACTCGGAAGCGAATCAGCGTTTCGAACAGGTTCTGCGATTGGAACCGAATAATAGCGTCGCCACCGATTACCGGAGCCGGATTTCGGTTCTGATGAAGAAAGTTACCGACCTGGAAGACCTGGAAAAGGACGAACGGGTCTGGCGGATATATTTGAATGCCCTGGAGCATTTCCGGAACGGGGAATATGAAAATGCCATAAGGCTTTGGGAGGAAGTCCTGCAGTTTTATCCGGGCAACATCAGCACGATTAATAATATCGAACAGGCCCGGCTGCGGATGAAATCCGAAACCCAACCGTAGTTTACACGCCCGCAGACGATTTTAATATTGGTATAAATCACGGCTTAAGTTACGTTATTTCTGTATGTTTGCCAGACCGATCAAAGAAATTAACGCCGAATACCAGGCCGAGGACAGGCACCTGCCCTCGATTCAGAACCTGATCCGCGAAACCTGCATCAACGCCGGTATGACCCGGAAAGATATGGGGGCGGTTCTGCTGGCCATCGAAGAAGGCGTATCCAATATCATAAGACACGCCTACCTGTATGAAAAGGGCCTGATGCGTATCCGCATCGTCATTTTCAAAAAACGTATCGTCTTTTCCCTGATCGATAACGGGCGGTCGTTCGAACCGGATGCCACCGGCAAATTGGACCTTCAAAAGCTGGTGGAGTCGGGACGCAAGGGCGGCCTGGGTTTCTATATGATCGGCAAAATCATGGATTCGGTGGAATACATCACGTCGCCCGGTTTCAACGAACTGCGGATGACCAAAATTATCTCGAGACAACCGGAGAAGGCCCGGTTGTTCCTGGGGCGCATGTTCACGCTGCGGGTCAAGTTTTCGATTTATACTTTTCTCATCATGCTCACCATAATTGTCGGCGCATATCTGATCATTGATTCTCGTTCGACCGGGACGATTAAAACGCACCTGCACGACATTGTCAAATCGTTATCACTGACGGTGGCCGATCAGGCCGCCGGGTATATTCTCAATCGCCGTTCCGACGTTGAGTTCGATGAGCTGGTCATAAGTTACATGAGAGCCAACCCGGAACTGACCATGATTGTCCTGACGGCCGACAACGGCTCCATTCTGGCCGATACGAGAAACATCCGCAACCTTCGCAAAACATTCGAGCCGTTGCCTAATACCGACGCCGAGCTGACCGGTATCCCACAGGATATTCCCGACATCGACCAGGACAGCCACTATCTCGTTTCCGATATTATCAGCGGTGGGCGGGCCATCGGAAAAGTGCATATGACCTACACCAGCGAACAGCTCAACAAGGTTATCGACCGCGAGCGCCGCATGATCGTGCTGTGGACCATTGTCGGTTTGGCGGTTGGGGTGGGCGGTATATACCTGCTGTCCAATTATTTCGTTAACCCGATTGTCCGTATCACCGAAAAAGTGCGGCGGTTTTCATCGGGTGACATCGAAACGGAAGTCCCCCCCGAAGGCGTCGAAGAGTATTTCGAGATATCCAAAGCCCTGAACGAAATGATGAGTCGTCTGCGGCGTGACCGCAATAATATCATCGAACGCGAAAGAGTGGCCAAGGAAATAGAAGTGGCCGGGCAGATACAGGAAACACTTCTGCCGAGCAAATTGCCGGATATCCCGGGCATTGAAATCGGGACGTTTTATCGGGCCGCCTATCGCGTCGGCGGCGATTTGTTCGATATTTTTAAAATCGACGATGATAACTACTGCCTGCTGGTGGCCGACGTTTCCGGAAAGGGCATCCCGGCCTCGCTGGTCATGTCGGTTTTGCGGACCGTTATTCGTATTCAGGCCAAGGGCATGAAATCGGCCCACAACATACTGGTCAGCGTCAACGAGCACATTAAGGATGATATTCCGCCGGGCATTTTTGTCACGATTATGCTGGGCGTTTATAACGTCCCCGGGCGAAAATTCAATTTCGTCTCGGCCGGACATAACCCGCTGATTTACTTCGACGCCAAACGGAAAACGACGGTCAAAATGAATCCGCCGGGGACGCCTCTGGGAATGCCCCTTGAGGATAAGGTTTTTTATGACAAATTGAAGCAGCAGGAAATTCGCATCAATCCGGGTGATGTCATCTTTATTTATTCCGATGGCATCACCGAATCGATGAACCGAGCCGGGCAGAAATACGGCATGGATAAACTGATGACCTTTTTCAGCGAAAATGTCTGCGGAAATTCATATCATTCTCCCGCCAGAATTTCGGAGATGATTCTGGCCGATATCGACCGCCACGCCGGAATCGCTGAACAAAGCGATGATATAACTTTTATCCTGATCGGCTGTCCACCCGGGGAGAGGAAATCCGAAGACCCGCCGCTTGAATCCCGTCAGGTTGGTTGAAGATTCTGCCGATAATTAAAAACCAAAAAAGTTAATTTTTTTCTTGAGGCCGGACAGTCAAAAAGCCTATACTTGAAGGGTATGGAGAATATAAAAATATCGGTATCGGAAAGCGGTCGCGACACGGATCTGTCGGTGGTTCGTATCGACGGCGTTATCGATACCCTCACGGCAACACAACTGGAAGAGGTTCTGGAACGTCTTCTGAAGCGCGGCCAGTATAAAATAATACTCGATCTGGCCGGGGTTGATTATATCTCATCGGCCGGGTGGGGGATTTTTATTTCCCGCATCAAGGAAATCAGGGAAAAAAGCGGGGATATCAAACTGGCCAATATGGTCGCCAATGTCTATGAGATTTATGAGCTGCTGGAATTCGATAACATTTTAAGTTCCTATGACAGCGTCGCCACGGCCCGAAGCGACTTCGAAGGATCTCTGGAACAGAATCCTTTAAAAAAAAAAGCCCCGGTAGGCGGCGTCACCACCGTCGTTGAGGATATCCCGACCATTGCCTCGGTGATGTCACCTGCAGGCGGACAAAAGGCGCGTCTCGACAAGACCAATATTGCCGTTTCGGTCAACACCGAATCAATCATTCTGGATGCTATCAGGCAGGATCCCTTTTATACTATTGCGGAATTGAAGGTGGTGGTGGAGGAAACCATTCCGCACAGCGGGATAAGCTGGTGGAAGGTTTTTGGAATTCTTAAGAAAAACGGACTGGTCTTGCGCAAATCGCGCTTTCGCTTCGCGCGCCGCTCGTGGAAGCGTTTCGGATAAGCCGTTGACATGTATTTTCAATTGTGTATATTTTAAATTGAGGAAGACTTTGCAGGTATATGTGGCAGGTTATTTTAATAATCGCGCTGGCTATAAGTACACTGGCTCTGGCCGGTCTTCTGTGGCGCCGGCATCGTCTTGAAAAAGACGTTGTCAACCTGCGCCGGGAGGCTGTCGATGGTTTGGTTCGCGCTTTTGAAGCCAACATTCGGGCGGGCCACATCCCCAATATTGCCGGGCAGGTTTCGGATATGCTGCATAAGCATTTGTCCTGTCACAAGATTATCTACTTGAAAAATTACCGGGAGCATCTGGAATTGAATTTTTGCAGCGGCCTTAAAATGCCCGCCCGCCAGAATCTGAAGCTGCGGTTGAATAAAGCGATTCAAGAAAAACTGCGAAAGTTTGGCGCGGCCGAAAATATTTCGGAACTGAATGACATTCTCGGTGAAGAATATGTGCGAAAACTTCTGGCCCTCGACCTGAAACTGTTTTTCCCGGTATTCAGCCGCGATGCTTTCTATGGACTGTATCTCATCGCCACCGAACTGGATAAAAATAACAAAACTGTTCAGCTCTTGACGTCCGCCCTGGCCTTGAATCTGGCGACCGCTTATCATATATATGCGCAGGACAAGAGGCTTCAAATCGTTGAGGCCGGGAAAAGTCGGGCGACGCCGGAATCGGATGACGGTAACGTCCCCTCGGTGGTGGCGCGCCATCTGCCTTCCATCTTGCGCATAAAGGACAGCCGTCGGCTGGCCGCGGAACTGGTCGATATGTTGCGCAAGGAATGTAATTTTTCACGTATGTTTTTCTATTTCAAGCCGTCCGACAACGAGGATTCTTTTATTTCCTATGATTGGAACTTGGACGACCGGACGCGTTCGACCCTGCGCGAATCCCTGGCAAAATTCGGCGGCGGCTGGGAGGGGGGCAAAATCGCCGAAATTAACGAAACGCCGGAACTCCCCGGCTCACTTAAACAAGCCGCGGAGCCTTTGCGTCAGGGCCGGATTGATTATATAACGGCCTTACCCTGGTCGGATGGAAGCAAAGCCCTGCTGGGCTGGTCGTCCGGTATGAGTACCCGGGACGTCGCGAGTCGACTGGACCGTTTCCGGCGGGAAGCCCTGCCTATTATTGACAGTGTTCGCAGACTGGAACGGGCCGAGGAGATGTCTTATACCGACGGTCTTACGGAAATTCATAATTATCGTTTTTTCCGCTCCCGTCTCGAAGAAGAAATCGGCCGAGGACGACGCTATAAACACCCGGTAGCCCTGCTGATTTTGGATATCGACAGCCTTAAAACGGTCAACGATAAATTTGGCCATCTGGCCGGAGACCGACTTTTGATTGCCTTTGCCGAGTTATTGACCCGATCGGTCCGTGGCATAGATATCGTTTCCCGTTATGGCGGTGACGAATTCTGCCTGATTATGCCGGAAACGGATAAAATCAGTTGCGGTCGCTTTATGGAACGATTGCGACAGAAAATTGAATCGACCCCGATTTCGCTTAAAGAGGCTCCGGATGAAATTTTCTATTCGGTATCCATCGGCGGGGCCGTGTTTTCTGCCGACGCAGAAACGGGGGAGAGTTTGATTCATGCCGCCGATATGGCGCTTCTGGCCGCCAAAGCGTCCGGGCGCAATCGCTCGCGGATGTTTCAGCCCGAAATGTCCAACCCGGCAACCCCCTGACAGCGAAAATTGTTGAAAATAAATTAGTTGAATGCCGGCGGGGCATAAAATATATATCATCAGATAATTGCCGATAACAAGTAATGGACCCCGTATTCAGCCGGGGCGCATAAGGAAACCAGGGATGGAAAAAACGCGATTAAATCTAAGCAAAATATCCGCAATGCCGTTTTTGCTGGCATTGATTGTCGCAACCACCGTCATAATACCTTCTGCCGATATTCTGGCGGCGTATGTCATCGGACCGGGCGACGTTCTTGAAATAAAATTCTGGCAGGATAACACCCATGATGCCGCGGTAACAGTCCGGCATGACGGGAAAATTTCGCTGGATATTATCGGCGAAGTCGAGGCGGCCGGATTGACTACGAGTGAACTCGAAAGCCAGATTATCCGCCAGATGTCCCGGTATAACAAGGCCATTTCACAGGCCGTGGTGCGGGTGGTCAGTTATGGCAATCTCAAGGTTTTTGTTTCAGGTCAGGTTCAGAATCCCGGCAAATATACATTTGAAGTGATTCCCGATATCTGGACGCTTATCAATGAGGCCGGGGGTATCACCGAAACGGGCGATCTTACACGCGTAACCATCATCCGCGGCGGGGAGCGCGCCGGGCAGGTCGAAGTCGTTAACGTCTCCAGCCTGATGACGGCGGGCCGCCGCGGCGAATTACCTAAAGTCTATTCCGACGATACTATCGAAATTCCTCCGGCTCCGGCCGGCCTGCCGGGACGAACGGTCGGTGAGCGGGCATCCGGCAAAAATTTGTTTTATGCCGTCGGTGAAATCAACCTGCCCGGTCATCACGATCTCGTGGAAAATATCGACCTGCTTGATGCGATCGCACTGGCCGGGGGACCGACCCCGGACGCGAATTTAAAAACGGTAACAGTCGTCACCAAGGACGGACTCAAGACTCAAACACTCGAATTCAATTTGAAAAAATACCAAAAATCCGGGGCTCCGGGCCGATACTTCATACGCCCGGAGGATACCATCATCATGGGGCAGAAACGCAGCGGATTTCTGGGACTGGGGGGTGGCCTGACGGATCTGGTGACGGTGCTGGGAGCGGCTTCGACGGCCGTGCTTTTGATTACGACCCTAAATAGTGACGATAATGGGCATTAAACCATTATTATAAATTAAGGGGACTCAATATTGGGTTTTCAGGATCGAGGGAAAGCGATGGAATCAAATAACCTGACCAGCCGGGTGATTGACGATAAAAAGGAATTTATGGTGCAAACGGTTCACGATATGCGCCAGAAAGTGGTGCGCAGTTCCCTGTTTGTCAATGGCAACCTGCTCGAGTCAAGCATCATGCCTTATTCGGATGATGCTCCTGAAGACGAACTTCTCAATCTGCTGAAAAGAACGCACAACCGTAAGAAAGAAGAACTTGAGTATTTGCTTCGAAGCATACGTGAAGCCAGGGACAAGGGTGACCCGGAAGTTTTATACCACCTGGGTTCGGCTCTGTATCATAAGGGGCTGAATGCGGAAGCGTGCGATTTGTTATCACTGGCGTGCGAATTGAGGAACAATTATCACCAGGCCTTTTTTGTTTTATCACAGGCCGCGACGGCCTGCGGCGATATGGACAAGGCCAAAAAGGCCGCCGACCGGGCCGTGGAATTGTCACCACATTTCGCCGATTACCGCAACAACCTCGGTGAAATTTGTCTTGCCTGCGAATCTGCCAAAAGGGCCGTGATTGAATTCGAAGAGGCTCTCAAATTAAACGTATACTATGCCGAGGCCTACTTGAATCTGGCGTTGTCATACATCCATAACGGCATCAGCCATGAAGATTTCGATATGTATTCGGAATTGAAATCCAGGGCGCTGGATTATTTGAGCAAAGCCACCATAATTCAGCCGGATTTCAGGACGAGGGAATACTCGCAGGCTTTGGAGGCGCTGTCCGACGGCAATTTGCCGGAGGCGTTCGACCTGATACTTAAAGTCCGCGACGGTTACAAGAAAAGCCGCTTGGTTAAAAAGGCCAGGTATTTCGACCGCTTCCTGATGTACACCGACTGGGTCAGTCGAAGTCAGATTGCCGATAGAATTATACATCTGGAAAACGAATTGACCCGGAACCCTAACTACGTTGACCTGTTCTATGAATTGGCTTTGAGCTATTTGCACCAGGCCCGTTTTGACTGGCAAAAAGGCCTTGAATATTTGAAGAAGGGTCTGGAGCTTAACCCCGGTTTTCGGGCCGCCGAACGAGCCCTGAAATTGAGCGAAGATGAATACTCCCGGATATGTGACACCGCAACCGACATCGCCAAATCGGACGGATAGAAACGATATGAACAACAATCGAAAAGTGTCGATTCTGGAATATTTCGATGTCGAGGCCCCGGAAACGACCGAATTTCGTCGGCTTTTGCACAATATCAACGGCAGCGGCAGTGGCGGCGCCAAACGCGCCCTCCTGATAACCTCGGCCATACTTTCCGAAGGCAAATCCATCGTTTCGGCCTTCCTGGCCATGACGGCGGCCGTACTGAAGAAGAAAAAAACCCTCTTGATTGATTTTGACCTCCGTCGCCCGACTGTGCACCGCCTGTTTTCACTGCCCCTGGAAGGCGGCGTATCGGAAATATTGATTGACAAAAAAGCCGCGCGTTCTATGGTGAAAAAAACGTCCGATGAGAATCTCGATATAATGACGGCCGGTCGCATGATATCCAACCCGTCGGAAATCATCAACGGCGTCGATATTCATCGCATAATGGATGAGATGAAATTCTATTATGACCTGATTCTGATCGATTCGCCGCCGTTGGTGCCTGTCATGGATCCCCTGATATTACTGGATGAAGTCGATGGTGCCATCATGGTCATCAAGGCGGGCGGAACACAAAAATCGGTCGTCTCACGGGCCAGCGAGCTTCTGGCTTCGAAAAAAGAAAAATTCATCGGCGTCGTGGTCAATAATCTCGACCGTGCCCTGCCTCATTATTACGATTACACTTATTATGGCTATCAGTATAAACCCAAATCTCCGGGAACCTGATACCGCTGATACCGGCCGTTATGGTTACCAATATCCTGACCGTTGACCTCGAAGAATGGTTTGTCGTCGAAAACCTGCGCGAGGTTATCGACCGCGGAGAGTGGGAAGAACTTCCCGCCCGGGTCGAACAAAATACCCGCGAAATTTTATCCCTGTTTTCTGACTACCACGTCCGTGCCACCTTTTTCGTATTGGGCTGGGTGGCCCAAAAGTATCCGCAGATTATCAAGGAAATTTCCATCGCGGGTCATGAAATCGGTTGTCACAGCTATTATCACCGCCGCGTCGATACTCTCGATCGCGACGAATTCCGGCGTGATACTGAAATGGCGGTCAACGCTATTTTCAAAGCCACCGGGATTACGCCCGTCGGTTATCGGGCACCGAGCTGGTCGATCAATTCCAATATTCGCTGGGCGTTTGAAGTTCTGGCCGAGATGGGTTTCGAATACGATTCTTCGCTATTTCCCATAACCCATGACCTCTACGGCGAACCGGACGCGCCGACCGGAACCTTTCGCATGCAATTGGACAACGGACTGGCCCTGTATGAAATCCCGGCCTCGACCGTGAAAATAATGGGCAGGAATTTCCCTATCGGCGGCGGGGGGTATCTGCGTCATGGACCGTTGTGGTTTACGACCTGGATGATCAATCGCCTCAATGCCGCCAACCGACCGGCCGTATTATATATACACCCGTGGGAAGTGGACCGCAATCACCCCAGGCTGGATGGCTTGAATGCCCTGCAAAAATTCCGTCAGTATGGTTCGATTGCGACTTTGATGATCAAATTGGAAAAGCTGTTCCGGAGATTTGATTTTTACTCGGCCAGAGATTATCTTGCCGCCGTCAGAAGAAAGAAAATAGGGTTTGAACGATAATGACCAAAGCACAGGTTGCCGTTTTAAAAACCGATTCCGGAAATATCCTGCGTGACTATCGCCGCCTGCTGGAACTGGTTCAATATAAGTCGATAATCGATATCAATCAGGATACGATTATCAAGCTGAACTTGTCCTGGACCAAATACTTCCCGGCCTGTTCGTCGCAACCATGGCAGGTCGAGGGCGTGGTCAAAACCATGGTCGAGGATGGCTATCGGCCCGACCGATTGCTACCGCTCGAAAACAAGACGGTCGTGACTCATCCCTGGAAGGGGGCCAAAAATAATCTTTGGCTGCCCGTTCTGGATAAGTACGGCCTGAAATTCACGGCCTTGCCTGAAGTCGAATGGATTGTCTATAACTTCAAATCAGAACTGCTCAAGCTCAACGAAATTTTCCCCGATGGCATCGAAATACCCCAAATGTACGTCGGAAAGCAGATCATCCATTTGCCGACGGTTAAAACCCACGGCCATTCGATTACGACCGGAGCCATAAAAAATTCCTTCGGCGGACTCCTCAAGGAAGTGCGCCATTATGCCCATAAATATATGCACGAAGTGCTGGTCGACCTGATGCTGATGCAAAAAGAACTCCACCCGAATATTCTGGCGGTCATGGATGGAACCGTATGCGGCGATGGGGCCGGCCCGCGTACCATGACTCCGCATTCCAAAAACCTGTTACTGGCCTCGGCCGACTCGGTGGCCATCGATGCCGTCGCCGCCAAACTCATGGGTTTCGATCCCTTGAGTATACCGTATTTAAGAATGTGCCAGGAGCGGGATTTGGGCACGGCCGATATCGCCGAAATTGAGATACTGGGCGATGATATCGCTGAAATTAATTTCGGATTTAAAACGAAAAAATCGTTTGTCATCTGGGGCGATCAGATGCTACGCAAAGGACCGCTTAGATTTCTCGAAAAAATTGCTCTTCACTCACCCCTGGTTGTCTGGGCGCCCATGGCCAGCAACATTTATCATGACTGGTTCTGGTACCCCATTGTGGGCAAGTCGATTATCCGCAAGTACTCCCGCTCGGAATGGGGCCGGCTGTTCGATTTGTACAAGAAAGGCTGGAATCCTTCTTAATTTTATTGTCGGCACTTGTCATATTTCGTTTCCCGGGCCAAAAAAATTAAATATATCTTGACTTGTAATTGTATAATGGATAAATAGTTAGAAACCCACAAGGGAGGAATTAAAATGAAACGACTGCTCATTGCCCTGTTAATGATGACTCTTGTATTTTCTGTGGCCGAAGGCCGCAAAAAGGGTGACAAATCCGGGGAGGTGGCCGGCAACACTTATATCGACGGGACTTATCCGTTCAAGCTGACCTTCAATGATGCCTGGAAATATACTATGAAAAAAGGCGAAGACAAGATTCGCCTGATTTTAACTCAGAAAAAATATGACATTCCCCCGGCTTATACACACGCCCCCAACTACACGACCGTGCCCAAGATAACTGTCATGGTGGACACGACAAGCCTTTCTCTGGATATGTTCGTTGATTCACTTCTGTCAAATGCCTATAAATCTGATCAGAAAAAGGCCATAACTTCTGAATTTCCCATCCTGTTCGGCGATTATCAGGTGCGCAAAAGGTTTAAATTGCCCGCCGGTGCATCCGAAGGCATTCAGGTTCTGGCCCAGCTTCAATATACGATATCCGTCCAGGGTTCGGGGTCAGGCTCCGACCGCGGCGAAATAGTGACCGATTTTTATGGCGGGTCGATATTTTTCGCCAAAAAAGATAATAACATTTATATGCTGCATTTTATCGGCGAATGGCGCTATTTCGACAGCCTGCAGAAGGATTTCGCCGAGGTTATCAAAGGATTTGAATTTACGGAATAAGGGCTTGTGCCTCCCGGCAAAGTCAAAACGGCCGCCGATTAATGATTGACGCCGTCGGTCCGGTTTGTTATGTTCGATCGGTAAACACTAAAATCTTCCAAGGAGGAAGTATGTGGGTTTTCAGGTCGGTATTGATCCTTATCGTCATAGCCATTATTATCGGATTCGCTTTATATAACAGCGGCCCGGATCAGACGGTGAAAAACCTCGATTTAATTCTGGCCCAAAGGCAGAATGTGCCGATCGTCACCGTGGTATTCTGGTCGTTTATTCTGGGAGCGCTGATTGCCTGGCTCTTGTTCATTTCGATTTATCTCAAGCAAACCAATCAGCTGCGCGAAGCCAATAAATCCATCAAGGGGTTGATTTCCGAGGTTACCGCTTTGCGCAACCGGCCGATTGAAGAAAGCCGGGATTTGCTGGACAGGAAAGGGAATTAGCGGGGATATTCTATGGATACGATTATAATAATCATACTCCTGGCTGTCGTTGTTTCTCTCGCGATTTTTATTTATTACGGTCAGTACAAAAAAGAAAAAAGGCAGCCCGATGACCGGCTCTATATCGAAGCCTTGCGCGCTCTGCTGGACAATCGCGACGAAGAAGCTTTTAGCAAATTCCGGGAAGTGGTGGCCGGAGACAGCTCCAATATCGACGCCTATTTGAGGTTGGGCGATATTCTTAAAAAATACGGTAAAGCCGACAAAGCCCTGCAGGTTCACAGGGATTTGACCCTGCGGCATAACCTCAAAAATCCCGAGAAGAAATCGATTCTCCGGGCGCTGACCGAGGACTTCCTGGCCATTTCCGACAATGGCTCCGCCGAAAAGGCCCTCAAAGAACTGATTGCTATCGACAGCTCCAATCGCTGGGCCTATGAAAACCTGCTCAAATTACACGAAAAAACCGGTCATTGGGATGAAGCCTTCGAAATCAAGGAAAAGCTGATAAAGATTGACGGCGACCATTCCAAAAAGGGCCTGGCTGTCTATCGCTATCATCAGGGTGAGATACTTTTCGGCCGCAAGGAATATCACAAGGCCCGCATCCTGTTCAAAGAGGCCATTTCCATGGATCCCGCCTGTGTTGAAGCGTATATCAAAATCGGCGACTCCTACGTTCTGGAAGACCGACTCGATGACGCCGTCCATATCTGGCAAAAAATGGTGGTGGCCGCTCCCGCCCGGGCCGGATTGGTCCTGGGGCGGCTGAAAAAGGCTTTGTTCGAACTGGGTCGCTACGGGGATATTTCGTCGGTGTGCAACGATATACTCGAAACCGCGCCGGACAATCTTGACGCCCGTCTTTTACTGGCCGATTATCACCAG
>CAYWLR010000002.1:60110-217685 GCA_964459465.1 uncultured Ignavibacteriaceae bacterium | reverse complement strand
AAGTGAGCGAGGCGATTGAACATTTGCGCGCGACCGTCGAAAGCCATCCCGAAGAGTATGCCCCGGCTCTTGAGCTGGCCCGATTGTATTTATCGACCGGCAACAAGAAAGAGCTGACGACACTTCTGGACCGGCTGATTGAGCGGGGTGAAACGGCTCGTAAAACAGCCGGTTTATCCAAAACGGCAATCTCATCGGGTCAGGATGTTTATTCCGCCCGCTGATGAACGGCTCGATTATGCGAAATCTGACATTTTTCATGACGGTACTTTTGCTTTATTCCGGGGCGGCGGCCTCGGAAAAGGCTTTGAAAATGATAGAAACGGGTGATCTGGAGCAGGCCCGCCGCGAAGTCGGGCAACTGGCCACGGCCGCTACCCGCGATGGCTCTGTCCTGTACTGCCAGGCTTTGCTGGAAAGCGACGGTTATGCCTCGGCCAGGTTTCTCGACGCCGCTTTCAAGGCCGGTATGGCTCCGCAATGGCTCGAAGACAACGTCCGACGAAAAGTGTTGTACTATCTGGCCGATAAAGATTATACCAATCTGGCTTCGTCGGCGCTCGGCTACCTGCAACATTGGGAAAACGGTCAGTACCGCCCGATGATGCTCCGGTTGTACGCCCTGGCGGCCGATAAAATCGGCCAGAAAGCCGCCGCCGACAGGCATCTCGAACTTCTAATCCGCGAAAATGAAAATCGGGCCTGTGGCGACATCGGTCGTCTGGATAAAGCCCGCCGTCAATACGA
Organism: uncultured Ignavibacteriaceae bacterium; assembly: GCA_964459465.1. GTDB lineage: Bacteria > Zixibacteria > MSB-5A5 > GN15 > PGXB01 > CALAMC01. The sequence continues at coordinate 216,938 of CAYWLR010000002.1, read as the reverse complement.
GGCCAAAGAATATTCCGGCGCCCAAAACATCTGCCGATCCCTGACCAAATCCAAACATGATGTCGCGGTCGCACCGGCGATGTACTTATTATCCTATTATTCGTTCCGGCAAAAACGAATCGACGATGCTATCCTGTACTATAACCTCCTCAAAGAAAGCTACCCCGATGCGGTCGGTCTGGATGACCTGGTTACCAGCTTCAGCGACCTCAAGGTATCGGGCGGAAGTGACGCCGAAAAAATTACTGGGACTTTCTATTCGATTCAGGTCGGGGTTTATTCCATACGGGATAACGCCCGCGATACGAAAAAACGGATGGAAAAATACGGTCAGGCCGTCGACATTTTGGAAAAAACCATCTCCGGCAAAAAATATTACGTCGTATACGTCGGGAAATTCGGTTCCTCCGACGAGGCCATCGCCTTCAAGGCCCGACTGGAAACGCAGGAAAACGAAGCCTTTCAAGTAATCGCACGATGAACTCGTCCGCCTCGGCCCGCGATAAACTGACGCCGGTAATGCGCCAGTTTTATGATATCAAAGCCCGCTATCCGGATAAGATTCTCTTTTTCCGCATGGGTGATTTTTATGAAATGTTCGATGACGACGCCGTCAGGGCGGCACCGATACTCAATATTGCTCTGACCTCGCGCGGTCATCTGAACGGACGCAAAATACCTCTCGCGGGTGTCCCATACCACAGCGCCGATAAATATCTGGCCCGCCTTCTGGAAGCGGGGGAGAAGGTCGTTATCGTCGAGCAGGTTGAAGACCCTAAATTGGCCAAAGGCGTGGTCAAGCGCGACGTCGTCGAAATCATCACTCCGGGAACGGCCACGGTCGAAAGCGCCTATGAGTCATCGGGAACGATTTACCTGGCGGCCGTTTTTGTATCGTCCGATGATGGCGACTGCGGTTTAGCCGTCATCGATTTGACCACCGGTTATTTCTTTGTCGACGAGGGGACGCCGGACCGGATCGTCGAAACGATACATATTCTGTCGCCGCGAGAGGTCTTATACCCCGATGATTACGGGGGCGGGCTATTGGATATTATAAAAACCGGCGAACCCAAAAGCCTTACGTCGTTCGAGAACTGGAATTTCGATTATAAGACGGCGATGCGCGAACTGTGTGGATTTTTCGATGTCAGTACCCTCGACGGTTTCGGCATCGGGCATATGAAATTCGGGATAATCGCCGCCGGAGCCATATATCGTTATCTGCTGGAAACCAACCGCACCAAGCTGGATCATGTTACCAAAATTTCGCCTGCCGATAATGCTCATTGCATGGTGCTGGATTATAATACCGTTCGCAATCTCGAAATCGCCGCCAACCTGTCCGACCGAACCGAGAAAAATTCGCTGTATGCGGCGGTGAATAAGACATCTTCTCCGGGCGGCGCCCGCAAACTCAAAGACGCCCTGTTGCATCCGTACAAAACGCTGACTCCGATTTTGCGGCGGCAAAACGGCGTGAAAGAATTGTACCATAATCGCAATCTGGCTCTGGAATTGCCATCGATTCTGTCGCCATTGCCCGATTTGGCTCGTCTGGCCGGACGGCTGGGTATGCGCAAAATTAACCCCCGGCTACTGGCTTCATTGAAGCGGGGGCTGGAACTCGGTCGCGATGTGATTGGCCGGCTCGCCGTTTGTCAGAGCGAAATTATAAAAAGCATCACGGCCGGTTACCCCGATCTGGACGAAATTATCCGGAAAATAGATGCGGCCTTAACCGAAGAACCGCCGCTGGCGGCCAATAAAGGCGGCGTCATACGCAAGGGTTATTCGACGGAACTGGACAGTTTGCTCAATTCCATCCGCGATGCCCGAAAATATATCGCCTCACTGCAAAATATCGAGCGCCAGCGTACGGGAATTCCCTCGTTAAAGGTCGGCTATAATAAAGTGTTCGGGTACTATATCGAAATTACGAAAACACATCAGGACAAAGTCCCGAAAGACTATATTCGCAAACAAACGCTGGTCAACGGCGAGCGCTATGTCACCGAGGAACTGAAGCAAAAAGAAGAGATGATATCCGCAGCCGAAGAAAAAATATTTTCGCTTGAGGAAAAATTGTTCGCCGCGCTGGTCGATGAAATCGCGCACAGCCTCGAAGATATAATTCTGGCATCGGAATCACTGTCGGAAATCGATGTGATCGTTTCACTGGCCAATCTGGCCGCGGAGAAAATGTACGTTTGTCCCGAAATGAATGAAGCCACCGACTTGGAAATAATCGGGGGACGGCACCCGGTCATTGAGAATCTGCTTCCGGCCGGAAATTTTATCGCCAATGATTTAAGTCTCGGCGCCGACACCCGTCGTTTGATGATTCTGACGGGCCCGAATATGTCGGGTAAATCGACTTATTTACGCCAGATAGGTCTGATTGTCATTCTCGCCCAAATCGGCTCGTTTGTTCCGGCCGAGTCGGCCCGCATTGGCATCGTTGACCGGGTCTTCACGCGGGTCGGGGCCATCGACAATCTGGCCCGGGGCCAATCGACTTTCCTGGTGGAAATGGTGGAAACGTCGAATATTCTCCACAACGCCACCGAGAAATCCCTGATTCTGCTCGATGAGGTCGGGCGGGGGACATCGACCTTTGACGGCCTGTCGATCGCATGGTCGGTCGTTGAATATATCAACGAGCACAATCACTCACGGACGGTTTTCGCGACGCATTACCATGAGTTGACCGGGCTGGCGGCCTTGTATGATAAAATATTCAACTGCCAGGTAGCCGTGAAACGCTGGGAAAACGAAATCATATTTTTGCACAAGATCATTCCCGGCGGCTGCGATGATTCCTACGGCATTGAGGTGGCCCGTCTGGCCGGAGTCCCGCGCCAGACCCTGACCCGGGCCCGCGAACTTCTGCGATTGCTGGAATCGGGCAAATTCTCGCAGTCGGCGCTGGCCAAAGGCGTGCATAAAAATATCGTCCAGCGCTCGCTTTTTGACCGGCAACCTTCGGAAGTTGAAGAAGAAATCAGAAAGACCGACGTCGATCATCTGACGCCTGTCGATGCTTTAAAAATGATCCACCGCCTGAAAGAGAAACTCGATGGGCAATAATACAACCGCCAAAAAGCGCTGGATTCGTCCCCTGCCGGAACGACTGATAAATAAAATCGCCGCCGGTGAAGTGATTGAACGTCCGGCGGCGGTCCTCAAGGAACTGGTGGAAAATGCCCTCGACGCCGGTGCCACGGCCATTGATATCGATATTGAAAAGTCGGGGACGAAAAGAATTCTTATTACCGACAATGGTTGCGGGATCGAACCGGATCAAATCGAAATCGCATTTTCCCGTCATGCCACCAGTAAAATCAGCGATTTCGATGACCTCGAACGGCTGATCAGTTTCGGTTTTCGCGGCGAAGCGTTGCCGTCGATCGCTTCGGTTTCCCGAACCCGCTTGGTATCCAAAACGCATGATGCCGAAAACGGCATGGAGATAATTATCGAAGGCGGCGTAGTGCAGAGCCTTAAACCGGTGGCGGCCTCGGTCGGCACTACCGTAGAAGTGGAGAATCTGTTTTTCAACACGCCCGCCAGACGAAAATTCCTTAAATCGGAGGCGACCGAGGCGTCATATCTCAACCGGAATGCCATCGCCATGGCTTTGAGCTCTTCCGGCGTTGCCTTCAAATATCGCATCAATGGCCGTCGGCTGTTCGAGCTGTCGGCCGCCGACAACGACCCCAAAGCACGCGTGGCGCGGATACTTTTGCAGAATAATATCGAGCAGTTAATGAGCGTCTTTGGCGACACATCGGATGTAAAAATAGAGGCCTATTTGAGTTATCCCCTGTACTGCCGCACCGGTCAAACCGGGCTGTACCTGTTTATCAACCACCGCTTTATAAAATCGCCGGGGCTGGCGCATGGGGTCGTTTCCGGTTACAGGGAGCTTCTGCAAAAAGGGCAGTATCCGGTCGGGGCGGTTTTTATGCATGTCGATCCCGCGCAGGTCGATGTCAACGTGCATCCGACCAAGGCCGAAGTCCGTCTTTCGCAGGAAAGCAAAATCCATGACCTGTTGCACGAAGCGGTCAAGCGGACACTGCGCGCAACCGGTGTCCTGCCGACGCCGAACGTTTTGGGTTCGCCGCCGGCGTCGCCTCAAAAGACCACGCCGCAATATAATGATTACCGGGCGCAACCGGCAGCGGCGCGGGACATCGATATCACTCTGCTGAAAAAATTATACCGCGGTGAAAACGAAATGGATTCCACACCGGATTCTTTCAACGCGGGCCATGACTCGCATAAAACTCCCATTATTGTTGGTCCGGCAGTTGATAACATCACCGCACCTCCTGAAGAACCGGAATTCGAGCGTTTCCAGTATCTGGGACAATTCGGCACGCTGTACCTCTTGTTCTCGGACCGTGATGTATTATTCATCGTCGATCAGCACGCCGCCCATGAGCGGGTATTGTATGAACAGACTCTGGCCGCGATAGAAAGGGGTTGCGGCGTTTCACAAAGCCTTTTGTTTCCCGTGCATATCGAGCTTTCGGCGGACCGCTTCGCTCTGTATGAAATGACCGCGACGGTCCTCCAGTCATCGGGATTCGACGCCGAACCCTTTGGTGCAACGACCGTATTACTTTCGGCCGTTCCCGCGGCGTTGTCCAAAAAATCCCCGGAAAAGGCCTTCGATGAAATAATCGCCGATATCGAACAAGCCGACCGGGCCGGATCTGATATCAAAAATAACATCGCCCAGTCGATTGCCTGTCGCGGGGCGGTTATGCACGGTGATAAAATGACCGAAACCGAAGCCCGCGCCTTGATTCGCCGATTATACCGCTGCCATAATCACCACACCTGCCCTCACGGGCGGCCTATCGTGCTTCGGTTGACCAGAGATGAACTCGATGCCAAATTCGGACGGTAAAGCGCCGGTAATTCCGGTTCTTACCGGCCCCACCGGTGCCGGCAAGACGGCTCTGGCTTTTCAGCTGATGGACCGGTTTAAGCAACTGGAGATGATCTCGGCCGATTCCCGCCAAATATATAAAGGACTGTCGATCGGCACCGACAAACCGCTTCCCGAAGATTTGGCCCGCTACCCGACTCATCTGGTCGATTGCGTTGAACCCGGTGAGCGGTTCACGGCCTTTGATTTCGTGGCGCGAGCCAATGAAATTATCGCGGATATATTTAAGAGAGGCAGGAAACCCTTAATCTGCGGCGGAACCGGGTTATATATTAAGTCGCTGGTCGAAGGAATCGTCGAAATTCCCGACGGCGATTTCCACTACCGCGATGATCTGGAAGCGCTGGCCGCCAGGGAGGGCCCCGAAGCGCTTCATGCAAAATTGAAAAATGTCGATCCGATTGAAGCGGTAAAAGTCCACCCGAATAATGTAAAAAAAATCATCCGGGCCCTCGAAATTTATTACCTGACAGGCAGGACCAAGACGGAAATTTTGACGATGGGTTCATATAAAAAAATCTACGACTTTGTCGTTGTCTGCTTTATGCCGTCAAGGACGGAATTATATGAGAGAATCAATTCCCGGGTGGACCGAATGTTGGAAGCGGGCCTTTTGGACGAAGTCGATACTCTGATAAAATCGGGTTTCAAAGACCGGGTGGCTCGAATTAATGTCATCGGATATAATGAGTTACTTGATTACCGGGATGGCCGGTTGACCTACGAGGAGGCCGTTAATTTAATCAAACAGAATTCGCGACGATTCGCCAAGCGACAGATTACCTGGTTTAATGGGATGTCCGAAATACAAATTTTTAATAAACCCGATGGTGTTTTGGATTGTCTAATAAATATATTGGGCCAAAAGACATGTTATTGTTGACACCGTTTTGAAGGATTTCATATATATGGCAACAAGTTAGGAGGGGAATACGTAAAGACTGTATAAACCTTTCCGATATATATAGGGATGGAAGAATTATAACCGATGGAAAATCAGGATCATGAGAACAACCAAGACTTCTGCCGTATTTGCTATTTTCATGGGGATATCGATTATCTCCTGCACCAACCCTAACCTGGGTCAACCGCCTGCCGAAGAAGTAACAAAACCTCAATTTTCCGACAGCTCCGCCAACGATGGTCAGGGCAGCGCTCCTCTGGCGTCGATGGAGGAAGGGATATATCTGGAAAGTACCGAACAATCTCCCTATTTCTTAACGGATTCAGCCGCCAATGTTAACGACATTTCGCCGGCGGTCGATGATGAAATCTGGAGACATCTTAACCTCGCTTTCGAATATTACAGCATGGGCATGCTGGCCAATAAAGAGGCCGCATGGGAAGAAGCGCAGTATTATTTTGAAAAGTGCATTACCATACTGGGCGAACTGGACCTCGACCCGGAATCGGCCACGCCGGAGGCCGCCAAATACAATCAACTTTTGGCCGAACTGGCGACCGGTTATCGCCACACCCTGCTGTCACTCGGGCACTTGCCCGAAGACGTATCGTCGGACGCTTTAATATCCCGCTTCTCCGAGATTAATCACCTCAAGATGGATACGACCGAATTCCGGCGCATTGAGCAAATCGCACAGGAAAAGGTCGCGTACGACGTGCCAATTATCATGAACGAGCGGGTCAAAAACTGCATTTTATATTATCAAACCGTTGCCCGCGACGCCTTCGAAAAACACTTGTCGCGCTCCACGAAATTTTTGCCGTTGTTCAGAAAGGTTTTCAAAGAGCATGGTCTTCCGGAAGATATGGCTTATCTGGCCGCTGTCGAATCGGGTTACAGCCCCAACGCCTATTCCTGGGCTCGGGCCATGGGACTGTGGCAGTTTATCGCCTCGACCGGTAAACTGTATGGATTGGATCGGAACTGGTGGGTGGATGAGAGGAAAGACCCCATCAAATCAACGCACGCCGCGGCTCGTTTTTTGAAGGATTTATATAACGAATTTGGCAGCTGGGAGCTGGCTATGGCCGGATATAATGGAGGACCCGGGCGAGTCCGCCGAACCATCAGGGACCAGAAAACCACCGATTTCTGGAAAATGAATCTGCGCAAACAAACCGAGGATTATGTGCCATTCTTCATGGCCGCAACGATTATTTCCAAAAGCCCGGAGAAATTCGGCTTCACCGATATCGATTACCAGCCGGAATGGGTTTACGATGAAGTCAAGGTCAACAAATGCCTAGATTTGAAAATCGTGGCCAAAGAACTTGGGTGCAGCCTTCAGGATTTAAAGGATTTAAACCCGGAATTACTGCGTAATTTCACACCTCCGGACGTCAAGGAGTACACCCTGCGCGTACCATTGGGCAGTCGTGAGCGATTTTTGGCCGCTTATGATAATATCCCGTCGTCCCGCGAAACGAGCCTGGTTCAGCATACTATAAAGAAAGGTGAAACTATCTCCACGATCGCTCGCAGTTATGGCGTCTCACAGAATGCCATCCTGCAGGCCAACAATCTTTCGAACCATGCGAAAATATATACCGGAAAAACTCTGCTGGTACCGGTTCCCAATGACAGCCGAATGGCGGATAAAAGCCAGCCGAAGCGGGAATTTCAGGCCGACGGCAATTTCTATTATGTCCGTTCTGGAGATACTGTCTGGGACATTGCCCGGGCTTTCGGCACGACGGCGGAAAAAATCCGCCGGCTTAATAACCTCGACCAACGCGCCAGCATCCATGTCGGCCAGAAACTGAAAATTTTTGAAACCGGTACCGTCACCGCATCCAAGCCCGATAAAGACGAAACGGTTCCGGCCAAAACGGATTCTCCGCCCAAAGAAACGACGACATACAAAGTAAAAAAAGGCGACACTTTGTGGGATATTGCGAATATGCACGGGACAACCATTGCCAGGATTCGCCAGGCCAACGGCTTGAGCAGAAGCTCCCGGATATACCCCGGCCAGAACCTGATGATACCGTCATCCCAATCGGAAAGTTTTAAGATTTATACTATTCGCCGTGGTGATACCTTGACCAAAATTGCCTATCAAAACCGCACAACCGTATCCAAGCTTATGGCTTGGAATGGGCTGACCGACCCGGAGTTGATTAGTATCGGTGATAGGCTGAAAATTTATTATGATTAATTGAGGGGGAATTATGGCTCGCAAACGAGATGTCGCTATCGCCGTCATAATAATATTCAGTTTCATCCTGGGTTTTGGATTCATAACTTTTGTATTTCTGGGTGCACTTAGTGACGATGGCGAAATAAGTCTGGGTGGTTCCGGCGATAGAATCGCTGTAATTGAGATTTATGGTGCCCTTTATGATTCGGCGGATATAATCCGCCAGTTAAAAAAATGGGGTGAAAACGACAATATCAGGGCCATTATTCTGCATATCGATTCCCCGGGTGGAGCGGCCGGTCCCTTTCTGGAAATTCACAAAGAAATAACGAGGATCAGACAGGAAGAGGGCAAGATTGTAGTGGCCTCATGTCTGTCGGTGGCGGCATCGGGAGGCTATATGGCGGCCTGTGCCTGCGATGCCATCATGGCCAATCCGAGCGCCATCATGGGGTCCATCGGCGTGATTATTCAGTATATGAATGCTGAAAAGCTTCTGCAAACCATCGGGGTTTCATTTCAGACGGTGAAATCGGGTGAACTCAAGGATGTCGGTTCAATGGATAGGGCCATGACCGAGGCTGAAAGAAAAATGCTGATGGCGTTGGTTACTGACACGTATGAGCAGTTTGTGGAGGTTGTCGCCGAAGGCCGTCAGATGAGCAAGGATGAGGTTTATCCCCTGGCCGATGGCTCGGTTTTCAGCGGTCGGCAGGCATATCAGTTGGGTTTGGTTGACACGACGGGAAGTTTCGAAGAGGCCGTCGACTATACCGCCGAACTGGCCGGAATCACCGGTGAACCCCGGTTGGTCAAGGTGGCCAAGCCCAAAAAAGGGATTTTTGACCTTTTGGGTTCGTTTTTGTCAAGACTTCATGACCTGACGTCGGGCGCTTATTCGCAGGGGCCGCGTATATTATATCTATATTAATATATAAAAATCCTTGCGTTATTTTTTGAAATAATTTACCTTATGTAGCGATTTGTCAAAGGCTTAGCATGAATTTTGGCTTCGCCCCTTTGACAGGAGTGAATAAATATGATAAATAGAAAAGATTATAAACCAGTAAGCTTGAGAGGGAGGAAAAAATGACCAAGGCTGATCTGGTTGAAAGGGTGGCCGAAAAAACCGGTCTGACCAGGACGGATGTTGCCGTAGTCGTTGACGCCTTTCTTGATACAGTGAAGAAATCAATGGAAGTCGGCAATAATATTGAAATTCGCGGATTTGGCACGTTTAAGATCAAATTACGCAAGGAACGCAAAGCACGCAATCCGAGAACCGGAGACGTGGTCCCGGTACCCGGACGGAAAGTGCCGGTGTTTAAGCCCTCAAACGAATTTAAAAACCTGATAACCAAACTGCCCGTCTAACTATTTACCGTTTCCTGAGATGGAGGATTAATGCCGAGCGGAAAGAAGAGAAAACGTCAGAAAATTAAAACTCATAAGCGCAGAAAACGCAGGAGAGCTGACCGTCATAAAAAGAAAAATCGCTAGCCAATTATAAATATACTGGCAGGAATTTTATCACGGGGAAAATCGTTCCGGATTTTGCAGAACGGCTTTCCCCGTTTTTTATAACCCCCGCCACCGGTATGAACCGATAATTCATGTGTTGATTATACTGCACGATGCAGCATAAAGTTACGGGAGCCCGGTGACTTCTGTTTCAAATACGAGTGATGGCATCAGAATTGCATTAAGCTTTTCCGATGCCTATGGGAATATCGAAAATAATCGCGGTTATTGCCATCGCCATGTCAGCCCTGGCGCCTTCCTCGCCGGCCGATATTTATGATCTTCGTGTCAACGACGACCAAACGGTAACCGACCAGGTTGACCCGCGTATCGCGATTGACCACAGTGGCGACTTCATCATCGCTTGGACCGATAAAAGGTCAGGAAACAGCGATATCTATTTCCGCTTCTATGACAGTTCCGGGACGCCTTCCGGTGATAATCGCAAACTGAATAATGACTCCGGCTTTTCACCCCAGTATCGCCCGGCCGTAGCCGCCAATAACCTCGATCAATTCGCGGCCGTATGGCAGGATTTTCGCAATGGTACATATCCGTTCGGAGCCGATATTTTCTTCTCCTCCATCGATACATTGTCCGGTTCGACAAACATCGATATCACTGCCTTGGCGCCGGATTCCACCCGGGAATCTCCCGATATCGCCGTCCTGACCGGGGGCTCATACATTGCCGTCTGGTCGGATTACCGGAATAAAAACTGGGATATCTATGGCCAGACAATTACGATAAGCGGTTCAATGGTTGGCGCGAATTTCATTATCAACGATGATCTCGCCAAAGCCGCCCAGCATGCACCACGGGTGGCCGCTCTGGCCGACGGGGGGTTTGTCGTCATCTGGTATGATAACCGAAATGGCGATGATGATATTTATGCCCAGCGCTATGATGCTTCGTTCACTCCCGTCGGAGTTAACTTCATGGTCAACGATGATAATACCGGCAAGCGTCAGGCCTTTCCGGCCATCGCGGCCGATATTAATGGTCGGTTTTTCGCGGCCTGGGTCGACTGGCGTAATGGAATTTACCCGGCCAATCCCGATATCTATGTCCGACGTTATGGCGCCGATGGAGCCCCGCTCGAAGCCTCGGTTAAGGTGGTCGGTAACGATGCCGGACGCCCCCAGCGCGATTGCGCTATCTGTGCCGACGCCATGGGAAATGTCTGCGTCGCCTGGGCCGATTCGACCGTTTACGACTGGGATGTTCGCGCCAGAATTATCGATTATCGCGGCATCATGGCTCCCGCCAGTTTCCTGATAAGCCGCGGAGTTAACGGAAAACAAGTGCAACCGGATATCGCCGCCGACGGTTTTAAAATGTATACCACGTGGTCTGATTACAGAAACGGCAATTTCGATATTTTTGCCTCGATTATAAAATATAACGATCCTTCGCTTGTACCCGGTGTCGCGGAAATCGCTTTCGAAATGGAATATGGTCAGGATCCGCCTGCACCGGTTATGGTGACCCTGACCAACGCCGGCTATGGAGCGCTGGAGTGGCGTGCCGCGGCCAATGTTGACTGGCTGACCACGATGCCGTCAAGCGGAACGACGCCGGATACCTTTTTGGTCGAAGTGACGGACAATTCCCTGACCTCCGGTACGTACTACGGACAAATTCGTCTGATAAATATCAGCCAGAATGATTCCTCGGTAGTTCTGCCGATTCGCCTGACCGTAACAGCGCCCCTGATAGATATTATTCCCGATTCCCTGATATTCCGGGTGCACACCGCCGGCGGCGAAGCCGCACGTCAATCGGTTATCATAGCCAACGCCGGAACCGGATCGTTTTCGTGGACAGCTCTGGAGTCGGCTTCCTGGCTTGACATCCTCGGCAATGCGACGGGCCATGACGGCGACTTTATCGACCTGGCTGTATCTATTACCGATCTTGAACCGGGCGTATATCGGACGCCGCTGGAAATTGTCTCGGATGAAGCGGTCAATTCACCGGAAACCTGCTGGGTGAATTTGACACTGGTAGATGATGCACTGTACCTCGCAGTTGAGCCGGAACATCTCGATTTTTATGCCGTGGCTTGTGACTTTTCGAGTCAACGGCTGAATATATTTAACCGCGGTAGCGGTAATCTGGCCTGGACAGCATCTGAAAACTGCGCCTGGTTGACCCTGGATAAAACCGGCGGTGGCGATAACGATACGGTAACCGTCGGCATCAACACCGAAAACCTGCTTTCGGGATTCTATTCGACCCAGGTGGATTTTTATGACAGCGCTTCATTTAACACTGCGGTTACTTTGTCCGTAAATCTCTATCTGTCTTCGGGCGACAGCGTCATTTTTATAAACAACAATACCATGCCGGGCATGGTCGGCGTTGTCCCGATTTATATCAACCTGATTGAACCGGCCAGGGCCGGATATGTCCCTTTTGCCTCCGACAGCAATATCGTCCGGATGGATTCATTGGTATTTGACAAAAACGGCTGGCCGGTTGATGTCGATTTTTATCAAAATTTCTACTCCATGGCCGTCGGTGAATTCGGCTTTCGCCTGAATCCCGAGGCGTTCGTGACCGAGACCATTGCTCCGGGACAATACTATCTGGGAAATTTATTTTATACGGCGCGGGACACCAGCGCCATGGCGGTGCTGGATACGATTTACGCCGACAGCTCCGGGGCCTATATACTCGATACCCTGCTCGTAAAAAGGCATCCGGGAATTCATACGGGTTTGCTTAACATCGGCCATCCCACGGGAATCGCCGATGATGTCATCGCAATACCCGACAAAGTCGAATTAAAACAGAATTACCCCAATCCGTTTAACACTTCGACCATGATTGAATTTGCTCTGGACAAAAAGGCACAGGTTAAAGTGGAGATTTTCAATATCCTCGGACAGGTTATCCGCGAATATGATCTCGGCCTTCAAGGCCCCGGTCGTCATAAGATTTTATGGGATGGCCGCCTTGGTAATTCTCAAGATGCCCCCAGCGGCATATATTTTTACCGACTGACCGGGGAGTCGATTTATCAAGTGCGTAAGATGGTGCTTCTGAAATAACCTCTAAATTTCGGATTATCCTTTTAATTATCCCTATATTCCGCAATTAATTGCAACTTTATTATTTTTCCCTCGTCCAATTAAAATAAAAAAAAATATTCCGGGAATGCGAGGTGAACCATGAAATCGGCTTTTATGATGTTTGGAGTGGGAGTTTTTCTGCTCATGGTCTGTGGCATGGCTTATGGCGATAACGGTCAGCTTTATGGCAAAATATATACCAATGACAAGGAAGTTTTCGAGGGCTTTATCCGGTGGGATAAAAACGAAGGCTCATGGCACGACGCATTAGACGGTACTAAAGAACTCGACCGGGAACGCGGCAAGAGTTATTATCGCGACCGCAACCGTCGCAGCAAAAGTATTTCAATATTTGGACTTACCGTTTACGATAAAAATAACGGCCGATTCTTTATGACCGGTTCCGCCGAATCCGGGCTGTTTATGGGCCATATCAAGACGCTTATTCCGGATGGCGATAATGAAGTCATTCTGGTACTGAAATCCGGCAAGGAGGTTTTGCTTGAAGGGGGGTCCACAGATATCGGCGACGATATCCGTGAAATCCTTATCAAGGACATCAAAGAAGGCGAATTGGAATTATACTGGTCCGATATCGACAAGATCGAATTCATGCCCGCTCCGAGCGGTCGTGAAGGTTTCGGGAAAAGGCTTTATGGCACGGTCATGACGCGCCGGGGGGATAAATTCACCGGTTTCATTTCATGGGATGTCGATGAAATTTTCGAGGGCGACATCCTCGACGGCCGGGAATCGAGCCGCAAACGGAAAATCGAATTCGGAAAAATCGAAAAAATCGAAAGACGTTCATCGAATAGCTCCATTGTTACCCTCAAGGGCGGTTCGGAGATGAGGTTAAGCGATTCCAATGATATCGACAGCGGCAACCGGGGCATTTGTATTTTTGATAAAAATCTCGGCCGTATTATTGTCGATTGGGATGAATTTGACGCCGTCATGTTCACCGACGCTCCTGCGGAACCGAAATACGATCACTTCAATGGCGGCCGGGAACTCCGGGGAACCGTCTATACCGAAGGCGGCGATACTTATACCGGCCGGATAAAATGGGATGACGACGAGGAATACACCTGGGAATTTTTGGACGGCAAATATAACGACATTGATCTTGATATCGAATTCGGCAATATCAAATCCATTGAACGCAAGTCACGTAGCAGCAGTATCGTAACGCTCAAAGACGGCCGCGAGTTCCGCCTTAGAGATTCCAATGATATCGATGACGATAATAAAGGCATCTTTATTTTCGAGGGCAATGACAAAAATAATGTCATGGTGGATTGGTATGATTTCGAAAAAATAATCTTCGAGTGATAAAACGTCGAATATTACTGAAGCAAAACCCTCACAAAGACGCCCCCGTTGCGGTCAACCCCGTAGGCCGCTTCGGGGGCCGCTTTTTTTTAAACGATGAAATAATGACGGTAATAAAAAGAGAGTTTTCTTTGGTTGGACAAGAGGGGATAGGAGACATGTCCATGGAAACCAAAGAGAAACTCTCTTAGTTCTCAATTAAAAAATATTACGAACCGGTTATTTGTCAAGGTTAAAAAAATATGCCGCGTTTCATGATCGCAGATCGGATGCCGAAGGTGGTTCGATATGAACCAGAACGTCCAGTATTGTCGGAAATGCTTCTTTAACCGAAGCGCCGATATTGTGGGCGATATCATGGCCCTGGCGGACTGTCAGATCTCCGCGAACACATACGGCGGCATCTATATAATATCCCGAACCAACCGCCCGACCTTTGATCCAGCTGACCTTTTTCACTTCGCTCATCTTAGAAATGTGTTCCTTGAGTTCCTTTTCAAAAGCCAGGCCGGGCGAAGAAACCATCAGTGTCCCTACATTCTCCCGCAATATCTTAACGGACTGCAATATAATCGAAAAGGCGATATAAAGCCCGGCAATGGGGTCAAGAATCGGGTAACCGATCTGGGCGACGACAATACCGATTAAAGCGCCCATCGATATCAAAACATCGGAACGATGGTCATGGGCATTGGCAATAACGGCCGGAGAACGATATTCGCGACCGATTTTCATCGTATATTTATAAAGTGATAATTTGATAATAATCGTGATAATGGCCGCCGCCGTAGCCATTTTATTGGGCGTTGCATAACTTTTATCAATAATCGTATTGAATGCTTCGCGGCCGATATAAGCGCCGGTGATGAATAGAACCACGGCCACGAATATGGCGGCCAGATTATCGGCATTGCCGTGACCATACGGATGATCGCGGTCGGGTGGCCTTTCGGAAATTCTTATGCCCAGCCAGACGACCACGTTGGCCACTATATCCAACAGTGAATTTACGGCATCGGCCAGAAGAGCCTGCGATTGTCCCCAAATCCCTCCGAACAATTTCAGGATTAGAAGGAAAATGTTGAACCCGAGACCCAGCTTGGTGCAGGCAATCGGGGTTTTTAGTTTCTCCAGCAACCTGCTACCTGCGTTTTTATGCCATAAAAAAGAACCCCGACCATGAGCCGGGGTTCAGTCAATGTTTTTTATCCTTCACTGCTCTGGAAAGATTTCAATTCCTGCAATTCTTTAATGTGTTCCTCCGCCGGTGTGATCAACTCCTTGGCCTTGGGATTCTTCTTGGCCACCCGGATAAACTTCTGCCAGTTGGCAATAACTTCATCGAGCTTATCCTGATTGTCATGCTCGAAGGCGATGGCCATGTTGTAATGCGCCAGATAATTATCGGGGTTAATTTCGGAGGCTTTTTTGAACATCTGATAGGCCTGCGGATATCTCTCCTGCGCCTGATAGATTTGCCCCAGGCTGTTGAACGAATTAAAATACTCGCCGTTCAATTTGGTGGATTTGGAATAGGCGTCCACGGCTTCAGGGTATTTTTTGAGCTTCTGATACCCTTTGCCGAGAAGATAATAGCTCAAATAGTCATCGGTGACGACCGCCGTATATTTGGTCATAACGTCAACCAGGGCCGGCCAGTTCTGCTGAACCATGTAAATCCTGCCCAGTTCTTTATTAATCTCGTTATTGTTCTTGTTGAGCTCAAGTGACTTTTTGAGAGCCTGTTCCGCCTCCATGTATTTGTCATTTTTAAAATAAGTCTTGCCGAGGTTGGCCCAGGCGTCGGCGTTGGCGGCGTCGATTTCGGTGGCTTTACGGAATTGCTCTTCGGCATTGGTCAGTTTTTCTTGGGCAAAATAAATCGAACCGAGATTTATCCTCGCGTCCAGAAAGTTGGCGTCCTCGGATATGGCCTTTTTGTATTCTTCGATGGCCAGGCTGTCACTGCCTCCCTGTTGCGCCGTCAACCCGGCGTTAAAATGCTCTTTGGCCTTTTCGGTATCGGCCATGGCCACTGACGCACACAGGAAGATTAACAGCATGAGGGGGAAGGCTAACGGCTTCAGGTTTCCAGTTCGAATCATGCGTTTATCTCCTTTCAATTGTTTTGTTCTTTTACAATCGGGCCGCCCGCGACGATTAAAAAAATCGCCATCTAAAGCCGGGCGGCTATTTCGGGGTATTTAATCCCAAGTATCCGGGCCGCCATAAAAGCGGCATTTTTGGCCCCGGCCTTACCAATTGCCATCGTTGCCACCGGAATGCCCGACGGCATCTGGACTATCGCCAAAAGCGAGTCCATACCGTCCAGCGATGCCGGAAGCGGAACGCCAATGACCGGAAGTTTCGTTCTCGCCGCGACCACACCGGGAAGCGCCGCGGCCATACCGGCCATACATATAACGACTTCATACCCGTTATCGGCGGCATGCCGGGCTAGTTCGTCGGTTTTGTCCGGATGACGATGGGCCGAGGAAATCTCCAGCCTGTTTTCGATGCCGAGGTCATCGAGGATACTTTTACAGGCGCCGGCATATTCCTCGTCCGACTTCGAACCGATCATAATCAACACCTTTGGCATGTTCTTACACCCTCACCTTTTCCATATGCGCTCCGGCTCTGAAGCCGATATCATTTCGAAAATACATGCCGTCGAATGTAATGCTTTCCACTACTTCATAAGCCCGGGCCAAGGCCGATTTCAAATCTTTATCGGTACCTGTTACGCCAACCACCCGACCGCCGTCGGTGAGCCACTGCTTGCCGTCGCGGCGTGTCCCCGAGTGAAACAGGTAACATTTTTTATCGCTGTAGTTTCTTAACCCGAAAATACGCTTGCCGGTTTCCGCTTTTTGCGGATAGCCCCGCGACGCCAGAACCACACAGGCCGCGGCGCCTTCATCCCATTTGAGATCCCCGATGGCGTCGAGATTGCCGTCGATCATGGCAATAAATATATCCGCCAGATCCGACTTCAAAAGTGACAGCACCGCCTGGGTTTCCGGGTCGCCAAAACGGCAGTTGAATTCCATAACCTTTGGACCGGCCGAAGTAATCATGAGTCCCGCGTAAAGGATGCCCATATACGGATGACCCTCGGCGGCCATCCCGCGCACCGCTGGTTCGAGTATCTGTTCGACAATGAATTCCTTCATGGAATCGTCGAAAAACGGCACCGGGCAATAGGCCCCCATTCCGCCGGTGTTGGGGCCGGTGTCGCCCTCGCCGATTTGCTTGTGGTCCTGCGACGGCAACATGACTTTGATCGTCTTGCCGTCGGTGAAACACATGATGGATAATTCCTGTCCTTCAAGGAACGTCTCGACTACGATTTTATTTCCGGCCGAACCGAATATTTTCTCCACCATGATTTTATTGATGGCCTCCGACGCCTCATCGAACGTCGCCGCCACAATCACCCCTTTGCCTGCGGCCAGACCGTCGGCCTTGATGACAATTGGCATCTGCGAGGATTTCACGAATGATATGGCCTGAATGGCATCATCGAAAATCTGAAATGGGGCGGTCGGGATATGGTATTTACGCATGAATTCTTTGGCGAAGGCTTTGGAGCCCTCGATACGGGCCGCCGCCTGAACCGGGCCGATTATGCGCAGTTTGCGCTTTTTGAATTCATCGACTATCCCCGATGTGAGCGGCTGCTCCGGGCCAACCACGGTCAGCGCGATTTTATTTTTAGCCGCGAAATCCGCCAGACCCTTGATATCATCGGCCTTGATATCAACACATTCGGCGATCAGCCCGATACCGGCGTTGCCGGGGGCGACATAGACCTTTTTAACCAGCCGGGAGCCGCGCAATCTCCACGCCAGCGCGTGTTCACGACCTCCCGAACCAACAACCAATACTTTCATAAGCCTCAATTCCTCGAAAAAATATAAACCATAAACATATGAATTTTTTAAAGTTTTTCAACAGGTTTTTTATGCCATGTAAACCCCCGTTTCCCCCTCATTATTGGCACTCCACACCTTGTGATCGCTCCGGGTGACCACCCCAAACTTGTTTCCGCATGCGGCAAACCTCTTTATTCCGCCTTCAGCACAATACCCCCGAATAATGTCATCCCGGGCTTTGACCCGGGATTCAGTTCCTGGATTATCTTATTGTATTTATCTCGAAGAAAAAATTATCTTGACCCGTTTATTAAACCGGGTATCTCTAATTAGATAATATATCGGCCGTTTCGTTAATATCCGGCCCATTCAATGGGAGGCCAAAATGTTTAAAAATCTATTTTTTGTCTTGTTGTTTGTTTTATTCTTATGCGGCATCGCCACCGCCCAATTCCAGGTGGAATTCCGCGTAGAGTTCGACAGTCGTTTTTCCGATCCGGGGACAGTTGTCTGTGACCGCTATTTCACCATTGACATATACATGCATAATCTTGGAGGGCAAATAAACGGCTTCGGTTTCCCCTTTGCCATAACCGGGCCGCAAATCTATTGGGTTGACGCCGGGGGAAGGCTTGAAACGGGCGGTTCACTTGATATCTTCAATGGATTTGCTCCCGGCGATTATCGGTTTACAGCGTTGAATTTGGTTGATATCCCTGACGCCGGGTCATGGGACGGAATCTTGCCGGATTCTATTCTTCATGTAACCGCGACAACCGTAAATGGCTGGCATATCAACGAAGGTGAACTTCTCGTTTACAGATTTCATGCCAGTGCCGGGAGCGAGGCCGGAGAGATTTGCATCGATTCCACTGGATGGTATAATGGTATGGAGTGGCTGTGGTTCCCCTGGGTCGATTTTGGCGGGCCTTATTGCGCGCAAATTGAAAACTGGGAAATGCCCCAGGCTCCATGGTTTGTTTCCGGATGTCCCCCGGAGACTATTGATATCAACTGGGGCATCGCCAAAAAAGATACTCTGACAATGGAAGTTGGTCTTGACGCCGATTTAATTCCGGGTGATGCCCTTTCCGGTGTTATGGCCAATTTGGGCGTTGCCGTCATTACCGATTCTATCAGTAATAATGACGGCGGGGCATTTATAAATTGGTCTCTTGATGCCGATTTCGATATGCTGGGATCTCATGACGTTCAAATATCGGTTTATGACCATTATTCAATCCCCTATGATCATGCCGTTGTAAGAAATGCCTGCAATTTCACTCTGAATATTATTAACACTCCGCCTATCGTTACCGCCTACAACTGCGGCGATACTCTGGATTGCTGTATCGGGACATCAATTCAATTTCCGTTTCAGGTCACTGATGTAAACGTTGGCGATGTTTTATCCTTTGGTCTAACGGAGGATGCCGGGGGAAGAGCTCTAATCAGCAGTCAGCACAACCTGATAACTTTTACGGATACGGGCAATGACAGCGAAGCGCTCTATGAAGTCATCGCCGCCTTCAGCGACCGGGCCGAAGATTCTACCTTTTGCACCATTTATTTCAACGTCCGCGCCTGTTGCGGGGATGTCAACGCCGACGGCAGCTTAAATCTGATGGATATATTATACTTAATCGAGCATATCTACGGCATACCGCCCGGCCCGCCGCCGGGTGAGTTTGCGCAGGGCGACGTGCACACTGACGGATACCTGAACCTGCTCGATATAATATATCTGATAAGGTATCTATATGGCGTTTCGACCGGCTCCGCCCCACCGAGATGTCTTTAAATTGGGAGGATATTATGTCAAAGAAATTATTTTTCGCTGTTGTTGTCTTGATTTTATACGCCACCGCTGCGGCTGTGGATTTCCGGGTGGAGTTCAATAGCCCGATCGAATATATGGGTCGCATGACATGCGACCGCTATTTTACGATTGAATTATACATGAATAATACTGATTTCCAAAGAAATGGCTATAGCATGCCTTTGCGCATTTATGGCCCTCAATCGAATGGTGTTGACCGGATTTACTGGGTCGATGCCGGCGGCCTCCCGGAAACAGGTGGCTCCGTTGAAATTTTAAACGGGTTCGGGCCGGATGGCGATAGATTCCATTCGTTAAATTATGTTACCCTTTCCGGCTGGGATGGCATTTTGCCAGATACCTTCAATCATACTACGGCGACAACAAGTGGCGGCTGGCCACCAGGTGAAGGCGAGCTTTTGGTGTATAGATTCCATGCCAGCGCGGGTGGCTGCTACGACGAGTCATCGTTGGGGCAAATATGTATAGATTCAATGGGATCTGAATCACCCTGGCTTGATTGGATATGGATGCCACCTTCGGGACCATTTGGTGGTCCGTATTGTGCTAATATTCAATTTGGGGACACGCCCTGGCCTCCCCGATTCGTTTCCGGATGTCCCGATAGTGAACTGAATGTCAATTGGGGCAACGGGAAAAAAGATACGTTAACATTGGAAATCCGTATTGATAATAGCGTGGGGGATAGTGCAATAACAGGGGCATTAGCCAGTTTTGGCGATATTGTCATAACCGATTCCATCGGTGACGTTTATGGTGGTGCATTTGTTGACTGGTCATTCGACGCAGATTACAACATGCTGGGGTCTTATAATGTTCAATTGATGATTTCTGACCATAATTCAATTTTTTATGATCATGCCGTTGTAAGAAACGCTTGTGATTTTACGCTTAATATTATCAACACCCCGCCCACCGTCACCGCCGATTGCGGGGCGACCATTGACTGTTGCCTTGGGACGTCGGTTACATTCCCGTTCCAGGTTACCGATGTCAATACCGGCGATAATTTGTCCTTTGATATGGTTGAAGATGCCGGGGGAAGAGCCACCATTCATGGCCCGAACAAACTGATTACTTTCACCGATGATGGCAACGATGGTGAAGCGCTTTATGAAGTCATCGCCGCCTTCAGCGACCGCGCCGAGGACACAACCTATTGCACAATTTATTTCAACGTCCGCGCCTGTTGCGGGGATGTCAATGCCGACGGCAATTTGAACCTGCTGGATATATTATACCTGATAGACCATGTTTATGGCACACCGCCCGGCCCGCCTCCGGGGCAGTTCGCGCAGGGCGATGTCGTCACCGATGGCTATCTTAATCTTCTGGATATATTATACCTTATCAATTACCTGTATGCCGTCCCGTCGGGCCCCGCCCCACCGAGCTGTTAGCGGGTGATTAGGGCTTAAACATATTTTTGCGATTGACCGTTATCAAAGTATGGAGCACAGGTTTATATTCGGCCTGAATATATTTTTGTGTCTGCTTTGTTTGTTATGTCTGCTTATGGGGTGTCGTGATAAAACCCTGATCATTGACGGTCCCCAGGTTCTGGTCAGTGGTCATGCACGAGATTCCGATTCGGCGGAACCTATAGATAGTGTTTGGTTGATCTTGCGAGATATTCCCGATTATCCGCCATCCTATTCGGACAGTGACGGCTATTTTATTATTGGACATGAAGGTGTGCCTCCGGCACTGTTTAAAATTCTATACGGAAAAGACGGTTATGCCGCGGATAGCGCCGATATTACTATACCTGTTGATCAGCCATTTGTGACCGCTGTTGAGTTGACGTTAGCGTTAATCAAGTAATCCTTTAACTCTTTCTAAACCCGGTTTTTCGTCTATTGTAATGGTTTTGGTCGAGCGGCTCGTAAATTAAATTTTTTAAAAGGGCAGAACCCCTTCGAAGACCCTGATTAAAATGAAGGGTGGCGGTTCTGCCTTCTTATTTTGACTCGCGAGCCCATCTTGCTATCAACCCGATGGTATTTCCGCCCGTCCCCTTTATGTATGAGGCCTATATCTATGATTAAAATTTGCCCGGTGCCGCAATCGCACTTAGGAAAAAATCTAAAAATGACAAAACAAACCCAATTTCGCGCAACCAACTCAATAGTATATGGTTATATATGCCAAAATCTCTTGGCCCAAATCCCTTTCAATCACGCTGAAACTTTGACGTTGCCCTTCAAATTTGAATACCATTTTGCCGGCCTTCGAGTTAAACTGGAAAACCGTATTTACGACCGGGCCCCCTAACTGCAAAAAATTAAAAATTTTTCACGAACAAACCCATTTTGCCGTAATCGCAATGAATATATTGAATTACAGAAAATCATGGACTGCAATACTCCATATGTGTCGCCGGGTCAGCGGTTCTGCCATCTTCTTTTATTGGGCCAGGGAGGCTTTTTTATATCACATTCCCATTATCACATCTTCAGCTTCCAAGCCTCGATTCCGATATTTTTGATTGACAGCTGAACATCCGTTCAGTATGTTTTTTGTGGCAGAAGTAGGTCGGGTTCCGACGTGAGCGCCAGCGAACGAGAAACCCGACACAGAGATGCCTAGGTAGGCGATAAAGTAGGTCGGGTTCCGATTCCCGACTTGCCGAAGGCCCTGAATTTTGAAGGGTCGGGAGAGAAACCCGACGTTGAATGACAACAACATAAGGAGTTTTGATATGGTCAAGGACAGGCTGACAGCCCGACAACGCGAAATCTTGGAGTATATCGAACGGATGGTGGCCAAATCGGGGCGGGCGCCGACTATCCGCGAAATCGGCGAGCAGTTCGATATCCGCTCCACCAACGGGGTGCGCGCCCATCTCGAGGCGCTGACCAAAAAGGGGTATATCGCCCGCCAGAGCCTAATTTCACGCGGAATCGAGCTGGTCCGACGGATACCCGGCGAGATGGCCGCAAAAATTCGCACCGTGCCGCTGGTCGGTTCGGTCCCGGCCGGTGTGCCGCTGACCGCAGTCGAAAACCGCGAGGATTTTTACGCCATCGATGAGTCGTTTCTTCCCAGCGGCGAGACGTTCACGTTGCGGGTGGTCGGGGATTCGATGATCGACGCGGGTATATACGATGGCGACCTGGTGCTGGTCAAAAAGCAGGACGACGCCGAGCCGGGCGATATAATTGTGGCGGTGATCGGCGAGGAGGCGACGGTCAAACGGTATTTCCCGGAAAGGGGAGTAGTGCGCCTTCAACCGGCCAACGAGCGCTACACACCTATTATGGTCGATGCCGACGCGCCGGGGTTTTATATCGCGGGCAAAGTGGTCGGCCTGATGCGGAGGCTGTGATGAAACGGGTGTGGCGATATGTGCTGATTATTCTTTTGCTCCCGATCAGCTTCGAACCGCTGGCGAGATTGTTATTAGCGTTGTGATCGGCGGGGTCCTCAGACCCGCCGCCAAAAACACAGGTGACACGACGAGGTTTGAAGTTCCGGCGGGTTATAACACATGGTACCAGTTAGGTTAAGCATTATGCCCTGCAAGTATTATCAGGGACGCATTGGTAATTTTGAAAGTTGGCTTGTTTTAAAATGAACCCCCAGCGTTGTGATCGGCGGGTCCTCAGACCCGCCGCCAAAAAAATATGCCGAAGAGAATCAGAATAAGCTCGGATTGCAAAGTCCATTTCGTCACATTTGGGGTCTATAAACATATCCCCGTTTTTAGATGCAAGTTTTGTGCGGAAGAATTTCTTTCAAACTTGAGGCATTATTGCGACGGTAATAAATGCAAATTGCACGGTTATGTTGTCATGCCGGATCATGTTCATTTACTGATTGAAATGGAATCACAAAAAAATATCTCCGACCTCATAAGGGATGTTAAAAAATATTTTACCTATTTGATTCAAACTCATCTAAGTGACAAGCTCCCGATTGATATGAATTTGTTCCGTCAAAATAACGCCTTTCAATTCTGGGAACGTGGATTCGACGAAGTTACTGTTTCTTCGGATAAAATGTTTTGGGTGAAATTGAATTATATGCATAATAATCCCGTCAAAGCCGGGATTGTAGATAAAGTGGAAGATTATGCCTTTTCGTCGGCGAAGGATTATTTGCTTGAAAGCGGCGAAGACCCGGCGGGCACAACGCCCGGGAAACGGCGAGGATTGAGTACCCACCCGGGCACAACAGCCAGTAGGTTATAAGCGTTGAAGACCCGTCGGGTTATGGGTTATATTGGAAATTCGTAGGGCAGAACCCCTTGGCAGTTCTGCCATCTTGATTCTTAGAGGGGTGAGGGCGTTTGGTGACATGTATCAGGATATGGATGAGCCGGTCGAGGTGATCGCGCTGTTCGAGAACCACAAAATGAAACCGGTGCGCTTTCGCTGGAACGGCCGGACCTATAAAATCAGCGAAATCACCGGCGACTGGAAAACCGACATCGGGGCGTACAAAGTCCACCATTACGCGGTGGTGGACAACTCCTCGAATTTTTTCCAGCTCACGTTCGATGAACGTCAGACCTGCTGGATTATCAGCAAAATATGGGTGGAATAGATAAAACCCGAAATTGGGACCGCGTTATCATGCACGTCGACATGGACGCCTTTTTCGCGGCATTGGAAGAGCGCAATGTCCCCGCTTTGAAAGGCAAGCCGGTTATCGTCGGCGGCGACCCGCGCTTTCGCTCGGTGGTCTCGACATGCTCCTATGAAGCCCGCAAATTTGGCGTCCATTCGGGAATGCCGATGGCGCAGGCCAGACGGCTCTGCCCCCAGGCGATAATTATCTCCGGGTCGCTCAAGGCTTATATCTATGCCTCCACAATACTCCAGACCATATTCGAGAAATACTCGCCGGTCGTCGAACCGTTCTCGGTCGATGAAGCCTTTCTGGACATCACGGGATGCCATCGCATGTTCGGAACGGCCGAAAATCTGGTGATGCAGATGAAACGGGATATCAAAGACCGGATGGGTCTGACCTGTTCGGTCGGAATCGCCCCGACCAAACTTCTGGCCAAAATGGGCTCCGGTGAGAATAAACCCGACGGTCTGACCATCCTCGACCGCGAGGATTTCAAAAGGTTATTCTATAATCGTCCGGTCGATCGCCTCTGGGGCGTGGGGGAGAGTACCAAAAATTCCCTGAATAAAATCGGAATTTTCACCATTGGCGAGCTGGCCGCCAAAAAAGACAAGGAACTTGAAGCGTATTTCGGCAAAAACGGAACCTGGCTGTCGGTAGTCGCACGGGGTATGGATACCGGTCAGGTGCACGATGAATACACCATGCCCGATGATAAATCGATGTCACATGAAACAACTCTGGCTTATGACCTGACCGATATCGACAAAATATATTCGACCGTGCTGTGGCTGTCGGACCGGGTGGCGCATCGGATGCGCAAATATGGTTATGTCGGTCGTACAGTAACAATTAAAGTCCGCGATTCCAGCTTTGAGACCATCACTCGCGATAAATCTTTAAAAAAGCCGACCGATCAGGGCAAGATCATCTATGAAACCGCCCGCAAATTGATACCGAGAGAATTCGGTTACAAAAGGCCGGTCCGTCTTCTGGGAGTGAAAATGTCGCATCTGGAAAAACGTATCCACCCGAACCAACTCGATTTGCTGGGTAATACACGGCTTGACAAGCAACACGATGTCAACGAGGCCGTCGATAAACTTCGCGACCGCTATGGAGATTCCATAGTCAAGCTGGGCGGAACCCGGCTATAGCCCTCTTTATGTTGACTTTTCTGTCCTTTTTATTATAATTCTATCGAACGAATTCAAAATATAAGGGTTTTTTTCATGAATAAAAATACAATCCTGGAGGAAGAAATGATCGCGGCCCCGGAAAAGTGGCTTTTTGCAGACAAAATCGTTACCATGAGCACGTCGATCATTCGGGAGATTCTAAAATACTCATCACAGCCCGGTATGATTTCTTTGGCCGGCGGTTATCCGGCTCCGGAGATGTTTCCGGTCGAAGACATGAAACAGGCCGCGATTGAGGCCCTCGACGAATTCAAATCCACCGGACTGCAATACACCTTTTCCATGGGTGTCCCGCAGATGCGAGAATCTTTGGCCAAACGCGAAACCGAACTGGGCATACCCACCAAACCCGAGAACATTATCATCACTACCGGTTCCCAGCAGGGTCTGGATATTCTCGGCCGTGCTTTTCTTGAGCCGGGCGACTACGTCATGGTTGAACGCCCCACCTATGTGGGAGCCCTTCAGGCCTTTAATTACTATAATTGCCGTTATACCCAGGTAGATATGGATCACGACGGGATGATGATCGATCAGGTCGAAAAAGCGGTCCTGAAATACAAACCGAAATTCATTTACAGCGTTCCCACTTTCCAAAATCCAACCGGTATCACCATGTCCGAGGAACGTCGCCATGCGCTGGTCGATATTGCTCTCAAGCATAACATTCCCTTGATCGATGATAATCCCTACGGTGAAATTCGTTTCGCGGGCAAACCGGTCCCGACATTGAAAGCTATCGGCGGCGACGCCGTCATTTCGCTGGGGACTTTTTCCAAAATTGTCGCCCCGGGCTTGCGCATCGGCTGGATGAACTGCTCGGAAAAAATCATCAAGATGTTTGAGAAGGTCAAACAGGGAACCGACCTTCACAGCGGGTCATTCGTGCAGTTCGTCTTACACAAATATCTCGAATCGGGCAAGCTCCCCGGCCATATCAGGCGTTTGATTAAAAACTACGGCGAAAAACGCAACCGCATGATCGAAGAAATCGAAAACAGCTTCCCCGAAGAGGTTTCATTTACCCGTCCCGAGGGCGGTCTCTTTTTATGGTGTGAACTTCCCGAAGGCATGTCGGCCTCCAAGCTGTTCGAAGAAGTGGTTCATGAAAAGGTCACCTATGTTTACGGTCATCCGTTTTTTGCCGACGGCAAAGGTGACCGGACTTTCCGGCTGAACTTCTCGAATGCCACGCTGGAAACACTGACCATTGCCATTCAGAGAATGGGCAAAGTTTTTATCAAAAACCTGCCCCGATAATAGTCTGATAATATCCCGGCGGACAATGCCGCCGCCGGGATTTTTATTGTCTTTACAAGCCGTCTTTAATTCATATTTTATCCTTCATGAAAAAATTAAAATTTTGCAAATACCATGGATTAGGCAATGATTTTTTAATCATCGACCTGATCGGAAAAAACACCGGCGGCATCGATTATAACAAACTGGCGGCGGCTATTTGCGACCGGCATTTCGGCGTCGGCGCCGACGGTATACTGGTGCTGACCGGAAGCCGCAAAGCCGATTGCACTATGGATTTGTTCAATTCCGACGGAAGCTGGGCGGAAAAGTCCGGCAACGGATTGCGATGTGTCGCCGCTTATCTGCGTGAAAATATCAAACACAGTAAAACTATCCTCATTGAAAATACCGAGGGTATATCCAAGGCGATAATTATCCGTCATGCCCGGGGTAAATCCGAAATCAGAGTTAATATCGGAAAACCCTGTTTTGATACGGCCAAAATACCGATGAAGTCAAAATTCAAGTATCATATCAATCAGCCCATAAAGGTCCTCGGGCAATTCATCCCGGTGACGGCTCTGGCGGTCGGCAACCCCCACTGCGTCATATTCGTTGATGATTTCGAATTCAACTGGATGACTCTCGGCGAGCACGTTGAAAACCACCCCGATTTCCCTAACCGCACCAACGTGGAGTTCGTCAAAGTCCTCGACACCGGCAAAGCCATCGTCAATGACTGGGAACGTGGGGCGGGTGCCACCGGTTCATCGGGAACCGGTGCCGCGGCCGCGGCTGTGGCCGGGGTCCTGAGCGGCATACTCAAACGCAAGGTCGAGATTATCTTCCCGTCAGGTTCCCTGTTTATTCACTGGAATGAGAGCGATGACCATATATACCTGACCGGCCCGGCCCAGTATGTATTTGAGGGTGTTTATCACTTTGACGGGAAATAATTTTTCTCCCGAAAAGGTTGTAATCCCATGAATGTCATTGTGGAGAAAGTGAACCGACAAGCCACCGATTATTGGCAACACTTGAAATTATTCTCCCGGAACAGCCGCTTGTTTTTATGGGGTTCATTTTTCGCGGGATTGACTTTTGCCGCCTATCAACTGCTCTTTAATCTATATTTGAGAGAACAGGGCGCCGCCGAATCTTTTATTGGCAACATGCTCTCCGGGGGGGCGGTCGGGATGGCGGCCGCAACCATTCCGGCGGCTTTCCTTTTGCGCAAGATTCGCCTCAAACCGATTCTGATCGTGACCATTATTCTATATGGCGCGGCGGTAATTTTAATGACATGGCTCCCGGTTAATGAGTATCTGTTTTTGTTCGTTCTATTTTCCGGGATGGCGGCCACCTTTTACCGTGTGGCGGCGGCGCCGTTTTTCATGCGCAATTCCACTCCCCGGGAACGCACCTATATTTTTTCCAGCGCTTTCGGCGTGGCGCTGATTGCCAGCATGGTCGGATCGCTCATCTTCGGCTGGCTGGTGCCGCAATTTGAAAAGGTTTCGGGGAATACGATAACGGCTTATCGCTGGACGTTCGCGATATCGGTATTTTTGGGCCTTTTATCGTTGATTCCCTTCTTGATGATCAAGGCGACCGGGCCCAAACGGGAGGACCGTAACGCCGATTTCTCCCGGACCCTGCTGAAAAGACAAGCCGGCCTGTATTTCCGCTTGTGTTTCCCGTATTTTATAGTCGGCATCGGAGCCGGTCTGATTATTCCGTTTTTAAACATATACTTCCGCGATCAGTTCAGCCAGCCACCCAATAAAATCGGGCTGTTTTATTTTCTGGCCAACAGCACCATGCTGATCGGCATCATGGCCGGTCCGGTTCTGGCGCGCAAACTTGGCATGGTCCGAACCATCGTCTGGACGCAACTTATGTCGATTCCGTTCATGCTTCTTCTGGCCTATACGACGAATCTGAATGTTGCCATTTTCGCCTTTCTGGTCCGCGGCGCCCTGATGAATCTGGGCCAGCCCATTGGGACCAATTTTGGTATGGAAGTTGTCAGCGAGTCGGAACACGCACTGGTTAACGCTCTTCTGATGCTGGCCTGGACCGGTTCGTGGATGATTTCGGCTTCCGTTGGCGGATGGTTGATCGAAAAATACGGCTATACACCGCCGTTTATGATTACTATTATACTTTACATATTATCCTCGGTGTTATATTATCTATATTTCCGCCGTTATGAGCGAAAAACTGATTCGGGCTTTGCCGTCGATTTTGCAGGGAAGGAAGCATGAAGAATTTCAAACTGAACAGGGAGGAAATTTCCCGGGAAATTCATCACCTGCTGAAAGAATCTTTTCCCGATCGGAATATCGACGGCCGGGCCGTTACCGAATTTATCGCGGAAATTTCGGAAACGGGACGCAGTCTGGTTTTCGATATCGGTGGTTATTGCGCGATAGCGGGCCTTGAAACAGATAAGGCTGTCGGGCTTCTGATGTATGACCTGGAAGTTGAGCTCGAGAAAAATCTGCATGATAAGATGCTATTCGACATAAGGTTGAATGGCGACAAAATTGAATTTTGCGAAAAGACGTGAAATAAATGGCCAAAGACGAATTGAAATATCTGGTGGCTAAGTTGACGGCGCAGGCCTTCCGGGAAACATTCAAAGATAGACTCGATAGCTTTCCCGATGACCCGGAATTCGACGACAACTGGCTCTATGAAAAAACCGAAAAACCAAAAGACCCATCAATGGGTGATTACGCCTTTCCGTTATTTGAAACGGCCAGGCGATGGGGCCAAAACCCGGTCGACTTAAATAAAAGGCTTCTCGAAGCTCAACAGGCCATTGTCCTGCGCGATAAGGATAAATATAAACTGGAGTTTAGCATCAAGGGCGGCTTCAATAATTCCAAATTTACCCCTGAAGCTCTCGCCCGGCTGGTTATTGACAGTGTTCTGAATGCGGGGGAGGAGTATGGTTCATCGGATGCGGGCTTGGGGAAAACCATCGTCATTGATTATTCCTCGCCCAATATCGCTAAACCGTTCGGAGTTGGTCACCTGCGCTCGACCGCCATCGGCGCCTGCCTGTACCGCGTATTCGAGAAACTTGGCTACAGGCCGGTCGGGATAAATCACCTCGGCGACTGGGGAACCCAGTTCGGGAAGCTGATCGTGGCCTACCGCTTATGGGGAGCGGGCGGACTGGGGGACGACCCCATTGAGCGCCTCAACGAGTTATATGTACGCTTCCATAAGGAAGAGGAAACCGATCCGAGTCTGACCGAGGCCGCCCGCGAAGCCTTCAAAGCTCTCGAAAGCGGCAGCCAGGAGGAGGCCGAACTTTGGAAGGAATTCGTCGATCTGTCCCTTGAGGAATTTCAGAAAACCTATGATATCCTCGGCATCACTTTCGATTATTTCACCGGGGAATCGTTTTATAATGATAAAATGGACGCGGCCATTGGGCGTCTCAAAGCGGCCGGATTGACCGAAATTTCCGAGGACGCGCTGGTCATCAATCTCGATAAGTACAACCTCCCACCCTGTCTTCTGACCAAAGCCGACGGGGCCACCCTCTACGCCACGCGCGATTTGGCCGGAATATTTTACCGCTGGGAAACGTTTAAATTCGACCGGGCCCTCTATGTCGTCAATGCCGCCCAGCGCGTGCATTTCCAGCAGGTATTTAAAGTGGTTGAATTACTGGAAGAAGCCGAGCATATACCTGAAAATGAACGCCTGTCGCATCGCCTTGAACACGTGCAATTCGGCTGGATACGGTTCAATGATCAGGCCATGTCGACGCGTAAAGGGAATATCGTCATTCTTAAAGACGTCCTGCATCGTGCGGCGGAACTGGCCAGGAAAATCATCATGGAAAAAAATCCCGATCTCAAGGACATCGATCGCACCGCCCGGATGATCGGCACCGGGGCCGTCATTTTTGCCGACCTGTCCACGCGCAAACATATCGACGTCAACTTCGACTGGGACGCCGTCCTTAACTTCGAGGGCGAAACGGGACCGTATTTACAATATACTCACGCGCGATTGTGCTCGCTTGTCAGAAAGTACGGCCGGGATATCACGACCGATATTGATTATAATTATTTGACCCAGCCGGAAGAAAACCGGGTATTGCATTTGTTGTATCGTTTCCCGCATGTCATCGAGGAAACTGCCGCCGGGTGCGAACCGTTTATAGTCAGCTCATACCTTCTGCAATTGGCGTCGGCATTCAACGCCGTATACCAGCAAAAGGACGCCGACGGGCGTATCATTAAAATAATATCCGAAGACGAAAAGGCCACCAGCGCCCGAATGGCCCTGGTCAAGGCGGTCAGAATCGTCATTAAAGAGGGGCTTTATTTGCTCGGTATCGAGGCCCCGGAAGAAATGTAATGCACTTATGATGCAGGAAATATACGCCATAAAGGAATTGCCCGATGAAATCGAGCTGGACGGTGATTACAATATTACGCAGGCGGCTCTGTTTTTGGGGGCCCTATGCTACGGCCCGCTAACGCTCAAAAAATACAACGCCGGCCGCGATACTGCTTACACCGTGGATTTTTTAACTTCGCTGGGCGTCGACATTGAGATATATGAATCGGCGATCGTCATGAATTATTCCGAATTTGGGTCCAACGGCAATGGCGGCAGTTTCAAATTGACCGGAAGTATCATTACGCTTTCGCTGGCGATAGGACTTATGGTCGGGAAAAATATTGTCGGGACTGTTGAATATGATGGTGAAATAAACCCCGATGCGGTCGACGAACTCGTCATGCTTCTCAATAAAGAAGGTCTCGATGTCGCCCATTTCGACCCGGCCCATTGTAGTGAGTACTCAACCGGCCGGGGTGTCGTGATTATCCGGGACAATCGTCTCGTTCCGATTCACCGTCGGATAAAAAGTATCATGCCTTTTTATAAGGCATGTCTGTTAATGTACGGCTTTGCGTCGGGATGTACAGTCGTCATTGAAGAAGAGTATAAAACAGATGACTGGCTGGAAATGACCGCCAATTTTCTAAAGGCCGGTATTACCATAAGGGACGCCAGACAGGAATGGCAGGCCGATCCGCATGACCCGCGCAAACGTGCTAAAGTGACTGATATGGAATTCGCTCGGCTGATCACTCTGGGACCGTCTTCAAAGCTTTCGGGCGGGGAGATGGTCATCCCGACCGATGTATATGAAACGGCGGCTTTAATGGCCTTTGCGGTTCTGCAGAACAGGGAAATCGTGATGCCGTCGGTCTATTTGAACCGTGCCCTTAATAAGTACCTGCAGCATCTTAAAGCCTGTGGCTGCGATTATCAGATAAGCAATCGGGATCAGACTGCCGGCTGGCCGCTGGGTGATTTGCGTTTGCAGGGCGCCAAACCGAAAAGCCGCAAACTGGCCGAAAACCCGGCTCGTTCGATCGCCGAGTTTTATCCTCTGATAGCGGTCATGGCCGCCATTGCCGACGGCACCACCCTTATGCGCGATTTGGACGAACTCGACGCCTGGTATTTTCAGCCCTTCGCCGAGATAGTGGAAAATCTTGGTCACTGTGGTATCAAAGGGGGCGTCCTCGAAGATGGTTTTATAATTGAAGCCGTCAACGAACTCAACGGGGATGATTTCGGGCCTTTTGGCAATCGTCCCGTGGCTCTGGCGTTTTATATACTGGCCCGGTGTGGAAAAGGTCGTTCGACAATCGCCGATTACGAAATAATTACTGAAAATTTCCCGGGACTTGCGGGAATATTCCAGGAGAAAATATTAAAAACCGCAGGAATTTCCGGTGACGGCTAATGAATAGATTAAAAGTACTTCTGGCGTTAATTATTATTATTTTTGTCGGTGTTTCATGCACGCCGGATACCGGGTCGGTTCCCGACAACGTCGATGATTTTGTCGCGGCTTATGAAACCAATCTTGAAAAATTCGAAACGGCATACAAACTGAAACTCTGGGAATTTAGGGACAACCCGACTTCCGATTCTCTGAAAATCTACCGGTCGGCGTTGAATAGTTTCCTGGCCGATCCCCGGGTGACCGGAAATATAGACCAGTTGCGCCTGTCGCTGAAAGACGAAATTCTTAGCCGCAAGCTGGATATGATTTATGCCCGGTCGTTACTTGAGCAAATTGAGACCGAGCCCGATATTGCGGCTTTGAAAGATTCTTTGCGAACCATAATTTACAACGCCGACCGGGCCGGTCGTGAAAATGATTATATTTATGACATCGGCCGCGACCTGTTACGAAGCGAATACTTGATCGAAAATAATAGCGGCAACTTGTATGGTGATGCGTTTTTATCTCTGATTCGTAAAAGAAATATTGCCGCCAGGCGGTTTGGCTACAAATCATATTACAGCCTGGTTTTGAAAATGGAAAATCTTACGGCGGTATATATCGATTCAATGTGTGAACAGATGCTGTCGAAAACGGATTCCGCGTTTCGCGCCGGACTGGGCCGAGCCTCGTCTCCCGGCCAACGAAATCCGGGATTATTTTCATATCGCCCAGGTGTCCGCAATTTTATTTCAGTCAGTCTTGAACAACCGGCCCAAAACCGTATTATCCGTGAAACCTGCAAGTCAATCGGTTTTGACATCGACAAGATGCCGCTTTATTACTTTTTTGCCGATTCCGGCATAACCGGTCCGATGGAGACATTTCTTATTTATATCCCGGATGATATCCGCATCGCCGCCGCCACGTTTCCGGCGCTTGGATCGGTGGAAGGATTGATGGAGTACTCCGGGCTGGCGTTGTATGCCGCATCTATAGATCAAAAAGATTATCTCTTCCGGCAACCATCCACCACCGTGTGGACAGCGGCGGTTCGCCATATTTTTGGCCGCCTGATATTCGAGCCGGCGTTCCTTAAAAATTATCTGGGCGTTGAAGATCAAAGTTTGAATAATTGGCGAAATTTCCGCGAATATTATTCGCTGGTGAAACTGCGCTATATGCTTTTCTGCACTATGTTGGAAAAAGAATTGTACACCGGTTCAATCCCGGATTTCGATAAATATTATTCGGAACTGTACAACAGGGTATTTTTCAATACGGCTCCGGTTGAAATGAAAGCCCATCTGGTTGCCCTATACGATGCCAAATATCCCATCGTCACTCACAGCAAATTGCTCGGAATGCTTGTCGCCGGTCAGGTCTATCGTCATATGCGAACCACAAATGATGAAATTATCGGCAATCCCGCCACGCGGCATTATCTTACCCAAAATTGTTTTCGCTACGGCGCCCGCTATGACTGGCGGGAGCTTCTAAAGTGGGCTACCGGCGAAGATTTGAAGTACGAATATTATCTCGATTTTAATGATTGACCACCCGGTTCATTTCACATAGAATAACTGCCAATGTCAAGAGTTGAGAACATAACCGAAGGGCCTATAATATCCACCGTTTTTCGGCTGGCCTGGCCAATTGTGGCAGCGATGCTTCTGGAGTTTGCGCTGTCCGTCACGGATTTCTTCTGGGTCGGAAGATTGGGCACGTCGGAGCAGGATGCAATCGTGTCGTCGATGATCGTGACATGGCTGGCCTTTTCGGTGATTTCAATAATCGTCACGGGTCTGACGGCATTGGTCTCGCGCGCGGTCGGCGCCAAAGATGAGAAGCGGGCCTCGTTTGTTTTTCGGCAGGGGGTACACACGGCCATTGCCGTCGGGGCAATCTTTGTGATTATCGGCTTCTTATTGGCGCCGAATATCCTGAAATTCATGAAAGCCAGTCCCGCCGTGCAGGAATTCGGGATATCATATTTGAGAATTATCTTCTGCGCCGTTTTCATGCTTTTTATGACCGACGCCTTCGGTGCGGCTTTTCGGGCTACCGGAGACACCAAGTCCCCGACCATTGCCATGGCTTCGGGAACCGTCTTAAATATTCTCCTCGACCCGATTTTTATCTTTGGTTTTGGCCCGATTCCGAGAATGGGCGTGTCGGGGGCGGCGCTCGCGACCGTCGTATCGGTCCTGCTAAGCCTGACCATTTTTCTGATTCTGATATTCAAAAACCGTCTGGGATTTCCGCTGACGGGTATATTCAGGATTCAGCCCGATTTTGGCACCATCGGCAAAATATTCAGGATTGGCCTGCCTATATCAATGCAAAATATTACCTTCGCCGGGGTATACTGGTTTTTGATACAAATCGTCCATCATTATGGTGATGCCGCCGGGGCCGCCATGGGGGTCGGCAATCGGATGGAAGCCCTGTCGTTTTTAACGGCATTCGGATTCGCTATGGCCGCCTCCACCGCAGTGGGGCAAAATCTTGGCGCCAAAAAGCCGGAACGGGCGGCCAAATTTGCCTACGCGACTATGTGTATTGTCATGATCGAGACGTTTGTCATCTCTATCTTTTTTATAAGCATCCCCGATAGCATCGCGAAAATATTTTCCTCGGATCCGGCCGTGATCGCCATCGCCGTGGATTATCTAATTATCCTTGGCCTGTCGCAGATTTTTATGGGTATCGAAATCGTTCTGGAAGGCGCCTTCTCGGGGGCGGGCGATACTGTGCCTCCCATGACGGTTTCTATTACGGGTTCAATTCTGCGTTTGCCGATTGCCTACCTGATGTGTTTTGCTCTGAACGTCGGAGTCAACGGCGTATGGTGGTCGCTTACGATTACCTCGATTCTGAAGGCCGTAGTCATTGCCTTCTGGTTTTCGCGGGGTCACTGGAAGACCAAGGAGCTCTGATGCGGTTATGGTCTTGACACAACCCCGTCAATGATTTATTACTATTTATATGAAAGTCGGCATAGTCACATTAATCCATGAAGATCTGCACCCGGATCCCGGCGACCACCCGGAGAACGCCGCCCGGTTGTCGGGCGTTCCGGATTATCTCCGTGCATCCGATCTGAAGGATAATATTGAATTCGTCAATATGTTCGAAGACCCGCAGGAAATTCTCCGGCGGATTCACACCCCGGAATATATTGCTCTGGTCAAAACCATCGCGGAACAGGGCGGCGGTGGTCTGGATATGGATACATATATCGCTTCGGGCTCATACCGGGCTGCCTGCAACGTCGCCGGTGCGGCGGTGGCTTGCGCCCGTGAACTCATCAGCGGAAATTTCCGAAGACTGCTTTTGATCGCCCGCCCGCCCGGACACCATGCGACTTCGAATAGGGGCATGGGTTTCTGCCTGTTCAATAATGTCGCGCTCGCCGCCGAGGCGCTGATATATTATCACGGAATCGGGAAAATCGCCGTTATCGACTGGGACGTTCATCACGGTAACGGTACACAGGATATCTTTTATGCCCGCGCCGATGTTCTGTATGTGTCGTTGCATCAGTCCCCTTTATATCCGGGGACGGGAAAAATCTCTGAAACCGGAGTCCGGAAGGGAAAGGCCTTGACGGTGAATATCCCTATGCCACCATTAACGGGCGGCGAGGATTATGTGAAAATATTTGAAAATAAAGTAATTTCTTGTCTTGATGATTACAAGCCGGATATTATCTTGATCTCGGCCGGATTTGACGCGCACCGCGATGACCCGCTGGGCGGACTCGGTTTGACCGAGGTCGATTTTGGCCGGATGACCCGCCGCTTGAGTGAGGTGTCCCTGAAGTACGGTGGCGGAAGAATATTGTCGGTGGTTGAAGGGGGTTATAATCCCGAAGCCAATGCCCGCAGTATTTATGAACATGTAAAGGAACTGGTAAAAGAATAATGGACAGGTACATACGATTCGAGGCCGCCGAAGGGCGTGGCTGGGGGATATATAAAGACGGCGAAGTAGTTCACCTTTCGGACAACCCGGCCCGCGGCGGAATTCCCGACGGACCACGCTATGAGCCCAACCGCATCAGGCTTCTGGCTCCGGTTATGCCGTCGAAGATTATCTGTGTCGGCCTTAATTATAAAGAGCACGTCGGTGAAACACGACCGACCGATGATATTCCCAAAGAGCCGGTACTGTTTTTCAAGCCGCCATCATCGCTTATCGGTCCCGGGGCCGCCATTGTTCGTCCCGATGTCTCTGAACGGGTTGATTACGAAGGCGAACTGGGGATAGTGATCGGCCGCGAGTGCAGAAATATCGCGGCGGTTGAAGCCGAGGATTATGTTTTCGGCATAACCTGTGTCAACGACGTCACCGCCCGCGACCTTCAGCAAAAAGACAAGCAATGGACGCGGGCCAAAGGATTTGACACCTTCTGTCCGGTCGGCCCCTGGGTTATCGACACGATAAAATATGAAGACCTTCAGTTGCAGACCTTCGTTAACGGCGAATTAAAACAGGAAGCACGCACTTCGAATATGATTTTTCCCGTTAACACTTTGATCAGCTATATTTCGAAAATCATGACGCTATTTCCGGGTGACTTGATATCTACCGGAACACCCAAGGGTATTTCGCCGCTGTCATCCGGGGACCGGGTCGAGGTCAGGATTGAAGGCATCGGTTCGCTGGTAAACGATGTTATCTAAAATCCTCATTGCAATCTCACTTTTTCTTATTGCGGTATCCCCATCGGCCTTTTCCGCCGACACGCTTAAAATAAAAGCAACGCTGGATCCCGACCTGAATACGGTTTATGGTTCAATTATCATTCATATTCCTGAAGCTTTCAGCGAACATACGTATGAGCTCTATCTTCCGGCCAATAAGTTTTCCTTCGGAGATTTCGATTATCAGAAAAATTATTCAGGTCTGGACAAGACCGGCTTTTATGCTTCCATGACTATCGATACCGTCATGCTCGGCGGGACCGATATCACCGATCGATTTGCGGTATCCCAAACGCGTGGAACGCTGAATTGCGAAAATATGCAGGTTGCCGGGCAGAGGCTTTATCTTCGTTTTAAAACTCATTTGCCGCAGTACGGAACATCGCTTCTGGCAACTGATGGCGAATTCTTTCTGGGGGGATGGTTTCCGGTGCCGGCGACTTTTCGCAACGGCAAAAGTATAAATCAGAATTGCAGCAATTTTGCCGACCCGGCAGGAGACTATTATGTCTATGATATAGAGTTCACCGTCCCGGCGAATCTGGTTGTCGTTGCGCCGGTCCCGTCGATGAACGTTGTTGTGCAGGATGACCTTAAAATATATTATTATAACTTCGGCCCGGCTGTGGATTTTGCCTTGGCGCTTTCGTCGTCCTATATTGTGGATAGCACTATCCAATCCGGAATCGTGCTGAAATACTTTTACAGGGATTTTGAAAAAGAATTGGCCGTCGATATTAAGAATATTACGTCCTTCGCCTTCAGTTTTATGAATGACTATGTCGGCTCATACATATACCCCGAGTTAAATTTCGCCTTTATAAATGCCGCGCAGCCGGTCGCTTTGGAATATCCCGGTCTGATTGCACTATTTTCTCCGCGTGGCGGGGCGCTGGTTTCAAATTACTTTGAATATCTGGCTATTCGCCAGGTGGTCCATCAGTGGTTTTATGCCATGATATCGGCCGACCGGTGTACCGAACCCTGGCTGGATAAATCTGTCGCCGAGTATTTCGCGCTCAAAATCGCCGATAATTATTGGGGTCGCGACGCCAATCTTTTGGACTTTGGCGGATTCAAGGCGACATTTGCCGATAACTTACGGCTGAACGCCCGCGTGACGGAAGGCAAAACACCCTTAAATTTATCAGCCGGGCAATTGGTTTCCGAAATTGAATATGGCACTACCATCCGCAATCGCGGCGCGCTGACTGTGGCAACCATCTTTAATCTGTTGGGCGATTCGTTAACTTCCGTTTTCTGGAAATCATACTATGAAAGGCATTTATTGAATCGCGCTTCGACCGATTCTTTTTTGACGCTATTGGAAAAAACAGCAGGATCTGATTTCAAAAGGCAGGTGGGTTATCTTTTGAATTCCACTGAACGTATCGATTATTCGGTCTCGGCGCTATCGTACCGGCAGATCGATTCGGTTACTTATGAAAGTATTTTTGTTTTAAGTCGTTCGGGAACGATGCCGATTCCCGTTGTATATAAGGTTATTCTTTATAACGAAGATACCCTGTCATTCACTTGGGACTCGGAAAAATATTCGGAACTGATTCGGTTCGAATCACCGTACCCGGCGCGGACAGTCATAATTGATCCCGATTTTTTGATGGCGGTCGACATCAACCTTTTTAATAACTCAATTCAGGTTGCCACTGATAGTCGCCCGGCCTGGCGTTTGTCATCGGCCATTATGTTTTTAATTGAATCGATTTTCAGCCTGATAGGTGGGTGGTGATGGTGTCGCTAACGGGAAGTTTCAAACGGTTGCTTCATGGGCGAATACTCTGGCTGGGTCTGTATCTGGTCAAGGCCGTTTTGGCGATGATATTTGTCATCCCCGTCTTTTTATCGACCAATGCCGCCTTGTCATCATCGGTTTTTTCGCGGTCCCTTGTCGAATACTGGGATATCTCCGTGCTGGTTGAACTTCTGGTTCATAAAGGCGACGCCGTCGGCCTGTTTACGGGATATATTCTGGCCGCCGCCATATTGTATCTCGTCATCATGCAATTTGCCAATGGCGGGCTTTATTTTATAACCGTCTCCGGCAGAAAACTATCCGAGGCAGGTGGAGAATTCTGGCAGGAATGCGGCGGCCGCTTTTGGGGACACCTTAAAATTACACTGTTAATGCTGGTCGTCTATATGATGCTTTTGTTTTCGGGTTTATTTGTAGTCAATATGTTCGGAGTTTTCGGGCAAAATCTTATGGGAACACCCGCACTGATTTTCATGTTCGGCAAACTGGTTATAATATTTTTAATCCTGCTGGCGGCCTCGATTTTTTCTGATTCGGCCCGCGCCGCGCTGTCGGCCAACCCCGACAAACCCTTCAAAGATATCCTGAAAACTGCGGCGGATTTTTTCCGCCCCCGCTTTACCCGGCTGATCGGCATATACATCGTAACTTATCTGCCATTCATTATCATCTGGTCACTGGTCGAATATTTAGCCTTGACAATAACCGGTTCGCCGGGCGGTCTTGTCGGAATTTTTCTGGAGTTTGTCTTCTTTCAACTGGCGGCGGGGGCGAGAACCGCCCAGAAACTATGGTATTTGTTTTATCTGGGGAGTGTTTTCCGCGAACACCATGCCGGAAGGTTTTTGCCACAACAGGCAGAATTGAAATTTGAATAACCCCTTTTAACAATGCCCGGTTATTACCGTATAATTTCGATTAAATACTTTCCCTGCGAGGGCGGGCAATGTATAATCAATAGCGGTATTTTATTATATTGCGGATATAATGACCAGAAAACTGTTTTATGATGACCCGTACATGGATCGCTTTGATGCGACCGTGCTCGATGCAGGACAGGGACTTGACGGCCTGCAAATTATTCTCGACCAGACCGCCTTTTTCCCCGAAGCGGGCGGGCAACCGTGCGACCTGGGTCAGTTGAATGGGGTAAAGGTCATAAAAGTCATCGAAAACGATGACGAAGAAATAATCCACACGGTCGCTTCCGGCAAGTTTTGTGTTGGTGATAAAATTAAGGGTGTGGTCGACATCAGTCGCCGCCTGGAAAACATGCGGCGCCACACCGGACAACATATTTTATCGCGGGCGTTCGTGGAAACCGCCGGGGTCGATACTATCTGTGCCAATCACGGTGAGACCGGGACCATCGAGTTGTCCGTCGCTTCGCTTACCGATGAGCAGATGGAGCAGGCCGAAAGGCTGGCCAATGAAATTGTTATGCGAAATCTCCCGGTTTCAGCCAGAATCTATGATGAAAAAGAAATCAGAAATTTACCATTACGGAAAATTCCTGACCGCGAAGGCAGTTTCCGGATTGTCCATATCGGTGACTTCGATACCAACGCCTGCGGGGGGACGCATTGCCGTTATACCGGTGAGGTCGGACCGATAATAATTATCGGCACCGAAAAACTCCGGGGACATTTCCGAATTTCATTTCTATGCGGCAATCGGGCGCTCGATGATTATCGCGAAAAGCACCGGGTGGTCACGACGGTGGCCGCAAATCTAACCTGTCATTATTCGAGCCTCCCCGAAAAAACCGACCGGCTGGCCGCCGAAAATCTGGAGTTGAGACGCTCCCTGGCACAACAAAGCAAACAGCTTTTCGAATTTGAATTGACAGGTCTTATTCAAAA
Organism: uncultured Ignavibacteriaceae bacterium; assembly: GCA_964459465.1. Classification (GTDB taxonomy): domain Bacteria; phylum Zixibacteria; class MSB-5A5; order GN15; family PGXB01; genus CALAMC01. Next base: position 176,080 of record CAYWLR010000002.1, on the reverse strand, counting down.
GTCACGTGAATTCGACGGGGTGAAGCTATTGGTACGGCATTTTCCGAAGGCGGAGCCCAATCAGGTTAAAGACATGATTTTGTTTACCGCCGCCCGCGTCAAGTCGGTGATTTTGTTTTCGACCGAGGATAGGCTGCTGATCGCTTGTTCCGAAAGCGCCGGTCTCAAGGCCAATGATTTGGCTCAAGAGTTTATGGGAAAATTCGGCGGCAAAGGCGGCGGGGCAGCGGCACTGGCGCAGGTCGGCAGTATTCCCGGTGACAGATTGCAGGAATATATCGCCGTATATACGAAAACTATTGAGGCGAAACTTGTCAAATAACCGTCGTTTATTCGTTTGGGCGCTATGTCTGACGGTATGCATGATTTTGTCATCAGCCGCATCGGCCCAGGATGAACGGTTGCGGCTCAAGGCATATGGGTCATACGAATATATTCGCGGCTATGACAAAGACACCATTTATGTTAAAGATTCAGTCGTTTGCACCTATGGGGTCTGGACTTTCGCCTCCGACACGGTTATGTTCATAAAAAATGAGGCGGTCTTGCTCAAAGGGCATGCTTTCGCCGAGGATACCGCCAATCAGATCAACGCCGACATTATCAAATATGACATAAACCGTCGGACCGTAACAGCCACCGGTGAAAAAGTGGTTATCATATCCCGTATCGATTCGCTCAAAGCCGTCGGCCACAATGCCTGGTTCAGCCGCGATTCCTCGCTTTTCCGCATGTCTATGCGCCCGACCATGTACGTTAACTATGAGGATACCGCTCGGATGATTCAAATCATGGCCGACCGTCTTGCTTTCAATTCATCGGACAAAATCGGCTACGCCGACGGCGATGTCATCATTCGTCAAACCGATACCGAGTCCAAAGCGGCACGGGCGATTTTATATGCCGACAAGGATATTGTGACACTTCTGGGGGGCAAACCGGTTGCGAAGCGAAAGGATTCATATATATCCGGTGACACCCTTGTCTTTTTCTCTGACGACGGACGGCTCGAGCGGATTAATGTCATGGGCAATGCCCTCGGCGATTTTACCGAACCCAATAAAAGTGATTCCCTTCAGACAGATCATTTCGAACTTAAAGCCTTTGACCTCGATTTTTATTTTGCCGGGGGAGAACTCAACACGGTTATTGCGGCCCGCCAGGCTTACTCGTTCTATAGCCCGGCCGTAATAGACAGCAGTGAAGTAGTAAGAAACCACGCTTCCGGCGATACTATCAAGTTGTATCTGGTAGATGGATCCCTGTCGGCGGTCAATATTATCGGCGGGGCGGAAGGGCAGTACTTGAGTGGCCACAAGGCTAAAGGGGACCATGTTTCCGTTCTTGTCGTTGACACTATCGAATACTGCGGCCGGCGCATTGATTATGATCTTCGTGATTCGACTATTGTTTTGACCGGAGAGGCCGAGGTAATCAGTGGCAAAATGTCGCTGGCGGCGGCCAGAATCGATTATCTGACCACCCGGGAACTGGTACTGGCATATGATGATTCGGCCGTGGTTGCCGATACCGGACTGATATATTATCCGGTTATTCTTAACGACGGTTCCGAGCAATTGCTGGGGTCATACCTTGAATACTCGCTGGCGAACGAACGGGGATTGATTCATCAGTCCAAAACAGAATATCAGGAAGCTTTCTATCGCGGTCAGGACCTCTACCGGGTTGAAAAGGACGTTTACTACGTTAAAAATGGAGTATATATCCCCTGCGAGAGGGAAGACGGCGGTGTCAGTTTCTGGGCGCGGAATATGAAAATGATCCGCGGCGACAAAATAATCGCTCGCCCGGTAGTCTTTCATATCGAGAAAATCCCCCTGATGATTGTGCCGTACTATGTTTTCCCGATCAAGCCCGGACGACACAGCGGTTTTTTGCCATTCAAAATCGGTAATTTCGAGCAGGGCTCCCGATATCTTCAAAACGTCGGTTATTACTGGGCGGCTTCGGAATATTGGGACCTGAAAGGCTCCATGGATTATTTCGAGGATTATGGTCTGAAATTCAACGGAGAGCTCCTTTACAACGTCCGATATAAATTCAACGGGTCACTTTCCGGGTCTTATGGCAGCGATAGCTATTATGTCAATTATGAAAAAGTGCGCAAAGAACGCTGGAGCGTGGTGGCGAACCATGCCCATACCGTCAGTCCAACCCTGTCGATCCGGGCTTCGGGCAATTTTATTTCCGATAAAAGCTATTATACCGATTTTTCCACCGATGAAAACGACCGCCTTAACCGCAATATCAAAAGTCAGCTATCCATATCCAAGCGATTCGGTAACACCGCTGTCAGCGCCCAGTTTTCACATACGGATAATATCGACGATGAATCCCGAAGCGATCTATTGCCGTCGGCCTCGATTTCGTTTCCATCGCGGCGATTATTCGGCTCATCCCCTAAAGACGACGGCGGTCAGGTCAAGGGATCGTGGTACAACGATATATATCTCAATTACAATATAAATATCCGCAATTTCAGCTCCCGGAAAACCCTGGCCGACAGTACCCGGAGCCGCCGCGAATACGCTGTTATTGACCACAACACCGGTCTGTCTCTGCCGTTTTCGCTGTTTCGGTATCTGAAATTCAATTTATCGCTCCCTTATCAGGAAACGTGGTATAAGGTGTTCGAGACGGATCAGAGCATTGATGCCGGAATCGATGCCTCTCGGTTATACCGCCGCTATGCTTACAGCGCTTCGATGTCGGCGGGAACCGACCTGTACGGCAACGTGACTCCGAACGCTTTTGGTCTTGAAGCCTTGCGCCATGTCCTGACCCCGCGCGTGACTTATTCTTACGCCCCGAAAATAACCAAAAACGATGCTGTCAGAAGTTATACCGGGTCTGGGGGAGGCAGCAGCTATGAAAGCCAGTCCATGACCTTCTCTCTGAGCCAGCTGTTTCAGGCCAAAATAAAATCCGGGGAGCAATCGAAGAATCTTACTCTTTTGACTTTGAACCATTCGCTGTCGTACAATTTCGAAGCCGAGGGGAGGAAATTCTCTGATTTGACAACTTCCGCCCAGACGACCCTGCTGAAATATGTCAGTATGTCAGCCGGTATAGTCCATGAGTTGTATGAACCAAACACCGACAATCTCAAAATCTGCTTTCCTTATCTGAAATCGTTCTATATTTCAAGCAGCTTTAAAACCAGCGGGATTTTCGGACATTATCATTCAGCCGCACCCTGTAATGGGCCCGACTGCGGTGGCAACGATGCCGAAGCGAGTGAACAATCCTGGGATTTGTCGGTCCGTCATTACTACCAGGAAAGCGGTCGGGGCGATAGTTTCCGCAAGGCTCATACCATAGATTTCACCCTTGAACTGAAACCCAGTCCCAACTGGCGGGTTATCTATTCACAATATTACGATATTGCCGCCGATAATATTGTCCGCAGAAGTGTCGAGGTTCATCGCGCTCTGGGCTGCTGGCAGGGGCGGTTCTACTGGAAGCCGGACGGCTCCAATTCCGGTTATGGTTTTGTCATCAACGTCATTCAGATACCGGATATAAAGGTCGAAAAATCGGAATCGGGCACGCGTGCCCCATTTTTCTAAGATCAGCGGGCATATACCACCTTAAACGCCCGTAAATATGCCGTTTTTGAAGGCATCGGCAGACTTTTTTATTGACAATAGCCTAAAAAATATTTCATCTTTTTTCCACAAGTGATAACCAGGAACCCTTAAAGTAAAGGTGTTGACCAATGACCAAGGATGAAATGATCTCCAAGATCGCCAAGGATGCCGGTATTAACAAGCGCCAGGCTTCGGATGCCTTAAGCAGCTTTATTGAAAACATCACCACCAGCCTGAAGAAGGGCAAAAAAGTCAGCTTTGTCGGGTTCGGCACTTTCACCGTCAACAGGCGCAAAGCCAGAATCGGTCGCAATCCGCAGACCGGAGCCCAGATTAATATCCCGGCTTCAAAAGTTCCGCATTTCCGCGCCGGCAAAACCCTGCGCGAGGCCGTCAAGAAGTAGGATTTGTGTTTTACACATCAATGAAGGCAGAGTTTGCTCTGCCTTCTTTTTTTGTGGTTGACCCGAATGATTCTTTGATGTAGTTTTCCCTTGGGATAGGAATTACCACCGATGGCTTCGCGAAAAAATAAAAACGGCGACAACGGCGAAAGAAAAAGAAAGATTCTGGGAATCGGTTTGGTTTTGCTGGCCGTCCTGATTCTTATTTCGCTGGTATCGCATTCCGGATGGGATGACGAACGGATTGTCTCTCGCGATAACCCCTTCGCAATCGACTTTAAAAATCAGGTTGGTATCGTCGGAGCTGTCTCGTCCTATGTTCTCTTTTTCTTCTTTGGCTGGCTGTGCATTTTCCTGCCGGTTTTTCTCATGTACTGGGGCTTTCGATTTCTGAATTTTGAGTGGCGGCGACTTATTTTACCCGGTCTGATGTTTATCGCATCGGTTTGTACGCTGATTACGATGATGACCAATGTCTATCTGAAACACCACGCCACGCTGGAATTGACCCATGCCAATGCCAACGGCGGATATGTATTTTATTATCTGACAATGTTTATCATGAAAATACTGGGTGCCGCCGGCTCTTTTGTCGTCCTCGGCGCCGGGATTATTGTTTGGCTGGTCATTCTGGGATACAAATATCCATTCTTGCGTCAGCGTCTGGCCGCGACCGACAAACAAGTATCCGGTATAGCCGGCGGTTTAGTCCATAGTTTGGTGGCCGTCAAGGATTGGGCAATCGGGATGTTTTCCCGCAAAGATACCCGTGACGAAGACGAAGATGATACCGAAGACGAAGACCCCGGCTATGCCGAAATCGGCGCCTCGCCTCGCCCGCGCTGGCGTCCAGAATCCGCGGCAGCAAACAAAGATGACGATCCAATTGAAGATTTGGAGCGGGAAAAATCCCCGAATGAGGGTCGTCGCCAGAAAATCACGCTCAAGAAAAAGCCTGCCGCGACCATCGGTCTGGAAACGACCGACTATAAATTCCCCGGGCTGGACCTTTTGACCGATAACCCCGAGCCGGGCCTATCTGTCAGTCGGGAAGAATTGGACTTTTCGGCTCGTTCGTTGAAAGAAACACTGGAAACGTTTGGAGTTAGCCTTCAAGGTGACATTGATAAATATCCGGGCCCGGTCATTACCCGTTTTGAAATCAAACCGGCGGCCGGGATTAAAGTGCATCAGATAACCAATCTGTCCGATGACCTGGCCTTGGCCCTTAAAGCCAAGAGAATAAGAATCGTCGCTCCCATTCCCGGAAAAGCGAAAGTTGGCGTGGAAATTCCCAATCGGGTCCCGCGCATGGTTTATATCAAGGAAATCCTGAATTCCGATGAGTACCGCAACCCGGATTTACGATTGCCGATTGCACTGGGTAAAACCATTTCGGGAAAACCATACGCCACCGATTTGGCCAAAATGCCGCATTTGTTAATCGCCGGGGCAACCGGATCGGGAAAATCGGTCTGCATCAATGTCCTTATAACATCATTGATATACCGTCTGCACCCGAAGGAATTGAAATTTATCTTTATCGATCCAAAGATGCTTGAGCTGACTTTGTACTCGAATCTGCCGCATATGGCGCGGCCGGTCGTGACCAACTCCAAGCGGGCCGAAAAGGTCCTGGCCGATGCCGTTGTCGAAATGGAAAATCGTTACAAGAAACTGGCCGCCAAGGCCGTCCGCAATATTGTCGATTTTAACGCCCGTCTGGACAAAAACGAAGAAAGGCTACCATACATTGTCATCGTCGTTGATGAACTGGCCGACATGATGATGGCCTCTGCCTCATCGCGCATCGAAGTGCTCATAACACGTCTGGCCCAGATGGCTCGGGCCGTCGGCATTCACCTTGTGCTGGCCACCCAGAGGCCCTCCGTTGATGTTATTACCGGGCTTATCAAGGCCAATTTCCCATCAAGAATTGCCTTCCAGGTGGCTTCACGGATTGATTCGCGCACCATTCTCGATGGCAACGGCGCTGAAAAACTGCTGGGCAACGGCGATATGCTGTTTCTCCCGCCCGGCCAGCCGGAACCGATGCGTCTCCACGGAGCATACCTGTCCAGCGAGGAAAGCGAACGTTTGGTCAAATTCATTACCGATCAGTTCCCGACAGCGGCTCCGCCGGTCGATGAAAAAACCGAAGAGGAAGAGGAGCAGGATGATGCTCTGGATCTGGACGACCCGGTTTTCATGGAAGCGGTCGAAGTGGTAATTCGTCATAAGCAGGGGTCGGTTTCGCTTCTGCAACGCAAGCTCGGCATCGGCTATCAGCGGGCCGCGCGGCTGATTGACAAGCTGGAAACAGCCGGGGTTGTCAGCGCCTATGACGGCAGCAAGGCCAGAAAAGTCCTTGTCGATAAAACTTTCCTCGAAAAAATGACCACTTCTCGTTCCCTGGGAAACTCGAACTCCTGATTGACACAAGCGTAAAATATCGAGTATGAAAAAAATGCATTGGATAATCATGGCAGCCGTAGTATTGGCCGCCTTTCCGGCTCGAGCCGAGGAAACCGGAAAAATCTATCCCCTGATGACACGTTTTTCCGATGCGGTTATGATTAAAATGCAGCTGCTTATCGTCACCCGCTCACCGATTTTCGGCAATATCGATACGACCGTCGGCGACGTGAAAATCGCCGCCGATGACCGCTACTGCGCCCGGTTTAACGATGATATTTATCTTTATGACGGTGACTGTATCTGGGAATATTCCGCCGAGAACAATCAGGTTACGAAGGACTGTTATGACGACGGCGAAGTTTTTGAAAACGAATTGACGGCGCTTAAAAATCTCAAGGAGCATTATAACCTTGATTGCATGATTCCCGATTCTCTGTACCGGTTTTATATCAAGCCGAATCAGAATAAAAGCCTTCCCGACAGCCTGGTTGTAACCCTTGACCGTATTCCGGGCAATCTGGCCTGTATTTCATATAATGACTTAAACGGTGACATTAATGATATCATCATGCTCGACTATGAGTTTCTGGATGAGGCCATTACGACCGATTTTCAGGTAAATTTTCCCGACTCTGTCGAAATTATTACTCTTCCATAACGGCCATGAAATTTTATATTAAAAAGCTGGGGTGTCCCAAAAACGACGTGGACGCCGACTATATAGCCGGGGAATTGATTAGTGCGGGCCATGAACCGGTCGATGACCCGGATATGGCCGAGGCCGTTATTGTCAATACCTGCGGGTTCATTCTTCCGGCCAAGGAGGAATCAATCGAAACTATCCTGCAATTCGAACATGATAAACTTAATGGAAAACTTGATAAATTAATTGTAACCGGTTGTTTATCACAGCGATATCAATACGATTTAATCCGCGAATTGCCGCAAATCGATGCCGTGTTAGGGCTCGGTCAACACGCCCGATTAGTTGACATTCTGAACAATAATTCGTCGTCCGGAGACCATAACAATACTTCATCGGAGCATCTAAAATATATCGTCGGTCGCCACCGCCGGGTCGCTGATGCTTTGCCGTATGCCTATTTGAAAATTTCCGACGGGTGCGACCGATTTTGTTCGTACTGCGCTATACCATTTATACGCGGCCGTTTCCGGAGCCGCTCCGTTGAAGATATCATGGCCGAAGCCGAAATGCTGGTTGACCGCGGCAAAAAAGAATTAATTCTGGTTTCGCAGGAAGGTACGGCTTTTGGAAGGGATCGTGGATATGGCGAAAATATCCTGACCCTTTTAAAGCGGTTGGAAAATATCGAGAAACTGGAGTGGATACGCTTGATGTATCTTCACCCGGAATCGGTCACGGATGAACTAATCGACCATATGTCGGCCTCAAAAAAAGTCCTGGGATATTTTGATATACCGCTTCAACATATAAATGACAGGATATTGCAAAGCATAAATCGACCTTATACCAGACATGAAGTGGAAAAGATTATCAACAAAATCAGGACAGGCTCGTTAGAAAATACTATCAGGACCACTTTCATCACCGGCCTTCCGGGGGAAACGGAGGAAGAATTTAACGAATTATTGGAATTTGTCGAGGATGTTAAATTTGACCGTCTGGGGGCGTTCGGGTATTCCTGCGAGGAGGGCACGGCGGCGGCCGATTTCAAGGACCAGATTCCCGATGAAACGATTGCCGAGCGACAGGATTTGCTGATGAGTCTTCAACAGGAAATAGCCTTCAAGAAAAATATAGCCTTGATTGGCGCTCGTCAAAAAGTTATAATTGACCGGGTCACGTCGAAAGACAAAGCTTTGGGACGAACCCGGGGCGATTGTCCCGATATTGACCAGATGGTATATGTGACCGGCGAAAATCTTGCGGTCGGCGACATCGTGGACGTCAGAGTGAATATGGCCGATGGTTATGACCTTCTGGCCGAGGTAGCGAAAGAATGACATCGATTAAGTTTGAAAAACTGGGAGTCTTTTTATCCAAACCGATTGCCTTTATGTTCGTTCTGATATATTTGTCGCAGTCGATATTTATTATTTTTTTGGTTCAGGAAAAGTTTAATCTGGAAAAGCAAATCGACTTCCAGCGCAAACGCATCGACGAACTCGAGGAAAAGCTGCAGATTCTTCAGGTTATCGATGATTTTCAGGTCGGGTTCAACGACCGGGACAAGGCCCGGCTGGTCAACGTGATTTCGGACGAATGTAAAAAATATGACTATGACCCCATGTTTCTGATGGCGCTGATATTGACCGAATCATCATTCAAAAGTGGCCAGGTGTCATCGGCCGGGGCGCTTGGCCTGATGCAGATTCGTCCCTTTGTGGGTAAATCGCTGGCCGGCAAGATCGGGGCCGAATGGGAAGGGGACGAAACCCTCTTCCAGCCGGACGTCAATATTCGCATGGGAGCGTTGCACCTGTTTGAAATGATTTTAAAATTTAAGGATGTGCGACAGGCCATTGTTTCTTACAATCTCGGCGAAGCAGAATTGCGGAGCCGTGTACGCGAAAATAGACCGCTACCCCGGGCTTTTTTTGACCGGGTTATAAGCAATTATAATATGCTCAAGGAGAAATACGACATTTGAATAAGCTCATTTTTTTATTGGCGACGGCGGCATTGGTGCTGTCGGGTTGCGGTGGCCCCAGAACCCATTTAATCGACGATCCCCGGCTTCTGTTTGATCAGGGGATGAGCGATTTCCAAAACGCCAAATATCCTTCGGCCGTGGAAAAATTCCAGCGGCTGGTATATAATTATCCCGGTGCCGTATTCGTGGATTCCGCCCAGTTCTTTCTGGGCCAGTCGTACTACGGCAACAAGGAGTACGCCCTGGCGTCGGTCGAGTTTAACCGTCTCGTTTCGAATTACCCGCTTTCGCCGTTGAACGATGACGCCCAGTATATGACGGGTTTGTGTTATTTCAAAGGAACGCCTGGTCACTACGGTCTGGACCAGGAAGATCTGAAACTGGCCGTGGCGGCCATGAATAATTTCGTTCTCGACAATCCCGATTCGGATTTAATCCCCGATGCGCAAAAAATCATTCTCGACGCCCGTACAAAACTGGCGCGCAAAGATTATGAAAGCGGGGTGTTGTACATTAAAATGTACGATTTGAGAGCCGCCCGGATTTATTTTCAACTTGTCATCGATGAATATACCGATACGCCATACGCCGGAATGGCCCTCTATCAGTTGGCCGAAATCGATTATAAAGAAAAAGATTATCAGGCGGCCTCGGACCGATTGAATCATTTTTTGAACATTTATGAAAATTCGGAATTGGCCGGCAAAGCCAAAAAACTTCTTGAAGAAATTACGCTGAGGAACTTAAAGGCGCAAGCCTCCGATGATGAGCCCTGAAAACGGTGGAAAATGGGGCCTGATGGGCGGCATTTTTGACCCCGTCCATATCGGGCATCTGGTTTTGGCTGAAAGCGCGCTGGAAAAGTGCCGGCTCGATGGCGTCCTGTTTGTGGTCAGTCTTAATCCGCCGCACCGCGCCCAGAAACCGATCGCCTCGTTCGAAGACAGGTTGATGATGACCCGACTGGCCATTGCCGAAAACGAACGCTTCGTTATTTCCGATCTCGAAAAAAAACTGGCTTCACCGGGATACACGTTGGCCGTTGTGGAATATCTCGAACAACAATATCCATCAGCCGAGTGGACGATGATTTTGGGAGCAGATAATATCGCCATTTTCGATTCCTGGCATAAACCGGAGGAACTGGTTAAACGGATCAGAATTGTCGTCGGTCATCGGCCCGGATATGACGTCACCTTTGAGAAATCGGTATGGAAGAAGCATTTCACGACCTTTGATATGCCATTATTGCAGATATCCTCGACCGCCATCAGGCAATCGATCCGGCAGGGAAGCTCTGTACGTTACTTTGTTCCGGATGAAGTCCGGGAATTTATAATCAGTCGGGGACTTTATAAATGAGCCGCAAGAATCTTTTTCTGATCGATGGCTCGGCGATTTTTTACCGGGCCTATTTTGCTTTTATACGCAACCCCTTATTCAATTCCAGAGGAGAGAATACTTCGGCCACGTTCGGTTTCGTCAACTCTCTTATGAAAATTATCCGGGACGAAAAGCCCGATTACATGGCCGTTGTTTTCGACACCAAGGCTCCGACCTTCCGCCACGATATGTACCCCAAATATAAGGCGACCCGTGAAAAAATGCCCGAGGAACTGGTCGTGCAATTGCCGCGGATACACGAGGCCGCCACTGCCTTGAGCATTACTTGCCTGGAAAAAGAAGGTTTTGAGGCCGATGACATCATCGGCACTATCGCCAGAAAGGCCGAAAAGGATGGCTTAAACGTATGGCTGGTTACCGGCGATAAAGACTTTTTCCAATTAGTCAACCCAAATATCAAAATATATAACCCTCAGAAAGGCGCCAATTCGGCCGAGATTCTTGGTCCCGACGGGGTCACAGAGAAATTCGGCGTTCCGCCCGATAAAATTATTGATATGCTGGCCCTTATGGGGGATTCCTCGGATAATGTCCCGGGGGTGCCGGGCATCGGCCCCAAAACAGCCATAGCTTTGCTGGAACAATTCGGCGATCTCGATACTGTTCTGAAAAAATCGGATAAAATTAAAGCGGCCGGGGTGCGTAAAAAAATACAGGAAAACGCCGAATCGGCCCGGCTCTCGCGCCGGCTGGTGACCATCGATACCTCGGTGCCGATTGAATATGATCTTGAAAAACTGAAATGGGAAAAGGTCGATTTCGACCGGGCCAAAAAACTTTTTCTGGAGTTGGAATTTGTCAACCTGCTTGAAGACTTGGCCAAACAGGTCGGGAAACTGGATCTTAAACTTACTGACTTTGAAAAAGACAGGAATCTTGCACCCCCGAAAGCGGACTATAAGTGCATTAATACCGTAGAAGACTTAGTCGCTTTAGTCGAGACGCTTCAAACCAAAAAGGAAGTGGCCATCGATACCGAGACAACCTCGCTTAATCCTTTTTCGGCGCGGTTGGTTGGTTTATCCCTGTGTGCCGAAGCGGGGAAGGCCTACTATATTCCTTTTCGGCACGACGACAAAGCCGGTAATCTTTCTATTGAAAAAGCCAGAAAACCCCTTTCGAAATTGTTTTTAAATAAAAAGGTTCAGAAGTTCGGACAGAATATTAAATACGACCTTGAAGTATTAAGGCACGACGGCTTCGAAGTCGAGCCGGTAGGATTCGATACCATGCTGGCTTCATACGTTATAAATCCGTCCGGGAGGCAACACAGCCTTGACGCCCTGGCCTTTGCATATTTCAATTACCGTATGCAACCGATCACCGAGCTGATCGGGTCGGGCAAAAGCCAAATATCGTTTGCGTCTGTCGATATTGACAAGGCAACTTTTTATAGTGCCGAAGACGCCGATTATACCTACCGCCTCCGCGGCATACTGGCACCGAAAATCGACCAGTTGAATCTCCATAATCTGTACTATAACATTGAACTCCCACTGATTCGCGTCCTTCAGGATATTGAGGAAGCCGGGGTTAAAATAGACTGCGATTACCTGGCCGCCATGTCTAAAGATATGGACAGCCAGCTGGAGAAGTTAATTCGGGATATATATAATGAAGCCGGGCATGAGTTTAATATCAATTCCACACAGCAATTGTCCACCGTCCTATTCGATGAATTGAAACTGCCGACCAAAGGTAAAACCGCCAAAAAAACCGGCTTTGCCACCGATGTTAAGGTGCTGGAAGAACTGGCCGCGATGCATGACCTGCCTCGCTTGGTGCTGGAATACCGGCAGTTGACCAAACTGAAAAGCACTTATATCGACGCCATCCCCCTTCTGGTCAATAAGGACACCGGACGGGTGCATACGTCGTTCAATCAAACTATTGCGGCCACTGGGCGGTTGTCCTCGACCGATCCCAATTTGCAGAATATCCCGATACGAACTGAAATCGGCAAACAGATTCGGCGGGCTTTTATCCCACGGGATATATCATATGTTTTCCTTAGTGCCGACTATTCCCAAATCGAGCTTCGTATTCTGGCGCATTTTTCCGAGGACAAAGCTCTTATAGACTCTTTTAAAAAGGACGAAGATATTCATGCTCGGACGGCGGCCGACGTGTATGGTGTCAAACTGGATGAAGTTACGCCGGCCATGCGCCGCGCCGCCAAAACCGCTAATTTTGCGGTCATTTATGGTGTCTCGGCCTATGGTCTTTCCCAGCAGACGGAATTGGATATGGGCGAATCGAAAGAATTTATTGACACCTATTTTAAGCGCTATCCCGGAATCCGCAAATACATGGACGATACCATTGCTTTCGCCAGGGAAAAGGGATATGTGACAACACTTTTTAACCGTATTCGTTACTTGCCGGAAATCAACGCCAAAAATTTCCAGGTCCGGCAGTTTGCCGAGCGCACAGCTATCAATACCCCTATTCAGGGAACCGCCGCCGATATGATCAAAGTCGCCATGATCAATATCCATAAGAAAATGCATAACATGAAATCGCAAATGATTTTGCAGGTTCACGACGAACTGGTCTTCGATGTTCACAACGATGAACTTGTCGAGGTAAAGACTTTGGTCAAAGATGGCATGGAAAAGGCGGTCAAATTGAAAGTCCCGGTGAAAGTTGATATCGGCGTCGGGCCCAACTGGCTGGAAGCCAAGTAGGGGCGCCATGCTTATTGGGCTGGTGGGGCAAATCGGGTCCGGCAAATCGGAGGTGGCCGCGATATTTAAAAAATTCGGGGCCTGTGTTATTTCTGCGGATAAAATCGGCAGGGAAGTCGTTGACAATAATCCTGCGGTTTTGAAAAAATTGATTAAATCCTTTGGCCCCGAAATCGTCACAACATTCGGCCGTCTGAAGCGCAAACATCTCGGGCGGCTGGCTTTCTCCGACAGCGCATCCAAAGCAAAATTGGACGCCATTGTTCACCCATATTTACTTAAAGAGCTGACCCGACAATCCAAAGAAGCATGCCGCAAATATAATCTGACCATAATTGATGCCGCTCTTCTGATCGATTGGGGGTGGCATAAACGGGTTGATTTTACCATTCTGGTTCATGCCAAAAGGGAAATTCTGATCTCGCGGCTTCGCCAAAAGGGTTATACCAGAACAGAGGCTTTCAAGCGTTTAAGGCTGCAAAAATCATACTCCGAACTCAAAAAGGCCGCCGATCTGATCGTATATAATAATGGTTCAATCGCAGAACTACAGCAGAAAGTATTACGAATCATTAATCGGCTGACCCAAAATGGATTGACTTTATAATAGCCAGCCGATATATTTCCTCCGGTAAGTTAAAAAATTCACAAACTATTGGATCGGAGGTAAAATGCCCCTGATAGATTCCAAGACAGGCAAGGTTTTAAAGGATTATACAATAGAAGAACTTAAAGAGCGCGCCAATTATATGCGCGGTCTGAATCTTATGTCATTGTGTTCCGGAAAGTCCGGGCACTCGGGTGGCACTTTGTCGATGATGGACATTTTGTCTGCGCTGTATTTGAAAGTTGCCAGACACGACCCCAAAAATCCCGATTGGGCCGATCGTGATCGGGTTATCTGGTCGGCCGGACACAAGGCCCCGGCTCTATATGTATCCCTCGCCGTGTCGGGTTATTTCCCGGAAAATGAGCTGGCTAAATTGCGAATGCTTGGATCGCCCTTTCAGGGGCACCCGCATCGCAAAGACCTCAAGGGGGTCGAGATTTCTTCCGGCTCGCTGGGCCAGGGCATGTCGGTGGCCGTCGGCGTGGCTCTCGCGGCCAAGCTGGATAAGAAAGACTATAAAGTTTTTGTCATCACCTCCGACGGCGAGCAACAGGAAGGTTCTATGTGGGAAGCCTACATGGAGGCCGGCAATTTCAAACTGAATAATTTGATTGCCATTCTCGATCGCAATCGCCTGCAAATCGATGGCAAGACTGAAGACGTTCAGGGGCTTGAACCGCTGGTGGAAAAATATAAGTCATTTGGCTGGAATGTTATTGAAATTGACGGCCACAAGATGGATGAAATTCTCGATGCTCTCAATAAAGCTTGCGACTCCAAAGACAGGCCGACCATGATTGTCGCGCATACAATCAAAGGCAAGGGTGTGAGTTTCATGGAGGATGTCGTCGGCTGGCATGGCAAACCGCCGAACAAGGATGAGATGATTAAGGCGCTGGAAGAACTGGGTCTTTCAAAGACATTCGATATGGAAGCCTTTTTTAAAGTCGGCGCCGAACATCAGGCCAAGGTCGAAAAACGCCTGGCCGAAAATCTTCCCAAATTCTCCAAAGATTTCTGGTGGAATCATCAGGAAAATATGAAGGTGGAAATGGACCCGACCCGAAAGGGTCTGGGACGAGCCCTTTCCGAATACGGAGACGATGAGCGCATTGTCTGTATCGGGGCCGACATTTCCAGTTCGATTACCATTTCCGAGTTTTATGAAAAACATCCGGAACGGATGAATCGGTGGATTTCGGTCGGTGTCGCCGAACAGGGTGGGACTACCGTCGCAGCCGGATTGGCCAAAGAAGGCAAAATTCCGGTTTTTGGGACATACGGCGTCTTTTCATCCGCCCGCAATCTGGACCAACTGCGCGTTTCCGTTTGTTATGGTGATTTTAATGTCCTTATCGTGGGAGCCCACGGCGGGATATCGGTCGGCCCGGATGGGGCGACTCATCAGGAGCTTGAGGCCTTTTTCCAGATGTGTGGTCTGCCCAATATGAATGTGGTGTCGCCGATCGATTCGGTTGAAACTAAGAGGATGACCAAAGCGCTGTTATTCGACATAGTTGGGCCGAAATATATCCGCTTTGCCCGCGAAGCGACGCCGATTGTATCCGATGAAAATACTCCATTCAAATTTGGCGTAGCCAACGTCTATCGTTTCCGGGGAGAAAAACCGAACTTCAAAGATGCGTTTGATGTCGTTTTGTCTTCAGATTATAAAAATGAAAACGAGGATTTGACTATCATTAGCTGTGGCCCGGAATGCGCCGAAGCTTTGCGCGCGGCTTGGATTTTGAAAACGGATTACAAAATCGAAACCCGCGTGATAAACCTCCATACCGTCAAACCTATGGATAAAGAGGCGGTAATCCGAGCCGCCCGGGAGACAAAAGCCGTAATTACCGCTGAAGAGCATCAGGTTGGCGGACTGGGCAATTTGGTTGCCGCCGTCATGATGAAAAACGCCGCCACCATGGGCAAGGCGACCGCCTTTGATATGGTCGGCGTGAAAGACCGTTTCGGCGAATCCGGATTACCATGGCAACTTATCAAGGAATTCGGGGTCAGCGGAGAATACATTGCGGACGCCGCCCGCAAGTTGTTGAAATTGAAATAACACAAATAATTAATGAATATAAAATTCAGGTGACAGATATGAAATATGCCGAAAGAATGAAACGGCTGGGAACAGAAACGGCTTTTGAAGTACTCCTGCGCGCCAGGCAACTGGAAGGGCAGGGCATGGATGTGGTACATCTTGAGATCGGCGAGCCCGATTTCGATACGCCTGCCAATATCAAGGAAGCCGCTATCAAAGCGATCCGTGACGGTTATACGCACTATAACCCGGCCGCAGGTTATCCCGAAGTCCGCGAGGTCATCGCCAATGAAATCAACAAGACGCGCGGCCTTAAAATGGGAATTAACAACGTCGTGATCGTCCCCGGGGGCAAACCGATCATGTTTTACACGTTGTTTGCGCTCGTGGATGAAGGTGATGAAGTCATTTATCCCAACCCCGGTTTTCCGATTTATGAATCCTTGATAAATTACATCGGGGCCAAAGCGGTGCCAATAGCTTTGAGGGAACAAAACGATTTCCGCCTTGATGTCAAAGAACTGGAAAAGCTGGTTACGCCCAAGACAAAACTTTTAATCATCAATTCACCCCAGAATCCCACCGGCGGTGTGCTGACTCATGATGATCTGGCTCAAATCGCCCGCATCGCCAATGATAATGACCTCTGGGTTTTATCCGATGAAATTTATTCACGGATTCTTTACGGGGTCAAGTTCGAGTCGGTGACGCAGTTTAAAGGCATGCTCGATCGCACAATTATCCTCGACGGCATGTCCAAAACTTACGCCATGACCGGCTGGCGGCTGGGTTATGGGGTTATGAACGAAACCCTCGCCGCGCACGTCACCCGATTGGTGACCAACTGCAACTCATGCACGGCGGCTTTCTCCCAGATGGCCATCAAGGAAGCCATAACCGGCCCGCAGGATGACGCCTATAAGATGGTCCAGGAATTTAACCGTCGCCGCGATGTTATCGTGGATGGCTTGAACGCCATCGATGGCATCACCTGCAAAAAGCCGCTGGGAGCCTTTTATGTCTTCCCGAATATCGCAAAATTCGGGAAAACATCGAAGGAGATGGAAGTTTATTTGCTCGAAAAATACGGCGTTGCGGCCCTGGCCGGGACGTCATTCGGCAAATACGGCGAAGGGTATTTGCGGTTTTCCTACGCCAACTCCATTGAGAATATCAAAAAGGCGCTGGGACGGGTTAAGGAAGCCGTTGCCAAACTATAAGTGCCTTTTAAGGATTTTATTAAAGCCGGGTAATTTTCCGCCCGGCTTTTTTTGTTGAGTCGACGAATTTCAAGATTTACTTTATTGGTATGGAATACGGAATAATCACAAGAAATGTGACTGACCTTCGGGCCGAACCAAAATTCCGCTCGGAGCGCAAAAGTCAGCTGTTGTACAATGAAGCGGTAAAAATCGTGAATGAACGTAACGGATATTTGAATGCTGTTCAAAACAATGATTATGCAGGCTGGGCAGATGCTCGCGCGGTCACGATTGTAACCAAAGCCGAATGGCTTAAATATTCCCAATCCCTCAATCGTACGGTTATAGCCTTGACAATAAAAACCGGGACGACGCCTGCTGGTCATATACCGCCGTTTCTTTTTTATGGGACGAATTTGAAAGCGAGTCCGATCGATAAACGATTCAGCCGGGCCGGGGATGCAAAATCCACCACGTTTCGGATTTCTTTATCCGGGCTCGATAAATTTAATCGCATACCCTTTAAAAAATTAACGGGTCCAATGATCGTGGCCGAAGCCCGGCGTTTTCTGGGAACACCGTACTTATGGGGCGGCATCACACCCTTTGGTATCGACTGTTCCGGTCTGGTGCAGGTTATATATAAGCGCTTCGGTATAATGCTCCCCCGCGATAGCAAAGAACAGAGAAAATCAGGGAGCAAGATTCTGACCGGGAATTTGTGTCCCGGGGATTTGCTTTTTTTCCCTGGCCACGTGGCCATAGCCATAGACAAGCACCGCATAATACACTCCTCGCTGGCCGAAGGGGGCGTCGCTATTAATTCCCTTAAACCCGATACCGCTCGTTTTCGCAAAGACTTGTATGAATCATTCCTGTTCGCACGGAGGGTGATAAAATAAAAACACGCCATTTTCCAATTGAACTCGAGGTCAGAAGCGTTTTTCGCACATCTAAAGGAACCGTCACAAAAAAGATCAATCATTTTATTCTGCTGGATGACAGGTACGTCGGCGAATGCTCCGGCTCCATCATTTACGGTCCCAAAGAAGACGAAATCCTCCGCGATCTTGGGCTGGCCTTAAGCGAATTAAAGACTATAAAAAAACTGGGGCCCGACGCTCTTGAGGAAGTGGATACGCTAAAAATAAACCCGGTTACTCGGGCGGGAATTATCACGGCGCTGTTGCACAAAATATCGGGGGACAATCATTGCTCCCCCTGGCAGGTGTTGCGTATCGACCCTCCCGGGAAGATTCGGACATCTTTCACGGTGAGTATTGATGATCCAACCCGGACATGGGAGCAGATTAAATTATCACCCTGCCCGCTTATAAAACTCAAGATGGGTTCGGATTACGACGACGATATTATCGCCATATTGAAAAAAATCACCGGGAAAGTCTTTCGCATCGATGCCAACGGCGGCTGGGAACCCGCCAAAGCCGAAAGAATGATCTTTGAACTTGGCCGTCTCAATGTTGAAATTATCGAACAGCCGACCGGAGTGGAATATATAAACGAGTGGCCACATTTAAAGGGGAGAGCCAAAACCTGTCTGATGGTCGACGAGGGGTTGTTCACTGTCGATGATTATGAACGGTTTTGCGATTGTGTCGACGGGGTTAATATAAAGATGGCCAAATCAGGCGGCGTGATTGAGGCCGCCCGAATCGCCCGGAAAGCCAAAAAGGATAAAAAGAAAGTAATGTTCGGCTGCATGGTGGAGTCATCGGTGGCCATCGCCCAGTCGGTATATCTGGCCGCGCTGGGAGACTATTTCGACCTCGACGGGCCATTGCTTCTGAAAAATGATACTGCCGAAGGACTATTATATAATAACGCGGAAATTATTGTCGATGAGAATATTATTGGCGGCCCCAAATTGAAGAAAGAATATATGCCCGAGCATGAAGTCGATGAATAAATATATCAGTTACGCCCTGATTGCGTTTGTATTGTTCGGTTTCGCAGGTGCTTTTGCCGGGGCGCCAAAAGTCAGTATTATCTGGCCCAAAAAAGAGGCCGCTATCGGGGCAGTTGATTCAACTTTTATATTTGGCTCGGTGACCCCGGGCGCATCTTTGACCATAAATGATCTCACCGTCGATGTTCATCCTGACGGCGGCTTTCTGGCCTTTATGGCCATCAATCCGGGCCGTTTTGAATTTAACGTCCGGGCAATCATCGGAGCGGAGACAACTTCGGTTGTCTGGCCGGTTCAGGTGCCCTTGCCGCGATATTCACTATCCTATGATTCTCTGGTAATCACTGACCGAAACGAGTATTCGGGAAATCTGGTCCTTCTCGAAAACGACCGGCTGATAGTCCGCTTTCAGGGGACACCGGGTTGCCGGGCGTACTTTTCCGTGCCGGGATTCAAAGATACCGTCCGTATGGCCGAAATGCCCCCCCAATTGCAGCCATTCTGGGGAGAAACTGTCTTCGGCGCCGGGGCTGTCCCCGATTCGATGAAAATCAGGGGGTTTTATCAGGGATATGCGACCATAGACAAAACCGTGCTGACTGATTCGGTTAAAATATATTATTACCTTAAAACACCACGCGTCGTTGATTTTATAAAATCAATAAAGGAGATCGGTGATAGTGCGTTTGATTATAAGTCTTTGGATTTGCTCAACTTGACAAGAACATCATGCTTTGACAGCTCATCATTTTATGTGAGTTTGAATCCTAGCGGCTATCCCTGCATGGTGGAATTTACCGACTCGGTGCAGATAATGCGTGTCGGCCCGCAAAAGGGTTACCTTTCGATATTTCAACCATGCGGCATCAAAGCGCTGGCTGTCGGTCGGGAAGGCGACTGGGTCCGTTTAAAATTATCGCAGTATCAGACCGGCTGGGTTAATGTCAATTCCGTACGCTTTTTGAACCCATCCTTGCCGCCGATAGAATCTTATATTAAGGCCATAAGGGCCAAGAGCACCGATCGAAGTCTGGATTTTGAAATTCCGCTTTCGGGACAACACCCGTTTCGCATTGAAGAGGAAAGCCCGAATGAAATAAGTTTGTATCTTTTTGGCGTAAATTCGGACACCGACTGGATTCGATATGACTTTTCCGACAAAAACCTGATTCAGGCGGTCTGGTCCCAGCCGGAACCGGGGTTATATAAGTTGCGCCTGCGCTTCGATAGACCTATTTGGGGATTCGATGCTTTCTATATTGGAAACGTATTGAAGTGGAGCATTATTAATACACCGCAAAATATTGGAAGCATTAAAAATAAAATAATAGTAGTTGACCCCGGCCATTCACCTGATGCCGGCGCGGTAGGCCCGACCGGGCTAAAAGAATCCATAGCCAATCTCAAAATTGCCCTTGAACTGAAGGCACAACTTGAGAAAAAAGGTGCCATGGTTATCATGACTCGCACCGATATGTCACCTGTGGCGCTCAACGAAAGGCCTTTAATTGCCGTAACCAACAAAGCCGATATATTCGTATCGATTCATAACAATGCCCTGCCCGATGGCATAAATCCCTTCGTGAACAACGGTGTTTCAACATATTATTACCATACCCATTCGCTGTCGCTGGCCCGATGTGTTCAGGAGGAGCTTCTTCGGGAGACGAAAATGCCGGATTACGGATTATATTATGGCAACCTGGCCGTCAGCCGTCCGACGCAATACCCCGCCATTCTGGTCGAATGCGCCTTCATGATGATACCCGAGCATGAGGCTTTGATTAAGGGCGATGATTATCCCCAGAAGGTGGCCAAGGCTATCTGCAACGGCATTGAAAAATTTTTCAAAAATTACGCCAAAGATAATTAATCCGTCCTTTTGCATTTCATGATATTTCCATAACTGTCCGTCCACATTGTGATTGTCGATCAAGTCGGTCTGCCGTATATTGGCCGCTATTGGTTTTATGCAGGATGTAACCATAAAAGATAAAGCTACTGCGGATTTCACCCGGGGTTCTGTTATTGGCGCCATCGCCAAAATGGGCCTGCCGTCTATGATCGGTTTTATGTCCGGTCATTTGTATTCATTGGCCGATATGTACTGGTTGGCCAATCTGCCGGAGCGGGAGACGGCAGTAGCGGCCGTGACCATATTTTCCAATATTTTTTGGTTTTTCTTCTCTTTCAACCAGCTTATCGGGACCGGGTCGGTGGCGCTAATTTCGCGGCGTTATGGCGAAAAGGACTTTGACCGGGCCGAGACGGCCATTAAAGAAACTTTCCTGCTTAAGTGGACTTTTGCCATGGTATTCGGCATCATTGGATATTTTTTCGTCGAGGAAATGCTTTATCTGGCCGGGGCGAGGGGCGAGGCCATTCAAATGGGGGCCGATTGTTGGGCGATTCACTGCGCGAATGGTCACAGTAGGCGAGGCCATTCAAATGGGGGCCGATTACGGCCGCGTTATGTTTCTGGGTATGGGGTTTTCATACTGTGCCTTTTCCGTTTATACCGCTATGCGCGGTATTGCCAATCCCAATATGGCCATGTCCATCATGCTTGGCTCGACCATACTGAATGTAATTCTTGACCCGCTATTTATTTTCGGGTATCTGGGCTTTCCCCACATGGGTGTGATCGGCGCCGCAGTAGCCTCGGTTATATCTTATGCTTTGGCCTTTGCAACAGGCATGGCCCTGTTTTACAATGGTACCACTAATGTCAAACTGCACTTCAAAGGCCGCGTCCCGATGTCCATCGGTTCGGCCTATCGACTGTTGAAAATAGGCATTCCCGCGTGGATTTCATCGATGTCCTTTTCCGGGGGACGGCTGCTTGTCATGCCCATGATTGCCATGTTCGGCAATTCGGTGGTAGCGGCCTATGGTGTCGGAACACAGATAACATCGTTGGGAGTCATGATTCTGGTCGGCATCGGGCTGGGCTTGGCTTCGCTTATCGGACATAATCTGGGCAGTCTTAAAAAAGACCGCGCCAAAAAAACCGGCGACCAGGCAATTCTTCTTGCGATCGGCATCATGATCGTTTGCGGCTTAATCGTCTTTTTCGGCGCCGGTATAATAATGCGCCTGTATTTCGACAGCCCCGAAACCGTTCACAATGGCATCGTTTTATTGCGGATTCTTGCCGTCGGGATGCCATTTGTGGGCATTTATATTATGCTGGAGCAGATATACACCGGGGTCGGACTGAATACTCCGGCCATGGTAGTATCAATCGGCCATTCATGGCTTTTAGAAATTCCGGCCATTTATATTTTGACCCAGATATTGAATTTCAGCCAGAACGCCGTATGGTGGACCCTGACCGCCGCGACCGCCGTGTCATCGCTGGCTTTTTACTGGTACTACCGCCGCGGCCAATGGCTGGAAGTGAAAGTGTAAGGAAATTAAGAATCCGGTCCAACGCCATAATCATGCAAACTGAGGTAATGAAGATACCCCGTAAGTATGGTTTATATGTTTTGATCCTCGAAAATCCCCTGTAATATAAATCACTGGACCCCGAATTTTTTAAGCAAGAAGCCTTGGTGGAAATTCTGGCAAAATTATTAAGATTATTTTTTAATAGATATTGCGCTAAAGCTCGGGCCTGATTATTCTACAGTTCTATGCCGGAGTGGTGGAATTGGTAGACACCAGGGACTTAAAATCCCTTGCACTGTAAAGTGCGTGCCGGTTCAAATCCGGCCTCCGGCATAATTTCCATAAGAATTTTCGGCAAAATCCGCCAAACTTTATATTGCCAAATATAACTTATCTATTATATTGACCCTAAAGAAGTTGCGGCCGTTTTTTAGGTTACATGCCCATTTACTGCAGTTTGGAGATTGGCCGCAGGTACGACAACCGGTATTAACATGAAGTATTTCTTAATTTTACTCGTCCTGATCAGTTTTTTCGTTACTGCCCCGATTTTATCCGCGGAGGAAAATGACCAGAATAATCTCCCCATCGGTCTGACCGAAGATGAGCTTCTCCGCCTCGATGAAATCGGCATCGCCCACAAAGCCACAATGGCTCCGGGCGGCATTCTTCGCAATCCCGCCGAATGGGAACCCTCGGAAGGCGTCATTATCCGCTGGCCGCTGGGGATATCCTACTCATTGATTGCGGAAATGTCGGAAGACGTCATGGTGACCACCATTGTGGGAAGTTCTTCTCAAGAAACCACCGCCCGCAACAGCTACGCCGCCAATGGCGTCAACATGAGCAACACCCAATTTATAATTGCCGCAACCAATTCCATCTGGACTCGCGATTATGGCCCTTGGTTTATTTTTGAAGACGAGCAGTTGGCCATTGTCGATCATATTTACAACCGCCCGCGGCCGCTCGATGATGTCATCCCGCAAACGATCGGCAGTCTCTGGGGGTTAACCGTTTACGGCATGAATCTGATTCATACCGGCGGCAATCATATGTCCGACGGTCTTGGCCGATCGTTTTCAACCCGTCTGGTCTATGATGAGAACCCGTCATTGTCCTCGACAGCGGTCGATTCCATAATGAAGGCATATCTGGGCAATGATTATACCGTTCTGGCCTATATTGAATCCGGCGGGATTCATCATATCGATTGCTGGGCCAAGCTTTTAAATCCGGGCACGATTCTGGTCAAAGACGTGTCGCCATCCAATCCCAGTTACGCCTTATTAAACGCCCGGGCCGCATATTTATCGCAGCAGATATCACCATGGGGCAGACCATATAACATTGTCCGCGTGTATTGTCCCAATGGAACCGCTTACACCAACAGCCTGATTTTGAATAATAAAGTCTTTGTTCCTATTTTCGGCGATAGTTATGATGACGATGCCATTCAAACCTATCAGGACGCCATGCCCGGTTATGAGATTTTGGGATTCACCGGCTCCTGGCTCGATGACGACGCCATCCATTGTCGGACTATGGGGGTTCCTGACCGTTATATGTTGGATATAAAGCATGTCCCGTTGCCTGTCCGGGTATCGGCTGCCGAGAGTATTTTGGTGGGAACCAAAATTACCGCCTGTTCGGGCGAAGCTCTGATTGAAGACTCCCTTAAAATTTATTATAGCCTTAATGACAGGCCGTTTATCAGTGTTCCTATGTCGATTGTGGGCAAATCCGATTCAGTCACCGGATATATTCCAATCCAGGCCCCGGGCACGTCTATCAAATACATTATCCGTGCGGCCGACCAGTCCGGTCGGGTCGAAAATCATCCCTATATCGGTATGACCTGGCCCCATGAGACGGTCGTGAATTATCCCCCTGAAATTCTTGGTGCCGATACCATCTATGCCTGGTCGGGCGAGTCGTTTAAATATTATCCATCTATCGACGACCCGGATGATACGGAGCATATAATTTCATACTCCGGCATGCCAATCTGGCTGACGGTTCACAATGATACGTTAACGGGAACCGTACCCGCTGAAAGCCCTTCTTTTTCTTTTAACGTGGCATGCAGTGATGGCATTGATGCCACACAAAAGTCCATGGTGATTCGCGTCTATACCTGCGGTGATGCCACCGGCGAAGGTTCTGTGGATTTGCTCGACATTCTGTATCTAATCGCCAATATTTACAATGTGCCTCCTGGTCCCGACCCCGAGCCGTATGCGATCGGCGATGTCAACTCCGACGGCAACATTAATTTGCTCGATATATTGTATTTAATTGATTACTTGTACGGTGACCCTCCGGGTGATGCGCCGGAGTGCTCCAATTAAAAGAATTTCATATACGGAGGTATGCAAGGTGCGTAGAGGTGTGCTAATTGTAATATCGATGATTCTGTTTCTGGTGTCCCCGGCTCTGGCCGATGATTTATATCGTGTCGAAATTAACAATCACAATGACGCCGCTGCCCTGATAAATACCGGTTTTGAAGCCGTGGTTCGGCTCGATGGGGCTTATCTGGTCATGGTCAAGGACGGGGCCGATGAAATATTCCGGATAAATGATTTAAACAGCCGCCTGATCGCGTCCGGCCTTGACCGTGATAAACTGGCGGTTGATGCTTCTTTGGTTCCGGATGGAATAAATCCGTACGATATTATTCACGAAGAAGATGGTATTCGTCTGGTTTATGTCTCCGAGGGTATCACGCCCGATCAAATTGGTTATGCCGGTCTGACGCCGCTTCCCCTTTACGGCTTGCGCGTGGTATTTAAAGAACCGGTCAGATTATCCATGCAAAAGGATGAGCGCTCGATCACATTGGATTCAGTGATATCGCTGGTCGAATATGATTCGCTGTATTCTTATGTTCATATTTTGCAGGCGTTTCCGAACCGCCGGACCGCCACCACCGGCAATTATCTGTCGCGCGACTGGATATATAACAGCCTGATAAATTTCGGGCTCGATTCCGTCTATATTGATACTTTCACCGCCAGCCTGGGTCAGGCATACAATGTGGTCGGGATCAAGTATGGAACAACGTTTCCGGATCATCAAATTGTGTTGGGAGCTCATCGTGATGCCGTCGCGGGGTCACCCGGCGCGGATGACAACGGTTCCGGTACGGCCGCGGTCATGGAGATGGCCCGTATACTTAACGATATCGAAACCAATATGACATTTATTTATATCCTGTTCGACGCGGAAGAGCAGGGACTTTATGGCTCATGGCACTATGCCAATGCCGCCGCGGCGGCCGGCGATAGCATTGTCATGATGCTCAACCTCGATATGTGCGCCGCTGAAGGCAATAACGGTGACGCCAAACTCTATCACGGAACGGATACGACTTATGTCGATATCTGGCGGGATCTGGCGGCATCGCTCAATGGTATTGATATCGCCGGTCATTTCAGCGGGAATATCTCGGCTTCCGATCATTATCCCTTTTCGCAAAACGGTTATGACATCGCGTTTCCTTTTGAGTACGTCTTCTCAACCGTATATCACACGTATCAGGACAGTACGTCCCATATGAATTTCGATTACATGACGCGCATGGTGCAGGCATCGGTGGCGACGGCTTATTATGTGGACGGTTATTATGTTCCGGTGCCGTCGCTGGAATTTATTTTCCGTGACGGCGCTCCCCCGGAGTATATTCTGCCGGGGGTTGAAACATCTATTGGCGTCAACGCCGTGGGGACTTCGGGCGGTGTGCCCGTTCCCGGGACAGGCCAGTTGCATTATAAAATAAACGGCGGTGTCGTGCAGACGGTGGATATGCCGCAGTCGTCAAATAATCGCTACACGGCTATTTTACCGCCATTAAGCTGTGATGATTTGATCGAATACTATATGAGTGCCGAAGAAGAAACGCGGGGAAGAATCTATTACCCCGATCCGGCTATGGCCTATAAACCGACGGTGGCGACACAGGTTCTGACGGCTTTTCAGGATGATTTTGAAACGGCCCAAGGGTGGACCGTCTCCGGCGGCAACTGGCAGCGGGGGACACCTACCGGTGGTTCGGGCGACCACGGTGGCCCTGATCCCACGTCCGGTCATTCGGGAAGTAATGTCTATGGTTATAACTTGAACGGCGGCTATGAAAATTATATGTCGGAAAGGCATCTGACCAGTCCGGCCATCGATTGCTCCGCAATGGCCAATGCCCGGTTGAAATTCTGGCGCTGGCTGGGTGTCGAACAGCCTTCTTATGACCATGCCTATATCCGTGTCAGCAATAACGGTTCGACTTGGACAACGGTCTGGCAAAACGGAGCAACCATCGACGACGGCGGTTGGGTTGCAATGGATATTGATATTTCGGCTATCGCCGACGGCCAGCCGACTGTATATCTGCGCTGGACGATGGGCACGACCGATGGTGCCTGGACATACTGCGGCTGGAATATTGACGACGTCGAAGTGATCGGATACATATGCGCCGGGGCACCGCAGATTACGACCACCGACTTGCCCGACTGGACGGCCGGTCATGGCTATGCCCAGCAACTTCAGGCAACCGGAGGCTCCGGGAGTTTGACCTGGATTGATAAATATGGCAATCTGGTCGGCACCGGCTTGACTTTATCTTCTGCCGGTCTTTTAAGCGGGACGGTATCGTCATCGACAACTATATCGTTTACGGCCGAGGTTACCGATGAAGCCCTCAACACCGATGAACAATTGCTGTCGTTTGTTATAAATCCGTCCATCGTCGTAACGACATCTTCATTGCCGGAATGGACGCAAGGTTTTGCTTTCTCGCAAACGCTGGCATCAACCGGCGGCACCGGCTCAATTGCCTGGTCCGACAAATATGGCGACTTGAGCGGTAGCGGTTTGATCCTTGCTGCATCGGGACAACTTTCGGGAGTACCATCGGTGTCCGGACTGATCGAATTTACCGCCCTTGCGACCGATCAGGTTGGCGCCTCCGGAGAAAAATCGCTCCAAATATCTATTAATCCGGCGCTGGCCATTACGACCATATCATTGCCCGAATGGACGGAGGGCATCGCCTGCAATCAGACGTTGAGCGCTACTGGTGGAACTGGAACCATTACCTGGTCGGATAAGCTGAACAACCTGGCCGGAACAGGGCTGACACTTGATGACGAAGGCGTTCTCGCCGGTATTCCCGTTGTGTCCGGGACAATTTCATTTACCGCCATGGTGCAGGATCAGGTCGGGGCGACAAAAGAAAAACCTTTTCAGTTCGAAATCAACTCTGCCGTTGAAATTACAACGCTATCGCTTCCCGACGGCGTTGCTGGGGAAGAATATTCCTGCCAATTGACCGCAAACGGCGGCACGGGTGCGCTGGTTTGGGCCGATGTCAATGCCGACCTTGATGGTACCGGACTGACTCTGTCGGCAACCGGCCTTTTATCCGGTACGCCTATGGCTGAAGTGACCGTTGATTTTACTGCCGGATGTGACGATGTTCTTGGCTCACACGATGAGCGAGTATTTAGCCTCGTTATCAATGCGAGCTTCATTTGCGGCGATGTCACCGATGAGGGCAACGTCGACCTGCTCGACATTCTGTTTTTGATCGATTACAAATATGGCATTCCGCCCGGAAATGCCCCCGACCCGATTGAATCCGGCGATGTCAACGGCGATGGCGATGTCAACCTGATAGACATTTTATATTTGATTGATTTCTTATACGGTGTGCCGCCCGGTCCAACTCCGAATTGCCCGTGAAGATTTTTTTCATCCGGCGGGAGTTATATCCCGCCGGAATATAAGTTTAGGATTGACAAAAACCGCAACCCGTCTATATTCTATATATAGTCTATCTCCGCGTTAAGTTCGCATCAAGGGCCATATGCATCATTGTTGAAGTTATGGAATTGTAAACGCCTTGGCGGAGGGTTGGTTGTTATGTGGTATCGCCGTATTATCTATTGTCATGCGGAAGTGCTTTTGATTATTGCAGCAGCATTTCTTTTTCCTCTTGTGGGAATGGCGGCGGAGCCGATTCTCGAATTAACCGTTGACGACGCATTCGCCTGTCCCGGGCAGAAAGGGGCGACCATTCCCATTTATCTTCGTAACGTGACCGACACTGTTTTCATGTTTCAATTGTGGATGATTTTGGGACAACCGGATATCATGAAATTTATCGACACCAATGATTCCATCGACGTTACCACATACTGGGCCTGTGACCAATATGAGGGCGAGACGTGCCTGAAATATATAAAATGTACCAATGGCTGGTTTTGTACCCAATATAACGGCGATTTTTGCATCGATTCGGAGTTTACGCTTGGTTACTGGCATTGCTGGGATATGGTTGAAGATTCATGTCTTGACTCGATATTTCTGGCCGGGTATGATTCAACTTCGGTGGAACGAGTCTCGGCTTGTGCCGGAAGCCTCGATACGGTCGGTACTCTGACCGGCGGTTGGAGCTGGTTGCATACGAGATCTTTATGTGGCCAATACTATGACCTTAAAATATTGGGTGTTGCTGATCTATACTGGCCTTATGAAATCGACGGAATTCCCCCGCGTTCAGAAGAGGGGCTGTTTTTAAAGGTTTATGCCGATATTTATGACATTCCCGATACAACGACCGACCGTGACGTCCATATCTATCTTCCCAGGTCCTCGCCGGATGTTGCCCCAATGTTTCATGACCGGTACTGCAATCTTATCGGCAAGAGAATCGACACTATTCCCGATACGCATTTTTTCAAGTGTCAATTATGGATACCTCCCGACAACGAAATATGTCTGGGTTGGGAGCGCGTGTATGAGCCACCCTATGACTCCATTTTTGTCGATTTCAGAGAGGTCACAAGCGTGGATACATTCAAAGTGGTGGTCAATAATGGAAGCCTGACTGTCCTTAAATGTCTAATAGGTGATATAAACAGTGATGACCAGTATAATCTGCTGGATATCCTGATGCTAATAGATAATATTTACACCAAGGGTTTTGCACCGGAAGAAACCTGGAAAGGCGATTTCAACTGCGATTGCGTCGTTAACCTGTTGGATATTCTCTCGCTTATTGACATGATTTATACCGAACCCATCGGCGACCCGCAGCCATGCCGCTATAGCGGCTGGCAGACTATTTGTGAAGGCAAGTAAGCTTCGAGGTAAAAATAACATCAGGCCCGCCGATTTGGCGGGCTTTTTTATTTGAACTTTTGTATTTTGACCGGTCAGAATATGAATGCAAACAAGGAACCGTTGATGAATATAAGAACCATGACGCGCGATGAACTTCAATATCTGGCGGCGCTGGCCGGAGAGGAAGGCTGGGGCAATGGCGTGGCCGATTATAACCGGCTTTATGATTTCGAGCCCGAGGGATGTTTTCTCGCCGAAATCGACGGCCGCCCGGTCGGGACGATTACCTCGATTATTTACAACCATTATGCCTTCCTGGCCAGCCTGATCGTCGATAGAAAAGAGCGGGGCAAAGGTATCGGCGAAGCCCTGATGAAGATCGCCATGAATTATGTCCAATCGAAAGGGGTGCATTCCATAGAACTCGATGGTGTTATTGAGGCCACCCCTTTGTATCGGCGACTGGGCTTTTTCGATAAGTATTTGTCATTACGCATGCATCGTCCGGCCCGGGAATTTAAAAACAACCCCAGGGAAATTAAACCCGGAGCGGTGGCCATAGATGATATAATCAAATTCGACGCGCGCATAACCGGGCTCGATAGAGGACGGGTAATAAAACGGTTGCACGATGAATTTCCCGACGGGATAATAAATGTCGGGTATGAGACGCTCGACGGTTATGCCGCGGTGCGGCCACGCGCCGACGGCTCCTATTTTGTCGGGCCGATTCTGGCGTTGGATTCATCCGGGTTTGTCAAACTTCTGGAAATGATTCTGGACAAATACAGCCAGAGCGGTCTTCTGATCGGGACTCCCGAATTGAACCAGGAGGCGGTGGAAATATTGTTAAATAACGGATTCCATTACCGGCAGCCGTCGCTCCGCATGTTTTTCGGTCAGCGACTCGATTACGAAGGCGGCATTTTCGGTATCATCTCGCCCGAAAAGGGGTAGGGGATTTTGGCCGCAAATTTTCGTTTACAAATGTCGAAATAGATATATATTAGACGTTCAAATCAAGCCACCGTAGCTCAGCTGGTAGAGCAGCTGATTCGTAATCAGCAGGTCTGCGGTTCGATGCCGCACGGTGGCTTTTTTATTAATGGTCTGATTTTTATGTCAAATTTCTCCAACTTGATACTAGGTGCCACACCGCCCGCAGGTTCTGAATTCTTATAGTGAATCAGCGTTGGGATAATTGCAATCAAAAATGGCGCCCCCCAGAATCGAACTGGGGACACACGGATTTTCAGTCCGTTGCTCTACCAACTGAGCTAGGGCGCCAATTTACCAAAAGACTTGAGCCAATGTATTTAATTTTCGTCCGAAGTCAACGGTTTTTTAGGCCTGGAAAAAATGTTTTCTCACGCCCGGAGACATCAGTCCCCCCAACGCCGCGAGGGAAAGTATCCCCACGATAATACCATTGGAATCGGTCCGAGAAATAAAGGCGATAAGGACCACAACCGCAAGCAATGCGGCATAGCCGATCCATCCCCAGCGCTGAATATTCTTAAAGCCCAGTGCCGCGACCAACATCGGGATGCCATAGAGGCTGATCAAAAAATCCTTCCCCACCGTGCTGTAGTTGCGGTCGAGAATCCCCAGAATGATGCTCACAGTTCCATAAACAATATAGGAGCACCCGAACAGGATGCCATACCAGGCTAAAATTTTAATAATCAGCGGAGTTTGATCTTTGTTTTCGCTCATGAGAAATTATTCCCTGTTTTATATTCACCCAGCAGCCCGGCCCCGATAAACCCGGCGTTGTTGCCCAGTTCGGCTTTGAGAATGCGCAGGTTCTCGGTAGCCGATGGGAAGGCCCGTTTGCGGATTTCGGCTCCAATTACCTCGACTAATCCGGCGCCGCCGTCGACTACCCCGCCGCCGAAAACCAACGCCTCCGGATTGAACAGATTGACCACGCCGGAAAGGGCCGCCCCCATAATGCGGCCGGTATCCTCGATGACTTCGAGGGCGATTTCATCGGACTTTTTGCCTGCGGCAAAAAGCTTCTTTATGGTCAGGTTTTCTATACTGCCTTCTAAAAGTTCGTTCATCGTTTCGGTCATCCGGACAGCCAGCTTTTCTTTGGTCCGGTCAATTATGGGCTGTGATGCACAATACGTTTCAAGGCAACCTTTGTTTCCGCATTTGCAGGGTCGGCCGTTTTCATTGACGATTATATGGCCGATTTCTCCGGCGGAAAAGCTCGCCCCCCGCCAGAGCTGTTTATTGATTATTATCCCGCCGCCGATTCCGGTTCCCATAGTGATACAAATAACCGAGGAAAATCTTTTGGCCGCTCCGAAGCGAAATTCGCCGAGGGCAACGACATTAGCATCGTTGTCCACGTAAACGGGCATGTTGAGATGCTCGCGTAAATGCCCGGCGATATTCATCCCGACCCAGTCAGGGATATTGGGGCAACGACCTTTGACGGTTCCGGTCAGGTTGTCGATGGCCCCGGGCGAACCGACGCCCAGCCACTGGACATTCAATTCATCCTCGGCGGCGCGAAGCAGAAGATTTTCGGCGATGTTGGTCACCAGATGCATCAGGGGCATCGAGCCTTTTTCCACGAGCGACGGTTTTTGTTCGCGGAAAATAATCTCACCCTTGGAATTGACTATACCATATTTGATATTGGAAGCGCCGATATCGATGCCGGCGTAATGATTGACATCACTCATAATTTAACGTCTTTAAAATTTTATATTTAACCGCTGTTTGAAACCGCCCGGGCCGCCGCCGATTCTGTCCGACCGGGATAGATTTTAAGAGCTTCATCCAGGCATTTCATGGCTTTTTTCAGCGATTCGACTTTAAGAACATACCCGATTCTGACTTCATCCTTGCCCAGCCCCGGCGTGGCATAAAAGCCCGCCATCGGCGCCAGCATGACGGTCTGATTTTCATATTCGAAATCTTCGAGAAGCCACTGGCAGAACCGGTCGGCGTCATCAATGGGCAACCGGGCGGCGATATAAAATGCCCCGGTCGGTTTGGGACAGACAACTCCCTCTATTTTGCGCAATGATTCGACCACGATATCGCGGCGTTTGACATATTCGGTCTGAACCTGTTTGAAATATGAGTCCGGGGTGTCGATAGCCGCCTCGGCCGCGATCTGGCCATAGGTCGGCGGACTCAAACGGGCCTGCCCGAATTTAAGAGCCGTGGCAATAATATCCTTGTTGCGCGAAACCATGGAACCGATGCGCATCCCGCAGGCGCTGTAGCGCTTGGAAACGGAATCGAGAACAACGACATGCTCTTCGATGCCTTTAATATGCAGAGCCGAAACGAATTCGAGGCCGTCATAGCAGAATTCTTTGTAAACTTCATCGGCGAAAAGGAACAGGTCATGCTTTTTGACAATATCTCGCAAAGCCTCCAGTTCGCGGCGGGAATACATGTATCCGGTCGGGTTGTTGGGATTGCAGATGAGAATCCCTTTGGTTTTGGCCGAAATCTTCTTTTCGAAATCCGAAATCGGGGGAAGGGCAAAGCCGTTTTCGATGGCGGCCGTGATCGGTTTGATTTTAACTCCGGCCATGACGGCAAAGCCGTTGTAGTTGGCATAAAATGGTTCCGGGATGATGACTTCATCGTCGGGATTAAGCGCCGACATGAAGGCAAATACAATGGCCTCGCTGCCGCCGGTGGTGACGAGAATATCGGTGTAATCGATGTCGATTCGGTAGCGTTTATAATACTCGACAAGACGGCGGCGATAGGATTCTATGCCGGCCGAATGCGAGTATTCGATGACTTTCAGGTCGCAATTTTTGACGGCATTCAGGGCCGCTTCCGGCGTTTCAATATCGGGCTGACCGATATTGAGACGGTATATAATCCGCCCCTTCTTTTTGGCGGCTTCGGCGTACGGCGCCAGTTTTCTCATCGGCGACGACGGTATATCAAGGCCTCTTCGGGACAATTTCGGCATTTCAAATTCCTCCGGCAATAAAGACACCGTTTAACAACGCCACGTTCAAAATAGCAAACGTCGAAAGTATTGTCAATTTAATTTGGCCTCGGAGCCACGCGATCAGTCCGCGCCGCCCCTCTCACGGCCAGCCAGACCAATATCGCCAGGACAATATCAATGGCGGCGACGATCAATTCCAGAGGCGCCAGACCGATCATCTCCTTCTGATAAAAAACAATCAAAAGATTGCTGAAGGAGTGAATCAATACCATTAAAAGCCAGATGGCCGGGACTTTCTTCCAGCCGCCCGCGACTGCGTAGCCAAGAGCGGCTCCGGTGGAAGTATGAAATAAAATGGCGAAAATGCGCTCGAAAGTGCCCCATGAGAAAAAGGGCATCAATCCGGTTTTATATGCGACGCCGGTGATGGCACAGGCTTCCATAATGCCGAATCCCATGCCGGTAAACATGCCCAGGACGACCAGGGATTTTTTGGACGGCGGACGGGATATCATGATCAAAATCAGCGGGATGAGTTTGAGCGTTTCCTGTATGAGGCCGGAAAACAGCGCCTGCACGGCGGCGTAATAATATAGGGATTCTCCAGCCTGCAGTCCCGGAATAGCATAATTGATACCATACCAGTTCTGAAGCGGAACCTGGGTATATCGCAACAGCGAGAATCCCGCCGCCCCGAGAATGAGCATGACATAAGTTTCCAGACGGTTGAAGTATCTTTTTATCACGAAAATGCTGAAAACAAGACCGACCAGAATATAAAACAGGTAAAGCGGCAAAGCGCCGAAGAATCCGGAAGAGGATTTGGCGACGGTCATGCCGTACGGTTGTCCCGTCTGTTTGTCAATGAGAGTGATTTCAAATCCCTGAACGGGGTCAATAATTTTGAGCAGACCAAAACTATGGGAAAATAATATATTCTGCTTCATGGGCGCCAGCATTCTCATTGCGAAGACCGAATCGATTTCATCTCCGACCTGAAGCGCAATTACAGAATCCACGATGAACTCGAATTCGGCGCGGAAGACGAATTGAGCTACGAAAAAGGTATCGGACAGGGTGTCGCCGACGTTGAGATCGGTCAGTGCGAAAATCAGTTCCATCTGGTCGATCATGTTATTATCCAGCGCCATCATGCCGGGGCGAAGCGGCATGGCGACTTCGTTGCGGGCGACATTCCGGGCAGATCCATAAAGGGAATCGCCCCGATGCACCAGTTCCAGGCCCTGCGGAATACCATTGGCAACGACCCTCATGGAATCGCCGATATAAGCATTGTACAAATCGACATAGTGATTGTTATGCATCGAAATGACCGCCGGCGCCTGAATTTTAGTAAAATCAAGGTCGAGGATTTCCTCGATCCAGTGCGCTTCAAGACCCTGACAGTCGGTCACTCCCTTGTATGTCGATTTCAGATAGCCCAGCTCAATACTATCTTTGGAAAAAAGCCAGGTTCGGGTGGAATCTTTGATCAGAAAATCCTCGATGGTCGCGGCCAACGAGTATGAAAAGCCACAGATAAATACTGCCGCTGCCGTTATTATTATGGAGCGAGAGAACCGTTTCATATTAATCCCTCCTGTAATTATTCTTTGCCAAGCAACTGCTTTATGTGATTTATCAAATCGCCGCGTTTGATAGTGACCTGGATATCAGCGGCGGCCAGCCATTCCTCGCGGTCTTCGATATTTCTTGATTTTTCCTGCCCGGCGCGGAGGTCTTTGACGGTGATCGTCCCGTTGTCGAATTCCTCGGAACCGGCGATGACGGCAATCGGAATTCCGACCCGGTCGGCGTATTTCAACTGCTTGTTGATATTTTTGGTTTCGCCCATGAATAGCTCGGCGTTGATACCGGCGGCGCGGATTTCACCCACCATGCTGATGTAATCACCGAGGCGGGATTTGTCCATAGTCGTGACCAGCACGTTCGCCGTGGCGGTCGGCATGGCGATGGCTTTGAGTTCGATCAGCGCGGCCAGCATGCGGTCCACGCCAAATGATGTCCCCACGGCCGGGACATTTTTGCCTGAAAAGCGGCCCACCATATTATCATAGCGGCCACCGGAAAAGACCGACCCGAATTCGGGCAGATCGGCCAGCATGGTTTCGAACACCGGCCCGGTGTAATAGCCGAGGCCGCGTACGATCGTGATATCAATCTTTGTTTTTTCTTCTTTGATGCCGAGGCTTTTCAAATATGATTTTATCTGGCGAAGCTCGCTAATACCTTCTTTGGAAATTCCAATGTGCCCCAGCAATACTTCGGCATTGTCAAGTTGGTCAGAGCCGGATTTTTCGGCTATCTTGAGAAAGTCATCGAGAGTCTTGATCTGCCGGTCGTCAAGCTTCAGGCCGGGGATTTTGTCGCCGGAAATATCAATCCGGCCCGGACCCAGTTCCAGGAGCACCGCTTCTTTGCCCTGCTTGGGCAGTTTGTCGATGACGCGAAACACGTCGGCGGCCTTATCGGTCGGGATATCGGCATAGGCGGTCAGGCCGTTTAATAATTTGCGATTGGAATAATGCACGGTGAAATTCTTTATGCCGAGGCTGTCCAGCATGGTGACCATGACCGCCATAACTTCGGCGTCGGCCAGCATCGACGAGGTGCCGACAATATCCAGATCGAACTGGGTGAACTCGCGGTATCGTCCGGGGCCGGGTTTGTCCACCCGCCAGACGTTGCCGTACTGGTAACGCCGGAAGGGCAAAGGCAGAAGGGGATTTCCGGCAACATAGCGGGCCAGCGACAATGTAAATTCATAGCGAAGGGCCATGCCGACTCTCTCCGGGCCGACAAAACCAAAAAGCTCTTTCAAGTTGTCATCAGTATATTCGGCGCCGAGGAGGATTTCGGCGGCTTCCAGCGAGGGGGTCTGGATGGGCAAAAAGCCGAAACGTTCGACCACCTCGATGGCTTTATTGATAAGCGTCCGTCGGGCGAGTTCCTCGCCGGGCGGGTAATCCCGAAAGCCCTTTAAAACGATAGGCTTGACTCTTTTGTCTTTGTTGGAATCAGTCATAGTTTTTTCTCAATTTGACGCTTAAGATATATGTTTTAAGGATTTAGGGAAGAGTTTTTTGGGAGGGATGAAACAATGTCAATCTAGCGCGGCATATTACTAAAACAAAGACCCTTTTAACTTGACATTTAATAAGCAATTATTATCAATTATTATATTCCATATTCAACAGGAGATTTTACCCATGGAGATATCTGAAATTACGCGCACCGATTTATTTGACGCGATACAAGCCGAATCCATAAATTGGGCTGGTCGTTTGGGGGAAGTGGCGTTTTTATCTCGTATTTATGATTTGCAAAAGCTGCCGTCTTATGATAGACGATTCAAAACCGCGGAAGATGATATATGCATGCATCGTATCAATAATCTAGATTGGGATGATTACTGGGTATTTAATGACGATAGATTTGGGCTACAGTCGGGCGATGATCAAATATTGCTGCGTTTCCTGTGCGAAACAATACACCCAGTAGTAAGGACAGATTTGACTGAAGTTGAGGGGGTAAGGCAATTATATAACTCATTTTTGAAAAATGACGGGTTTGAAATTGTTGAAAAAATGAGATTATCAAATAAACCTGTATTTGTGGCTAGAAGAATTGGATTACCAACCCCTGGCCTAAACTCAGCCAAAGTTACCTTTAGGGGCATCGATACTGGCTACGTTGCTCAACAGATTACAAGAATGGAAGCCGCTGTGGATAAGGATCCAGGATTGGCAATAGGTACTGCCAAGGAACTTACTGAAACTTGTTTAAAAACGATTCTCGCAGACAATGGAATTGAAATAGAAAAAAATTGGGATTTACCGCAATTGACAAAAAAGGTTTTTAAAGAGCTAAAGCTAACGCCCGATGATATACCGAATGACGCGAAGGCGGCGGAAATTATAAAACGGCTCTTAAGCAATTTGGCCACGATAACAAATGGGCTTGCGGAATTACGAAATGAATATGGAACAGGTCACGGAAAATCCGCAAAATCAAAGGGTCTGCAAAACCGCCATGCGAAACTGGCAGTCGGGGCCGCTTCGACGTTGGCAGTTTTTCTAATCGAAACTCATGAAGCACGTTTATTAAAGCATTAGAAATAGACATAAATGTTAAAATACTGGGGGAGAGACTCGAACTCTCGACCACTAGATCCACAATCTAGTGCTCTAACCAACTGAGCTACCCCAGCATTTCGAGAATCTATAATATTCCTAAATCGGAATCTTGTCAAGGCAATTAAGGGCCGGGGGATTTCCCGGCGGGCATGGAGGTGGCCTGCGGCCACTACTAACCCGAAGGTATTTTTGCATGTCCCCGTAATACATGAGAGCCATAATTATATTCAGATTACAGCAATATGCGGCCGTGGTCGGGAAGACTTAAAATCGGGAGGGACGCAATAAAAATGAAAAAATTTCAGGAACGAAGCCATTTTGCCGTAAACAATAAATATACACGATATTACGCGCGATCATGGAGCATAATTCTCTATAATATGAAAAGATGTCCGGTGCTTCTTCGCTTCGCGAGGGACCTACGGCAGGGCCTCTGACCTGCCTACGGACCTACCTCGATCCCTGCGGGTTTTGCAGCTGATTGCGGGCGGCGGCTTTGATGGCGTCCAGAAGCTCATAACCGGGCCGGAAATCCGGGGCAATTTTGAGACCAGCTTGGGCGTAATAATACGCAGAGTCATAAACCCCCGCTTCAAGATATATCGCGGCGACATCGAAATAACCGGCGTGTTTCCGGGGTTCCAGCGAAATGGCGTATTTGTAGCCCTCAATAGCTATGGCAATCCGCCCGCGAGTATAGTAATTACGGGCCAGCGATCGGGTGAAAACATAATTACGTGAATCATAATGCTGGGCTTTTTCCAGATAGGCTGTGGCCGAGTCGATAAATCCCAACTCCGTCAAAGACTGGCCGGCGATATAATTAAGTTCGGCGACGACGCTGTCAAGTGAGAGGCCTTCACGGGCAGTAGCCAGGGCCTCACGATAGCGGCCCATCTCATACATGGTTACGGCCATGATGCGAAGCACCCGGGCGTTTCGGGACGGCCCGGTGATTGTTCCCAGAAGGTCGAGCACCTTCTGATTGTCTTTGGCCTGATATCGGTAATAATGGGCGAGAAGCTCGGTCCCATAGCCATGACCCTTGTCGCTCAACGATAATAAATTTTCAGCCCGTTGAAGTTGACGCTGGGGGGAGGAATTAGTGAGAATCCAGACCGACAGCAAGACAAACGCTAACGCCGCCGGAAGGGCTAATTTTACTTGATTAATTGGCGCGCATTTTCTGAAACAAAGAATGAGAATATTTACGCCGATCAGGGCGGCCGACGTGCCAAAAAGGTCCCAGTCGCGGGCATAGCCAAGGCTCGGATTTATGGCCAACAGAAAGAATCCGGCGCAGGCGATTAAAATGATGCCGAAAACGCGAATATCGGATTGAGGATTACTTTTACGGAAAATAATCAGCGGTACCAGAAGGCACAGCGGGACCGGGATAATTAAAAGAAGCTGGTTTAATATATCCAACAAATGGTGTCCCGATAAGACAGCATAATCGCCGGAAAAAAGCGGCAGGAAATAATCTCCGGGACCGACAAGGTACTGGCTATGATGGGTTCTGGTAATAAGTTCGCTAATCAATAAGGCAACGGCAATAACTATGACTATGGTAAAACCCCAATATGATAGTTTTGTAATGGGCGTCTTGGCGGTTTTGATAGCCTTGTAAGCTAAATATAAATAAGTCGGCAAAAAGAAAAAACCGGTCAAATGGCAGGCCAGACCGACGGCAAAAGCCATCGACGCGGCGAAAAAAGCGTGTCCGATAGCAAGGAATCGATATGCGAGTAAAGAGTAGATAATCATGGCCGAATAAAACAGGGCATAGGATTCAACATAGCCGAAAAACAGTTGCAGGCCGCCAAAGCAGAGTACCAGCCATTTCAATAAAGCGCCGTTAGTTCCGACCGGGCCGTTTTTTAGATTAATTCCATATAAAAGGAGTATAAATATGACCCCGACACCGATGCTGAAGACCTGATATGCTTTCTCTCCGGATACGGCGCCAAATAGATTCAGAAAGTCATATAAGAGGCCATGCAACCAGAAATCGAGGGGTTCCGTATGAA
The DNA here is from genome assembly GCA_964459465.1 of uncultured Ignavibacteriaceae bacterium. GTDB lineage: Bacteria > Zixibacteria > MSB-5A5 > GN15 > PGXB01 > CALAMC01. The sequence goes on along the minus strand of CAYWLR010000002.1, from coordinate 136,483 downwards.
GATATCTTATACCGGTCTCGATTTGCCCTATTCTCATGTAGCCATCGCCAAGCGAATGGACATGCACGCGCAATATATAGAAGGCGCATCCGGAGATGGAGGCAATGGCGGCAAGGCGGGCTAAACAGGGCATTCTGCTGAAGACCTTTGTGATGTATTTTAATACATTGAATAGCGCGGTTTGAATGCGCGGGATAAAAAGCAGGACTATTATGGCCGTGAATATGATAACATAAATCGACGAGAAATATTGTAGGTGATTGATACCCCAAAAACCGTCCAGGGGCAACATGCCCGCCAAAATGAATAGCAGGCATAACGGGGCCAGAATAATGCTGACCTGATGAGACGTAAATATGTTTTTCCCGTTATCCAAATTGGCATTTTCTTTGTTTATGTCCAAAATAGATAAAAACTGCCTTTTTGACAATTATGATTTGTCAGCGTATATTTGACCAACCGACCGCAAGCAAAGGATGCCATATGATTGACCGCGAAACCGCCCTGAAACTTATGGAGTCGAAAATCCAGAATAAAAACCTGCGCAAGCATATTCTGGCCGTCGAGGCCGGCATGATCAAACTGGCTGAACATTTCGGCGAAGACCTCGAACTCTGGGGCCGCACCGGCCTTCTGCACGACCTCGATTATGATGTCACCGCCAATGATCCGGAGCATCACACCTTCATCACGGAAGAATGGCTAAAAGATTATAATCTTCCCTCGGAGATGATTCGCGCGATAAGGTGTCACCCCGGACACGCTCCCTGCCAGACCCGGATGGAATGGGCGCTTTATGCGGTCGATCCGGCGACGGGTTTTGTGGTCGCCTGCGCCCTGATGCACCCGTCGAAAAAGCTGGTCAATATTGACGCCGATTTCATGATGCGCCGTTTCGGCGAGAAAAGGTTCGCGGCCGGGGCGACGCGCGAAAATATCGCCGCCTGTTCGCAACTCGGGCTGGAGCTTCCCGAATTTCTCATGCTGGTCAGGGGCGGCATGATGACCATAGCCGACAGGTTGGGGCTTTGAGCGCGAAGTCGACGATTCTTCGCAAAGACGTTATCGGCTGGTCGCTCTATGACTTTGCCAATACTATCTATTCCATGAATATATTATCATTGTATCTGAAGCGCTGGATTGTAGAAGACCTCGGCCGCGATGGCCTGTATTATGATATTCCGTATGCCGCCTCGATGCTTCTGGTGGCGTTGATCATGCCCGCCATGGGAGCGCTTTCCGATCACAGCCACAAGAAGAAGCTGTTTTTATTTTTATTCACATTTTCCTGCTGTTTGGCGACAGGGCTGATGCCACTGGTGCCGCTGTCATATTTTGTCTTAATCATTGTATTTTTTGCCCTGTCCAACTTCTTCTATGAAGGCGGGATGGTCTTTTATAACCCCCTGCTTTATGCCGTTGCCGATGGTCATCAGGCCCGGGCTGTATCTGGTTTCGGCGTGGCGCTGGGGTATCTGGGCGCGATTGTCGGTATGATTTTAATTCTTCCACCAGTGACAGGAAAATTATTCGGTTGGGAAGTTCCATTTTTTGAGGCAGGAGGCAAGAATGCCGCCTTTTTGCCAACGGCAATTTTGTTTTTCCTGTTTTCTGTGCCGTTGTTTTTCTGGGTAGATGAGAAGAGACTGGCGATTAAATCAAGCACGGCCGACATCAAAAAGGCATATAAAGACGTCTGGGATGGAATCAGGCAAACCCGAAAATATCCGGGTGTCCTGCGTTTCCTTGTAGCGGATTATTTTTTCGAGGACGCCGTCGCCACGGTGATATTGAACATCGGGATTTTTTCATCGGTTGTCATCGGTTTTGCCGACACCGATCTTACGATATTTTTGATAGTCTCGACCGTGTCCGCCGTTCTTGGGTCACTGGCAATCGGGACTTTGGCCAAGAAAATGGTCTTGAAGAATCTAATGAGCGTTATTATACGGTTATGGATAATCGTTCTTTTGCTGTTTTTACTGGTCGATCATATCGTAATTGTTTATATGCTCGGTTCGCTGGTAGGGGTGTTGTTAGGCGGTTTGTGGACGGTTTCACGCCCCCTATTGGCAGAAATGGTTCCGGAAAATGAACTGGGGCGATTTTTCGGGTTATATTCATTATCCGGACGAGCGGCGGCGGTGATTGGCCCGGTGATGTGGGGTGTTCTGGTGTATTTGTTTTCGCCGACGCGACCGCTGGGGCGTATGGCTTCCGAATTTTTTGAACTTGATAGTGTCGTGGCTGCAAAAATGCCCTATAAAATAGCCCTGTTTTCTCTTGTAATCATGATGGCGGTGGGGCTGTATGTTTTCCGAAAAGTACCGGCCAGAGAAAGTTGATGAAAGAATGAAAAAAAACGGTGAATATTTCGAATATATCGGTTGTGTGCATATTCATACGACTTATTCCGATGGCTCCAAAAGCCTCGAAGATGTCGCCGCCATTGCCGATGCGGTCGGGCTTGATTATATCCTGATTTCGGATCATATGACACTTGAGGCAAAGAAGGCGGGGAAAGAAGGGTATTACGGCCGGACGCTTGCCCTAATCGGTTATGAGCATAATGATGTAGAAGACTGCAATCATTATTTAATTTTCGAAACCGATGAAGTTCTGCCGGCGGATATGCGACCGGTCGAATATGTGGCCGAAGCGGCTCGTCGGGGTGCGCTGGGTATCATTGCGCATCCCGATGAGATTCGTCCCCGTCTGGGCAAATACCCGTCGTATCCCTGGCTGGCTTGGGATGCCCGCGAATTCGACGGCATCGAGATTTGGAATCAGATGTCGGAATGGATGGAGAATCTCAAGCCTTACAATAAACTCAAAATGGTCTTTTCACCACGCAAGTTTTTACAGACGCCCACGGACCGCATATTGCAGAAATGGGATGAATTGAATTCGGAGCGCAGGATCGCCGGTATCGGGGCTGTTGACGTGCATGGGTTCCCGTATAAAATCGGGCCGTTTCGCATTACGATATTTCCCTATAAAGTCCAATTTAAATCGTTACGGACCCATTTGTTGCTTCCCGAACGATTATCAACCGATGTGAAGCAGGCCAAAAAGCAGATTTACGGGTCAATCCGGGAGTGTCGGGTATTTGCGTCCAATTATCGCTGGGGCGATGCCTCCGGGTTCGAATTTTATGCGCGCCGGGGAAGTCAGACGGTGATTTCCGGAGGAAAGCTGGAATCATGCGAAAATTCGCAAATAATAACCCATCTGCCGGAAAAAGGGGAATTAAAGCTGATTTGCAATGGCAAGAAAATCTTTGAAGCCAACGGCGATTATTTTGAGTATTCGCCCAATCAAATCGGGCTTTATCGCGTAGAGGTATTCAAAAGAGGTCGTGGCTGGATTTATTCTAATCATATAAGAATTGGGGTCTGATAACGGACGGACATGCAATAACTTAACGTATGGGCTTGTTAAATATTTCACATATCCGCAATTAATTTATTGACTTGAAAAATGCTTATGACTATAATTCGTTTTTATTATGAATGGATGAAGCTTGATGGACCATTTTAGCACCTTCTTTCCGATATTTTTTCTGGTTGTTTTTGCCTCGGCTTTGGCTCTGGCATTTTTTGTTATGTCATTTTTATTCGGAAAAAGGACACCGGCCGAAGCCAAGGGCGATCCCTATGAATCGGGGATTATGCCCAAAGGCGGGACGCAGGAGCGTTTTCCCGTCAAATTTTATCTAATCGCGATTCTATTTATTATTTTCGATATCGAAGTGGTTTTTCTCTATCCCTGGGCGGTAATCTACGATAAACTGGGGATCTTCGGATTTGTCGAGATGCTGGTTTTTGTCCTGATACTGCTCGTCGGTTATTTTTACATCCTCGGTAAGGGAGCTTTGAAATGGGATTAGAAGAAAAGATTCCCGATTCAATTATGCTGACAACTCTTGAAAAGATGGTCGGCTGGGCCCGGAAGCGTTCCATGTGGCCATTGGGCATGGGTCTGGCCTGTTGCGCCATCGAGATGATATCGACTTTTATGTCTCACTATGATTTGGCCCGGTTCGGCATGGAAGTCCTTCGACCGTCACCGCGTCAGGCCGATTTGATGATTGTTTCCGGCCGGGTCTCGGTCAAAATGGCCCCGGTGTTAAAAAGGCTTTATGATCAGATGCCCAATCCCAAGTGGGTTATTTCGATGGGGGCGTGCGCTTCATGCGGCGGGGTTTTCAATAATTATGCCATTGTACAGGGAGTTGACAAAATATTGCCGGTGGATATGTATATACCCGGCTGTCCGCCCCGTCCGGAGCAGCTGATTGAGGGGATCCTCAAGCTTCAGGAAAAAGTGGCCAAAGGCAAGCTTAAAACCGGAAAGAACGAATAGACCAATGGCGACAAGCAGTTGTCGCACCGATTGAAATCATGGAAGAAAAAGTCAGACAATATCTGGAGGCGAATTTCAAGGAGGCCGTGATTCGCGAGGATAATTTTCGGGATCAGCAGTCGTTTTATATCAACCGTGATTATCTTTTCGAAGTTCTGGAATCTTTGCGGGGAGACAAGAATCTGGAATTTAATCTTCTGGCCGATATCTGTGCGCTTGACTGGCTGGGGTTGCCCGAAGAAAAAGAGGGGCGGTTCGAGGTAGTTTATAATCTTTATTCCCTTAAGAATAAATATCGTCTGCTTATAAAAGTTCGTCTGGGCGGGGATGATCCGATGGTCGATACGGTAACACCGATTTGGCATACGGCCAACTGGCTGGAGCGGGAAGTCTGGGATTTGATGGGTATCAGATTTTCCGGTCATCCCAATCTTGAGAAGATCGTAACACCCGACGATTTGGAGGGACATCCTTTGCGCAAGGATTTCCCGCTGACGTACGAAATGCCGCAGTTTTCATATAATAAAAATGAACCGCCCGAGGTTATCAGATGACCGCCGCCGCAAGCACCAGAAAAACGTTGAACCTCAATATGGGGCCGCAACACCCGGCCACGCACGGTGTATTACGGGTGGAACTGGAACTCGACGGCGAAACGGTGGTCAAGGCCACGCCGCATATCGGATATCTTCATACCGGTATAGAAAAAACAAGCGAGTCGAAGCTTTACTATAAAGTAATTCCCATGACCGACCGCATGGATTACCTGGCACCGATGTCCAACAATCTGGGTTATTGTCTGGCGGTAGAAAAGCTGCTGGGCGTCGATGTCCCCGAGAAAGTCAAATGGGCCCGGGTTTGCCTGACGGAAATGACACGAATTAAATCGCATCTGGTCTGGATCGGGACACACGCTCTGGATTTGGGCGCAATGTCGATGGCGTTGTATGCCTTCCGCGAGCGCGAATCAATAATCGATATTTATGAGGCGGTTTCGGGTCAGCGCATGATGTCCACCTATTTTCGAATCGGCGGCCTGGCCTATGACCTTCCACCCGATTTCGACAAATGGGTTAAGAAGGCCATCAAGCAGGTTGAATCCGGTCTGGCCGATTACGAACGACTATTAAATGATAATAAAATATTCCGGATGCGTACTATTAACGTGGCCAAAATATCCGCAGACGACGCCATCAACTGGGGTTTTACCGGTCCCTGTTTGCGTGGTTCGGGAGTCAATTACGATGTCCGCAAGGCCAATCCATATAGCGGATACGAAAAATTCGATTTTGACGTTCCCTTGGGTAAAAACGGCGACGTGTACGATCGTTTTATGGTGCGCCAGCAGGAGATGTATCAGTCGATTCGAATAGCCCGTCAGGCTCTGGACGGTATGCCCGATGGGCCATATCGGGCCCGCGTTCCGGGGGTGGTGCTTCCACCCAAGGAAGATGTTTTAAGTAAAATGGAATCGTTGATTTTCCATTTCAAGATTATTACCGAGGGATTCAAACCTCCCAAAGGCGCGGTTTATCAGGCCATTGAAGCGCCCAAAGGGGAACTGGGGTACTACATCTCATCGGATGGAACCAACAAACCGCACCGGATGCGAGTTCGTCCGCCAAGTTTCGTGAATCTGTCGGCATTGCCGAAGCTGGTCGAGGGCGGCATGGTGGCCGATGTGATCGCCGCGATCGGGTCCATTGATATCGTGCTGGGCGAGGTGGACAGATGATTCTATCGGATAAATCGATCAACGAAATCAGGGAAAAGATGGTTCGTTATCCCAGACGCAAGTCGGCCATATTGCCGGCGTTGACAGTGGCTTATAATCAACTGGGTCATCTGGATGAAGAGATATACAAGGAAATATCGCAGGTTATAGACATTCCCACCGGTGAAATAGCCGAGGCGGCCACGTTTTATACGATGTTTCCCAAAGCCCCGACCGGACGGTATTTGATACAGGTTTGCCATAATATCAGTTGTGCCCTGCTGGGCGCGGACGGGCTGGTGGAGTACCTGGAAAGCAAACTTGGCATCAAAAAGGGCGAAACAACGCCGGATAAAATATTTACGCTGATTACAGTGGAATGTCTGGGGAGCTGTGCTTCGGCGCCCATGATGCAGATCGGCGACCGCTATTATGAGTTTCTCACGAAAGAAAAAGTCGATGCGATTCTCGATGACTTGAGAAAAAAGGCAGAGGATGGAAAAGCGGATTCTGTTTAAATATATCGATGACCCCGAACAGGTTCGAATCGATAAGTATATTTCGCGCGGCGGCTATAAGGCCTGGGAGAAGGCTTTAAAGCAAATGAAACCGGCCGACGTCATCGAAGAAGTCAAAAAATCCGGCGTTCGCGGTCGCGGGGGCGCGGGCTTCCCGGCTGGCCTTAAATGGAGCTTTGTGCCCAAAGACAGCCCCAAACCGCGTTACCTGGTCTGTAACGCCGATGAATCGGAACCCGGGACGTGCAAGGATCGGCAGTTGATGGAATGTGATCCGCACGGAGTAATCGAAGGTATGGCCGTTGCATCGTATGCCATCGGCAGTCATCTCTGTTTTATATATATTCGCGGGGAATTCGGCGGACCGATTCGGTCGATGAACAAGGCCGTGAATGAAGCCTATGACAAGAAAATGCTTGGGAGAAATATATTCGGGTCGGGCTATGATCTCGATTTAATCGTGCACACCGGCGGCGGGGCGTATATCTGCGGTGAAGAGACGGCGCTTTTAAATTCTCTGGAGGGTGAAAGGGGCATGTCGCGCATTCGGCCGCCTTTCCCGGCCATTGAGGGGTTGTACGCCTGTCCGACCGTGGTCAATAATGTCGAAACGCTGGCCTGCATTCCCCATGTCATCAATAACGGTGCCGACTGGTACGCCGCGATGGGAACGGAGAAATCCAAAGGGACGAAAATATTTTCGCTGTCGGGACATGTTAAGAATCCCGGTAATTATGAACTGGAAATGGGTACACCACTGTCGTATCTGATAAACGACCTGGGCGGCGGCGTCGTCGACGGCTATAAATTAAAGGCGGTCATCCCGGGCGGATCCTCGACACCTTTCTTGCTCCCGGAACAACTGGAGACGCCTCTCGATTATGAATCCATTGCGGCGGCGGGATCCATGCTCGGTTCCGGCGGCGTGATCGTTATTCATGATAAAACCTGTATAGTCTGGGTCATTGAGAGACTGATTCATTTTTACAAGCACGAATCCTGCGGCAAATGCACGCCGTGCCGGGAAGGCACGGGCTGGCTGGAACAGATGATTTCCCGCATCGAACTCGGCCAGGGCAAGCCGGGTGATCTGGAAAAAATAGATGCAATCTGCAATAATATACTGGGTCGGACGATTTGTCCGCTGGGCGATGCGGCCGTTATGCCGATACAATCGGCCCTGAAATTATTCCGGGAGGAATGGCAGTACCATATCGACCACGGCAAGTGCATGGTGGAAACGGAGTGTCCGTTTAAATGAACGACAACGGCAATAAAATCACCTTAACCATCGATGGCCGTCAGGTGACGGTGGACAGGGGGACAACCGTTCTTGAGGCGGCGCGCTCGATCGGTATCGATATCCCGACTTTCTGCTGGCATCCGAAATTGAAATCGGTCGGGGCCTGCCGCATGTGTTATGTCGAAATCGAAAAGTTTCGCACGCTGGCCGTATCATGTGCCACGGAGTGTCTGCCCGACATGGTCGTGCATACCCAATCGGAAAAGGTTTTGCAGGGGCGCAAGGCGGTGCTGGAATTCATTCTGCTGAATCATCCTCTGGATTGCCCGACCTGCGATAAGGGCGGCGAATGTGACCTTCAGGATCATACTTTCGCTCACGGCATCGATGATTCCCGTTTCGATTTCCCCAAATATCGATTCAAGCGTGACCCGAAGTCAACGTTCGATGATTATCGTATTGGGCCGGAGATTATACGCAACCAGAATCGATGCATACTCTGTTATAAATGTGTTCGGTCCAACAAAGAGATTTTCGGCGAACATGATTTAGGCGTATTTCAGCGCGGCAATCTGGCCGAAATCGACGCCGCTCCGGGCGAAAAGGTGGATTCGCTTTACAGCGGAAACTTGGTGGAGATATGCCCCGTCGGAGCGCTGACCAATACCGATTTCAGGTATAAGGTTCGGGTCTGGAAAACTAAACAGGTTAAATCGATTTGTCAGTATTGCGCCGACGGCTGCAACCTTACGTTGTGGGCCAGGCGAAACCGGATATTCCGGGCCACTTCCCGCCGCAACGATGATATCGACGAGGGCTGGATTTGTGATCGGGGCCGTTACGGCTACCAGGTCGCCAACGCCGAAGACCGTCTGACAACGCCGTTGATAAAAAAGGGAGAGCATCACGTCGAGGCCACCTGGGATGAAGCGATAAAAACCATCGCCGCCAAGTTCAGGGAAATAAAGGACAAGAAGGGCGGGGTATGTATCGGCGGACTGGCTTATCCGGGTTTGGATAGTGCTACCTTGTATACATTTTCCAAATTTTTCCGTACAATTTTAAATACCAATAGCATCGATTTTCGCTATGACTATAAGATGCTCCCCGAAAAGGCCGGAGATGTGTATTCGGGAATGACAGCCCAACCGTTCTCAATTACCGGAATCGAGAAATCCGACCTGATATTGGTACTCGCTTCGCACCTTATCAACGAACATCCGATAACTCACCTGCGGGTGCGCAAGGCCGTGACGAAGCTCGGAGCGAAGCTATATACGGTCAATCCATTTGCGACCAAATCGGGGGACGTATCGACCGACGAAATTATTTACCGCCTGGGGACGCTCGAAGCCTTCATAAACGGCGTTTGCATAGCCCTGACCGAACAAAGTAATGAAATAAAGACGAAATATGTCGACAAGTTAAAATCGCTGATCGCGCCGTCATCGGTGGAGGCGGCCTCTAAGATATCCGGCGTGGAAAAAGAACGGATTCATAATATGGCCCGGGCGATACTGGATGCCAAAAACGTTACGGTTATAGTCGGTGAGATTTTAACCGGGTCCGCAACCCGCGAGAATATGGCGTCGGCGATTTCCAACATGCTGTTGATATCGGGTATACCGGCCAAAGGTCAGGTTGGTTTCCTGTCCAAGTACGCCAACAGCATGGGCGCCCAGAGGCTGGGAGTAATGCCGCATCTGCCAGATGGGACAGTCGAAAAACTTAAAGAGTTGTGGGATATTTATCCCGAACAGCCCGGATTGGCGGCCGACCGCATATTACTGGCCGGCAGAAAAGAAGAGATAGATTCGATATTTGTGATGGGCTGTGATCCTATACTGCTGTACCCCGACGGTGAATTCGTCAGGGAAAGCCTGGAAACGCTGGATTTTCTGGTCGCGGCCGATATGTTTGAAAGCAAGACGACGGCAATGGCGGATGTCGTCCTGCCCCTGGCCGGGCCGGCAGAAATGTCCGGGTCATTTGTAAATATCGAGGGTCGGATTCAGACTTTCGATAAAGCCATAAATCCTCCGGGACAGGCTTTGCCCGGTTATGAAATCATGAATCGTCTGGCGGCGGAGATGAAAGATCCTCTTTATGAATCCGATCGTCAGTTGCAGGATGAAATTACAAATCTGCTCGACGTGAACCAAAAGGTCCCCGCCATCATGGAAATTCAGGAGGCGAAGTATATTGTCGAGGAACCGGGAGAAGAGTATGATATCGCTCTGGTGGTGACCGACGAATTGCATCATTTCGGACATCTCACGGAAAAAACCAAATCGCTTTCGGCGTTTTGTAGCGAGTCGTTTCTGGAAATTTCTCCGGCGCTGGCGGAAAAATATCATGCGCAAAACGGAACTCTTTTGCGAGTCGAATCCGAAGTCGGAAAGGTCATTTTGCCGGTCCGGATATCCGAATATATCGATAATAATGTCGCCATGATATACAAGAATTTTTCGGCCACCCCGGTGAACGTGCTTCAAATGCGTAAACGCCGGGTGGATTATGTCAGGTTAAGCCGGGTCGAGGAAAAGTAGAATGCTGGAATTTGCCATAATATCGGCCATTAAAATAGTGGTTATAATCGCCGCTGTTTTGACCGGATGTGCTTATAGCACATGGCTGGAAAGGAAACTGGTCGGGCGTTTTCAGCACCGTTATGGTCCGATGTATGCCGGGCCATTCGGTCTGCTTCAGCCGGTAGCCGATGCCGTCAAGCTGATTTTCAAGGAAGATCTTATTCCCGACAAGGCCGAACGGGTGACGTATGCCCTGGCGCCGATTATCTCGTTTATTCCGGCGTTATTGTCATTTGCGGTGATACCTTTCGGGGATACTTTCGAAATATTCGGGCGAACCATCGACCCGGTCATTTCCGATCTTAACATCGGCATATTGTTCATTTTTGCGGTTACGTCGCTGGGTGTGTACGGGATCGTGCTGGCCGGCTGGTCTTCGGGATCCAAGTATTCCCTGTTGGGCGGGATACGGTCCTCGGCCCAGATGATATCGTATGAGATAGCCTATGGTTTATCGATTATCGGTGTTTTACTTGTCGCGCAGACATTGTCGATGAAAGAACTGGTCGCGCAGCAGGCGTCGATTCTGGACTGGTTTATATTCCGTCAACCGGTCGGGTTTGTGATATTCGTGATTTGTGCCGTGGCCGAAACCAACCGCGCTCCATTTGATCTTCCCGAAGCGGAATCGGAACTGGTGGCGGGGTACCACACCGAGTATTCGTCGATGCGGTTCGCCATGTTTTTTATCGGTGAGTATGCCAATATGATAGCCGCCGGATGCGTGGTGACAACACTGTTTTTGGGCGGCTGGCAGGGCCCCTTTCTGCCGCCGGTGATCTGGTTTGTCATAAAGGTCGCGTTGTTCATGTGCTTTTATATCTGGTTGCGGGCGACGTTGCCGCGTTTCCGTTATGACCAGTTGATGAATTTCGGGTGGAAAGTATTGTTTCCGCTGGCCCTGGTGAATACCATGCTCACGGCGTGGATTAAACTTTATTAGGTGAGACAGTGAATTTTATCCGTACCGTATTTATCGCCTTGCCGAAGGGTTTTTTAACCACCCTCAAACACCTGTTTAAAAAGCCGGTGACGCGCAAGTATCCCTATGAGAAACAGGAGATGTTTCCGAGGTACCGCGGTAAACATTATCTGGAAATATACGACGACGGCTCGGAGCGGTGCGTGTGTTGCGGTTTATGCGCGGCGTCTTGTCCGGCCGATGCCATCTATATGGAAGGGGCGGAAAACGAAAAGGGCGAACGGTACGCTAATGTTTATGAAATCAACCTGCTGCGCTGCATCTATTGCGGGTATTGCGAGGAAGCTTGTCCGGAGGAAGCCATATTCCTGGGACACGAATATGAATTTTCGGATGACAACCGCGATTCGTTTATTTATACTAAAGAGCAAATGCTGGCCAACCGTCCCAAAAAAGAAAAGCCGTTCAAGAGAATAATAAGAAAAGTGAGACGGATATTTTAGCTATGCTGGAAGTCATAATATTTTACATATCGGCTCTGATCGCCATCGGCGGCGCCGTCATGATGATTGCCCAGCGCAATCCGGTGGCATCGGTGTTGTATCTGATATTATCTCTGGTAGCGCAGGCGGTGTTGTATATCCAGCTGGAGGCGTTGTTTGTCGGTGCACTGTTAATCATTGTTTACGCCGGCGCGATTCTGGTGCTGTTTTTATTCGTCATCATGCTTTTGAATCTTCGCGGGGAAAAATTCGGATACGATCGGGGCAAAGTCGGCGTGGCGACCAAACTGATCTTTTCTCTGGTGCTGATCTTCGAACTGGCCGCCGTCGTTCATACGGTTTCCCGGTCGACGAATCTGGCCGGGACGTCGGGGCATCTCAATCCGGGCTTTGGAAGTGTCCCACCCGTCGCGGAATTACTCTATACCAAATACCTGTTGCCGTTTGAGCTGACGTCGATTCTGCTTCTGGTGGCGGTTATCGGGGCGGTGCTGATGGCGCGTCGCGATAAGGCCGACAAGGAAAAGGAAGTGACATGATTCCAATAACGCATTATTTGATATTAAGTGCGATGCTGTTCGCGATCGGTGTAACCGGAGTGATTATATCTCGGAATCTGATAGTTATGTTCATGTCGATCGAAGTCATGCTCAATGCCGCCAATTTGGCCATCATCGCCTTTTCACGGTCGCTCAATCTTATGGACGGGCACGTGTTCGTGTTTTTAATCATGGCCGTGGCGGCGGCGGAAGCGGCGGTCGGCCTGGCGATCATAATTAACTTATCCAGAAATCGGGAATCGATCAATGCTGATACATTCAGCTTGATGAAAAGGTAAGGCGCATGGAGCATTCGTTATATTTGATAATACTCTTCCCGCTGGCAGGATTTCTTATCAACGGCCTGTTGCTGGGACGCCTTAACAAGAAGCTGATTTCGCTTATCGGCTGCGGATCGGTCGGACTGGCGTTTCTCTGGGGACTTAAAACCTTTTTCGGCCTTCTGGCGGTGCCGGAAACGGAACGGATTTTCAATGAAGTTCTGTTCACGTGGATACCATCGGGAATTTTTAAAGTCGATTTTGGCCTGATGTTTGACCCCTTGTCGGCCGTGATGGTTCTGGTCGTGAGCGGCGTCGGCTTTTTAATTCATGTTTATTCGGTCGGTTATATGCATGATGACCCCGGCTACGGTCGATATTTCACATATTTGAATTTATTCGTGTTTTCTATGCTGACCTTGGTTCTGGCCGACAATTACCTGTTGATGTTTGTTGGCTGGGAAGGGGTCGGGTTGTGCAGTTATCTTCTGATCGGCTTCTGGTTTGAGAAGCAATCCGCCTCGGATGCGGGGAAGAAGGCGTTCATAGTAAATCGCATTGGCGACTTCGGTTTTCTTTTGGGTCTGTTCATTATTTTCTGGCAGGTCGGTTCGCTCGATTTCGCCGTCGTTTTCAAACAAGCGCCCCTGGTGTTCGCGGCGGGCGGGACGCTGATTACCGCGGCGACATTACTTTTATTTATCGGCGCTACCGGTAAATCGGCCCAGATTCCGTTGTATGTGTGGTTGCCGGACGCAATGGAAGGTCCGACGCCGGTATCGGCTCTCATTCATGCCGCCACGATGGTTACGGCCGGGGTGTACATGATCGCGCGTTCCAATGCTCTCTATATGATGGCCCCTGCGACCCTGGCGGTGGTGGCGATTGTGGGCTGTGCCACGGCCCTGATGGCGGCCACGATTGCCCTGACCCAGAATGATATCAAACGGGTGCTGGCGTACAGCACGGTCAGCCAACTCGGTTACATGTTCGTTGCCTGCGGGGTGGCGGCCTTCACGGCCGGGATATTCCACCTCATGACTCACGCCTTTTTCAAAGCCCTGCTCTTTCTCGGTGCCGGGTCGGTAATTCACGCTCTGGCTGGTCAGCAGGACATGCGCTTCATGGGCGGGTTGAAGCGGCCGATGAAAACGACGTTTATCACTTTTCTTTTTGCGACATTGGCCATTGCAGGGATTCCCGGGTTGTCGGGATTTTTCTCCAAAGATGAAATTTTATGGAAATCGTTTTCCTCTGATTACGGTTCGCCGATTATCTGGGCGATTGCCCTGTTTACGGCCCTGTTGACCGCTTTTTATATGTTTCGTCTGGTATTTTTGACGTTTTACGGCGAGCCGAGGATGGATGAACATGCCAAGCATCATTTGCATGAATCGCCCAAAATGATGACCGTGCCTCTGGTCATCCTGGCCATTTTGTCTATAGTCGGCGGTTGGGTTGGAATACCACACGTACTCGGCGGCGGCAATCATTTTGAAAAATTTCTGGAGCCGGTTATGGGCAAAATGGCGACCGGCGCGACCGGCGGGCATGCCCTGGCTTCGGCGGGACACGATACGGCTACGGAACTTGTCCTCATGATCGGCTCGGTAATTCTGATACTGGCCGCTATTTATGCGGCATATTACTTGTATCTGAAAAATATCGCCATGGTCGGGTGGATTAGGCAGAGACTGTCCGGCCTTTATAAAATGTTATACAATAAGTACTATATCGACGAGATATACGGTGCCGTTATTGTTCGGCCTATCATAAACGGCTCGCTGTTTTTGTGGAAAATAATCGACGTAATGATAATCGATGGCATTGCCAATGGCATGGCCACGCTTATAGGCTTTATATCCAGCGACGTGCGGGGTATGCAAACCGGAAATATGAGAACATATGTAACCGTTTTTCTGGGCGGCGCCATTATTCTCATGGGCTATTTTATATTGAGATAATATGGAACAGCAGATTTTGACACTGGTGACGTTTTTCCCGCTTTTGGGCGTGGCTCTGCTTTTGTTCGTCCCGCGCGACAGGGCCGACACGATCCGGGGCGTGGCGCTTATTATTGCCTTTATAACTCTTTTATGGTCAGTCTGGATGTATGCCATGTTCGAGCCGGTTGCCAGCGGCATGCAATTCGAGGTCAATATCCCCTGGATCAAGGCTTTCGGGATAAGTTATCATCTGGGCATTGACGGCATATCTTTATTGCTCATCATGCTGACGACGATTCTCACGGTCATCGCCATGATTTCTTCGTGGACGTCAATCCAGAAAGCCGTGAAAGGGTACTATATATCGCTGCTGTTGCTTGAAACCGGGATGATCGGGGTCTTTGTCGCACTCGACCTGTTTTTGTTTTATGTATTCTGGGAAGCGATGCTGGTGCCGATGTATTTTATCATCGGTGTCTGGGGCGGCCCGAGGAAACTATACGCGGCCATCAAGTTCGTGCTTTTCACCATGTTCGGTTCGCTTCTTATGATGGTGGCATTGCTGTATTTGTTCTTCATGTATCACGGTTATTCAGGAGAATACTCATTCGATTTGTTGAAAATATACGGAATGCCGATACCGCTGGGCGCGCAAACATATATGTTTCTGGCGTTCGCGCTGGCCTTTGCAATCAAGGTGCCGATCTGGCCTTTTCATACCTGGCTTCCGGACGCCCATGTGGAAGCACCTACGGCCGGTTCCGTCATTCTGGCCGGCGTATTGTTAAAAATGGGCACGTATGGTTTTGTCCGGATATGTCTGCCGCTATTCCCGGAAGCGTCGTTGCAGTTTGTCCCGTTTATATCTATTTTGGCTTTGATCGGGATCGTCTATGGCGCTCTGGTGGCGATGGTGCAACGTGACGTCAAATCGCTGGTGGCGTTTTCCTCGGTGTCGCATCTTGGATTTGTCATGCTGGGCATGATGGCTTTAAATGTGCAGGGTTTGGAAGGGTCGGTAATACAGATGATCAATCATGGCATCTCGACCGGGGCGCTATTCTTGATTGTCGGCATGATTTATGAGCGAAGGCACACGCGCCTGATCGCCGATTTCGGGGGATTATCAAAGAGCATGCCGGTTTTCTCGACCTTTTTCATGATCGTCACGCTGTCCTCGATCGGTCTGCCGTTGACCAATGGTTTTGTCGGAGAATTTCTGATACTTCTGGGGACATATAAAGCCAATCCGACCTACGCCATTATCGGCGCGAGCGGGGTCATTCTGGCGGCGTGTTACATGCTCTGGATGTTACAGCGAGTAATTTTTGGGAAAATTACCAACCCGGCCAATGAAAACCTGAAGGACTTGGACCTCCGGGAAAAACTCATACTGATACCGCTGGTAATATTAATATTCTGGATAGGGGTTTATCCCAAACCGTTCTTTGAGAGGATGGAACCGGCAGTCAAAAATTTGGTGGCCATGGTTAATAACGCCAGGCCCGCAGACCAGACTAATGCGGATAAGCCGACTGGCGCAGATTGCATGATTGGCGGCAACACCTGTATTGTCAAAGCGGATGGTGATAAGTAATGCCTGAAGTTACTATTTATACAAAAAAGGGCTGTCCCTACTGTGCGGCGGCGAAGGAACATTATAAAAACAATGGGATGGATTTCAAGGAAATCAATGTTTTTGACGTCAAGGGCGCTCGAGACGAAGCGATAAGGTTGGCCGGGGGAAAGGCCATGGTGCCGGTCATAGTCGAAGACGCCAAAGTCCAGGTCGGTTTTGGGGGCGGCTGACGTATATAGACTGACGGCTTCAGTTGATGCCGGTTAGACGGGAATTACTATGGATATAAGATCTGCGGCAATTGATTTCGGATTGTTGACACCGCATTTGGTGATCGCCGTTGCGGCGATGGCAATACTATTACTTGGCAACATGGTTCGCAATAGAGGTCTGATGATGGTGTTGTCAGTTGGAGCCATGGCGGTCGGTCTGATTTATGCCGTCATGCAATGGGCGGCGCCTCAATCAGGATTTTACGGAATGGTCGCGATCGATAATTTTTCCGTCTTTTTCAGCATTATTTTTATCTCAACCGGAATCATCGCCATTCTGATGTCCCGTGATTACCTCGTCGCCAAAAATATCGACAGCCATGAGTACAATGTTCTGATAATGTTTGCCACGGTGGGGATGATGCTGATGGCTTCGAGCACCGACCTGCTTGTGATATTTCTGGGTCTGGAAATAATGTCGGTTCCGCTGTACGTTATGGCCGGTCTGGCGCGGCGCGATAATTATTCCGGCGAATCGGGTATCAAGTATTTTATTATAGGGGCCTTTGCCAGCGGTTTTCTGGTTTATGGCATTGCCCTGATTTATGGCGCCACCGGGACGACCGATTTGCGCCGCATTCTGGCAGATTTCACGTTTTTGAAAATGCAATCGGAAATGTTACTGTATTCCGGAGCCATCATGGTTCTGGCGGCGTTTTCCTTTAAAGTGGCGGTCGTGCCGTTTCATATGTGGGTCCCGGATGTATATGAGGGGGCGCCGACGCCGGTTACCGGGTATTTTTCGGTCGGGCCCAAAGCGGCCGGGTTCGCCGCATTGTTCCGGATATTTGTTTTCGGATTTGGCCAATTTTCGGATTTAACCATGGTTTTCTGGGTCCTGGCCGTCCTGACCATGACCGTCGGCAATATTTTGGCCATTTTTCAGAATAACATCAAAAGGATGCTGGCGTATTCCTCGATTGCTCATGCCGGGTATGTCATGGTGGCACTGACGGCCGGGGGACAAGGAGCGGTATCATCGGCAGTGTACTATCTGGCGGCGTACATGTTTTTTAACCTCGGCGCCTTTGCCATAATCACAATGATCGACAGCCGCACCGGGGGTAATAATCAAATCGAAGATATTAAAGGGTTGTCGAGCCGGCACCCCTATCTGGCCTCGGTTTTAACGCTGTTCATGTTCGCGCTGGCGGGTTTCCCGCCTACGGCCGGTTTCATGGGCAAGTTCTTCATATTTTCCGAAGCCATAAAAAACGGCTATATCTGGCTGACTGTCATCGCCATACTAAATAGCCTGATTTCAGTTTACTATTATTTACGCGTGGTCGTTGCCGCCTTTTTCATGAAATCAGACAAAGATTTCCTGCCTGTAACCTATCGACCAGCCATGTTTATTGTCTTGCTGATAACCGTTGCGGGGACGCTGGTGCTCGGTGTAATTCCTCAAATATGGGTTGAATTGGCGCGGTTAAGCATATTTTCGATTATATAGATATAATTTCAAAGCATAAAAAAACCGCCGCATCGGTATGCGGCGGCTTTTTATATGGCTTTTACATCACGGATTGTAGTAACAGGGATTACTACCGTCAAAATAGATGGCTTCGATCAAGTATAATATATCCAGCAAATTGAGATTACCGTCACAATTGACATCGCCCGCGGCCGGGGGCGAAGGTTGTGGTCCGGTTCCGTAAATGGCGTCGATTAAAAACAGGATATCAATCAGGTTCAGACTTCCCGAATGGTCAACGTCGCCGGACATGACCGGGTTTATTTCGTTATTGCCGAATCTTACGGCGGCCCCATCGGTAACGACATGTTCCGAAGGCTCACCGTTTTGAAGGTATCCTTCGTAATGACAAACACCGTTACTGACACCGATCAGCGCCGTTCCGGACAGGCCCGACGTGCCGACTGACAGGTACTGCATGTTTATATCGCCATCGCGAGTCAGGATCACTTCGAACGTCGTCAGCGTGTCGAGAATATTGTTGAAGTTGCCGATTTGATACCAGAGTATGACGACCGAATCACCACCGGGGCTGTTGTACCGATAGATGTCCCCGTGCCCGCCAAACTCATCGGCGTCGAGGACCAGGTCATTCCAGAAAACCGGGATAAATGTTTCAAAGGGAGTTTTGTCGATGGCAAAGCCGGAGTAATACCCGTTGGAATTAACTTCGGAGTTGGTGAACGAGATGGCACCATTGATGCCTATATAAACCTGATTGTATGTTTCTCCGTAAAAACTGAACGGAAACGGCAGGGGGTAGGGCCCGGCGGTGCCGTCGTCGAGTCGAGCATTGTAATTATAGGTGTTATAATAATGCGAGCGGGGAATAACGGTGCCGATGGCAGTGATATCGATCCAGTTGAACTGGGGGCCATCGGGGTCCTGGTTATCGCTTGAGGTGTATGTTGTATCCTCGGTACAGGGAATATTGAAAAATACAGGCAAAAACGACAGCGAATCGAGTGATCCTCCGGCCGGTCCCCAGGCTATTTCAAGAACACCTTTATAGACAGTATTTCCTTCGGGTAACCCGGAGGCATCGATGGTAATGCTTATGTCATTGTAACTCGCAGCCGGAATTTGACCGGACAGCGGAAAAGCATCAAGCCAGGAAGAAGCTTTGGCCAGGCTGTCAGGGATGTTGATCGAAAAATCCAGAGCGTTCAAGGTCGAGCCGTTATGCAGTCGAGCCGTCAGGTAGTTAACGGATTCGGCAACAATGGCAGTATCGATATAAAGCGGCGTTACCGAAAGCGAGGGGGGAGGCGACAGCACTGCGATGGCGGCGGCAAGGTCGGGGCGTGGTCCGATATGCTCGGCCGTATTGCCCTGTTGCGGTGAACCGGTCGCTACCAGAACATCGCGTATATAATCGGCCCCGGCCGGAGCACCATACAGGTTTTTATAGTATCCTTGCAGACAGGCAGCGGCCCCGGTAACAATGGGCGAAGCGCTGGAAGTCCCGCCGAAGGTGGCCGTGTATTCCTGATTGAGATCCCCGTTGCCGTTGAACAGATAGCCATAGCCAGTGGTGTAAACCTGACTGCCCTGACCCTGCAAGTTGACCCGCTGGCCATAATTAGACCAACTCATGCGGGACCGGTCAAGGCCCGATGATCCGGTGGGTGGTGCGCCGCCGCCGACCATAATGGCGTGGGAATTACGGTAGGTGGTGTCGAACATTTGACCATAGAGTGGTGAATCATAATTTTCGGCACCGTTGCCGGCCGGTTCGATAACGATTATTCCGGCGGCCCAGGCATATTGAATGGCATCGAAATTGGCTTGCCAGAATTCCATGCAAACATAACCCAGCTGGTCCTCTCGAACCTGATAATTATATCTGGGACCCGGAGCATGCAATTCTATTAAAATAAAATCACCGGGCTGAAGGTGTTCCATCGCCAGCAGGATGGCTCCGGCCACACTCAATGATGATACCGAAACCATCCCGATTTCCGCTCCGGGGCAGATACCCGTGACGCCGTAACCGTTGTCGCCGGCGATCATCTCGCCGATAACAGCCGTGCCATGTTTGCCGTAGATATTGCCTTCCGCGGTTATCGTACCCCCGACCGCCGATTCCAAATCCTCATGAGCTTCAGTCCAGTCGTATTCGATATCGATGATTTTAACGCCCGTGCCGTCACCACCGGGAAGTGTATTGGCATAAACGGCGTCAACCCCATAAGGGGCTCCGACAAGATAATATTGAAACGGTTCATAATCGGGCGTGGGCGGGTCGACATCCTCGGCGACTTCCGGCACCGGCTCCGGGTAGGCTATTTCGACCATGTCAAGGCGGTTTAAGTCGTTGACCAATCTTTCCGCCTCGGCTGGGGATGAAACCTCTATACTATAATATAAGTTGAAATCAGCCAGCGTAATACGAGAAGAATTTTCAAGTGATGCTTTAAGACTTGTCAGGCTTTTTTCGGGTTTATCGACGAGAGGCTTTTTGTGGTTATTGGCTGATTCTGCCAGAATACTTCTAAGCTGCGACAAATCTGACTTGTTCGTTTTCGATACGAATTCATTGCCGTCGATGCGGATGTCAAGGCCCTCATTAAACTTGACGATTACCCGTGAAATATTAGCCTGATCGGAGATTTTTATTTGTGTCTGTTTTTCGGGAACTTGGCGGGTTTTAAGGTTATCTGAAACGAACGGTGGGTTTTCAGTATTCATTGTCGCGGCGTGGGTGACCGACCACGTGATTAGTAAAGACAATATAATCGCGAAAATTGGCTGGGACGGTTTTTCGACTGACAATGTCATTTCCTCCGGGTTTGTATATATTTACGGCAGGACGGCGGTAATCCTTAATAGCAATCGACGGTTAGTAAATACTCTGATTTAAAATACGCTTGATTTACAAAAAGTCAAGAAAGCAATACCGATTGAGCGTATCTTATTGATTTGCAGAAAGATACAATGGCGTTTTCATGTTATACTTTTTCGAGCCGATACTTATCGTTTACGGCCACTGTTTTAAGTGGGTAACGGCCGGAAAAACAGCTGACACAGAAACTACCGTTTGGCAGCGAAGGCATCGACAACATGCCGTCGATGGATAAATACCCTAGCGAATCGACGCCAAGATATTCCTGAATTTTCTTGACCGACTTGGACGAGGCGATCAATTCCTCCCGGGTGGGCATATCGATTCCGAAGTAGCAGGGGGATATTATCGGCGGTGCGGAAACCCGCATATGAATTTCTTTGGCCCCGGCGGAACGAATCAATTTTACCAATTTCATGGAGGTCGTGCCGCGAACAATGGAATCGTCGACGACCACCACGCGTTTGCCGTTTAAAACCCCCTTGACCGGATTGAATTTTATTTTGACGTCGAGGTCGCGGATTTTCTGTTCCGGGTCGATGAAGGTTCGCCCGACGTAATGATTACGGATAAGGCCAATTTCGAATTTAATGCCGGATTGTTCGGAAAAACCAAGGGCGGCGGTGTTGGCGGAGTCCGGAATACCGATGACTATATCGGCATCGGCGGGATGCTCGCGGGCCAACTGACGGCCCAGCCGGCGGCGGATTTTATCGACATTTTCTCCGAACACTTTTGAGTCCGGGCGAGAAAAATAAATATATTCAAATATACAAAAGGCATGGGGTTGCTTTTTGACCGGGAAGGCCGAGCGGATGCCTTTGCGGTTGATTTCGACCACCTCGCCCGGCTCGATTTCACGGACATATTTGGCCCCGATGATATCGAAGGCGCAAGTTTCAGAGGCGACCACCCAGGCTTTACTATTGTATCGGCCCAGGCATAAGGGTCGAAAGCCCATCGGATCGCGCATGGCATAGATTGATTCTTCGGTAATAAAGACGATAGAATAGGCTCCTTCGACGTGATTCATAGTATCGCATAGACGGCTGAACCATGCCCTTTTTTTCGATAAAGCCGCAAGGTGCAGAAAAATTTCGGTATCGGAAGTGGTCTGGAAGATTGAGCCGCTCCGCTCAAGTTTCTTGCGAAGCTGGTATGAATTTGTCAAGTTGCCGTTATGGGCAATCGCCAGTTTCTGGCTTCGATTGGTAATCAAAAGCGGTTGGATATTTGTCAATGATGAGGCTCCGGTAGTGGAATAACGGGTATGGCCGATGGCGATGGAACCTTTCAAGCGGCTCAAAATTTGGCGGTCGGCGAATACTTCGTTGACTTCACCCATATTCTTATAGATATGAACCGAACCGTTTCCGGCGGTAACGATACCGGCGGACTCCTGCCCGCGATGTTGCAGGGAATACAGGGCGAAATATGTCAATTCGGCGGCCCGTGGGGAGCCATAAATGGCGAAGACGCCGCAATTGTCGTGCATTGAGAATCGATCTATCATATTTCCACGTCGTCAGTAAAAACTATTATATTAATGCCGCAACATGCTCTTGTCAAGGGCACAAATGATATAAAGATGCCATATATGTGAAAATTCATGCAGTGTTTTTATGGCCGTCAAACCCTTATCGTGCGGTTGATGCCAAACATAATTTCAAACGCTTTTATAATCGGGACTTATGAATTAATGGCCATGTTTGTTGGTTGAGCGTTACATTCTTTTCTGGCCGCTTTTTAGGGCATACCATTTGCGTGAGACAGGTTTGAGCAGTTATATGTCTGAAAATACCGCTTATAACAAAGCCATGGCTCAATTTCATATTTTGCGTGAAATTGCGCAGTCATGGACTTCAGGAAATGAACCGGCGATAATCGCCGAAGCCGCCCTGCGAAGCTCCGCGCGGCTTCTGGGCATGTCGGCGGCGCGGCTGATATTATGGGATGATGATGGGCGAGCGGTATTGACATCGGGTTATTTCGAAACCGATGAAGATAAAAGACGGTTGGACGATCTGGAAAACGACTTGTTTTCTAGTTTGCGAAAGAACAATAATCTGATTTCGGCCTATCTTTCTTTTGGCGGCGAGAAGCCGGTGACCGGGTTCACGCTGCCGCTCAAATCAAAAAGAAAAATACTGGGGGCGGTTATCGGGATACAACCCGGGACCGGGTCGCTGGTTCGTGAAGACGAGTTTCTGGAAGCGTTGGGGGCGGCGCTTTCAGTGTCGCTGGTGGCGTCCGGTCTGGGCGAACCCATTGAGGACATGGATAAGAGAATCAGCAAAGAGCGTATCAAGGCGATCATCGAGACCTCGACCACGCTCAACCATGAGATCAACAATCCTTTGACAGCCGTGCTGGGCAATATCCAGCTTCTTTTAATGCGGCGGAGTGAACTCGACAGAGATTTGATCAAGAAACTGGAGACGGTCGAGGAGTCGGCCATGCGGATTCGCACGGTCATGCAGAAGCTGATGAATTTGACCCGGGATAGCGTCACAGACTATGCCGATGGTCTAAAAATGATCGACCTCTCGGATGAAGACAACAACTCCTCTTAGTTCCCTCTTATCCCTACCTCGCCCAATGGCCGGCAGAGTTATTCTGTCGGCCATTTTTTTTGGATTTTCTCCGATCATTTAAACCTTGACTTTTCTTCACCATATTGATTGTATTGTATAACCTGTTACAATATGACGCGTTAAGGATTTTTCATTGGGCAAGGATATTATTATGCATGAACTTGATTATATTTTCCGACCCAGCTCGGTAGCCGTCATCGGGGCCTCGACCCGTAAGGGCACTATCGGCCGGGAGATTTTGCATAACATCATTTCCAACGAATTCAATGGCAAAGTTTTTCCGGTCAATCCCAAGGCTTCGGTCATACATTCGATTAAGTGTTATTCGACGATACTTGACGTCCCCGATGCCGTCGACATGGCCATAATAGTCGTTCCCCGTGATTTTGTCCCGGAAGTTGCCGAGCAATGTGGCCAGAAGGGGGTGCGAGGTCTGGTGGTGATTTCTGCCGGGTTTCGAGAAGTGGGCGGCCGGGGTACGGAGCTCGAAAACCGACTGATCGATATTTGCGGTCAATACCGGATGCGCATGATTGGCCCCAATTGCTTTGGGGTAGTCAATGCCGATCCAAAGTACAATCTCAACTGCACCTTCGGCAAGACGCATCCGCGCCACGGCCGGGTCGGCTTTATTTCGCAGTCGGGTGCTTTGGGCGAGGCGATCATGAGTCATGCTACTGAAATCGGACTGGGATTTTCGATGGTGGCTTCGATTGGAAACAAGGCCGATATTTCGGCCAATGATATTCTCGAGTACTGGGAGAATGATCCCGATACGGATATAATTTTATTATATCTGGAAAATTTCGGAAATCCCCGCCGGTTTACTAAAATTGCGCGGGCTATTTCCCGCACCAAACCGATCGTGGCGGTCAAATCGGGCCGGACCAAGCAGGGGGCGCAGGCGGCCTCATCGCATACCGGAGCGATGGCCGAGCTTGACGTGGGTGTAGACGCCTTATTTGACCAATGCGGGGTTTTGCGGGTGTCCTCGATCGAAGAACTGTTTGATGTTGCGGCGGCGCTGTCAAAGCAGCCGATTCCCAAAGGTAACCGGGTGGCAATCGTCTCCAACGCCGGGGGGCCGGCGCTTCTGGCCACCGATGCCCTTATCAGCCTGGGGATGAAAGTCGCGCCGTTTAAAGCGACCACCAAAAATAAATTAAAAAAAGCGTTGTCCGGACAGGGTTCAATAAATAACCCGCTGGACTTGGTGGCCGGGGCCGGGGGAGAGCATTTCGAAACGGCCCTGAAGGTACTCGGGAGGGAACCGGATTTTGATAGTATTGTCAGCATTTTCGTCCCTCCTGTGACGGCCAATCAGATGAACGTGGCCGAATCGATTTTGAAGGGTATTCAGGGGACGGATAAATCGGTTCTGGCTTGTTTTATGGGCGCCGGCGAGGATACCCGTGGCGTGGAATATCTCAAAGAGAACGGCGTCCCGGTTTACCTGTTCCCGGAAGCGATCGCCAAAACGCTGTCACAGATAGATTCATACCGTCAGTGGCGGAAGCGCCCGCCTTCGTCCTATAAGAATTTCCGGGTCGATAAAAAAGCGGTGCAGGTAATTCTTGACGAAGCTATTGCGGCAAAACAGGATTCCATCATCGGCAATAAGGCGTTGAGCATTTTAGGGGCCTACGGTATTCCCACGACGGAATGCCGTATCGCGTCGACGGAAAAAGAAGCGGTGGCCTTTGCCGAGGAAATGGGTTACCCGGTGGTTTTGAAGGTGAATACCCCGCAGATTCTTCATAAGACGGAATTGGGAGCGGTTGTAGTTGACCTGCGGACGGCCAAAGAGGTTCGCGAAGCATTTGGAAAATTGAAAAAGAAAATATCAGCTGTGGCCAAAAAGGGCGATAAATTCACGGTCATGGTCCAGGAAATGGTGACCGGTGGCGTGGAAACGGTCATGGGTATGACGACCGATGAATCTTTCGGACCTCTGATCATGTTCGGGCTGGGCGGCATCTATGTGGAAATACTCAAGGACGTGGCTTTCCGCATCAATCCCCTCGATGAAAATGACGTCGAAGAAATGGTGCGCTCACTGAAATCGTATCCGCTTTTAACCGGCTTTCGCGGGGCTGAACCGGCCGATATTCCGATGCTTGAGGAGTCACTTCTGCGTCTATCGCAACTGGTGGGTGATTTCGACCAATTTTCCGAGATTGACATCAACCCGTTCATTTCGCAATCGGGAAAGGGCAAATCCAAAGCGGTCGATGCCCGGTTCATCATCAGGTTCGAATAGCCCGGATGATATGGGGTATTTTTATTGAATGATAGCACGCAGATAATTAAATAAGTGAATGAAATTGGAGTAGATGGTAATTATTAAAATAATATACGGCGGAAACCGCCGAAGGATGAGAGGCGAGGCATGAAGCTGGAATTAAAGTCGATCGGCTACTGGTCGGTCGTTAAAATCGCTTTTGTCGTTAATCTTGTGGTCGGGGCCATTATTGGATTTTTCATTGGCGTGTTCATGAGCTTTTTCATGGCCCTGGCGTCGGAGATGGGTGAGCTCGGCGGGACGCCACTGCCGTTTTTCGAAGATAGTGGGACCGGCGGCATCGTGATGATAATCATGATGGTATTTCTTTACGGCTTTTTGGGAGCCATATTTAATACTATCTTGTGTATCATCGGCACTTTCATATACAACATGGCCGCCAAATTATTGGGCGGAATAGAATTAGAATTCGCCGAGGTTCCCGTCCCCATGCCTTCGTACGCCTATGGTACATATCAACCGGGCCAACCAACGGCGCCGCCATATTATGCGCCTCCGCAACGGCCGGCCGCGCCGCCTCCGCCCCCGCCGGTGCAACCGATGCCGCCCGAAATGAAGCCGCCGGAGGAAAAGGGCTGACGCGGCGGCTGTCGGCACAATCGGCTAATTGGTTTTGTTAATTGAAAGTGGTGAAATATGTCTGATAAACCCGTCATCGTTCGTATCGCACCCTCGCCGTCGGGTTATTTACACGTTGGCACCGCCCGCACGGCCATATTCAACTGGCTTTTCGCGCGACAGAATGGCGGCAAATTCCTGGTTCGCATCGAGGACACCGACGCCGAACGCTCAGATGCCTCTTTGATAAACCCCATTCTCGACGCCCTGAAATGGCTGGGGCTGGACTGGGACGAGGAGCCGTTATTTCAGTCTAAACGGCTGGATCGGTATAACGTCTATGTCGATAAGTTGCTGGCCAGCGGTCATGCATACCGGTGTTTTCGCACTACCGAAGAGATGGAGAAAAAGCGGCAGGAATTGTCGGCGGAAACCAAAGACGTTCGATTTGACCGCGCCTGGCTGAAAGGCACCAAGGAGGAAGAAAAACAGCTTCTGAATGACGGCACGCCTTTTGCGGTTCGTCTCGAAATTCCCGACGGCGAAACGACCTATCCTGACCTGATACTGGGAGATATAACGCGCCAGAACGACGAAATCGAGGATTTTGTAGTATGTCGCTCCGACGGGCGGGCTGTATACAATATGGCCGTAGTCGTGGATGACCATGAAATGGGCATTACTCATGTTATACGCGGTAACGATCACATTACTAATACGTTCAAACAGATATTATTATACCGTGCCCTGGGGCTGGAGACGCCTCGATTCGGCCATGTGCCGCTGATTTTGCGCCCCGACAAGAAAAAAGTATCGAAGAGGTTGGGGGATAAGGACGTCGCCGAGTACGGCAAGGAAGGCATTTTGCCAGAAGCACTCTTTAACTTCCTTTGTCTTTTGGGATGGTCACCCAAGGATGATCGTGAGTACATGCCACGGGATGAACTCATTAAATCATTTGTACTGGAAAACGTCAACCGGGCCAACCCGATTTTCAATGAAGAAAAACTTCTGGCCATAAATCAGCAGTACATCATGAATTATCCCGATCACAAACTGGCCGACATGGTTGCGCCGATGCTGGTCGCGGCCGGATTGACAACGAAGTACTGGCTGGAAACGCGCTGGCAGTATCTGCTGAAGATTGTCGGCATGTTGAAAGAACGGTGCAAACGGCTTACGGAGTTTGTCGAAAAAAGCGAATACTTTTTCACCGATGAGTTTGCTTATGACCCGGAAGCCGAGCATAAACAATTCAACGCCGAGGGAAAAATGCTGCTGGAAAAGCTGAAGGCGAGTTTTGAGAAGCTTTCCGGGTTCGCCCATGATGATATCGAAAAGGCGATAAGTTCGCTGGCCGAAGAGCTTGGCGTGAAAAAGGGCAAGTTGATTCACCCGACCCGGCTGGCGGTTTCGGGAACATCGGTGGGACCGGGACTGTATGAAATGCTGGAGGCGCTCGGTCAGACCGTCGTCGTCAGGCGGCTGCAACGGGCGATTGACCATATAAATAAACTAGGAGTTTGATATGGATGAAATAGAAAAGCTGAAGAAGGAAATCGAGGAGCTGGAATTGCAACTCGACAAAAATCGTTTCAGCGGAATATTTGAGCGAGAATTTCGCGCGCGTCAGGAGAAAAAACTCGCGAAGCTTCGAAAAGCCCTTGAAAAATTGGAGAAGAAGTGATATTTTATGCGCCGATTTGCGGACGGATAAACGATTACGAGGTGAATAGTGATGTTTGAAGAGCAGTTGAAAGACAAAGCGACGCTGTTGAGATACGCCATCAAAGGTGAAGTGAACGGACATACTTTTTATGGCCTTCTGTCTGAAAAAGCGGCCAACCCGGATGCCAAAAAGCGACTGGAAACTTTGCGTGACGACGAAATCCGCCACGAAGCGATTTTGCGTAACCTGTTCAAGAAATTCATCAAAGAACCGGTCGGGGCTTTGCCGGAGCGCGGGCTTGATGCCTTGGCCACAGTTTTTGAGAAGGGAAAGCTGAAAAAGCTTCGGTCCGAAGTGGAATATATTAATCTCGCCATTGAAGCCGAGCGGGCCACCGTAAAATTCTATATAGCCGGGAAAGAGGCCGTTGACGACAAGGAGTTCAAGAACATTCTTCAGGATCTGGCCGATGAAGAAAATGGGCATTTTGAACTTTTAATGGCCGAAAAGGAGGCATTGGCCGGGAATTATTTCTGGTTTTCATCCGACGGCACCCGGCCTATGGAGGATTAATACGTAATGACATGGGTTTGTACTGTTTGCGGTTATGTTCACAAGGGCGATAAACCACCGTCCTCCTGTCCGGTGTGCAATGCCATGACAGACAAATTTGAAAAGTCCGGATAGAGGCTATTGGAGTGTCATGTTCAGCAAGGTGAAAATCGGGAAGAAGGCCCCCGATTTCAGTCTGCCGACGCATCTCGGAGGGCGAATCCGTCTTTCGGATTTCCAGGGTCGAAAAAATGTCCTGATTGCATTTTATCCTCTCGATTATACCCCTGTGTGCAGTAATCAGATGCCCGCTTATGAAAGTCATTTGAAGGAATTTGAGGCCTTGAATACGGCGGTTCTCGGTATTTCGGCCGATTCCATTCCGGCCCATCAATCATGGTCGAAATCCATCGGCGGTATATCATTCAACCTTTTGTCCGATTTCTGGCCACACGGCGAAGTGGCGCGCAAGTACGGCGTCTTTCTCGATGATAAAGGTATCCCGGACAGGTATATTTTTATAGTGGATAAAACGGGTATTATCCGCTATATCGAGCATGTCGGATTAAAAAATATCCCGGATAACGGCCGGGTTCTGGGATTTCTAAAGACGCTTGATAATGGGCAATAAAAGTCCATTATCGGGAACCAAACCGCTGTCGTATCATTTGCATAGGTAAAACCGCGAGATTATTGCAAAAGATATGTATTTTTCATTACCACAGGAATACCGGGCGGCACCGCCGGCAGAATTAAAGAAGCGCGTGGCGTCGGCCAAAGAAAAACTGGGCACAAAGGCTATCATACTGGCCCATCATTATCAGCGCATGGAGGTGGTCGAGTTCGGCGATGCGGTCGGTGATTCTTATGGCCTGTCCAAAATTGCCGCTTCGCAGAAAGAGGCCGAATATATCTTTTTCTGCGGCGTGCACTTCATGGCCGAATCGGCGGATATACTGACCGACGACAGCCGCACCGTTTTTCTGCCCAATCCTCTGGCGGGTTGTCCCATGGCCGATATGGCCGAGATGGCCGACGTCATGGAAGCCTGGAAAACGCTGGAAGATTTCGGCGGCGATAAGAAAATCATGCCGATTTCGTACATGAACAGCGCCGCAGGTCTGAAAGCATTCACAGGTGAGCACGGTGGCCTGATATGCACGTCATCCAACGCCGACGCCGCCTATAAATGGGGCTTTGCCCGCCGGGAGAAGCTGTTTTTCTTCCCCGACCAGCATCTGGGGTACAATACCGGCCTTAAGTACGGCCTCAAGCCGGAGGAAATGGTTATCTGGGATTTTTCGCGCGAGGAGGGGGGGCTAACGCCCGAACAGATAAAAAAGGCTCGGGTCATACTCTGGAAGGGTCATTGTCATGTCCATACCAATTTTAAAAAACATCATGTCGAGGAAACCCGCCGCAAGTATCCCGGTGTAAAAATCGTCGTCCACCCGGAATGTCCGCCCGAAGTAACCCAAAAGGCCGACGCCAGCGGCTCGACCAGCTTCATCGTGAAATATGTCAAAGAACAGCCGGCCGGTTCGGTTATCGCCATCGGGACGGAAATAAACCTCATTCACCGACTGGCGAGTCAGTATCCCGATAAGACTATATTCGAACTATCCGGACAAACTTGCCCGGCCTGCGCCAATATGTACCGAACGACGCTCAACGATCTGGCGTATTGTTTGGAAAATTTTAAAGATATCAAACCGATCCGGGTTCGGCCCGACATCAAAGCCAAAGCCCTGCTGGCCCTCGAAAGAATGCTGGAAGTGCATTAAGTCCATGACTCGATTGTCAAAAGGATATGTGCAGGTTTACACCGGTGACGGGAAAGGCAAGACGACTGCGGCGCTCGGTCTGGCGGTACGCGCCGCCGGTGCGGGCTTGAAAGTATTTATCGCACAGTTCGTCAAAGGCATGGCCTATGCCGAACATGAATCATTGAAGAAGTTGTCTGATAATATCACTATCAGGCAGTACGGCCGCGATTGCTTTATAGTCAACAAACCGGAGCAGGAAGATATTGATATGGCCCGGGCGGGACTTCAAGAAGTCGAGGATAAAATAGAGTCCGGCGCATACGACCTGGTTATATTGGATGAAGCTAATATCGCCACGTATTTCAATTTATTTAAGGTCGATGATTTATTGCGCCTGATCGATAATAAACCGGAGCACGTTGAGCTGGTTATAACCGGGCGCAAGGCCGAGCCTCGCCTTTTGGAGCGGGCCGACCTGATTACCGAAATGCAGGAAATTAAACACTATTATAATAATGGCGTTGCCGCCCGCGGTGGCATTGAAATGTAACTAATAGGCCGGTCTTCTTTTAAAGTTCATTTTTTCGGTCAATTTCACGATTAAAACACCCGCCACAATAAGAAAACCGCCCAGCCATTCGATGGGGGTCGGAATAGTTCGCAAAATTATTAATGCGAACATGGCCGTAAACAGCGGCGTAGCCTGGGTGAATATGGCGGCGCGGGAAATGTTGATTCTTTTTAAAGCTTCGATATATGTGACCCGGCCGAGAATGGGTAAAAGAAGCGCTCCCAGAAAAGCCCATAGTAGAGTCGGGCCATCGGGGACAGTCATGGGCTGGCCGACGATCAGCAGAATAAGAAAGAATACTCCCACCGCGATTACGTTTCGGATAAAAACAAATCGCATGGTCCCCATCATCCGAATGTATTTTTTGACAACAATCTCACTGGCGGCGAAAAAGCAAGCCGAAAGAATCATGAGGGTGGCGGCTCGGGATATTTCAAGAGTCGTCCGGTATTTTAATATGAAGACTCCGGCCACAGCCACCAGAGCGCCGAAAAGTTCATACCCGGTCAACCTCTCTTTCAGAAAAAAATAGGCGAAAACCAGTGTCAGGATTATTTCAAAGCGTGATAGAAACGACACGGTCGCGGGCTCGATTAGTTTAAGAGCCTGATATGATGTGTATATTCCGAAAGAGAAAAATATTGTCAAAAGAGAAATCAATCCAACAGTTTTCAAATCGGTCGTCAGAACTTCGCGTCTTATTTTACCATTTAGCATTGCTATGACGGAGATAACGAAGGCCGCGGCAAACATCCAGAAAGTGAAAAGCTCGGTGGTGACGTCGGTCAGGCCGATTTTCACAATGATATTGCCCAAACCGCAGACGATGGCGCAGGCGATGGCATTGAAATCCCCCTGACGTTCTGGTCTCACGCACAATCTCCATGTATGGATGATTTCAATCGTCTCCTCAAGTATAAAAAGACCCCGCCGGCCATCATGATTGGGGCCATGACCTGATTCCATGTCATATCAAAGCCGAGAATACGCACGAGCATGGCCGCTTCATAATAACGGACATATTCGATGGCAAAACGAAAGCAGGCTTCAAGCATTAACAGCCAGGCGATGATTTCACTATCGAATTGCTTATTTTTAAGTTTCCAGTGCAGAAATAAGAACAGAACCAAACCGGAAAGCGAGCTGTATAACTGCGCCGGGTGAATGGGTATGTCGCCGAATATAAACCAAGGCATCGAACCGGGCGGAAAAGTCACACTCAGAAAACAATTGGTCGGTATCCCGAAACAACACCCGTTTAAAAAACAGCCGATGCGGGTGAAAAACAGGCCCAGCCCGATGGTCGGGGCAAACAGGTCCAGAGTCCAAAGGATTTTTTGACCGGTTAACTTTAGATATATGAGGGCCATGGTCAGTCCGACAAATATTCCACCATACATATTCAACCCGGCTATGCCCATGCAATCGCTTTGGAAGGGATTGATCGTATCCAGCCAGTGGCCGGAAAATTCGCCCAGGTGAAATAGGACATAAAACAGACGGGCCCCGATCACGCCACCTAAAATCATGATGTACGATAGTATCAGGATGCGTGAAAATATCAATTCCGTTCCGCGTGACATCCGGGATACATACCAGATGCCAAGAATAAACGACAGAGCCAGCATGACGCCGTAGCTTCGGATCGCCAATGCCCCCATATGAAATATTTCAGGATGCATCTTGTGATTTGCTTTTGGGCGCGCCTTCGACAACAAGCACCATTTCACCTTTGAGTTTGCGGGATAGCATAATTTCCAGCAACCACTCCAGCGTTCCGCGGATGAATTCCTCGTGAATCTTTGAAATTTCGCGGGCCAGGCAGGCTTGACGATTGCCGAGGATTTCCAGACAATCGGCCAGTGTCTTTTCGATGCGATGGGGCGATTCATAGAATATCAAGGTATGTTCGAAGTTGGCCAGCCTTTTCAAGCGGTTTTTTCTTGACCCCGATTTCGGCGGCAAAAATCCCTCGAAAAAGAAACGATCCAAAGGCAGGCCGGAGCCGGTCAAAGCCGGAATCAGGGCATTGGCTCCGGGGAGAGGTGAAACGACGATATCATTCTCGATAGCGGCGCGAATAATACGAAAGGCGGGGTCCGAAAGGCCGGGCGAACCGGCGTCGGTGATAACCGAAATGTCTCCGCCGTTATTCAATATCCCCAGCAATTTGGGAAGGCGTCGTTGTTCATTAAAATCATGATAACTTATGGTGCGGGCATCAATGCCGAAATGCTTGAGCAGGCGGCCCGACAAACGGGTATCTTCGCATGCGATCAATTCCGAATGTTTTAATGTCTCGATTGCCCGCGGTGTCATATCGCCCAGATTGCCTATCGGGGTCGGGACGAGGTATAGTGTGCCCTTTTTATCCATAAAGCCTATAACCATCCTGTATTTCACAGCAAAATATCGACTTAAATTACACTTGCAAGCAAAATCAGGAAGGCTCAATAAGATGATTGACAGCAGCCGGGTCGGCGTTTATATTAGGTCATCGAAAATTAAGCCTAACATAAGGAACATAATATGGCGGGCATCAATAAGGTTATTTTGATTGGCAATTTGGGTAAAGACCCGGAATTGCGCTATACTCCGAGTGGCACAGCGGTGGCGTCCTTTTCACTGGCCACCTCGGAAAAATGGAAAGACCGCGAAGGCAACATGCAGGATAAGACGGAATGGCATAATATAGTGGTCTGGGGTCGTCAGGCTGAAATAGCCAAGGAATATCTGGCCAAGGGGCGGCAGGTCTATATTGAGGGGCGTATTCAAACGCGCAGTTGGGACGACAAAGACGGCAACAAGCGTTACACGACCGAGATTATTGCCCAGAGGCTGAATTTCCTGGGAACCCGGGATCAGGGTGGTGCTTCGGCTCCGGACATGCCCCCGGAAGCTCCGCCGCCGGGTGATTTAGGCGCCGAAGACGATGATCTGCCATTCTAAATTTTTATTGAAGGCAAAAAAGGATTTTTATGGAGGAGCTTAACGCTCCTCTATTTTTTTGACCCGTTTAAATAATTCCGGCAGACGGCTCAAGCAGGCTTCTATTTTCATAGCCGTAACGCTTGCGCGCGCGGGCGAGCCGAAATACGTCTTCCCGGCCGGAATAGACTTGGCAACGCCCGATTGGGCGCCCACTTTGACGCCATCACCAACTTCAATGTGTCCCACCAGTCCGACCTGCCCGGCCATTATGACGCCGTTACCCAGTTTAGTCGAGCCGGCTATGCCGGCCTGTGCGGCAATTGCGCAGTTTTTACCGACCTCGACGTTATGGGCAATCTGCACCAGGTTGTCAATTTTAGTGCCATGTCCGATTCGAGTGGGGCCAAGGGCGCCGCGGTCAATAGTCGTATTGGCGCCGATTTCAACTTCGGACTCAATTTCCACCCATCCGATTTGTTTAACTTTTTTAAACCCTTTTTCGGCCGGTGCAAAACCGAAACCATCGGCGCCGATCACCGCACCGCTGTGAATGATAACGTTGTTGCCGATGCGGGTTCCGTCGAGAATACTCACACGAGGGTAAATGCGGCAATTGGTGCCAATCACTACACCGTTCCCGACATAGCATAAGGCGCCGATCGATGTTCCTTCCCCGATGGTGGCGGAATTTTCGATTACAGCCGATTCGTGTATTTTTTGTTCGGGAAGACGGTCGGGATACAAACTATCCAATATAACGGCAAAGGCATAATAGGGGTTTTTGTGTCGAATTAAAGGAATCCTGGATGATTTGGTTTCTTCAGACACAACGACCGCCGAAGCGGCGGTCGTATCCAGAAATTTGGTGTATTTTACGTTGGCAATAAAAGTGATATCGCCTTTTCGGGCCGTTTCAATCGGCGCGGCGGATTCAATGACGGTTTCAGGATTGCCGTCAATTTTCCCGCCGACCAGCATCGCCAGCTCCTTAAGCGTCTTACCCAAGCGGCCCCCGGTTATTGTTCCAGCGCTTCCAGGATTTTATCGGTAACATCATAGTCCTGCCGGGCATAGGCCAGACCGCTCGAATTGAATATGAAATCGTAATTATTTTCCATGGCTACGCGTTCAATGGCATTATTTATTTTTTCAAGCAATGGACGCACCAGTTCGGTATTGCGGCGTTCGGCCTGCCCATTGGGTCCGAAAATGCGTTTGGTGAAAGCGTCAAGAGCCTGGCGTTTGGCATCGATGGCCGCTTCGCGTTCCTTTTTCTTTTCAGGGGACAGAATCAGTCTTTGCTTGTCATATTCCGTAATCAACTCTTCAAGATCGTTCTGCATTTTCTGGCCTTCTTCATCCCAGGCCTTATATTCTGCGTTATAGTCATCCTGGGCTTTTTGCCACTCTTTATAGTTGGTAAAAATTTTATCTGAATCGACATAACCGAATTTGCCCACTTGCGCCCCGGCCGATGCGGCCAGGGTTAGCGCCATGACAAGCGCTCCCAACAAGACCCAAAGATTATGTCTTCCTTTCATAATTTTGACTCCTTTTATTGATTTCATCTTATTGCCAATACAAAATTATCTGATCGTTGTTCCAATCTGGAAATGTGGTTTCCAGCCTTTTTCCTGTCCGACCCGATCGTCAAGAGGGTAGCCGAAATCGAATCCCAGTGTTCCGATACCGGGCACGACCAGTCTGAATCCGAAACCATAGCTGCGATACATCCGGTTCGGCTTATAGTCGGACAAATCCAAGAAGGAATTTCCGGCGTCGGTAAATAATAGGCCATAAAGCTGGTTTTTTATGAGCGGAATCTGCAATTCCAGGTTACCTACCAGCATATAATTGCCGCGTACCCGGGTGCGCGAGGTGGACTGGTACAGCCCGGTGGCAACCAGGTTCGAATCAATATCGTAAAATTCTTCATAAACATTAATGGTCTGCACGGTATCGGGCGTTAACGAACCGCCATCGTAGCCACGGACAACGCCGTCGTAATCGGTCCCGCCGGGTGAAAAACGGCTGAAGGCCAGAATTTTATTGTCGCCGTCGGGTGCATTAATGGCCCCGATGGTTAGTTTGCCCGCAAGAGCTATACTCTTGAATACCGGTATAAATTTAGCCAATGACAATATATGCTTTTGATATTTCCAGTAGCCTCCGAGAAATCCGCCGACATTTTCAAAGGAGTATGTAATTTTTGATCCGGAGGTGGCGAATTCGGGCAGGTCACGGCTGTCGCGGGTGATGGTGAATTGAAGGCTTGAGGAGGTTTTCCAGTCTTCGCCGAATTCCAAAAGCGATCCGGGCAGAGGATTACCGGCGACAAAGGTCGTATCGCCTTTATATGTTATGTCGATGATATTGCCATCGTTATCATAAACCGGTTCATCGTATATGTAGCGGCTTAATTCCGAATTGGCATATCGATAGGCGGTACTAAAATCGAAAAAGCGGTCATCCTCGAGGCGGTAGCGCACATAGGCCCGCGTGTAATTATCCGGCCAGCGCAAGCGCCGTCCGACCTGTACGGCTGCCCCGCGACGGCCCTCGGTATAGTCGTCATAATAGTCCTGATTGGAAATATAAAGGTCGGCCCCCAATGAAGTCGGGCGGCCGAATAGCCACGGTTCGGTGAACGATATGGAATAGGAATTGGTACTGCTTCCGGCGTCGATATTGAAATTCAGCGTTTGACCCATACCGCGAAAATTGGGAATGCCCATGCCGAACGTCCCGACAAATTTATCGCGCCCGTTGTATCCGGCCCCGGCCGATATCGAACCCGTCTGCTTTTCTTTGACATTCATAATGATATTGACATCGCCGCTGGGCAGATCAACAAAATCCGGCATGACGGTTTCGAAATAGTTGAGGGCCATAACCTCGCGCACCGAACGAAGAAGATATGACCGGTGAAAAGTCTGTCCGGGACGGGTTACCATTTCGCGCCGGATGACGAAATCTTTGGTTTTGGTATTGCCGATAATGTTGACCAGGTTAATTTTCGAGGGAAGGCCTTCGACAATATCATAGTTGATGTCGATGATGCTGTCGCGGGTTTTGAATTCATCGATAACCCTGGTATGCAAATGCCCCTTTTCCTGATAAGCAAAATAAACTTCCCAGGTCGATTTGTCGAATTTGTCGCGATTAAAAATGTCGCCTTCTTTGTATTTCACGACCTTGTCCAGCAGGTCCGACGGTAAAACCTGGTTTCCGCTCCAGGTTGTTTTGCCGAAATAATACCGAGGTCCTTCATAGACGTCAAGATATATCGTCATCCGGTTGCGCACCGAATCGATGGTCATGGAATCGGATTTCAGGTAGGCATCGACAAAACCACGGTCGTGAAGATAGGCTATAATTTTATCCAGATCCTCCGGATATTTTTCCTTGTCGAAATTGGATGACTTCAAAAAACCTCGTTTGCGATTACGCATTTTTCCGATGATTTTATCGGGCGGGGTTTGAATGCTGCCGGTCAGATACACTTTTTCAACCTTGACCTTGGACCCCTCGCGGATTTTGTATATGAGGTCGGCGGAAGCGGAATCGTTGCCGTAATCCAGCTCGTAGTCCACTTCGGCCAGGAAATATCCCTTCTCGCCATAGAGGGCGAGGATCTTATTGCGTTTTTCGAAAATGAGATGAGGTGTCAAATAGCGGCCGATGGTCAATCCGAGTTTTTCTTCGAGGTCGTCGGATTTAATCTTATCGTTGCCCCTGAACTCAAGGCTTTTTAGGCGGGGTAACTCCTCTAGGTGGAAGATCAGCCTGACCCCACCGGGAACCTCTTCGGCGTCAACCCTGATGTCTTTGAAAAAGCCCAGATTATAAAGTCTTCTTACGGCCCCGGGGATGACATTGGGTTTGAGTTCGTCGCCGGGTTTCAGATTTATTACCGTTTGCAGCATGTCGGACGTCGCCGCGCGATTACCCTGGATTATTATATCGATTATTTTGAAAGATTGAGCCGACGCGCCGGAAGATAAAAACACGGTTAAAAGCCCAATCAAGAGAAAAGACCGGAATAAGGATAATCCCGGTCTGATTAATTTTATGCGCAAATCTGACTGGTTCAATTTTCCGGCGACACTATTTTCTTGATTTTGATTTCCGTGTATTTTTGGCGATGCCCCCGGGTGCGGCGATATTTGGTCCGCCTTTTGAATTTATAAACGGTTACCTTCTCGGCCAGACCTTGAGCAATAACCTCGGCTTCGATTTTAGCGGCATCAAGGTAGGGAAACCCGGCCAGGGCATTTTCGCCGTCTTTGATCAGGAGAACTTTGTCGAGGGAGACGGTTGAACCGGGGTCGGCTGAAATAAACGGGACTTTAACAGTCGCGCCTTCTACGGCGTTAAACTGTAATCCACCCGCTTCGAAAACTGCATACATTCTATATCCTCCATATTTCGTTATCAAATCCTGACAATAAAACGATAAGTATACCCATTTTATGCCATCAGTCAAGCTAAAATTATGCACCTTTTGCGATTGTTTACCGTCTCCAGTCCAATTATGCTTAAACGAATGCCTCTTTTCGTCGTTCCATTATTATATGATTGAACCCACAACCGGGTTCAATTGTTTTATAAAGTGATTGAAATGGACGGATTCTGATATATATTGGAAACCCATGTGAACAAACCTGAAACTATACAAAGGCGGGAAAACACGGCCATGATCGGCCGGATGGATAGATCATTGTTTCAACTGGTGTCATCGTATCAGCCTCGCGGCGATCAACCGGCCGCCATTGAACAACTGGTGGCGGGTTTAATCCGGGGCGATAAATATCAGACGCTTTTGGGCGTAACCGGCTCCGGCAAGACTTTTGCCATCGCCAATGTCATTGCGCGTTATGGCCGACCGACACTGGTCATCTCCCATAATAAAACGCTTGCGGCTCAACTTTATGGGGAGTTGAAGGCATTTTTCCCGCATAATGCCGTCGAGTTTTTTATCAGCTATTATGATTACTATCAACCGGAGGCATATCTTCCGACTACTGATACATACATCGAAAAAGACACTTCTATGAACGAGGATATCGACCGGTTGCGCCTTCGGGCGACCGCTTCACTTCTGGAGCGGGAAGACGTGATTATCGTT
The DNA here is from genome assembly GCA_964459465.1 of uncultured Ignavibacteriaceae bacterium. Lineage (GTDB taxonomy): Bacteria > Zixibacteria > MSB-5A5 > GN15 > PGXB01 > CALAMC01. The sequence continues at coordinate 97,620 of CAYWLR010000002.1, read as the reverse complement.
TCCTCGGTTTCCTGCATTTACAGTTTGGGGTCACCTAAAGAATACGCCGAACAACTACTATTTATGGAATTGGGACAGGAATACGAGCGGGATCGAATAATTCGCGCCCTGATAGATATCCATTATAACCGCAATGATATTGATTTTTCCCGTGGCAATTTTCGCGTCCGCGGAGACGTTATCGAGCTGATTCCGGCCTATCAGGAAATGGCTATTCGAATTGAATTATTCGGGGATGCAATCGAGCGCCTGACGGAATTCAATCCGGTGACGGGGGAAATAATCTCCGAGCGCAACAAGATCGCCGTCTATCCGGCCAAGCATTTTATCACCAGCCAGCCGCAGATGGAAAAAGCCGTGGTATCTATAAAGGCGGAACTGGCCGAAAGGCTGGAAAATCTTCGCGCCGTCGGGAAACTGCTGGAAGCGCAGCGGCTCGAATCGCGGACCGGCTATGACCTTGAAATGATGCAGGAAATAGGCTATTGCAGCGGCATTGAAAATTACTCGAGGCATCTGACCGGTCGCCGACCGGGCGAAAGGCCTTATACGTTGATAGACTTTTTCCCGGATGATTTTATCACCATCATCGACGAATCTCATCAAACGGTCCCGCAGATACGCGGCATGTTCGCCGGGGATAGATCGCGCAAGGAAGTGCTAGTGGAACATGGTTTCCGGTTGCCGTCGGCGCTGGATAACCGCCCGTTGTTTTTCGAGGAATTCGAAAATCTGACACATAAGACAATTTTTGTCTCGGCTACTCCCGCCGATTACGAACTGGAGAAATCCGGCGGGGTGGTTGTCGAGCAAGTGATTCGTCCGACCGGGCTGTGTGACCCGTTGATAACCGTTCGGCCGCTGACGACACAGGTCGATGACTTGATTGAGGAAATCCGGCGGCGGGTGGAACGCAAGGAAAGAATTTTGGTGACAACATTGACCAAGCGCATGGCTGAAGATTTGGCCAATTACTTGAGCAAAATCAATATTCGCGTGCGCTATCTTCATAGCGAAATCGATGCCATAGACAGAACCGAGATTATCCGGGACCTGCGACTGGCTGAATTCGACGTGCTGGTCGGGATCAATTTATTACGCGAAGGGTTGGATTTGCCGGAAGTCTCGCTGGTGGCCATATTGGATGCGGATAAAGAAGGCTTTCTGCGCTCGGAACGGTCATTGATACAGACAGCGGGCCGGGCGGCCCGTAATAAAAACGGGGAAGTTATTTTTTATGCCGACAAAATCACCGACTCGATGAAAAAGGCTATCGATGAAACCGAGCGCCGTCGGACCAGGCAGATTGCGTACAATAAGGAACACAATATTGACCCGGAGACGATTTACAAAACGCGCGATGAGATTTTGCAGGCGACACGTTTTGCCGATTCGCGCACCTCTGAAGTGGGTGAATTCGAAAAGCCGGATCATTTTGTGCACATGACGGCCGAAGACCAGATTGCCTTTTTAATGAAGGCGATGAATAAAGCCGCCCGCAACCTCGAATTTGAGACGGCCGCCGCCATACGCGATGAAATAAATAAGATCAAATCGGATTTAAAAAACAGGCGCAGAAGATGAAGAAAAAAAGATCCCGAATGCAATATGCCGTATTTATGCTAACATTAGCGGCCATTCTGGGGGCAGTATTATCTTGCTCGAACCCGGAAAGCTATAACACGTCTTATTATGAGCAATTAAAGCTTTTTTTAAGTGATTCGGAAGACGGCCGGGAATTGTTTACATCAGAAATATATACCAGCGCGGCTTTTGAACGAAACGGGACGTCAGAACTATATTTTTATGTCATCGATTCCATGATCTCGGACACTATTATTCGCATCGATACCATCCCCAAAAATATTCCACCCTATTCCGGGGTTCTTGACGCCACGGCCGAAATCAGGCATGCCTATTTTGGAAAGATCCGCCGCATCGAAGCTACCGGTGATACGGTTCATGCCTATAACTATAGATCGATTATCAGCCGTACAGCCTATTTCGTCAAGGTTTATAACGACGGTTATCAATATCACGGTTGGCGTTTCTGGGGGTATAACAGCCGCACCAACGATGCCTCCGCCGGAAGAACTATAAGCAACGGCAATTTCATTACCTCGGTCAACGGACAGGGGACGGAGTATTTGCTTTATGATACCCTGGGCATTTACGGCAAAGGCGACAGCCTGACCTATACCAGCAACAGCGATGATATAATTTTCGTGCGAACCGGCGGCGATTCGATAAAGGGTCTGAAAACCCGGTTATCATCGGGAAAGTACAAGACGGGGTGGAAAATTGGAAATACGACCGAGCCGTTCAATCGACTGATATTCGTTGAGACGCCGGTGGATTATGTGGTCGATACTGTAAGCGAAAGTCCTCTGGTCGTGGACACGTTGAGAATCAACTCCTACGGTTATGTCGCCTTTTACAAGGCTCAATAGATTCGATCGAAATTTCTTCTTGTCTTCACGGTATTCGGAGTATAACATACATTCATTAAACGGAAATTAAATTAATTTTAACAAGGAGGAGTCATGTCAACAAATCACCGCAAATTCGTTTTTGCCTTTGTCCTGCTCACGGCCGCTTTCGGTTTGATCGGATGCGGAACGCAAATCGATTCCGGGCATCGGGGAGTATTTTATTACAAATTCGGTGATGGTACTGAAATGGGTAAGATTTATCCCGAAGGTTTCAACTGGCATTTACCCTGGAATGAAATGTTCGTGTATAAAATCCAGCTTGAGGAAAGCCGGGAGGAATTGCAGGTTCTATCGTCGGATGGGGCTACAATCGGTTTAGAGGTTACCATTTGGTATCGGCCGGAACCGACCAAGCTTGATTCGTTACAGGTTACATTGGGTCGCAATTATTTCAATGTCGCCGTGGCGCCGGCGCTTCGCGGGGTTGCCCGAAGCGTGGTCGGGAAATTCAAGCCGGAGGAGATATATTCCTCCAAACGCGAGATAATAAACAGCGAGATATTAAACGAAATGCAGAAAATGCTGGAAAAGAAATTTATAATCTGCGAAAATGTCATTATCCGGAATGTCAATCTCCCGGCAAAGATTTCCGAAGCCATCAATTTCAAACTGGCCGCCGATCAGGAGGCGCAGAAGATGGAATTCGTCCTGCTGAAAGAAAAGCAGGAAGCCGAAAGAAAACGAATCGAAGCGCAGGGTATTGCCGACTTCCAGAAAATTGTGGCATCCGGGGTAACCAATTCACTATTGACCTGGAAAGGTATCGAGGCGACACAGAAACTGGCCGAATCTCCCAATACCAAAATTGTCATTGTCGGAAATCCCAAAGACGGCCTGCCGATTATACTCGGAGGCAGTCAACTATAGAAAGTCGCGCCTTTAGCGGGCTGCCCGGATGGCAGGCGGCCCGCCGATCGGCATTAGATTACTTGATTAAAAGCATTTTACGGGTTTGCGGCTTGTTATCCCAATTCAGTCTATAAAAATAGATCCCCGACGCCACTTCGTTGCCACAGTCATCGCGGCCGTGCCATTGGATAACATGGTTACCCGCCGTCTTGAATTCGTCAACAAGGCGGCAGACCCGCCGTCCCAGAATGTTGTAAATATCTATGGTCACATTGCCCGAATGCGGCAGGGTAAAGGCGATGGTGGTCGATAGATTAAAAGGATTCGGAAAATTCTGGTGCAGCACGATTCGCGTGGGAAGAGGGTCAATCGGGTCATCGACGTCGGTCGGTTGATTATTCATGATGATATCAAACAAGGCCGCACTCTGCATCTTCGGCAGATACCAGGGATGGAATCCGAATGAATAGTGCCACTGACCATTGGCACTGAACCTGACGCCGCAGGGGAGACCGTCATAAAGCGAAGTTTGCGGCGACAAAGCATCATACCAATATACTATTTCCGCTCCGGTGCGGGGGTACATAATGGCCGTCTGCGGCGGGGTGGCGTACGGCCAGAAGGTCATGTGCTGGGCCGGGAAATTCCACCAATCATAAGTCGTGTCGACTGTCAGTTGTACGAACGGTGTCATGGCCGCGGTCGCACCTATGAAACCGCCGATAGTATCGCGGCCGCCGCCGATAAGTCCGTTGAAATGCAACCCCACGCCATTGAGCAGGGCTGAATCCAGTCCAAATAGCTCATATTCTTTCGAACCCGGTTGAAAACGGCGCGTCAACGTATCCAGGCCATAAGGCATGATGGCATCTGCAAAGTTGCCGAAATAAACGACAAATCCCCCCGAGCGGACGTAGTCGGTGAGTATTTTATTGAACGGGACAATGAAGTCATAGCGGCTGATAATCGGCTTCAGCATGTTTTCGTCGATAATGACGCACTTGTACGGTGCAAATGACGCCCAGGAAAAGCATTCCTTGTTCAGACAAACGTCGCGACAACCGCCGTCGTCGCAAACATAGCCTTGAGCGGAATCCGAAAGTATAAAATAGTCTGCGGTGTAATCCGAGAGAATATCATTGTAGTAATTCATGACGGTGTCGATTGATTCTAAATTATGGTCTTCGCCGTCATTTTCCAGCAGAACCAGAAAATCATAAGGCATGGAACTGGTGGCATAAATCGGAATGGTTCGCGACGTATCCGATTCCTGTCCGGAGGTGTCAACGGCCGTAACCAGATAGTACAGTTCGGCATCCGTAATCGGATCGATAAAAGTCGTTTCCGGCGCCGTCACCTGCGCATAGGGAATCACGTCATAAAAATAGAATTGGACAGTATCGCATCCGTCTACAATTATATGCAGGCTGTCGTGCTGACGGCCGCTTATTGGGCGGGTAGTAATGCGCCGTTTGTACCTTAAGGAATAATCATAGGCTCCGACATAACGATAAATGTTATAGTGGTCGATATCGTTTTCCGCAGGGGGCGACCAACCGATAGTGACTTGCTCAGTATTGGCGACGTATGTTGGGTTGGGCAGGGTTGTCGGGGCTTCGGGCGTCCCGAGTGTGAAATAACGGGGAAACGATTTGGGCGATTCGGAGAAAAAATTAATCGCCGTCACGGATAAAAAATATGTTTGCCCGTCGGATAATCCATCAATCGTCAAAAAAGTATCCGTGACCGGGCCGGCGGTATTCACGAGCGTCATCCCGGCGGTGTCGCCGGCATAGCGGTAAACAGTATCCTTAAAAATTAACTGGCTGTCAGGAACGGTTTTCATATAGACGTTATATCCTTCAATGTCCGTATGTAACTTGGGAAGCCAGGACGCTTCGACTTCGGTAACACCGGTCTCAACAACTTTGACTCCCTGGATTTCTCCGGGCCTCAGGGCAAGGGCATAATCGGATTCGAACAATAGCTTGGCCGAACGAACATTGTTTATCAAGTCGGAAAAATCCAGACGGTTATGGTAATCGGAAGGGTTTTGGGCGTCGAAGTAGTTGAAATAATCGGCAGGATTTTGGTGAACATTATTCCCGCCCGCGAAAGCCAGAACCAGATAAACGGAATCACCCGGTGGAATCTGATATGGCCCATAACTAAGAACGTAGCGCGTATCGAATCCGACGGCGATCCCCGTTCCGGCGGTGGTTCCGGCCGAAAGCCATCCCGAATCGGCGTTCATAACGGCGGCGTAAATTTGATCATAGTCTATTTCACCATTCGATAACAGGTAATATCGATCGGCGGCGTTAACCGGGTCACCCAGGCCACCGTTGGCCATATAGCGCGGACTTTGGGGGGGGATGCCGAGATACTGCGGACCATATTGCGGCACATATCGATTCCACCAGTTGAAGCTGGTATCAGTGGCTGGCGGGTCGGAAAAGACGAGCGCCACACCCATTGCCCCGAGCACGCTTGTGTCGGTCCAGGTTTGATTGTTTCGCGGGTCTCCGTTATTGTCGATAATGTAGGCGATACCTTCGGATTTTATGAAACCGGCGACATCATCGGCAAAGCCGTTACTGTTGATCCGATCGGCGACATCACCGTCCACGTAATACCCGACATATGCGTCCTGGATCGGTCTGTCGCCAATATTGGTAATCGCCAGTTCCATTAAGATAAAATAATCGTGGGGAGAATAAGTCCAGCTCCGGCTGGTTTCTGTAATACGGATATTCCGCAGTTTTCTTAAATTGGGTTCATGCCAGGCCGGACCGGGGAAATCGTCATCGTATTGTGCACTGAATTGCTTATCCCCCGGACCACCGATTAATGTCACAGAGCCTCCGCTGTCAACGGGCAAGAAATGCCCAATGCCCAAATAGGCATCCGATAACGCGAGAGAGACCAGTGTATCATCATCAATTATGCCGCCGACCCATAACCCGGCGCCCCAGAGATATGAATGTCTGCTTCCACGGGGGAAAGTAAATGACCGTAAGGGCAGGCCTGTTTCGGGATCATTGGAAACATTTGAATTGGAATATCCAATAATGCCGTTACTGGTCACCGTCATTTCGATTTGACCGACATGATGAAAGCCGACCGGTTGCGGCCAGTTAACATCCCCCTGATTGGCGGAATTGGCTAATTCGAGGATTTCGCGGCTATTGTCGGATTCCGGGTTTAGTACGGTCCAGCCTTTAGACTCAACCCGGCCACGCCATATCGGGATAAGCAAGAATATTATGAAAGAAACTATTATCCAGCGTAACATTTTATTCATGAGCAAACCTCAACATGGGCGGCTGGGCATTATTAACCCCGGATTTTTTAAGTCGGTTTTTTACACCGGTCTAAAATGGCCTGTTTTTATAACGAATTTGCAGACAGTTTTGCTCAATTTTGAAATAGGGTGAAAATCTTTGCATAAAAGCAGAATTGGCGTCAAAGAAAATATTTCTATAATTATTTTTTTTAATATTTATATTTATTACAGCTGGCAATATCAATTGTGTGCAAATGTTTATTATATTGTTGTGTCGTATAATCATATAAGCATTACGTGAAGTATGGCATTATCTGAACGGGGGCTGGGGCAGAACCCGCGGTCCGATGGGAAGTTACTCCAAGTGGGAATCTCAACAGGGCAAGAAAATTGCAACATAGGCAATCGAGCAATTTTGGAAAGCGAGTAGGGCATTTGATCGAAATTTTTACTTTTTATAGTCAGGGCACTCCTAAGGCTATATAATTGATTGAATGCTAACACATTGCTAATAATATAATGGGTAATTATGGCTTGACAATAGCGGTTTTGAGGATATATTATAGTGGCTATCTTTAGGTTACTACATACTGTTGCTTGTGAGCTAATTGCCTCATCGAGAATTAGGTTTGTGCAAATGAGTGAACATTTGCAGGAGGATAGTTGTGTCCATAAAAGGCGAAAAGTCGCCTGTCATAGATTCATACTCGATACCCCTTATGGGTATCGTTGCACCAATATGTTTCTGGAGGAAAAATGCGTCTGAATAGACTTCTGAATTCAATCGCGTTCCTTATCGCCATTTCCATATTTGCTTTGCCCTCACCAGTTTTAGCGGATTCACCACCCAACGGTCCTGTTTTTGACCCATTCGTATCGCCGGATACGTTTTATATTTGCCCCGGAGAAACCATTCATGATACTGTCCGCGTTACCGATGCTGACCCGGTCCAAACCATTACCATTACCAAAGAATCGGGGCCGGGGACCTTCATTTCGACCCCATCAATTTCGCCTGCTTATGGTTATTTCGAATTCACTCCGGAAACAACCGGAAGCTTTGACGTTGTTTTCAAAGCCATTTCGACCGACGGCGATTTCGCCGAGATTACCAAAACCTATGTTGTTTTCGAAAATGTGACGCCCCAGATTCTGTCCGGTGACGCGACCTTTTACAAATGCTGGACCGGTACAATCGTGCTGTTTCCTCTGGAAATCTACGATCCCGACAGCGATCAACTAACGATAAACGTGCTGCAGGGAAGTGCCTGGTATGATTACCAACGCAAAGCTTTGGCTTTTTATGTTCAGAATCCGGGGACTTTTTGTTTCAAAATTGAGGTTGCAGATGAATGCACCGCCGACACCGCCGATATATGCCTGACGGTGCAGGATAACGATCCGCCGCATATCAACGGCTATACCGAGAAATTTTATATTTGTGAAGGCGAGGAGATTTGTTTTACGGTGACGGCCTTTGACCCGGAAAACGACAGTCTGGTTATAAAGCAAATCCAGGGGCCGGGCACATTTACACGTTTTGATAACTTCACCGGGCAAACCTGTTTTTATCCTGAACCGGTCGATTCGGCCGACTATATTTTTGTCTATGAAGTTGCCGACTCTTGTCGGGGGGCCTTTGCCGATGATAAAAACGCTTGGCCGCCGGGACCGCGGGATACGGTCATTATAACCGTCATTCAGGCCCAAGGGCTGTTTTTAACCTGTCCCGATGATACGTCGCTATTTTTGTGCGAGCCGCAGACCGTTTGTATCCCGATCGGCGATGTTCCCTCGAACGCGACCATTACGCTGACGCCTGAAGACGTCACATTCGATGATATCAACGATGCCGTCTGTTTTGATGCCGATAAAACTGAATCGATTCTGATAAAATTTATTGCCGAAAACAGCTGCGGTGTGGATACCTGCGAATTCACGGTAGATGTCACCATGAACACCGCACCTTTCGTATCTTTTGAAGAAGACTTCAGCGTTTCGCAGTGTTTTCCCGAGGAAATCTGTGTCCCGGTGATTTTTGGCGATATAGACGGCAATTCCTCCATCGTGCAAATTTTGCCGCAAGGCGCCTATTACAACGAGCAGTCCGGAACGATCTGTTTCACGCCGACGGTTTCCGGAAATTATGCTGTATCGCTTTCTGTTATCGATGAGTGTGAAGTCACGGCTTCTGACGAAATCGTCGTCTCGGTTGACCTCGGAAATGCTCCGGCAGTAATTTCCATCGCCGATAGTTCCGTCTTCCTGTGTGACCCGGCCCAGATTTGTTTTCCCGTTTCAATTACCGATCTGGATAATGATATCGTCAATATCGAAATCATCGGTCCGGGTTCATACGGCAACGGCTATTTATGCTTTATGGCCTCCGAAGCCGGTCTGTATCAGATTATAATCCGGGCGACGGATGCATGCGGTATGTCGGATGAAGACACGACCGCCATTACGGTTACACTCAATCGGCCGCCGACGGTCGCGGCCCCCGATGATTATTCGGTATTTTTGTGTCAGTACGAACAAATATGTTTTGAAGTCGGGTTTGATGACCCTGACAATAATATAAAAATTGCCTCGGTCAGCGCCGGAATATACGACCCCAGTGCCGGCACGGTTTGTTTCACGCCGACTCATGATGGTGAATATGCTTTTGATCTGGTTGTTACTGACTCGTGCTATGAAACAGCCTCCGACCGGGTCGTTATAACCGTGGCAACCGGAGATGCCGCCTGGATTGATTGTCCCGAAGGAAATATTTATCGTAATTTCTGCGGGGCCGGAACGATTTGTTATGACTTGACGATCTTTCCGTCCAATGCCGTAGTGACTGTGATGGGAGCCGAATACAGTAATGGCCAGATATGTTTTGATGTCGCCGAATCGGGCACATATGTGATCGATGTGACGGCCCAGTCCGATTGTGGTACGGCCGAGTGTCAGCTGACTTTTGTGGTGGACGTCGGCACAGCTCCGAGTGTCGTTTGTCCCGACAACCAGGCTGTTACTCTCTGTGAACCGGAGCCGGTTTGTCTTCCGCTGACGGTCGAGCCGGTCGGGGCGAATGTCACAATAACCCCATTCGGATATTATGAAAATGGACAGATATGCTTTATGGCCGAAAATTCCGGTGTGTACGAATTCGGCGTCGTTGTCGCAACCGACTGCGGCGAAGCTTCCTGTTCATTTGCGGTAACCGTTACTCTAAATACCGTCCCGGAAATTACGGCAACCGGCAAATCGTTTTTTGATTGTTTGCCTGGACAGGAGCATACGGCAACGATTTCGGCCACAGATGCGGATAACGACGACATTACTTATAATCTTCTGTCCGGTATCGGGACACTGGACCCGGTTTCGGGGCTGTTGACTTTCGCCGCTCCGGAAGCTGGCGAATATTGCTTTGTGATCGAAGCTGCCGATTGGTGCGGATCCGATACCGCCGAAGTATGCTATAACATAAGTTTAAATTCACCACCTTTGGTCAGTGCTCCCACGGATACATCGATCATTGCCTGTACCGTCAGTGAGATTTGTATTCCGGTGGAAATGTCCGATGCGGATAATAATATAGTTTCCATTGAACCATCCGCCGGTATATACAATAATGGCGAGATTTGCTTCTCGCCGCCGGGTTCCGGTACATACGAAATATCCATCACGGTAACCGATGAATGTGGGGAACAGGCGACGGCCATGACGGTCATCGTGGTTGACGTCAGCGAAATCAGGAATCTGGACTGTCCCTCCAACTAATATGTATTTACCTGCGTCCCGGATACCTTCTGCTATCCGATCGGGGGGATTCCGACCGGCGCCACAGTTACGGTGTGGCCGTCTTCGGCCTGGTTCGATTATGAAACAGGTTCGGTATGTTTTTATACTAATTGCACCGTGAAAAAGGACTTGAAAGTAGTAGTTGAGGGCGAGTGCAGTATCGACAGCTGTATGTTTTACTCCTATGTATTCTTGAATCGCGCCCCGCTGGTTATAAGCGCGCCGGACACGACGGTCCGGCTCTGTCTGCCGCAAGAAATCTGCATTCCGGTGGGCGTGCTTGATTTCGATGGCAACGGCGATACGGTTGTGGTTTCGGCCGGCGCCACCTATAATTCCATCACTGGACGTGTTTGTTTTACGCCGACCGAGTCAGGCGTTTACCCGATTATCACGCGAGCTATCGATGAATGCGGGTTGTATGATGATGATACTACGGTCGTGACGGTGCTCATGAACGAGCCGCCTGTGGTGGACGCGGGCGCGGATTTCAGCGTATTCCAGTGCAACTTTGAGCAGGTGTGCTTCCCGGTTTCCATAACCGACGATTTTAATGCCATTACAAGTGTGACTGTATCATCGGGCGGCACATACAATCCCCAGACGGGAATGGTCTGCTTCACGCCCAATCGTGACGGATTATTCAATATTACAATTACGGCTTACGATAACTGCGGCGAGGTGGCCAGCGACATCGTCGGTATTACCATCGTCAAGAATACTCCACCGGTTGTGGTGTCTGCCCCCGACAGCACAGTATTGATATGCGAGCCGCAGGAAATATGCTTTGCGGTAAATGTCGCCGATATTGATGATAATATTGACAATATCACCGTCAATCATGGTGGGGTTTACAGCGACGGATTCGTCTGCTTCACTCCTGCCACGGCCGGTACGTATTTTGTCATAACGACCGTGACGGATATATGCGGCGCGAGTGATACAGATTCGACCAAAATTATCGTGAAACAGAATTCAGCACCGCAAATTCAGTCGGCCGCTGATTTCACGGAATTTCAATGTGATTTCGAGGAAATCTGTTTTGCCGTGTCGGCTTCGGATATCGACGGCAACCTGATATCGATTTCATCGGATTTTGGTGCCTACAATTCCCAAACGGGACTGGTTTGTTTTGCACCCGATAGTGCCGGCCGCTACATTATTACCGTGACGGCCGTTGATGCTTGCGGCTTAACCGCATCGTCGAAGACGACTGTGACGGTTACGACCGGACCGAGTGCGTCGATCGTCTGTCCGACTGAACCGATAGATTTCTTTATATGCGAACCGCAACAAGTTTGTGTCCCGCTCGAAATAACTCCGGTGGAAGCCGCAGTCACTGTTTCGCAGGGGACCTATGCCGACGGCCAGTTGTGTCTGGATGTTTCGGAAGAAAGAATATACACGGTGCGGGTTATCGCCGACGCCGTCTGCGGCAGCGATACCTGCTTTATTGATATTAATGTCGATTTGGGCAACGCGGCCCAATTAACCTGTCCGGCCGATACCGCCGTATTCTTCTGCGAACCTTCGCAGGTGTGTCGCCCGATAGGGGTGCTTCCGCCCGAGGCCATCGTAGCGGTCGTGCCGATCGGCACTTATGCTGACGGCATGGTTTGCTTCAATGCCGATTCGGCCGGTCATTATGAAATTACAATAACCGCCGAGACGGAGTGTGGAACCGATGAGTGCACCTTCGCGGTGGACATTGCCTTCAATTCGGCACCAGTTGTGAACGCCGGTCAGGACGGTTCATACTTCCAGTGTGTTTTCGAAGAAATCTGTCAGCCCGTGACTTTAACCGATACTGACAACAACATCACGAATGTTTTGGTCACTCCGACCGGATATTATAATTCGGAAAATGGAGAAATCTGTTTTACTCCATCTGCTGTTGGAAAGCATTGCCTTGAAATCAAAGCCATCGATGCCTGTGGCTTGAGTGCCGTTGATACAGTGTGCTTCACGATAACGACGGGCGATTCCGCCCGCATCGATTGCCCGACGCAGCCCTATGTGGTACATCTGTGTGAGCCGGCCGATGTCTGTATTCCGTTTTCATTCAGCCCGGCCACGGCTGTTATTTCGGTTTCAATGGGTACTTATTCCAACGGGCAAATCTGCTTCCCAGCGACACATGCGGGGCAATACAATATCCGGGCCATCGCGGCCGGAACCTGCGCTTCGGATACCTGCGATATTGTAGTCAGCGTCATTTTTGACGATTATGCCGAAATTGTCTGTCCGTCATTACCGATATCGGTGAATTTATGTGGTCCGGATTCGGTCTATGTGCCTCTGGTTATAAATCCGACAACGGCGCAGGTGACGATTACGCCCGCGGCGGTATACAACGCCACAAATCGGACGCTGGCCTTTAAGGCGACCACAAGCGGGACCTATAACTTCCGCGTCATCGCCACGGCCCCGTGCGGCGCCGATACCTGTAATATTCAGGTGAATGTGCAGATTAACACGATTCCGGTGCTGACTTGTCCGGGTGATATCGACACCTTGCTGTGTCTTGAAGACGAACATGAAATATGCTTGCCGGTGAGCGCAACCGGTTCGGGCGTTACATTTACGGTTCTTCCGCAGGGAACGTACAGCGGGGGTCAGGTATGCATTCCCATTACACAGGAAGGCAGTTTTGTCGTAAAAATCATTGCCACCAACACCTGCGGAGCGGATACCTGCCAGTTTACTGTCAATGTAACCGATAACCAGGCTCCGGAGTTAACGGTTCCGCAAAAGGTACTGATTCCATGGTGTGAAGACGATGAGGGGACGATTTGCGTCGATGGCATCTTTGCCACGGATTTCGAAGACGACGATATCACCATTACGCAAACCTGCGGCTTGGGGGCTTTGGAACTGATACGCCCCGACAGTGGCAGGGTATGTTTTGAACCCATAACTTTCGATACGACTTATACATTCTGTTTCCGTGCCGATGACGGTTGTCGCTCGGTGGAAAAGATGTTCGACGTGGTTCTTTACCCCTCGGCGCAGTGTTCGATCTGTGTCGTGACATCGATTGAAACCGACTCCTGCTATGTGGTAGGTTCACGGGTTCCGGTCTATGTTAAGGCACAGACCAATGAGGATATTGGCGGTTTTGATTTGCTGTTAAGCTATGACAATTCGGTTATGACCTTTGCCGGAGCCTCGAAAGGTACGGGCATCACCGGGTGGGAATATTTTACCTATTCGGTCGGTGCCGGTGGTCCGTGCGTTGGATGTCCCGAAGGAATGTTGCGACTGGTAGGTATCGCCGATGTCAACAATGGACCCTACCATCCCGGCGATGATGATTTTATGGTCGACGGCATTCTGGCCACGGTTATTATGCAAATTACATCTGATCAAAACGTCGGTGGACAATTCCTGCCGATATCATTTTTCTGGTATGACTGCGGCGATAACGGATTTTCCGACCGCGATGGCAATGAATTTTTCATGGATTTGCGGATTTACAATAGCTCGAATTACTTGAAATGGGATGAATTTGACGAAATCCATTTCCCGGAAAGCGCTCGGGTATTCGGTGTCGGAGCCCCCGATTCCTGCTTAAGAGGAGATAAAATAACGCCGATCCGGTGCGTCGAATTCTACGATGGCGGCATATGTGTCAAGCATCCCGATGAGATCGATGCAAGGGGAGACCTCAACCTGAACGGGATACCTTATGAAATTGCGGATGCCGTGGTTTTCACGAACTACTTCATTTACGGTTTTGCCGCTTTTACGGTTAATGTGGACGGTCAAATCGCGGCTTCGGATGTCAATGCCGACGGCCGAGCCTTATCAGTGGCCGACCTCGTGTATCTGATTCGCGTTATCGTTGGCGACGCCCAGCCGTTCGCGAAGCCGATAGTCGGTGAGAAGAATGTGGTCGTCACGACGGAAAACGCCGACGGCTTCTTTGCGATTAATCTCGATTCCGAATATGACCTTGGCGCGGGATTGTTTGTCTTCGAATACGACGACGTCAACCCCTTGATTCCCGAGCTGGTTGACGTTCCGGCCGGCATGGAAATACGATATGATATAAAAGCATCCGAAATTCGCGTATTGGTTTACAGCATGGAACGTAACGTCACGATCGCGACGGGCAAGAGCCGGGTCTTGCGCATACCGTATTTGGGCAGCGGTTCGCTGAATCTCAAAGAAGTGGAATTGGCCACTTATGAAGGTGCTACCATCGAAAGCAGTCTCGGCGGGCCGCTGGTTCCGAATGAATTCGAGGTGTGTCAGAACTACCCGAATCCATTCAATCCCGCAACCCGGATAGATCTCGGTCTGCCGTCGCAAGGCTGCTGGAAACTGACGATAATAAATATCGCCGGACAGGTTGTACGATGCTTCGCAGGGGAGTCTCCCGCGGGAGTAGTATCAGTAGAATGGAACGGCGAAAACGACGCCGGTCAGGCAGTAGCTTCGGGAGTGTACTTCTACCGGGCCGAATTTGGCGACCGGAAACAAACAAAGAAAATGATTATGCTGAAATAATTAGTGGTAGTCCTGCAGACTTACACTATCATCCCAAAACCGGCCGAGTGAATCGGCCGGTTTTTTATTTGTGATATTTCCCGCCCGATATTATTGAAAGGGCCCGGTACAACTGCTCGAGCAAAACCGGGCGAACCAGCTGATGTGACATAGTCATTGGAGACAAAGAAAGACGGTCGTCACAGCGCTTTATCAGGCCCTCATCCAGGCCGTACGCGCCACCGATAATAAAAGCACACCCGTCGCAGCGCTGCATCAGTTTTCGCAGATAATCCGCGAAGGTTTCCGAATCGAATTTGCGCCCGCGGTCGTGCAGAGCAACGATATGTCCCTGATTGAGCTTGTCGGTTATGTATTTGGCTTCTTTCTTCATCACCTCAATTCCCGAAATGGCCTTCGATTTTTTACATTCGGCCGTATAAATCATTTCCGGCCTGGAATACGTCTTCAGGCAGGCAAGATAATGCTCGACCGATTGCTCGACCCAGTCTTCCTTGTTCTTACCGACGGCTATGATGCGAATTTTAAACATTAACCTGACACGGCCTTCAACATGACCTTGCGCTGGCGAGGACCGTCAAATTCACAAAAGTAGACCGCCTGCCAGGTGCCGAGCAGAGGCTTTCCGGCGCTGACGATTATCTGCACCGAAGAGCCCATAAGCGAAGCCTTGATATGCGCGTCGGAATTGCCTTCGGCGTGATGATAACCTTCACGCTGCGGAATTTCACGATGCAATTTATCGAGGATATCGCGGGTTACGTCGGGGTCGGCGTTTTCATTGACCGTGACACCTGCCGTCGTATGGGGAACATACACCGTGATGAGACCGTCTTTAAGTGAATTATTATCGATGAAACTTCGCACCAGTGACGTTATATCGATAAATTCTTCCCGTGCAGACGTCCTGACGGCAACCGTTTCAAGCATTGAACAACGCCTCCGCATAGGCCGGGGCATCGAATTTCTGTAAATCGTCGATGCCCTCGCCGATGCCCACGAATTCCACCGGGACAGCCAGTTCCTTGGCGATGGCCACTATGACGCCGCCCTTCGCGGTGCCATCGAGTTTGGAGATTATCAATCCGTCGCATCCGACCGCTTCGCGAAATACTTTGACCTGCGATAAAGCATTTTGACCCGTATTGCCATCGATAACCAGTATCGATCTAATCTGTTCCGGTGCGACCACTTTTTCGGCGACCCGGCGGATTTTTTTCAATTCTTCCATGAGATTGGATTTGGTGTGCAGACGCCCGGCGGTATCAACCAGCAGGATGTCCAGATTTTTCGCCTTCGCCGAGGTGGCGGCATCAAAAGCGATAGACGCCGGGTCGGCCCCGGTATGAGCGCGTATCATATCGACCCCCGAACGCTGCGACCAGATTTCCAGTTGTTCGACGGCGGCGGCACGGAATGTATCGCAGGCCGCGATCATAACCTTTTTGCCTTCCTGACGGAAATAATTGGCCAGCTTACCGACGGTCGTAGTCTTGCCGCTGCCATTGACGCCCGTT
Organism: uncultured Ignavibacteriaceae bacterium; assembly: GCA_964459465.1. Taxonomy (GTDB): domain Bacteria; phylum Zixibacteria; class MSB-5A5; order GN15; family PGXB01; genus CALAMC01. The sequence goes on along the minus strand of CAYWLR010000002.1, from coordinate 81,175 downwards.
ATCAACCAGACCATCGGGCGTAAATTTCCGCTGGGGATAATTTCCTGCCGGTTATGCGAAAGAATTTCGGCGATATCCGATTGTAACAGCGCAATGACTTCATGGCTATCAGTAATTTTCCGCCGGGTGGCCGTTTCGCGAAGTTTATCGATGATGCTTTCGGTCGCGGGTAATCCGATGTCGGACTTCAGCAGAAGTTCTTCCAATTCGTCGAGCAGTTCTTCATCCAGTTTACGGCCGGTAACCACGGCCGCGATCTTCCCGAAAAGGCTATCGCGGGTTTTGGTCAGCGAATCTTTAAGTTTCTTAAGTTTCGAAAGCATGGCCGCATTTATTCCGATTCCACTTTGCTGGCTTCATCTATATTGATCCGCGACTCCATCCGCCGACGGATCGGTTCCGGGATATCGACGTCCTCCTGATATTCAGAATGGGCCATGGACATGTCGATCAAATCTCCGTTTTGCGGTTCCTCCTGAAAACGCACCGAAACGACTTTGGATATGCCCGGCTGCTCCATTGTGATGCCGTACATATTGTCCGAGGCCTCCATCGTAATCTTATTGTGCGTGATTATGATGAACTGCGTCTGGTCGGAAAATGTCTTGATCAATTTCAGGAACCGATGAATATTGGCATCATCAAGCGGGGCATCAATTTCATCGAGAATGCAAAACGGTGACGGTTTTACCAGGTAAATGGCAAACAGCAGCGAGATGGCCGTCAGGGCCCGCTCGCCGCCGGACATCTGGGTTATGGATAAAAGCTTCTTGCCTCGCGGACGGGCGATAATCTCGATTGCCGATTCCAGTGGATCCTCTTCATTCACCAGGCGTATATCGGATTGCCCGCCGGTGAACAGCTCCTCGAAGACCTTCTGGAAGTTTTCGCGAACCTGCGCGAATGTTTCCAGGAAAAGCCGTTTGGCGGTCGTGTTAATCTTGGTTATCGTGGACTGAAGAGTGTTCTTGGCGTTGAGCAGGTCGTCAATTTGCCCACTTAAAAATTCCTGACGTTCCTGGGCCGTTCTGAATTCATCGAGAGCCAGCAAATTGACGGCGCCCATGGCCTTCATTTTTTCCTTGAGGTCCAGCATATGGGAGCGGCGTTCTTCGGGCGGCACGGTATCATTGGGTAAGGCAATTTCGACGGCGGTTATGTCCAGATCATACTCTTCCGCTATTTTCTGTATGATATTGCGCATTTCCGAGTCGATTTCAGTCAGGCGCAATTCAAGGTCATGCAATTCTCGCAGGGATTCCTCGCGCTGGATCCGTCCGGCCTTGATTTCCTTTTCGCGGGCGGTCAAGACCTCCTGCAATTCCGCATGGGTGCCGCGCAGTTGCATCTGGCTTTCGCTCAAACGACTTCGCTCATCAAATATTTCCTTAAGCTGTTTTTCCAGAATGACCAGATTTTCTCCGGAATGATTTATTTCGAAGTCGGCCGCGGCGTTTTCATCGCTTTTGATCGTCGTGTTGCGATCGATCTCATAAATCAACTCACGGATGTGACGAATCTGACTTTCCAGCTGTTCCTTCTTGCTTTTCAATTCCACTTGGCCGATTTGTCGTCTTGAAACTTCTTCGGCGGCCTTTTCAGACCGTTGTTCCAGGTCGGCAATAATCGCCTGCTGCTGCTCCAGCCTGGCTATGAGTTCCGTCTTTTCACGTGCCAGCTGGTCGTGGTTGAGATTAAGGGAGTATTGACGGGTTTTGAGAGCTTCCAGCTTTTCAGCCGCCAGTCGTCGTTCGTTTTCGATCCGCCCGATATCATTGACACATCCCTGGAACTCGAATTCGGTGGCGGCCTTCTGGCTGTTGGCCGTAGCTAACTCTTCGGTCAAAGATTCCAATTGCTCGACCGCCTCGGATCGTTCCGATTGAAGTGAACCCAGTCGGGCGGTTAATTGGTTTTTCTCTTTTTTAAGCTCCTCCAGCTCGGATTTAAGCCGGTCGATTTCATGCAGCTGTTGTTCGACCTTTTCTTTGCGACCGAAAAGCGAAATGCCTTCGGTGGAGCCCCCGGATACGACCGCCCGGCTACGGTACAGCCGCCCGTCGGTGTCAACCACCGCAAAATACGAGGGAAGCTGTTCGGCCAGCGACGCCGCATTTTCAGGTGTGGCCACTGCCACGCGCGAAAGAAGCAAAGAGGTCAAAGATTGCAGCCGGTTTTCAGTATCAACAAAGGTATCTGCCCAGCCGAGAAAGCCGTCGGAGGACAAGTCCGGTCGTGACACGGCACCGTCGCCGGGGGCGGTGTCCAGAATTATAAATCCCGCTTTACCCTTGTTCTCCCGGCGGAGGAACTCGATAGCTTCATGGGCCGTGTTTCTATCATTGCAGATGATAAAACCAGCGATTTCACCAAGTGCCGCTTCAATGGCTTTTTCGAATCCTTCCCTGGGCTGGAAATTGTCGGCGACAGTACCGATTATGCCCGGCCACCGGTCGGTATCTTCCAAAACCGATATTGCCCCGCCGCTATACCCCTCGTAATGTGTGATCATTTCGCTTAATAGCTGGCGCCGCGCCTCGGCAGCTTCCACCGATGCGGATGTATTGTATGACCGGTCAGAAATGTCTTCGATGTGCGCGTTGCAGGTGGCGATTTGAGCGTCCAGCTCGGATTTTTTGCCGATGTAGGCATTATAACTTTCTTCGAGTCTTTTAACGTTACCCGCGAGAACGCTCTGCCTGTTCAGGATGTCGGCACGACGGGAATTGAGGCTCTCGATTGCCGAGGTATATTCCGACAACCGGGACGTCAATTCCGTATCCTGGGCCTTCATATTGGTGTCATCGGATTTTCCCGCCGAGAGCAGGCCTTCAAGCTCCAGTAGGCGGCGGTTCAGTCTCTCGTGCTCTTTACGAGCGGCCAGGACTTTTTCATCGACCTCGGCCAGGGATTTTTCGCTTTCATCTATTTCGTTGCCGGAATTTTCCAAAAGCGTTTCGAGCTTACGAAGTTCCTCGTCGAGTTCCCCGATTTGTTCTTCGAGCAGACCTTTGCGTTTGGCGAAGGCTTCGAGGTCAAGACGGTTTTTTTCCAGAAGCCTTTTGGAATTTTCTTTTTTCTCCTGCATCAGTGATATCTCGGTTTCGATTCTGTGCCCCGCTTCACTTTTCTCATAGATACCATTGCCGACCTCCGTCAGGCGACGATCCAGTTCAATCAAACGACTGCGGTCTTCTTCCTGCACCGAAGATAGTTTGTCGATTTCCGTATCGTATTTTGTTCTGGTGTCAAGCAGACGGTTGCGGCGCATCTGCAATCCGAGCTGCTCGTTTTTAAGGCTGTCGATGGCCGCCCGGTTGATGTACAACTCCCAACCGCGCAATTCCGTCGATAATTCCTGGTAGCGCTCGGCTTTTTTCATCTGTCGCCGCAAAGAATTGACCTGCGTCGTCACTTCCGAAACGATGTCCTGCAGGCGTAAAAGGTCCTGCTCGGTCGATTCGAGTTTTCGCAAAGCGGCCTTTTTGCGACTCTTGTACTTCGAAATTCCGGCCGCTTCCTCGAACAAAAAATGTCGGTCGTCGGTGCGGTCCGAAAGGATAGCATCGATCATGTCCATCTGGATCATCGAGTATATATGCGACCCGATGCCGGTATCCATGAGCAGTTCGGTGATATCCTTGAGGCGACAGGGAATCTTATTCAATAAATATTCCGATTCACCCGAACGGAACAGCCGTCGAGTGATTTGCACTTCACCATACTCGGTCGGAAGGATGCCCTTGTTGTTTTGTATGACAAGTGTGATTTCGGCCATGCCCAGCGGTTTCATATCACGGGTTCCGTTGAAAATAATTTCTTCCATTTTACTGCCGCGCAACAGTGATACCCGTTGCTCGCCCAGCACCCAGCGGATGGCATCGAGGATGTTGCTTTTGCCGCATCCGTTTGGCCCGACCACCGCCGTGACCCCCGGGGTAAGCTTGACGACCGTCTTTTCGGGAAATGATTTAAAGCCGAGCAGTTCCAGTCTTTTTAAGTACACAATACCTCCGATGTAATCGTCTTATCCGGCCTCAATCGTCGCCGGATTTTTGATCCGATCAATGGTAGTAATAATCGATTTGTAAATGTTTTTTTCATCCCGGATATAACGGGATTTGATTTCAAGGTTGTAATAGGGCGTTCCCAGATGATTGCCGCGCCCGATTTTAAGCGCCTGGGAAAACGACAGCAATATGGCCTGGGAAAAATAGTTTATCCCGAGGTTAAGGTCGAGTAGCACATCGAATCCCGTTTCCTTGAGGGATTTAACGTAGTTGTTTCGGGGCAGGCCGGACCAGTCCAGATGTTGAGAGGTCGGTGTCATGATGCGATACCCCTTGCGCGGGAATATATTGTATACCGTCGAACCCGGAGACGCCAGGATATAAATCTCGCCGCCGGAGAACACGCGGGTAATATCCGGCAACAGGTCTTTTATCATGGTTAACTCGCGTTGGCCGGGGGGAAGCAATATCAAAATGTGACGCGCAGCGATAATGTCATCGGGGATGGTAATCGGGGCAGATTCCTGCTTTTTGCGCAAAACCGATAGCTTAAACCGAGCCAATATTTTTTTAAGGCGATACAAGATCGCTATCCTCCGGTACGGCCAAATAATTCTTCTTATTCAGTTGATTAATCTCCCTGTCACGATATGGCCTTCCACTCTCCGACAGCGGTTTCAATAGCTGACCGTCCAGACTGATATCCAAAACGCTTGGGTTACCTGCCGAGACCAGAAACCGATAGGCGGCGCTCAATTCGCGAACAGCTCCGCCGGGCAGATTTCGGTTTAAAACCGTGTCGCCGTCGGCCAACACCATCACCCAACATGAATCCCTGGTGGTCACCTGCAGTATCATTGGTTTGACGGGTTCATATTCAGGCAGGTCGAGATCGGGCTCTTCCGACTGGCCTGTGGCGTTATCGACGAGTGGCTCTCCGGGCAGGGGAGCCGGAGTTTCCGGCTCGGCCGTTGCAGTATTCTGGTCCGTGCGAACCGGGGATGACCCCGTGAATTTATTGCCCATGATAGACCAGACCACAACGGCGATGAAAATCAGGATAATAATGCCGCCCAGCCATGCCGCCAGCTTCACAAAAGAAAAGCCGTTATTTTTTTTCTCGATAGCTGGCGGCGGCGCCGGCTGCGGGGCATCCTTTCCCACGTCAAGGTTTATGACCGATTCAGCTTTCGTTTTCAATTCCTCAAAAAGCTCGTCCGGGTTCATTTCCATTTCTTTGGCATACGACCGTGCGAACATGTCATAGTACACCACAGATGGAAAAGAATCTATCTGGCCGCTTTCGATGGATTGCAGATATTCAACAGAAATTTTGGTTTCTTCAGAAACATCTTCCAGCGACAGATTTAGGCTTTCTCTTCGTATTTTTAATTTGTCGCCTATTGTTTTATGCACTTCCGTCATATCAATTTTTCGCCAATAATTTGCCCGCCAAACCATTAACAAGTGTCATAGGCAAGCCAATTACATTATCTAAATTGCCAATATACGTGTCAACTAAAAAAGCGCCGAAACCCTGTATTCCATATGCTCCTGCCTTGTCAAGCGGTTCACCGGTTTCGATGTAGGCGCGGATTTCATCTTCGCCTACCTTATTGAATATAACCTCGGTCGGCTCGAACCCGGAAACCATCCGGCCTTCATAACTCAACAGGGCGACTGCAGAATAGACTGTATGCCGTTGACCGGACAGCCGCGATAATATGTCGAATGCATGTTCTTTCGAATCAGGTTTTCCCAGAATCTCGTCGTTTAAAACGACTATCGTATCACACCCGAGAATAATATCGCGGACGGATGCTTGTCCAGCGATGGCTGTGGCCTTTTTCTCGGCCAGATGCATAGCCAGCCATTCCGGCGAAAGGTCCGTACCGCTGTTTTCATCTATATCCGGAACAATTTGACGAAAGGCAATACCGGCTTCCTTGAGTATTTTGACCCGCCGGGGAGACCCGGAAGCCAGAATCAGATCGTGATTCTCAAGCAGAGCGGCGAGGTTGCTGTAATTCTTTATCATCGAGCCAAATCGTTACCGGACCGTCGTTGACCAGCGAAACTTCCATCTTGGCCGCGAAAATTCCCCCCGCCACCTTCAATCCGGATTTTGCTAGTTCCGTTTTAAATAATTCATACATGCGCTTGGCCGCTTCCGGCGGCATACTGTCGTCGAATCCGGGGCGGCGTCCCCTTCGACAATTGGCATAAAGTGTAAATTGCGATACGACCAATAGTTCGCCGCCGATATCGGCAACCGACAAGTTCATTTTACCTTCGTCATCCTCAAATATTCTCAAACCCAGGCATTTTTCTGCCATTTTGGGCATAAATTCCCCGGCATCGTCTTTGCCGAAACCGCAAAAGACCAGCAGTCCCCGACTTATTTGGCCGACGGTGCGGTTATCAACCTTTACGGAGGCGCGGGTCACTCTCTGCAATAATAATCTCATATTTTCCCGGCGGAATATAGCATCCTTGAGTATAATCTCAAACAATTATAATTGCGCGTCATACTCACAATTGTTATTTTCAGCAAAGGCAACACAAGAGTGGGGTGGAAATGGATTTCGGCAAACTGACATTAGGGATTGATATCGGTTCGGTTTCAGTCAAGCTGGCCGCTGTCGGCCAATCTGGTGAGATTATAAAGACCTTATACCGCCGTTATCATGGGCGTCCCTACCAGACCCTTAAGTCGTTATTGACCGTCGAATTTAAGGATTTTCTCCGCTATCCTGTCAAGGTCGGTTTCACCGGGATCGGCGGCCGGACCGGGTGCAGCATTCTCGGCGGACGATTTTTCGGCGAAATTCCTTCACTGGCGGCGGCCAATTATCTGGTCGCCCCGGAAGTCAGAACGGTCATTGAGATGGGCGGCGAGGATTCCAAATTTCTGCTTCTGGATCCCGAACAAAGGACGGTTATCGATTTCGGGATGAATAATTTGTGTGCCGCCGGGACAGGTTCATTTCTTGACCAGCAGGCGGGACGACTGAAGATATCCATTGATGATGAATTCGGCAAAATGGCGTTAAAATCGTCCAACCCACCCCGCATCGCCGGGCGGTGCTCGGTTTTTGCCAAATCCGATATGATTCATCTCCAGCAGATCGCGACGCCGGATTTTGATATTGTAGCCGGACTGTGCTATGCCGTCGCACGTAATTTTAAAAGCGCCATCGCCAGGGGCAAAAAATTCGAGAAACCGATTGCCTTTGAAGGTGGCGTTGCGGCCAATCCCGGAGTTATTCGCGCCTTCACCGATATTTTGGAGTTAAATCCGGGCGAACTGGTAATACCAAAATACTATAATGTAATGGGTGCGATTGGCGCGGCCCGGCTGGTTATGGCCGAACCCGATGAGGAGGCAGTTAAAATTGCGCCAGAGAAAATAGCCGGCTATTTGAAATACAGGGGTGTCCCCAGGAGTTCGCGAGAGGCGCTTACTTTTGATTATCCGGATAACAAATATTATAATATTACCCGCCAGCGCTATCGGGAAAACATGGATAATCTCGAAGTCTATCTGGGCATAGATGTCGGGTCGCTTTCAACCAATGTCGTTTTAATAGATCGGGAAAAGAATGTCGTGGCCCGCCGTTACCTTATGACCGAGGGCCGACCCATCGAGGCTATCCGTCGCGGCCTGTCCGAAATCGGCGCCGAAGTGGGTAACAGAGTCAAGGTTGTTGGGGTGGGAACCACCGGTTCCGGCCGCTATTTGACCGGTGATTTCGTGGGTGCTGATATAGTAAAAAATGAGATTACCGCCCAGGCAACAGCCGCCATCAATATAGACCCTGACGTTGATACCATCTTCGAAATTGGTGGGCAAGACTCCAAGTATATATCACTCAACAACAAAACGGTCATAGATTTTGAAATGAATAAAGCCTGCGCCGCCGGAACCGGATCATTCTTGCAGGAACAGGCAGAAAAATTGGAAATAAATATTGAACGGGAATTCGGCGATCGGGCTCTTTCCGCCAAATGTCCGGTCGGTTGCGGCGAACGATGCACCGTGTTCATGGAATCGGACCTGGTCGGGCATCAACGGGCCGGGGCGGCTACCGATGATCTGGTCGCCGGACTGGCTTATTCGATTGCTTCCAATTATCTGACCCGTGTGGTGGGCGACCGCAGAATCGGGAATAATATCTTTTTCCAGGGCGGCGTCGCCTGGAACAAGGGGGTGGTCGCCGCCTTTGAGAAGCTTACCGGCAAAAAAATTACGGTGCCGCCACATCATGATATTACCGGAGCCATCGGGGTGGCCATTCTTGCCATGGAAACTGATTCCGGCGCGGGCAGTAAATTTAAGGGTTTTGACATTTCCAAACGAAAATACAGTATAACTACTTTCCCCTGCACTGATTGCTCCAACTTGTGCGATATTCGAAAGGTTGAGGTGGAGGGTGAAGAGCCTTTGTATTATGGAAGTCGCTGCGAAAAGTATGACGTGCGGCAGAATATAGCCAAAACCAAAATACCCGATCATTTTAATTTCCGTATGCGTCAGCTGATGCGACGATATATCGACGTGGACATAGATAACGGATCGCGGGGACGGGTCGGTATTCCCCGGGTTCTTCACTTTTTTGAGTTTTTCCCCTACTGGAAGGCCTTTTTCGAGTCGCTCGGGTTTGAAGTGATTACCAGTGATTTGTCCAATCATGAAATAGTCGAAAGCTCGCTGGAGAAATTCGAGGCGGAAACCTGTTTTCCGATTAAAATCGCCTTCGGCCACGTGGACAATTTAATCAATAAAAGGGTGGATTATATTTTCCTGCCCGGAATCATAAAATATACGCAGAGTCGGCAGGATGAGCAGGGCAGTTATATTTGTCCCTATGTGCAATCCATATCGAACACGGTTTCCGCCAAGTTTGATTTTGCGGCGGCGGGGATAAAATTCATCGGCAGGCCGATCCGTATCGACTCGGATAAGGCCATTATGATTAATCAGTTACGGGATGTCAGCAAAACCATGGGTTTAAGTGAGCGGGAGGTCGGGAAGGCCTTAACCCGGGCCAATCGGGCCTATCTTTTATTTCGCCAGAGCTTGCTTGAAGAGGGCAAAAGGGTTATCGGGGAATTGAAAGAAGATGAGAAGTGCATGGTCATAATCAGCCGCCCCTATAATGGTTTCGACCGGCGTCTGTCTCTGGAAATACCCGCCAAAATTCGTAATATGAATTGGCGTGTTGTCCCGATGGATTTTTTGCCGCTGGAATTACGCACCGAGGAACTTGATACGATGTACTGGCTTTACGGCCGCAAGATACTGGCGGCGGCCAAATACATTCGGGAACACCCCAACCTGTTTGCGGTTTATTTAACATCGTTTGGCTGTGGGCCGGACTCTTTTATCACTCATTTCTTCCGCCGGCAGATGAACGGCAAACCCTATTTGCAGCTGGAACTTGATGAGCATTCGGCCGACGCTGGGATGATTACGCGGGTGGAAGCCTTTATCGATTCCTTGAGGTTTTATCGTTTCAAGGCGCCCGCGACCGATTATAAGCCCCGATTGAAGAAATTTTTGCCATCGGAAAAAATCATTTATATCCCCAATATGTGTGACCATGCTTATGCCGTCGCGGCCGCCTTTCGCAAATCCGGAGTAATAGCCGAGGTTATGGACGAGCCTGATGAAATGAGTCTGCATTATGGCAAAAAATTCACTTCGGGCAAGGAATGTTTCCCATGCGTCGTGACGACCGGCGACATGATAAAGAAACTTCACAGCGAGAATTTCGATCCCGGCAAAGCCGTTTTCTTTATGCCGGGGGCCAACGGGCCGTGCCGTTTCGGGCAGTACAGCCAGTACCATCGCATTATCCTCGATGAATTGGGTTACCAAGAAATCCCGATTTACTCACCCAATTCCGAAACATCCTATTCCGATTTCGGGCTCAATAATTCGGATTTTCGCAAAACCGGGTGGATGGGGATAGTTTTCGTCGACGGCCTGCAGAAAATGTTATACCGTTGTCGTCCGTATGAAATCAAAAAGGGACAAACCGAACGAACGTATTACAAGTATTTGAACCGGATGCAGGAATACATTATTAAGGGAAATGACCTGAATGCTCTGGCGCGAGAAGCCGCACTTGAATTTGCCCGTATTCCGCGTGACCCGGTCGAGCGGCCTATAATAGGTGTCGTCGGCGAGATTTACCTGCGCAATAACCGCTTTTCGAATAATCATTTGATTACTAAACTGGAGGCGCTCGGTGCCGAAGTGCGTCTGGCCTCATTTGCCGAATGGGTTAATTATACGACGTACACTTTCCGGCTGGACGCCCGATACAACCGTCAGTGGAAGGATTGGGTGGCAGGTTTTATTCAGCAGATATATCAGCATCGGACCGAGCACCGGTTGGAAAAACTATTTTGCGAAGGATTTTCCATTCCGCATGAAACCGCGGTGGAAAAGGTCATAAAGCTGGCCGAGCCATATCTGCCGGTTTCGGTACGCGGTGAGGCGGTGCTGTCGATCGGAAAAGCTATCGACCTCGTTCATGAGGGAGCGGCCGGAATTGTCAACAGCATGCCTTTTAATTGCATGCCCGGGACAATTGTCTCGTCTCTGTCGCGAAAAGTCTCCGCCGATCTCGATAGCCTGCCCTGGCTTAATATAAGCTACGAAGGCCTTCAGGACAGCGGCGAGGAAACGCGTATCGAGGCCTTTGTCGATCAGGTGCGGGGACGGCATCGGGGCGAAGTCCGAATGGGAACAAATAAAAACAGATGACGTTTATAATCTTCAATAAACATTAACTTGCAGGAGATGACTGATGAGTAAGCCTGTTGCCGTAACCGACGATACCTTCGACAGTGAAGTGGTCAAAGCCAATATCCCGGTGGTTGTGGATTTCTGGGCCACCTGGTGCGGACCATGCAAAATGATCGCCCCTATACTGGAGGAAGTGGCCACTGAATATGACGGCAAGGTTAAAATTGCCAAAGTGGACGTTGATAATAACCAGAGAATGGCGGCGAAATTCGGTATTATGTCGATTCCGTCCTTGCTGTTTTTTAAACAAGGTAAAGTGGTCGATCAGGTAGTCGGAGCCATACCCAAAGCACAACTGATCGACCGGTTGTCCCGGGTATTGAAATAATCATGCCGATTTACCATGGCGTCGGGGGGGGCTGGAAAAACCCGGATGATCAAATTATAAGAAATCTTTTGGGTGAATCCCGAATAATCGCGGTGGTTGGGATGTCACCAAATCCCGACCGGCCATCATACAATGTTGCCGAGTACCTTAAGATATGGGGCTATAAAGTCATACCCGTCAACCCCAAGGAAAAAGAAATTATGGGACAAAAAGCCTATGCTGACCTTCAAACGATTCCGGACAAAATAGATATTGTCGATGTTTTTCGCAAACCGGAGGCCGCAATCGGCATAGTTAATGAAGCCATCGCGATTGGCGCCATGGCGGTTTGGTTGCAGGAAACGGTTATTTCCTACGAGGCCTTTCGGGCGGGCGAAGAGGCCGGATTAGTAATGGTTATGGATCGCTGCATGTTTAAAGAACACGGCCGATTACTCGGTCAGAAAAGGGGGACCAAAGATGGATTTCTATGATATAATGTTTCTATTGATTTTTTTTGTCGTTTGGTATGCTTTACTCCGATTTATCTTGCCAAAATTGGGTATCAAGACATGAGTCAGCGAATCCTGTCGCATCCGGTCGGATGATAAAAGCAAAAAAGATTCTGATGATATCTTATAAGGCATATTTTTATGAAGTTCTTGCGGTTGACAGACGGTTCGAGTTGTATAAATTATGAATTATAAAGACGTATTGAAAATATGCCGATAGGTTGATAAATGAGGCTCGATAATGGATTTTCAGGCGGGATGGGTTCGATGCGAATCGGTCCCGGTTCTATAAGCCCGATCATCAAGTATTTGATAATTATCAATACGGTCGTCTTTCTGGGTCAGATACTTGGCTCAAAAGCGATCACCGGTTTCTTCGGTTTAACCCCCCACCTGTTTTATAAAGACTTTCCCAACTACCTGTTTCAACCTCTGACCTATATGTTTCTTCACGGCGGGCTGTTTCACCTGTTTTTTAACATGTTCGCGCTGTGGATGTTCGGCACGGAAATCGAGTATCGCTGGGGCTCCAAAAATTTTCTAAAATATTACCTTCTGTGCGGATTGGGCGGGGCGTTGTTTTCGCTGATATTCAATTATAATTCGGTCAATACCATAGTCGGCGCGTCGGGCGCGATTTATGGCATCCTGGCGGCCTACTGGCTATTGTTTCCCGACCGTTACCTGTTAATCTTCTTCATGTTCCCGATGCGAGTCCGTTATGCCATTCCCTTTTTTGCAGTCCTGACATTCTTTTTTTCCGGAACCAATGTGGCTCACCTGGCACATCTAGGAGGGGCGGTTGTGGGCCTGATTTATCTTAAACTCGACTGGCGGCTTACGGCCATAACCCGGTGGATTAAATCCTTGCGGTTCAGAAGAAAAACCGCTAAACTGGAGAAACGACGTCAAAAAGCCGAAGATATAATGAAAAGAGTCGATGCTATCCTGGATAAAATAAACGAGGTTGGTATCGAAAATATTTCCAAAGACGATCGCAAGTTTCTGGAAAATGCCAGCCAAATTTTGTCCGGGGAAGATAAATAGGCGGAAGGCTTATAATGCGAAAAAAAGTCCTTGTCGCGGAAAAATCGGATGCCATTCGTAATATTGCCGAATCCATATTGCATCAGAACGGCTTCGATGTCATCAGTTGCTCGGCCGGCAACAAAGCCAAGTCGCTAATTATTTCCGAACAACCGAATCTGGTTATTATTGGCGCTGATATTCGGGATGATGACGGTAGCTATCTCTACGATGCCTTAAGCGACAACAAGGCCACTTCCAGCATACCGCTTTTATTAATCGAAGATCCCGGCGGCAACCCGGTTCCATATCCGCCGGAAGTTATCCTGCCACGGCCGTTTGAGCCTTCAGATTTTTTAAGTAAAGTATCCACGTTTGTCGGTGTCGGCGATGCCCCGCTTCCGGAAAAAATAACCGAGTCAAGCCCGTTCGGCGAAGGCGAGGTCAATGATGAACTTCTTGATGCCGCGCTGGGGATGGACGAAATCGAAGTCGAGGAATCGGAGGTCATGAATCAGACCTGGACCTCCCGGAATCTCACCAAGGCGGCCAAGGCCGCGGGGAAAGATGCCTTTGATATAGTCCAACATGCCAATGGCGATAAAGAAGAATTAAACATTACCGGCAAAGTGGAGTCATTAATGATACGCGATGAACAGCCGTCGCCCAAAAAGGCTGATTCCATGGGCGAATCGGCCAAGATTCAGATTGATAATGACCAGTATGGTATGACTGCGCCCAAGGAAGATTCCGAGCCTGTTCGGGCTGATCAGCCAAAAGACGACCATGATTATGACTGGTTTTTAAATGAAATGCAAAGCGATGGCTCAGGCGGCAAATCCGCAACCAGAACCAGGCCCAATGATTCTGACTCCAGCCTCAAGATTACGCGTCCGGCAGATTCTCTGGAGCCGATCGGCTCGTCCCTGTCGAACGACAAATCGCCAAATGCCACATCCGGCGGCGTCGACCAATTCATTTCCGATTTCAAAAAGGAAATGCAGCAGATTTCATCCGAAAGTGAACGCCGGGGGACACGAGCCGCGGAGACCATGATACGCAAAAAATTCGAATCGGAGATAGGAAAAATCGGAACGGATGAGGTGAACACCAGCCCCCTTAAGGCTACGGCCGAGGTGCCGGCCTCCGTCATTGCGCCCGAAGAAGTCCGGCGTATGTGTACTTACCTTGTGGAGCTTTTAGCCGAACGCCTGGCCAAAAATATTGTCGATAAAATCGACCGCGAAGAAATATACGAAATTCTTAATGAAGAACTTCCCAAAATCGTTGCCGCAAAAAAATAAAGCTTGCCTTTGGAGCCAATCCTGATTTATTCCGGTTTAAGCAAAACATTTATCGAGGACTGCCATGTTTGAGGAAAGCGTCGGATATTTCAGCGCCTTTTTGGCCGGGGGGTTGTCGTTCGTTTCACCGTGCGTTCTCCCGCTCATACCCGGCTATATATCCTTTATCTCCGGCGTTTCGCTGGACGATCTGACTAATCGTGAAAAGGCCTCCTCGCATCTGGGGCGGGTCGCCACAAATACAATTTTCTTTGTCGTCGGTTTTTCCCTGATATTTATCGCCCTGGGCGCGTCGGCTTCCTTTGTAGGCGGCTGGTTGCGCGATAATATCGCCATTTTCAATAAACTCGGCGGGGTGTTGATTTTCCTGTTCGGTTTGCACGTGGCGGGTGTTTTCAGAATTCGCGCGCTCAATTATGAAAAACGCATCCACACCGGACAGAAGAAATTCGGCGTCATCGGAGCAATATTGATAGGCATGGCCTTCGCCTTTGGCTGGACGCCCTGCATCGGCCCCATTCTCGGCTCCATTCTGACCGTTGCGGCCAGTCAGGGGACGGTCGGAAAAGGCATTATTCTACTGGCATTTTATTCGGCCGGACTGGGCATACCATTCATTCTAACCGCCCTGCTGTTCAATTACCTGATTGGCTTTTTCGGTTTTATCAAACGTCATTTCCGCGCGGTGGAAATCATTTCCGGCGTATTGCTGATGGTTATAGGGATCCTGATATTTTTCAACCTCCTTAATATAATCGCCAACAAACTACTGGAATTTTTCCCGGCCCTTGAGTCGATCGGCTAAATTAATTTTCATAAAAATTCTTGCGCACGGTTGACGGCCGTAAATGCCCGTTTTATATTGGGGCAGATTAACAGCCATACTATATGGAAAAGGCAAATGCCGACTAAAAAGAAGAATGATACGGCGCTGGCGGTTTGCATTCAGGAGATTACCGAAGACGGCTCCGAATTGAATTTGGGCGACGAATTTTCACTGGAAGCTCTGTCGTATCTGCATCAGGCCTTCATCGCGGACACGATCAATAATATTCTCGATATCACCGGCCCGGATTTCTATATGTACTATGCCGATTACCCGCATACCCGCAAATCGGTCGAGACAATCATGCATTACCTGGCCGGACGACTAAACGGCAAAAAGGTCAAGGTGCTGGAAGAAAAGTTCAAGGTTCAGAAGCTGGAGCCGGAACGATGGGGCCTGAAAATGGACGCCGTTTTCCGCCAGTGCTTCGAATGGGGTTATAAGCACGTCATTTTCATCGGGTCGCGGACACCGACGCTGAACGACAAAATGCTCAAAATGGCCATTAAGCTTTTGAAAAACTCCGACGCCGTGTTCGGCCCGACGGTCGAGGGGCGCTACTACCTGATCGGCATGTCCGGGCAGTACCATGTCAACCTGGCGGACTTCGACTGGCGCTCCCCGCGGATTTATTCCGAGGTGGCCGACAAGTTCAACGAAAAGGGTCTGTCCTGGGCGGAGATGGAAATGTGGTACGCCGTCGAGCATCCCGAAGACCTCGAATTTCTGGTACGGGATATAAATCAGTACCGTTTGGAAGGCGATGAAGACAAGGCCCGCGAAACCGAAAAAGTGCTGGAGCGAATACTTAATAGGCATATATAGTCATGAATAAAGAAATGCAGAAATTGACTTGGTTGCAGTTCCGCGCCGCCCTGGATGGCGGGATACGGACCGTCATCCTGCCGATCGGTACGGTCGAGGCGCACGGCGCGACCGTCCTCGGTACCGATAATCTTATTCCGGAATCGATTGCGTCTTATTTGGCCGAACAGGTCGATGCCTTAATCGCACCGACCATCAATTATGGCATAACCAAATCGCTTTACGGTTATCCCGGATCGTTGACGGTCACTCCCGAATCGTTCGGGCAGTATGTCCGCGACGTTCTCGATAGCCTTGCCGATGCCGGATTCGAGCGCGTTATTGTGCTCAATGGCCACGGCGGCAATGACTCGGTCTTGAAAGATGTCGCCTATAATTATTTCTATGACAGCGGTGTCAAAATTGCCGTTATCCAATGGTGGGAATTGTGCGAAGATGTCACCGACGAAGTTTTCGGTGAAACCGGCGGGCATGCCGGCATCGATGAAACGGCCATGATGCAGGCAATAGACAATAGTTTGGCCGACAAATCGCAGTTCAATAAAAATCTGGTATATACGTTTAACCCGGCGGCTTATGTCTATCCTATACCGGGAAGTATATTGCTTTATAAAGACGGGGAGGGGATTCCCGATTTTGATCCGGCACGGGCCAAGGATTTTCAGAAAAAAGTATTTGTAAAGGTATCGGAATTCGTGAAGTTCGTTTTGGATCGCTGGGATTTGATTTGATATAATTCCATTTAAAACCGGCTGGCGACGGTTAAATATATCCTGTTGTACGATATATCTTCATCCATAATCAAGTAATGATCATAGTCGCGACCTTCAACCGAGGCCGTCCCGTACCAGAAATTGGAATTGCGTCCATAGGATCCGTGCACGTAGGCAAAATCAATGGTCAGAACCTGGTCGATTAGAACCCCGAAACCGAGGCTGTAACCGTTGCGGTTGTCGTTGACAAACTGGTCGTGGAAAGGCAGGGGGTCGCGGAACAGCCCGCCGCGAAACGACAAACTCCATGACGGGATAACGTATTCGACACCGAGGCTATATCGAAGGACGTCGCGATAAAAATCCTTGATATTTTTATTTTCCTGCTCCATGTCCGGGTTGTCGCTGTATGACATCTGCGCCCAGTCGGTATAGCCTATATCGGCTTCGAACACGGCGTTGTTTTTCTCGAGTTGCACGCCCATCGCAAAAGTAAAGGGTTTTTTGAGATTGTAATTTATCGAACCGTTATAACCGTCTTCGGGTAGATAAAAGCCGTCAATGACCGTGGTCGAGCGCAGTGTGTAATCTTCATCGATATCGATAACGGTCGGCGATTCAATGGTTACCCCAAAGGCCAGATAATGATTGACCTGCATGGCCATGCCGACTTTGCCTCCGATACCGAGATATTTGTCCGTTATGAATTGCTCGCTTTTAAAATAGAGATAATCGACCGAGTCGAGCTGATAAGTGAAATCATAATCGTTAGTCCCCGTATAAAGCGATATCGAGGCTCCCACCGAGATCCGCGGGGACAGGTCCACTCCAAAACCGCCCGACCATTGCATTAGGGACCCGGCCTGGAATTCGCGCCCGGATGAATATATGTCACCGTCGAGCGACCGATCCCGATGCGCGAAATTGAAAACGCGGTCGAAGTCGGCCAGCCGGGCCACCCCCAGCCCGATGACCAGCGAGCCGCGATAAGTCGGATAAGGAATAGTCAGAATGAGGTTGTTTACACGGGTATTGGTTTTATCATCCTCGGCGCCGCCGGAGAGGGAAGTGAAGCCTTCAAAGCGATAGCCGTTATTTATATCTGCCAAACCGGTCAGAGTATCAACCAGAAGCTGATCTGTAAGCACCGATGATTTATTTTTGTATTTTTGATTGGACAGGCCGAACATGAATTCTATACGGGGAATACGGGCAAGGTTGGCCGGGTTATAAAAAAGGGAGGTGCCGTCAATGGCCATTAGACCTGTCCCGCCCATTGCCATCTGCCGGGCGCCGATGCCGGCGACGTTTCCGGCCGTGATTTCTTCAACGCTTTCAATGTAGGATGACTGCGCCAAAACACCGCCGGGATTAAGTACTATGATGAACAGCAGGCAAAGACCAAGTTGACGCATTATTTTTTTCTCCCGGTGTCCCGTCGCGGCGTCTTCTTTTCTTCTTCTTTTTCATTGCTTGGCTGGGAGCTGGCCGGCCCGGTGGTGGAGCCGGTATTGTCTCCGGCGCTTCCCGATGATCCGGTCGATCCCGATGACCCCCCCGAATTATAATCGTCCCGGCTGATAGTGGGAATACCGTCGGAGTATGGCGGGCGAAGGCTCTGGCGCCGCTCGATTTTTTTGCCGTCCGAGCGCACCTCGGCCGCATCTTCGCCGCCGCCGTCGGTTATGCTCTGGCGTCGCGGCTTCTCGGTATACCAGTAGTAATCCCACCACCACGGGTAGGCGTAATAGCGTCCGTAACGCGGGCTGTCCCACCAGTAGTCGGGATAGTTGCCATAGAAATATCCGTATGGATACTCATGGTAAGTGGAATGACAATCAGTGCATCCCTGCTGATAATCATGGCTGGAATAATTTTCTTCCGTTCGGGGGTGGACCAGGACGGTATAGCAGCCCATGCAGATTATCGCGACCGTTGCCAGCGGCATAAACCATATTATAAAGCGTCTCATAATCGCGGCCTTCCGGCGTGTAGTTTAGAAGTACTCAATATAAGTTAAACGCAGCCCGCGTCCAAATGAATTGACATCGTGACGGTTATTCAGCAGGTTATTTAATATCACCTCAATTTCAAGATTTTCGGAATAAAGCCACCGTAAACCGGCGTTGAGATAGCCCCTGCCCTTGCCATACCGCTGTGATGATTTGTTATCATTCAAGGCAAAGTCATATTCCATGACCAGCCCGATATTATACTTGAAGCGGGTATCGAATCCCAGATAGACCGAAGGATCGTCGTCCTTGTCGATATCGTTTTCCAGAGAATAATTGACACCAGCGTGACCGCTGAATATCCCGTTCATGAAATAAAACGACCGCGACAATACGCCATAAAAGCCCTTGGATTTGTACGTGTATCTTTTCTTTTCGGGGTCATAGGAGCCCTGTCCCTGCGAATTGAAACCGACCGCAAAGCCCGGGAAATAAACCGACTCTTCAATAAGACCAAGTTTGACATTAAACTCGACCCGCGGATTCCAATTCGGTTCGGCATCGGCGATGACGCCTTCGGCGCCATAGGAAATGCCAACCATAAAATGGTTGGTCAGGCCGATGGAGGTGCTGCCCAGAATCCCGCCGTTGGGATACACCCGCATGATAACATCGAAACACCCCCGGGGCAGAGTCATTGACGTGGGACAATCAACCAGCCAGCGGGGCGGAAGATCGTATAGAGATTGAGTCTCACCGCGCTGGGCCTGGACCGAATTGATTAGTATTATTGACATAAACGTCATTAAAAGAAGCGCTTTTACGAGTTTAATCATTATCCCCTCCAATGGATATTGTCATCAGTCTTCCTTGACAAGGATAATAGGTTTCACCCTTAATAGGGTCAATATAAAACTAATCCTATGTTATTCCTGAAAGCAAAAGGCATTCCGAAATTTTAGCTGACGAAATCATATGCAATTCAATAACTTGGATAACTATGCAGAAGACAAACGCACAATTAATGTTCGGCGCCGGTCATTCTTGCACTTGAATTATTCATGAGTTATTTTCGCCGAAAACGGCGATTTGAAAAAAATGAATTTTAAGTTGATGCGCTGCAATCAGAAAAGAAGTATCCGGACAGGTCGGGCTTCAATTAGTATGGATTTTGCATATAAACCCCAAAAACGCAAATGGGAATTGATATAAAATATATTATTATGTGGTACAATAAGATAAGACAACGCATTTTTATATAAATAGTGGAACCAATAAAATGGTCAGGTGTAATACTTATAACTGCCAACGAAAGGTTTGGACGTGGCTGAAGGAACCGAAAAGAATATAGACTATGACCTTTTCAAGAGGGTTCAAAATGGCGACATGGTGGCTTTTGGTAGGATTGTTGACCGTTACAAAAACCGCTTGATGAATGTCATAATGAGGATGATTCAAAGTCAGGAAGAAGCCGAGGATATTGTGCAGGAAACGTTTGTCCGAGTCTATCAGCACCGGGAGTCATTTGATTTCCGTCATTGTTTCTCGACCTGGCTTTATACGATTGCTTTGAATTTAGCCCGAAATGAATTGAGAAAACGGAAACGTTTTAAATTTTTCGATATTAACGATATGCAGGGCAAGGAAAACGAAATCGCTGTCGAAATGAAGATCCCGTCCAATTTACCGCAGGCCCTTAAAAAGGCCGTGGAGGATCTCCCAGAAAAATATCGCACCGCGTTCATTTTGCGCGATATCGAAGAACAACCCTACGAGGAAGTTGCTAAAATCATGCATATCCCGCTTGGTACGGTCAAATCGCGCGTTAACCGTGCCCGGGCTTTACTTAGAGAGAAATTGCAGCCGAGAATGGAGGAATACAATGCGTTGTCGAAGGGTACGCTCCTTCCTGTCAGCTTATTGTAACGGCGAGCTTTCGGGAACGCGTCAGAGGGCGGTGGTTCATCATCTTGACAGCTGTCCTGAATGTCGCCGGGAGGAGCAGATATATCGGGAAATGGCTCTGGCCAAAGACAAGCTGGAGCGTCCAACGGTATCCAGTGATTTCAATACCCGCCTGCTGAATCGCATAGCCGAAGAAAGATATCAGGAAACCCGCAAGAAGGCCTATATGCCGATGGAGGCCCCGGCTTTCGGAATGCGGACAATTGTTTCGGTATCGGCCATGGCCTGCCTGGTATTGGCTTTCGTTTTTGCCGGAGGTTTGTCGCCTTTCATGACGCCCGATAAGACGCCGGTTATGGCCGGGGTGGAAACGGCGTCGGACGCCGGTATGGACGATCGTTACCTGACCGTTCAGCCGAGCCCCGATCATGTTTTGGCGCAGCATGTCGATCAGCAATGGGAATTCAACCACCAAATGGGGCGGGCGACTCGGATACGAAACTATATGAATCAACTGGCCGGAAGCAACAATGATTTCGGGAGTATCGGACGGCTGCCATTCCAGGGCGGTTTCATACTCATCCAGCAGAACGGGCAGACTTTTATCGCTCCTCTGGGGCAGCCGGTGATTCGCAATTACATCACGCCGCAAACCGATGCTGTCAGGGAGGTGCAGGAAACGTTTTAAAATGCTAAAGCCTGAATCCATTTATGCCGCTCGAAATATGCTGATGATCATGATTTCGGCGGCATTTTTATCGGCCACCGCCACAACCCGGGCCATCACCATGTACACCATTGATTTAAATATGAAAGGGATGGAAAATTTTAAAGCCAATTTTGTGTTACGGTAAAACGGTTTGGAAAC
>CAYWLR010000002.1:0-60100 GCA_964459465.1 uncultured Ignavibacteriaceae bacterium | reverse complement strand
CGCCACAACCCGGGCCATGACCCTGGACAGCCTTGATTTACATCTGGAACGGCTGGTCAATATGTCATCGCAATTTGTCGTGACGGTCGAAGCGGTTGCCTCGCGAAGCGATACGCAGGGGGCGTTATCCGCTTCTACCTCTTTAAATCTTATCTCCAGCGGTGTCATTGTCGACACCGGATTGATCCTGACCGCGGCGGCATCGGTATATGGTTTCCCGGTACATTTTGTCTGGCACGACCACAAACCATACAAGGCAGAACTCGTCGGCATCGACTATCGAACCGGTGTGGCCCTGTTGAAGACCGATTTACGGGCCAAACCGGCGGTTACCCTCTTTGACGAAGAGCCGCGGCTGGGACAAATGATTCTGGCGCTTGGAAATGCCTATGGCATGTCGGTTGCACCAAGTCTGGGTTTTTGTGTCGGCGTTCGCGAAGACGGAAATCTTCAGTTTACGGCGCCGATTTCTTCGGGGTCCATCGGTGGCGGCTTGTTCACCATGACCGGTAAACTGGCCGGGCTTATCGTCTCCGGGTTCGGCAGCGGGGTTGAATCGCAGACGGGTATTGCCGTCCCGGCTTATCAACTCACCAGTATTGTCGCACACATGAAATGTTTCGGTTCGAGAAAGGCCGGATACCTTGGCATCAGTTCGGCCAATATCGAATATTATGAAAGTCATAACCTCCCCGCCAATGGAATCGAAAACGAAAAAACGATCAATGGCGCTTTTGTAACCGACGTCGTCCGGGATTCACCCGCCGGGAAGGCCGGCATTCGCCCCGGCGACATTATCACCGCAATAAACACCCTGCCGGTGTTTTCGGCCGGTGAACTGATGCATTATATCATGCAGTCATTGCCTGGCTCGGAAGTGAATCTCCGGATAATTCGCAACGCCCGTCCCGTTTCCATTCAGGCCACCCTGGGAGCCGCCTCGATAAATGCCTATGCCACGGGTCGATCCGGCGTTACCGGTGTTATTAGTCAATCACAACATATGCGCGTCGACTCCCTGCAGGATCTTATTTATGGTCTTGAAAAAGAATTGGAATCGCTCCAGAAACAAGTCCGTCAGATTCGTTAACTGCTAAAAACGCAGTTGCCATTGCCGTCAATAAACATATATAATAAAAACCATGTTGACAGACTCGCAGATGAAAGAACATCTGGAATCGATCTTAAGCGGTTGCGGTGAAGCCTTGTTTCGCCCGATCGCGGTGCTGTCGGCCATAATCGCCGGGGGTGACGCGAAACGTACGAGGCTTGCCCTGCAATGTTTAAAATCAAGACATATCGACGCCACCGCTTTGTATGAAACCATACTCCAGAGTTACCTTTTTCTGGGATTCCCTCGCATGATTGAAGCCGCACTGGCATATAATGAAGTGTATGGTGATCGGAAGGCAAGTGGCGTATTGGGTCCGGTTACGACCGATGAAGCTCATAAATGGTTCAAAGACGGTCTTAATCTGTGCCGCCGGGTTTATGGAAAAAACTATGAACGGTTGGAGGAAAAATTCCTGAAATTGTCGCCGGAATTGTTTCGCTGGATGGTTATCGAGGGCTATGGCAAAGTATTGAGCCGGTCCGGACTGGGAAACATTGAACGTGAACTGGCCGAAGTGGCGGCTCTGATTGTTGACGGCCGTCGTCGGCAGTTGGTATCTCATCTGCGGGGCAGTTTGAATATGGGAGCCGGCCTAACCATGATCAGGACGGTGTTAAACGATATCAGACCACTGGTATCTTCGGACAATGCGGCCATGGCCGAAGAACTGGTAAGCGATTTGGAAAATAGGGATGCGCCTGTTTTATAGAATATTGCTGGCGACCGGAATTTCGATTGCCGTCTTTTTAATAACGGCCTATCTGGCCCTGTTTCACTTCGGCCTGATTGAAAGGCTGTCCAATAAGGCTCTGGAGGATATCATCGGTGAGCAGCTGCCGGTCAAAGTGCATATCCAGGAAATTACAGGCAACATGTTTTCGGAACTGACTGTCAATCAACTGGACATTCTCTATAAAGACAGCACTACCCAATACATCATGGCATCCATACCGGATTTCACTTTTGAGTATTCCCTGGAAGATTTCTGGAAAAACCAGATTAAATTCAAAAAGGTTTTTATCGATTCGGCGGAAATCACGCTAATGCAATCACCCGATGGCCGATGGCTGTTGCCCAAACCGGCTCCTCGCGAGGGAAGCGGCCAGACCGTGTTCGATTTCGAAATTTTAGAATTGGGTCTGAATAAACTTAAACTAACCCTCATTCGTCCGAATGATACGCTTGTTTTCGACGAAATCATCTTCAAGGCCCGTCTGGCCGGTCAGGGCGGAACCTATTCAATGGATATTGACGGGCTTAGTTATGAATCTTCCGATGATCGTTTGAGCGTGAAAGCGGCCGGGGGAAAGATTGCTCTCAATAAAAGCGATGTGCTTTTTCAAAGCCTGTTTATTATCACTGATTCATCGGATCTGATCATGGATGGCCATATCGTTTTCGGTGACAGTATCAACATGCAGATAATGTTGGCGGCGCAAAATCTAAACGTGGCCGAATTGGCCAGCCTTCTGGGACCCAACCTCGTCGGTAACGTGTCTGTGCACGGGAATCTAGATTACGATTCCGGGGTGTTAAAGGGCGACGTTCAAATCGGTGGGGATTTTATGAATCGTTCCTTTGATTCTCTTTTGGCCCGCTTCACGATGAAGGATAATTATCTTGCCTTTGATACATTGAGCGGAGTTATTCTTGGTGGCTGCGACGTCAACGCCGCCGGCTACATGAACCTCGGGGTTAAGCCGGAAACCTTTGGAATGCGCGGGAAAATTGACGGCTTCAATCTGGAACACCTGGTCTCCGGATCATTTGTATCCGATTTGTCGGGATCGCTCGATTTAAACGGACACGGTCTGAAAAGCAAGGACATGATTATCGACGTTGATATCGATTTGGGTCCGTCAGAATTCGATATAATCGCTCCCCATGCGGCAAATGGCCATATAGTTATTACGACCGATAGTTTGATTTTTGGCGATAACTTCATGCTAACATACTATGACAATACATTTGTGTTTTCCGGACGAATAGACTATGAAAATGATCTATATATTCACGGCAAAGCCGTTTTCAATGATTTGGCGCGATTTAATGGTTTGACCTTTATCGAAACGCTGGGCGGAAGGGGAGAGGCGCAATATGTCGTAAATGGGCGCACGATTGACCCGGATCTGACGGCATACCTTATTTCCGACTCTTTGTGGATGTACGACGTTTTCTCGGATTCGGCCCGGCTCGAGTGTAATGTCGAAAGGTTTATGGGCCAGAGAACGGGACAAGCCTACATCCGTCTGTATGAAGGCCAGGCTTATCAACTGCCCTTCAATTGCGCGGAACTCGACATGGACATCGACTCGCAATTTGTGAATATCTATCGTTTTTACATGGATAATTCTTTTGGAAATGCCGGCGCAATCGCCAATCTCGAGTACATGACAGAACCGATGCACTTGAACATCGACACGATTATCGTAACCCTTTTCGAACAACCGGTAGTAAGTGTCGAACCGGTTTTAATAGATATTGATTCGTCGGGATATGATATCACGCAATGTGTTTTGAACCCTTCGGGCGGTCTGTTGAACACCACGGGTCGATACAACTACGACGAAACCCTGAACTTTGATATTGACGTCCAAACGGCCGAAATCGCCACTTGGGTGAAGCTTTTGGCCGAGGAATTGGAAATATCAGGAATCATGTCCGGCAAAATTACCGTGCATGGCAATCTGGGTTCACCGATAATCGCCTGCGATGCCTTTATCGATTCGCTGGCTTATAAACATCCGGTCAGCGGCAAAAAACTCTATGTCGACCTTTATACGGCGTTCAATTATGCCGACCGACAAGTCGCCATGGATTCGTTGTATCTGAAAACCCGCGGCGGTTATTTTCGGGCAGGCGGACATTTCCCCATCAATCTGGCGCTGGAATCGGTTGAAAACCGCTTTCCGGACGCGGAGCAATCGATTGACATCATCGGCCGGGATACGACCTTCGATTTGATATTGATGTATATGCCGGAAATAGAGGACATGGACGGACAGCTGGACGTTTCTTTCCGACTCACCGGCAACCCCCTGACGCCCAATATTGATGGCCGGGCAGCGATAAAAAACGGCCGAATAAAACCTTATGATCTGATACTGCCGCTCGAAGACTTCAATCTTGACCTGGAGATGGAAAACAAAGCGATTAATATAAAATCGGCTTCGGCCACCTGTCGTGATGGCAACCGCACGCTTGGCCGAACCCGAGCCGAGGGCAAGGTCATTATTAAATCGCTCGAGAAGCTGGATTACGATATTCAAGTAATTCTTGAACAATTCCCCGTAAAATATGAATTGGGAGACATATCGGCGGTGGCCAATGCCACCTTGTCGATTCGCGGAGAAACGCCTCCGACCGTTTATGGTGACGTCGAAATTCTAAGCGCCCATTATCTCGAAAACTTTGCCGAAGAAAATGAAGGCTGGCTTCTTTTAACCACTCTGGGCGAGGAAAACACTTGGAATTTGAACCTGAATGTGGATTTTCCGTCCAACGCCTGGGTTAAAAATGATGAAATCGATGCTGAACTTGCCGGAACATTGAATTTCCTTCGAACCAATAATAACTATCGCTATATCGGACAGCTCGAAATACTTAGAGGCAAGGGATATCTTGCCGATCGCACTTTCCGTATCGAGCCCGGCGGTACTATTACTTATGATGACGTTGAATATCCCAATCCAAAACTGGATATATTCGCGACGACCAAGGTCAGGGGGATTTCCGAAGAGACCGATCAATTCGGTCAGCCGCAGACACGCTCTTATGATTTATGCATTCATATCACCGAGACTATGGATAATCCGGAAATCAACCCCTGCGATGAGTCTCAATTCACTCGGGAAGAAATATTATCATTAATTTTTACCAATTATTATGCCGGGACCAATGGTTATGGCTCCAGCGAAAACGTCATAGGTGACCGGCTGGGCACTTTTGCCTCCGGGTTTCTGGGTTTGCAGGCTTCACAAATAGGTACCAGAACGTTAAGCAATATCGGAGTTGAGACATTTGAAATCGACCCGGTTTATGGCGATAAATTCGAACCTTTGGGCACAAAAGTGGGCCTGGGGTTTTCGGTGCATCCCAATCTATACGTTTACGGCCGTTCAACCATATCCAGCACCGAGGGCCAGGAAATAGGGTTTGAATATCGGCTCAAGCGCTTTCTTTTAGTCGAAGGCCGCAAGGATGACAAAGAGCTTTATCATCTGCTTTTGAATTTTTATTGGGATTATTGATTTGACCCGAAATATTAAAATTATTGCTTTAACAATACTCGTTATTCTATTGGGGGGCAAGGGCATGGCGCAAGTCGTGTTAAATCCGGATTATCAAAGATGGCTTTCCAAAAAGCCCACAATAAAGAAAATCCAAATTGAAGTATATCCTGCCGAAGGTTCGCAAAAGGGCGGTCATTTTTCGCAGTCGCAAATCAAATCCTTCTTATATTCCAGAACTCCCGGCGGCCTTTTTGCCAAGTTAAATAAACTTAAGTCCGACCGGCGATTCCGAATTCAACGCGAAACCCCGCTTAAAGACACGGCAGAAGTCAAATATAGATACTTATCGTCCGGCTTTCTTGCAGTGCGCGTAGTGGAAACTTTTGAACCCATTCTGCCCGATTCCAGTGCCCTGGTCAGCATATTTATCTATGAAGGGCGGCGGTTTGTGTATGATTCCATAATTATAACCGGTCGGTTTGACCCGCAATTCGAGAGCATGCTGGCGTATACTGCCGGTAAATTCAAGCAGGGAAACCCAGTCGACCCGTTTGCTTTGAAACAGGCCACATATGACATTAAAACCGAACTGGCCAACAATGGGTATCCTTATGCCACGGCTGAATATTCTATCGATACCAGCTCCGAACATAATGGGGCGCGGGTACAATTTCGTATTGATTCCGATTCACTGGTTCATTTTGGACAGATTCATATCGCCGGCGCCAGAAAATACCCGGAAGCGGTGGCCGAAAGGGAGTTAACTTTTAGGCCCGGTGATGTTTATCGCCGCAAAGATATTATGGAATCGCAACGGCGGCTTTATCGAACCGGCAATTATACGACCCTGCAGCTGCATAGTACCGCCAGCGATACGACCCGGGGATTGAACCGCTTTAATCCCGATTTTATTTTATCATTGCGGGAAAAGAATCCTCAATATGTATCCGTTAAAACCGGTGCCTCGCAGGATTCGATTAAAGACCTTACCTGGACATTCTCGATTGCATGGGGCAAACGGAACGTCCTTAATTCGCGCCAGCTGGAATTATCGGCCCAAACCTCATCCGTCATATTCACCGAATGGCGCTTTCTCGAACACAGCTATCGGTTGCGTTTCAAGGAACCCTGGTTTCTGGGCATCAGGATGCCATTGACTTTTACCGGCCAGATTTCACCTCCGGTCAGAGACCGGGTCCAGAATTACAAAATTCGCACCTGGTCGGTTTCCCTGACCACCAATCGCGAATTCGGGCATTCCGTCAACAGTCTGGCGGGGCTCGAATATGAATCGGTCAGAATTTCCGGACTTACAGAGGAAGAGCAGGCTAACCTTAAACAGGAAAAAAACCTGTCCAATCGACGGCGGCTGTATTTACTGGTCAATCGCGACAGCCGTGATAATCTTTATATCCCAACCCGGGGCTCGATGACCAATTTCAGTATCGAATGTGCCGGGGGATTTCTGGGCGGGGATGATTCCTATTGGAAAACCGATGCCGCCTGGTCGCGTTATCAGCGATTCTGGCCGGGCTGGATATCGGCCACCCGCCTGAAATTAGGAACCGCCCGGCAATTCGGCGATTCCCGCGAGGTGCCGGTAGATGTCCGTTATTATCTGGGTGGTGCCAATTCTATCCGCGGCTTCAGAGAAAATAGCCTCGGTCCTCAAACCGCGGAGACAAATCCTGCACCCGAAGGTGCCCGAACCGTCATAATTATCAATCAGGAATTCCGGTTCCAGCTTATCGGCAAGCTCTGGGGCTCCCTGTTCGGTGACGCCGGCAACGGCTTCAGGGATTTCGATGAAATCAAATTCGAAGCCCTGGCCCTGGCCTATGGCGCCGGGATTCAGTTCATTTCTCCGGCCGGGCCTATCCGTCTTGATTACGCCCGACGGATTCCCACCGATTTATACGAAGCCGGCTATCGATTTCATTTCACCATCCTGTATGCCTTTTAATTTCATCCGGGGAACATCTCCGATCGTTTATGGGTATTGACAAAATAGAATAATTGACTAATTTAGGACACGTTATTTCGTAAAATGTTTAAAAGGATAAAACGTCATGAAACAGATATATCTTGATTACAACGCCACGACTCCTCTTGATGAACGTGTTTTGGAGGCGATGCTTCCCTTTTTAAAAAATAAATACGGCAACGCCAGTTCGGTGCATCATTTTGGTCGGGAAGCTAAAACGGCGTTGGAGCAGTCTCGCGAAAAAGTGGCCGCCATACTGGGCGCCGAACCGTCGGAGATTTATTTTACATCCGGGGGAACCGAATCGGACAATATCGCTGTCAAGGGCGCCGCTCATTATTTGCGCAAAAAGCGCGATCATATCATAACTTCGGCTATCGAACATCATGCCGTCCTGGAAACAGTGAAATTTCTGGTTAAGGAGGGGTACCGGGCCGATTTTCTGGGAACCGACCATGAGGGTTTCATCTCGCCCGAAGAGCTTCGCACCAAGGTTACGGACAAAACCTCTATCGTATCAATCATGATGGCCAATAACGAAGTTGGCACGATTCAGGATATAAAAGCATTATCGGCCATTGCCCATGAAAAAGGGGCTCTCTTTCACACCGATGCCGTCCAGGCGGTGGGCAAAATCAAGGTTAATGTCGTCGATCTGGGTGTCGATTTGCTGGCGCTATCGGCCCACAAGTTTTATGGCCCCAAAGGGGTCGGCGTAATTTATATCCGCAAAGGAATAAAAGTAACGCCCCTGGCTCACGGCGGCCATCATGAGAAGGGGCGGCGTCCCGGCACCGAAAATATCCCAGGGATTGTTGGCCTGGCCGCGGCTCTGGAACTGGCCGAAAGCCTGCGGCAAAGCGAGCATGACCGTCTGACCGCACTGGCCGATTTCTTCATCGACGGTGTTTTGGCCCGCGTACCCAATGTCTATCTCAATGGCCCGCGCGATGAAAGACGGGTACCCTCGACGGTGAATCTGTCGTTCGAATATATCGAGGGTGAATCGATCATACTGTCACTCGACATGAAAGGTATCGGGGTGGCATCGGGGTCGGCCTGTACATCGGGGTCTCTTGCAGCCTCGCACGTTTTGACGGCTATGGCGGTACCGGTGGAGCTGGCGCAGGGTTCTATACGGTTTTCATTGGGACGATTCACGACGAGGGGAGATTTAGAATATACGATTGACGCCCTTCCGGAGATAGTCGAACGTCTGCGGGCCATGTCGCCGCTGTATGAAAAATCCAGAAAGTAAACTTTTTTCGGAAAAATCGCGGGGTCGGTTTTTCCGACCCTTTTTTTATGATGATCGCCAAAAAGAAAATACTGGTGGCAGTCTCCGGCGGGATCGATTCCACTATGGCCATGAAGCTTCTGCTCGACGCCGGTCATGACGTCGCCGCGGCCCATATGAAGCTGTGGGATTATTCCGAAGTCGGGGCCGACCGGCATCGTGACGGTCGTTGCTGTTCGCTGGAGGATATCAACGATCTGCATCAGGTGTGCAATTCGCTGGGGGTGCCATTTTACGTTTTGAATTTCGCGGAGCAATTCAAAAAAACGGTAATAGAAAATTTCGTTTCTGAATACAAAAAGGGTCGTACCCCCAACCCGTGCGTCCTGTGTAATACGCATTTGAAATGGTCTAATTTTCTCAAGAAGGCCCGCGAAATCGGTTGTGATTACATCGCCACCGGCCATTATGCCCGGGCGGAATATGACAATAAAATAAAAAGGTTCTTAATCAAAAAGGGCGTGGATGATACTCGTGACCAGTCATACGCCCTGTGGGGTTTATCCCAGGAAGCGCTGGCCCATACGCTTTTCCCCCTTGGCGAATATACAAAATCCGAAATCAGGGAATTAGCCGTCAGGCATGGCCTGAAAAATGCCCGTAAAGCCGAATCGCGCGAAATCTGTTTTATCGCCGACGACGACTATCACCGTTTTCTGAAAGAATGGGAAGCCGCGAGGGGGCGGTCTTTTATAAATGGCAATATAATCGACTCCAATGGAAACATTCTAAATACGCATGATGGCATCGTGTTCTATACTATCGGTCAAAGAAAGGGGCTGGGGATATCCAATCCAAAGCCGCTATATGTTACGCGTCTTGATCCGCAAACCAACGATGTTATTGTTGGCGACGGTGCAGACCTTTTGCGTCGTGAATTCTTTGTGACCGATATCAACTGGGTGGCCCGGGAAAATCCGACTATCCCGTTTGAAGCCGATATTAAGATTCGCTATCTTCATACACCAGCACCCGCCCGGGTCGAACCGCTTGACGATACCACCGCCAGAATTATTTTCCACCACCCGGCACGGGCCATTACGCCGGGCCAGTCGGCCGTTTTTTATGACAGCGATATTGTCATCGGCGGCGGTTTTATTTCGCTCGAAAAAATTAGTTGATTACCGCCCCATTGATTGTATAATCGGTACCATGACTATCGGGAGAATTTTCAATGCTTAAAGCCACGTTTGTGGGGCATAGCTGTGTCATGGCCACCGACGGCAAATATAATATTATTATAGATCCGTTCATTACCGGCAATCCGCGGGCGACGATCCGGGTCGATGATATAAAAGTAGATTTTATTCTGGTGACCCACGGTCACGGCGACCATCTTGGCGACGCCGTGCCCATTGCGAAAAAGAATAAAGCCACGATAATCGCGCCCAACGAACTGGCCGTGTATGTCTCCCGACAGGGGGCCAAAGCGCATAATATGCACATCGGGGGAGCCCATGAGTTCCCGTTCGGTCGTGTCAAGTTAACTATCGCGCACCACGGTTCAGCGGCCGGCGACGGTCTGCAGTATACCGGCAATCCCTGCGGGTTTCTGGTGACTATGGGCGGCAAGACCATGTATCATTCAGGAGATACCGGGTTATTCTATGACATGAAGTTGATCGGTGAGTTGAATCATATTGACCTGGCCTTTTTGCCGGTCGGCGATAATTTTACTATGGGTATCGATGACGCCGTGAAAGCCGTGGAATTTTTAAAACCGAAAAAAGTCGTCCCCTTTCATTATAAAACATGGCCGGTGATCGACGTTGAACCGGAAGAATTTGCGGAAAAACTCAAAGGCTCGCCGACGGAAGTCGTTATTATCCATCCCGGGCAATCGGTCGAGGCCTGATAACACAGGAAATTATACACTATGAAAAAATTCATTAAATACCTGATCTGGCTGGCCGGAATTATTCTGGTCGTGGTTATTCTGGCCGGCGTCGGGATATACTTTTTCTTTCCGAAAGAAAAAGTTAAAGCCCTGGCACTGGATAAGCTATCCGCCAGCCTGAACCGTGAAATAACCATCGACGGTGTCGCCGTTTCGTTTTCGGGCGGCATTGGCCTGAAACTGGAAAATTTAAAAGTCGCCAATGCCCCCGGCTTTAAAGAAAAGCATCTGCTGACGGCGGATAACCTCGATGTCAAAGTTCGCCTCTGGCCGCTTCTAAAAAAGCAGATTATGATTGATCGGGTTGTTTTGAATCGTCCCGTGATAATCGCGGTTAAGCTCAAGGACGGCAGCGTCAATTACGATTTCGCGGGCGCCGAGGAGCAGGTTCCACCGGAAATTAAAGAAAAGCTGCCGGAGGATACACGCGCCGCCGGAGCAATGATAACCTTTGATAATTTAACCATAAATGACGGGCATATTATTTACAGAGATGATTCTTCGAGCATTGTATTGAACCTCGAAGGCTTGAATTTATCATCCAGCCTGACATCATCAAAAAACCTGATTTATAAGTCCGCCGGTGACCTGAAAATTAAAAATTGCACCGTTCGTTATGAAGATATGGCCCTGCCGGTTTTTGGGCTGGCCCTTGATTATGAGGCTACGGCCGACCTCAACAACAGCCAGGCCGTAGTCAAGATGCCCGAAGTCCTGATAAACAAGATTAAACTGAATGTCAATCTCGGCATCCCCAATCTTAAGACTCTGTCTTTTGTAAATGCCCAGATAAAAACCGCGATGGTTTCGTTTACCGATCTTTTGGCTTTTATTCCCGAAAACAAAAAGACCATGTTTTCCGGATTCGACTTCGCCGGTTTCGTATCGGTCGACGCCGCCCTGAAGTATAACAGCGTGACCGAAAAATCTTTCGGCTATGAAGGCACGGCAACGATTAAAGACCTGACACTGGCCCGCAAGGGCGAACCGGGGACATTGAGCGTCGCTGACGGCGCGGTCGCTTTCGCAAACGATAAAGTCGGCTTGGAAATCAAAAAAGGGAGTTTTGAAAATAATCCTGTAACCGGGTTGATTACGGTCGAGAATTTTGATAATCCGTCTATAAGGGCCAACCTCAAGGGTACGGTTGACCTTTCCAGCCTGATGAAATTCATTTCCACCGAGCCGAAGCCGAAGTTATCCGGCAACGTCACATTCGAATTGAACATTGTCGGTCCGATTGACCGCAAAGACCAACTGGCCATAGCAGGATCGGTCAAAGTAGAAGGGGCCAGTTATGCCGCCGATGCCCTTCCGGAACCGATCGAAAACTTCAGTGCCGATCTGGTCATTGCACCCGATAAAATCGACATTAAAGCCCTGCAGGCAAAATTCCCCTCATCGGATATTTCGTTGAGCGGGACACTGGCCGACCCGTTTCCATATCTGATACCCGGTTTTGAGGGTAATTCGAATAAACCATATCTGACTTTTACGGCTAAATCAAACCGTTTTGATGTTGACAGACTTTTCCCGGAAGCGGCACCCGGGGTCGGAGCCGGCTTATCGCAAGTGCCTATCGATTCATTACCACCTCTGCCCATTCCGAATATCGATGGGAAAGGGATCGGGCAAATCGATACCCTGATATATAGCGGGGTGGAGTTTACGGCC
This sequence comes from uncultured Ignavibacteriaceae bacterium, assembly GCA_964459465.1. Taxonomy (GTDB): domain Bacteria; phylum Zixibacteria; class MSB-5A5; order GN15; family PGXB01; genus CALAMC01. The sequence goes on along the minus strand of CAYWLR010000002.1, from coordinate 47,902 downwards.
ATTACCTCGGATATGTCCATAAATGAGCGGATTCTTTATGCCGACAATGTCAAAGGTAATGTCTATACCGGCCAAGTAACCGGCCGGGCCGCTGTCGATTTATCGAATTTGAATAACCCTCTATATACAGGGCAATTTGACGCCCGACAGATTGAAGCCAATGATTTCTTGTCCCGCTTTACCAGTTTCGGCGGTCATCTCTTTGGCAAACTGGATATGAAGGGTGATTTCACGGCATCCGGACTGGAGCCGATGCAGTTTCTCAATTCCTTGACTATGACAGGCGACGCTTTTTTTAAAGAAGCCCGGCTGGTCGGGTTCGATTTATTTGATAAGCTGGCCGATCAGGTCAAACTAAAAAAATTGGGCGAAGAGAAGCTTCGGGATTTCGCTTCGGCATTCCACGTCGTCGATGGCCGAGTCCATTTTGATGCCACCAAGTTTGTCTCCAATTTCGGGGATTGGGATATCGCCGGATCGGTTGGCTTCGACGGCAGCCTTGATTATAGGGGAACTTTGCTGCTTTCGAATGACATGACGGCCCAGGCCATGACCCAGTTCGGAACGGTGGCGGGGCTATTAAAAGACCGCCAGACCGGCCGCATCAGATTGCCACTGACCCTGGGGGGAACCTATTCCAGCCCAAGGGTGGGCTTGAATTTGTCCGGGAGCGATAGTGTCAAAGACAACTTGCAGGAATCGGTCTCCGACGCCCTTAAAAATCTTTTGGGAAAATGATATAAATACTCACGGTTTCTTGGCCGATACGTATCTATATAAACATGATATTTGACACTATCATAGCAGACATCAGGGCGATTTATCGCAATGATCCGGCGGCCAAAAATATCGAATTTTTGCTGTATCCCGGCTTCCATGCCACTTTGATACACCGTTTTGTGCACCCTTTGTATAAAATCGGCCTGCCTTTTTTTCCCCGACTGATTTCTCAAATCTCCCGATTTCTGACTGGAGTGGAAATTCATCCGGGGGCCAGGATCGGACGCGGCTTTTTTATCGACCACGGAGCCGGGATTGTCATCGGTGAAACCGCCCAGATCGGCGATAACTGCACAATTTTCCACAATGTCACCCTCGGCGGCACCGGGCACCATAAGGGAAAACGTCATCCGACCGTGGGCAACAATGTCATAATAGGCACCGGGGCCATTATTCTGGGACCCTTGACTATCGGCAGCAATGTCAGAATCGGAGCCAATACCTTTTTGTATATGGTCGATATTCCCGATAACTGCACCGTGGTCGGGACGCCGGGCTATATTACCCGAAAAGACGGTATGGCGGTTCACATGAAGCCGGAAACAACCAAAGTGACCCGCGAACAGATCTATTAATCCCTTGCGGTCTTCCCATCCTTTTTAATTGACATTTTCATATCTCCATATAAATTTAGTAATTTACCGCAAGTTTGAAGGGCTTACATTGACGGAGCGCGGTGAATTATGCGCGATTTTTGGCCGGGTCGCATATTCTTGGGTAATAAGCGCCCGATAGGCTGAATCAAATGGGGGAAGACGAGACCGAATTGGGATGTTGAAGACTTTGAAGCACGTTAAAATATTGGTGTGGATATTCATAAAAAAGTTGCTAAAAGATTGAGAATTGTTATCTTATCAGGTTACCCCGAAGGGGTGTTTATTATTTTGGGTAAAAAACGTGTTGGATAAGAAGGCCATCGAAAAATTGATTGAACCGATAGTTGGTCGCGAGGGTTTTGAACTGGTGGACGTGAAACTGGGACGTTTCAAGCAGACCAGTCGGCTGCAGCTATTTGCCTATTCGCCGGATGGCATTACGATCGATGATTGCGCCCGGTTGTCGCGGCTGATAGAACCGGTGCTTGAAAACGAGAATGTTTTCGATGGGCCGTATGTCGTGGAGATTTCGTCGCCGGGATTGGACCGCCCGCTGGTTAACGCCCGTGATTTCGCGCGCCGCATCGGTGACCGGATAATTGTCCAGTTCAAGGATGCCAGCCCGGAAATAACCGGAATACTGGCAGCGGCAGGCGAAGAAAACATTGAAGTGAACGTGGATGAGGAAATCATCAAACTGCCGCTGGCGGCAATAAAACAGGGGAAAATTGTCATTTAACGGAGAATTGATTAAATGGCCTATGATATAATAGAAGCGCTGGCTCTGATTGCCCGGGAAAAAAATATCGATCTGGATACGGTTATCTCCAAAGTTGAGGAAAGCCTGTTGGCGGCCGCCCAGAAGCGCTATCCCGAAGCCACAAATTTGAGTTTCAAGCTGATTCGTAAAACCGGCGAAATTGTCATGATTGCACTCAAAAAGGTGGTTGAGGAAGTCAAGGACGACCTGACCGAAATCAAACTCGAGAATGCTCGTGAATTTGATGAAACGGCGGAGCTGGGCGATGAAATGGAAATCTTCCTTGAAGTCGATGAAGAATTCGGACGCAATGCCATTTTAACAGCCAAACAGGTTCTTATTCAAAAAGTCCGTGAAGCCGAACGCGAAAAGGTTTATGATGAGTATATTTCCCGGGTCGGGCAACTGGTATCCGGGACCGTTCAGCAGGTGGATAAGGGCAACGTGATCGTGAATCTGGGCAAAGCCGAGGCCTTCATGCCGAGCAAAGAGCAGATTCCCCGCGAGAAATACCGTCAGGGTGACCGCATTCGAGCTCTCATTCTTGACGTCCAGAAATCATTCAGCGGGCCGCAGATTATTTTATCGCGAGTCAGCGAGAATTTTGTGCGTTGCCTGTTTGAACTGGAAGTCCCGGAAATATTCGAGAAAGTGATTGAAATCAAGGCCATCGCCCGCGAACCCGGAGAAAGAGCCAAAGTGGCCGTATATTCGGCCGACGAACGAATCGACCCGGTCGGAGCCTGCGTTGGCATCAAGGGCGTCCGGGTGCAAACGATTGTCAGGGAGCTCAACAATGAACGTATCGACATTATTCCCTTCAGCTCCAACCCGGAAGTTTTCGTGACCCGCAGTCTGGCCCCGGCCAAGGTGGTTGAAATCGAAGTCAGCGACGACGAGCAGGCTATGACAGTGGCGGTTGAGGATGATAAGCTGTCGCTGGCGATAGGCAAGGCCGGACAAAACGCCCGATTGGCTTCGAAGCTGACCGGATGGAAAATAAACATCATGAGCGAAACCGAATACAACGAGATGAAGCATCGCGAGGCCGAGGAGATGGTTCCGGTCGGTCATCTCGAGGGTATCGGTGCCAAGACCGAAGAACGGCTGGTGGAAGCCGGCATTAATACCCTGCAAAAGCTGGCCAAAAGCTCGCTTGAGCAACTGGTTAAGATAGACGGCATCGGGCAGAAAACGGCCGAGACACTGCTGGAGAAAGCCGCCGTTTTCCTCGAAGAATTGACTGCCAAAAGGGAAAAGGATAAGGCTCGTAAGGAAGCTGAAGAAAAGGAAGCCCCGAAGGAAGCGACCTCGGCTACCGGTGATCATCTTTTTGAACCGGATGATGGCGACGATAGTCATCCAGAGGATTCCGAAGCGGTCAATAAAGACGAGAAGATTTCTTAATATGTCCAGAGGGCATGGAGGTAAGTTGAGTGGCGAATAATAAACGCATATATGAACTGGCAAAGGAATATAATTTATCATCGAATGCCCTTCTGACGATTCTTCGCGATTTAAAGTTCGAACTCAAATCGCACATGTCGGTGGCGACTCCGGAGATGGAGGCGGCGCTTGCGAAAAAATTCGAGGATGAAAAAGAAGCCGTTAAAAAAGACATTATACAAAAACAGAAAGCCAAACTAAGGCCCAAACCGAAGCCGCGTCCAGATGGAGAAATGACGGCGCAAACTTCAAACGCGACACCGGTAACCAAAGGTGAACCGGAAGTACCGAAGCCACCGGCCGTAGAGGTTCCGACTGAACCCAAACTGGTACCGATCAAAAAATCGGACCGGGCCAGACGGAGACAGGATCGGCGGAAAAAAGGCCGTGAGGCTCGAAAAGTTGACCAGAAAGCGGTTGTTAAAAGTTTCCGGGCTACGATGGCAACCATGGGCGGCGGCGGCAAGAAGGTCCGTAAATTTAAAAGGCGGCCCGGTGTGGATGGTGTGGAAGTCGAGGTTGATGAGCATGCCATTGAGGTTAATGAATTTATGACGGTGGCGGAACTGGCCCGGACCATGGATATGAAACCGGCCGAACTGATTGCCGCTTGCTTTAAGCTGGGGATGATGGCCTCAATAAACCAGCGCCTTGACATGGACACGATTGAAACACTCGCTCTGGAGTGCGGTTTTAGTGTTACCGTCAAAGAAGAAGTCGGCGAAGAGGCTCTGGAAGATGAAATCGAAGAAAATCTCGAACATCGTGCGCCGGTCGTGACGGTCATGGGACACGTTGACCACGGCAAGACATCGTTGCTCGATTATATCCGAAAAACCAACGTCGTGGCCCATGAAGCCGGTGCGATTACCCAGCATATCGGCGCCTACCAGGTGCGGTCTTCGAGTGGCAATATAACTTTCATCGATACGCCGGGCCATGAGGCATTTACGGCCATGCGGGCGCGCGGCGCCCAGATTACCGACCTGGTCGTGCTGGTTGTGGCCGCCGATGACGGCGTGATGCCGCAGACGATTGAAGCCATTGACCATGCGCGTGCCGCCAACGTGCCGATTATAGTGGCCATTAATAAAATAGATAAGCCTACGGCCAATCCCGATCGGATAAAACAGCAGCTTGCCGATCATAAACTTCTGGCCGAAGATTGGGGCGGCAAGGTTGTCATGGTGCCTGTATCCGCCAAATCGGGGGAAGGCGTGGATACCTTGCTGGAAATGATTTTGCTTCAGTCCGAAATTCTGAATCTTCAGGCCGACCCCTCAATTCGCGGTCAGGGGACGGTTATCGAGGCCAAACTGGAGAAAGGTCGCGGCCCGGTAAGTACCGTTATTATACAGCGTGGGACAGTGAGTATCAGCGATCCCATCGTTGCCGGGAATTGTTATGGCCGTGTCAGAAATATGATATCCAGCGGCGAGGTTCAATTAACCGAAGCCGGACCGTCAGTGCCCGTGAGAATTACCGGTCTCAATGGGGTTCCCCAGGCCGGAGACAGTTTCATGGTCGTCAGCGATGACCAGGAAGCCCGCGAAATTGCCAACAAGAGAACCCAGTTGAAAAGGGAGCATGAGATCCGCCGGGGTTTTGGCCGGGCCACGCTTGAAAAAATATATGAACAAATCAAGGATGGTCAGGTCCGTGAATTACGGCTGGTGATTAAGGCCGATGTGGACGGTTCGGCGGAAGTGCTGTCGGATACGTTGAGCAAAATCGCCACCGATGAAGTCCGAACCTTGGTGATACGCAAAGGCGTTGGGGCGGTCAGCGAATCCGATGTGCTGCTGGCGGCGGCCTCCGATGCCATCATCATCGGATTCAATACGTCGGTGGAGTCGCGGGCCCGTGAAACGGCGGCGCGCGAAAAAGTCGATATTCGTCAGTACAATATAATTTATGAGGTTGAAAGCGACGTCCGTAAGGCTCTGGAAGGCATGCTGGCGCCGGAGGTCAAGGAAGAATACGCCGGTGTTGCAGAAGTGCGACAGGTTTTTAGGGTTCCGAAGGTGGGGGTCATCGCCGGGTGCTTTGTCAAGGAAGGGACGATACACCGCACCGACAGCGTCCATATCGTTCGAGATGGGCGTATCATTTATACCGGAAAGCTTAATTCCCTGAAACGATTCAAGGATGACGCCAGGGAAGTGGCCAGTGGTTTTGAATGCGGAATCGGCATCGAGAATTTTAATGATATTAAGGTCGGCGATAAGATTGAAGTTTTCCGGCTGATAGAAACGGCCCGCAAATTAAGTTAGTGAACGAGTGCAGTGGTTATTGCGACGGTAGAAGTGGATTTGAAGCTCCCGGGTATTCTTTCCTTAAAGGAAAAGCGGCATATTATCAAACCCCTGATTGCGCGACTGCAAAGCAAATTTAACGTATCCGTAGCCGAGGTTGATTATAATGACAATTCGAGAATGGCACGCATCGGGGCGGCGGTTGTAAGTAATGAGAAAATTTTCTGCGAACAGGTTATCGCCAAACTGGTGGCGGCCATCGAACAGTATTCCGAGGTTGTCCTGATTGATTATCGGGTCGAGGTACTGTAATCATGCGTAGTTATAAAAGGTCGGATCGGGTCCGTTCCCAAATGCTGCGCGACGTACGCGAGCTATTGGCCGAGGAGTGTCTGTTGAGTTTGCGCGGGATGGTCACTTTCACCGAAGTCGAAATAACCGAGGATTTGAAGTTTGCCAAAATATTGTACTCGGTACTCGGTTCGGATAAAGACAAGAGTGAAGCGGCCGGGTATCTGGACCGGAACAGGAAGAGAATCCAGGCACAACTGGGGCGGCTGCTCAAAATCAAGTTCATTCCCGAGATCACCTTTGAATTCGACCCGTCCATTGAGCGGGGGGACCGTATTACTCGAATTCTGGGCGATCTGACCGGCGGAACAAACAATGAGCCCAAACGTGATTCATAACGATATCGTCCGGTTGGTTTCGGGCTCGCAACGAGTGCTCGTCTGCGGCCATAACGATCCCGACGGGGATTCGCTGGGCACGATGCTGGCCGTCCGCCGCTGGCTTCTGTCGCTGGGTAAAACCGTGACGGTAATTCGCAGCGGGGCGATACCATACAAATACCTGTTTTTGCCCGATATCGAACATATCGTCGAACCCGAAAACGTCACTGACGTGCACGACTTGGTCATTTATCTGGAATGCTCGAAACCGTCCCGGGCCGGGAGCCTGTCCCGCCTGTATACTTCCGATGCGAAGGTTATTAATATTGACCATCATCCGGATAACACCGGTTACGGCGATGTCGCCTGGCAGAATGTGGATGCATCATCGGTTGGGGAGATGGTCTTTGAAATATTCGAAAAAATCAATTATCTTCCGGACGGTGAGGGCGCGACGCAATTATATACCGCTATTTTAACCGATACCGGACGATTTCGTTTCAATTCCACGACCCGTCGGACAATGGAAATTGCGGGACGATTGATAGAATTGGGCGCCGATCCGAGAACGATTTGTGACCGCGTTTATTTTTCGCTTAAACCATCGACACTCAAACTGACCGGACTTTTATTGAGTGATATGGAATATCATGCCGACGATCGGGTGTGTCTGATGTATTTGACCGAAGCTAAAATCAGGGACAGCGGCTCGGGCTGGGATGAAATCGAAGGGCTGGTCGATTATACCCTGTATGGAGAACGGACGTTGATCGGCGGATTACTGAAAGAGAAAAAGCCGGGTCTGACAAAGATATCACTTCGCTCGCGCGTCGGCTACGACGTATCCGTCCTGGCCCATAAGTACAATGGAGGGGGACATGCCAATGCTTCCGGGTGCGAAATCCATCTTCCCCTGAAGGACGCGGCGTTGCGATTGCTGGGTGATATTACGGAGATGCTGGGATGAGTTACGACGGAATCCTCTTATGCGATAAGCCGTATGGTGTGAGCAGTCACGATGTCATCGGCCAGCTGCGCCGGTCCATCGGGCAAAAAAGAATCGGTCATACCGGAACGCTCGACCCCAGGGCGACCGGTCTGCTGTTGATTTGTCTGGGTCGAGCCACCAAAATCGCGCAGTTCATGGATGATCATACCAAAGTATATCGCGCCGAGATTACGCTGGGGCGGTCTTCCCGGACAATGGACGCCGAAGGCATCGATGACTTGATGGCGCCGCAACCGGTTCCGGACCTGTCCGAACGGCAGATTCTGGAAATTCTGGCCGGTTTTAAAGGTATCATTCGGCAGAAAGTGCCGGCTTATTCGGCCGTCAAGGTTGGTGGGCGCCGATTGTACGAAATGGCCCGCAAAAATGAAATATTCGATACGCCGGAAAAACAGGTGGAAATAACGGACATTAAATTGTTGGAAGCGGCGCTTTCGGTTCTGACGATCGAGGTGACTTGTTCCCGGGGAACCTATATCAGGTCTTTGGCCAATGACATCGGTGAAAAGATCGGCTGCGGGGCATACCTGTCCAATCTCTGCCGCCTGAAATCGGGTCGCTTCAGTCTTGATGACGCCCTGACGCTCAAGCAGATTCAATTGCTTCGTGAGGCGGGAACCCTCAAGCGGTACATCGTCCCGATCGAAACGGCCCTGGGTGTCCCGGGCATTAAAGTCGATGAGAAATTTGCACCGTCGGTAATTTCGGGACGTTCGCCGAGATTGCGCGATATACGTGAAATAATAGGTGTTTTCGACCGCGAGGACATGATAGCCCTACTTGATTCGGCGGGACGAATTATGGCGGTTGGACGGGCCATGGCCGCTTCGATAGAACTGAATGATAGTTTTCAGGGCGATCAATTTTTTAAATATGTAAGGGTTTTGAATTGAGTCTGGAAATAATATACGGACTGGAAGAGTTTGACACTATTTCCGAAAACCTGGTCGTTTCACTGGGAACGTTCGACGGCCTTCACGTCGGTCATCAGGCGATTTTGAAAAGTCTTATGACCAGCGCCGAGAAAGCCGGCTTGAACCCGGTGGCCGTCACGTTTGAGCCGCATCCGAGAGTCCTGGTGACGCCGGACAGCCCGCCGCCCCTTTTGACGGTGTGGGAAGAAAAGGCGCGGTTGTTCGCGGATTATATGAACGGCCGTCTGCTGGTTTTGAAGTTCAATAAGGAATTGATGAGCCAGTCGGCCGAGCAGTTTGCCCGTGAAATCCTCGTAGAAAAATTGCATCTGAAAAAACTGATCGTCGGATATGACCACGCCTTCGGCAAGAATCGCTCCGGGACGATCAACGACCTGATGGAATTAAGCCGGAAATATGCGTTCGAGCTGGAAGTTGTCAATCCCGTCATAATTGAGGGACGACCGGTTTCTTCGACCCGCATAAGGCATCTTATTACGGAACGCAAATTTCCCCAGGCGCTCGACATGCTGGGGCATCCCTATCCCATTTATGGCGTCGTGGAGAAAGGTATTGCCTTGGGCAAGGAACTGGGGTATCCGACGGCTAACATCCGTTGCGACGAACGCAAACTCCTTCCGGTTGACGGGGTTTATTCCTGCCGCGTGGAGTACAAGGGACAAATGTACAACGGCATGATGTTTATCGGCACCAACTATTTCAATCCCGAGAACAAGCGGTCGGTGGAAGTCAACATTTTCGATTTTGACCGCGATATATATGGCCACGAAATTATTTGCTACCCCAGAATTTTCGTTCGGGAAAACATCAAATTCGTTGACCGCGAAGAACTGGTCGGGCAAATTGCCAAAGACAAAGAAAATATTTTGAAATTAATTAATAAAGGAGATCACCGCTAATGGCTATTAGCAATGAACGCAAAGCAGACATTATTTCCGAAAATCGTCTGCACGCAACCGACACGGGTTCACCCGAAGTCCAGATCGCGATTCTGACGGAGGATATCAATGCCCTCACGCAGCACCTTAAAGAGCATTCCAAGGATTTTCACAGCCGCCGCGGTCTGTTGAAAAAAGTTGGTAAACGTCGCCGCTTGCTTAATTATTTGATGGATCGCGACATTGAAAGCTATCGTCAGTTGATAGCCAAGCTTGATATCAGACGATAGGGTGGGGGAATAAATGATAAATAGTGTAGAACTGGAAATTGGTGGTAAACTGCTCACGATCGAAACCGGAAAGGTGGCCAAGCAGGCCAATGGTTCGGTGACGGTCAGATTGGGTGATACGATCATTCTTTCGGCCGTGGTCGCAACGGAAAAACCGGTCGAGGGTCAGGACTTTTTTCCACTGACGGTCGATTATCGCGAAAAAACATACGCCGCGGGCAAAATCCCCGGCGGGTTTTTCAAGCGCGAAGGCCGACCTTCCGAAAAAGAAATTCTGTCCTGCCGCATCATCGACCGGCCGATACGTCCACTTTTCCCTGATGGATATCTTAACGAAGTACAATGTCACAATATTGTCCTGTCGGCCGATTTGGTCAACGACGCCGATATTCTCGGCCTGATCGGGACATCGGCCTCACTGGTGCTGTCCGACATCCCCTTCACCAAAACGGTGGCCGGGGTGCGTGTCGGCCGGGTGGATGGCCAGCTGATAGTATTTCCGTCGTTTCAAGATCTGGAAAACTCGGATATAAATATCATCGTGGCCGGAAGCAAGGACTCGATTATCATGGTCGAGGGCGGCGGCCGCGAAGTATCCGAAGCAGATATGGTGGAAGCGCTGGCTTTTGGGCACGAGCATATTAAAATGATCTGTGAAAAGATTGACCAACTGCAAAGCCAATGTGGCAAGCCCAAGGCGGCTTTCGTGCCGGTTGAAATCGATGCCGCTCTTAAGGCCAGGGTGACCGAAATGTCGGAAGCGCGTTTCGCCGAATATAATCGCATTGCCGACAAGGATGAACGCCGGTCAAAAAAGCGTCAACTCGAAGAAGAGGTTCAGGCGGCTCTGGCCGAGGAATTTCCCGAGTCGGACAGGCAGATCGGCAACATCATGCACGACGTCGATGCCGTCACCATGCGGCGTATGATTATCGAAGAACAAAAACGTATCGACGGGCGCGGACTCGATGACATCCGCGATATCACCTGCGAAGTCGGTGTCCTGCCGCGCACCCATGGCTCGGCTCTGTTTACCCGGGGACAGACGCAGGCGCTGGTGACCCTTACCCTCGGCACCAAAATCGACGAGCAGCGCATTGATGACCTCGAAGGCGAGTCCACCAAAAGCTACATGCTCCATTATAATTTCCCGTCGTTTTCAGTAGGCGAGGTCCGTCCCATCCGCGGCGTCGGACGCCGTGAAGTCGGGCATGGAGCGCTGGCTGAACGGGCGTTGCAGCCGATAATTCCGGTCGAAGGCCATTTCCCGTATACCATCAGGCTGGTTTCCGAAATTCTGGAATCGAATGGTTCTTCGTCGATGGCTTCCGTTTGCGGCGGTTCGCTGGCCTTGATGGACGGCGGCGTACCGATCAAGGAGGCCGTGGCCGGGGTGGCTATGGGACTGATTCTGGAAAAAGACAAAGTTTTTATCCTGACCGATATTCTCGGCGATGAAGACCATTCGGGAGACATGGATTTTAAAGTGGCCGGTACGGCCAAAGGTATTACCGCCTTTCAGCTCGACATCAAAATATCCGGGCTGACTCTTGAAATCATGAGCGAGGCGCTGGAGAAAGCTCGTAAGGCCCGCCTATATATCCTCGGCAAAATGAATGCCACAATCGAAACGAGCCGCGCCGACCTGTCGGCTTATGCGCCTCGGATCATCACGATCAAAATCAAGGTTGATAAGATCGGTGAAGTGATCGGTCCCGGCGGCAAAATGATTCGTAGCATCATCGAGGCTACCGGCGCCAAAATCGATATCAGCGACGACGGCACGGTTCTTATCGCCAGCGTTGACGGCGAAGCCGGGGCCAAAGCCAAAGAAATGATTGAGAAACTCACGGAAGAGGCCGAAATCGACAAGGAGTACGACGGCATCGTCCGCCGCATTACCAATTTCGGTGCCTTTGTCGAGATTCTGCCCAATGTGGATGGACTCATACATATCTCCGAGATCGACCACTCCCGGGTTAACCGGGTCGAGGATTTCCTCAATCTTGGTGATAAGGTCCGTGTCAAGGTAATCAGCATTGACCCGGAAGGAAAAATCCGGTTATCGCGACGCGCCCTGTTGCCAAGGCCGGAACATCGGCATCATTAGGAAGTTAATATTCTTATGGCCACAGTGCCGGGGGTAAATTATAACAAGACGGTTCTGCCCAACGGGCTCCGTCTTGTCACCGAACAGGTCCCGGCCGTAAAATCGGTTGCGGTCGGGGTTTGGGTTAATGTCGGTTCCCGGGACGAAAACGACCGGGAACGCGGCCTGACCCACTTTATCGAGCACATGCTGTTCAAAGGGACGCGCCGGCGCAGTGCCAAAGCCATTGCCGCGTCGATTGAGTCGCTGGGCGGGTCGATCAACGCCTTCACGTCACGGGAACAGACCTGTTTTCATGTCTTGGTACTCGAAAAACACCTCAAGGCGGCCGTCGATGTATTATCCGATATTTTACTTAACTCCACTTTTACGAAAACCAATATCGAGCGGGAAAAACAGGTCGTATATGAAGAAATTGCCGAGATAGAGGAGACCCCGTCGGATCATATCCATGACCTGTTTTCGCAGGTGTTCTGGCGCAACCAGGCGCTCGGCCAGCCGATTCTGGGTTCGTACAAGAGTCTTGCCGCCATCGACCGCAGGCTTATCAAGGCTTATCTCAAAAAGCATTACACCGGGAAAAATATTGTCATATCGGCGGCAGGCAACGTCTCTCACCGCAAAATGCTGGATATTGTTAAAGATAAATTCCGGCTGGAAAGCGGACGGCCTGTCGCCACGAATGGAAGCATCCCTCCCCGTGACTTCGCCATTAAATGTTTTCGTAACGGCTCCAATCAGGCACACCTGTGCCTCGGATTCCCGGGTTTGAATTTCGGACATGAGGACCGTTTCGCCCTGCTCTGCCTTAATACATATCTGGGGGGCGGGATGTCATCGGTGCTGTTTCAAAAAGTCCGCGAAGACAAAGGTTTGGCCTATACTGTATATTCTTTTGCCGATTTTTATCGTGACAGCGGCGTCTTCGGCATCTACCTCGCAACCGAGAAGAGCCGGGCACGGCAAGCAATGGATATAGTCGTGGATGAGTTGAAAAAGATCAAAAGGCGCAAGCTGACCACCGCCCAGCTCGACACTATCAAAACCCAGATAAAAGGCAATCTTCTGCTGGGTCTGGAATCGACGACCGGTCGCATGAACCGGCTCGGTCGCTTCGAATCCTTGACAGGTAAATACTTGTCGATGGAGGATACGATCCGGGCAATTGATAGAACCCGCGTTTCGGATATTATCGCCGTGGCCAATAATATTATCGATGCGAAAAAAATGACGATTACATCTCTGGGGCCAATTAAAAATTCCGACCTGTCCGCAATAAAATGGGCCTGACCTTGGGGGCGGCCAATGGCAATCCTTGCCTTTCATAGCATTGAAAACCGTTCTTCGTTCGGAATTAATAATTATAAGCCGTCGCTATTCAAGGAATTGAGCGAACATCTTAAAACAACGCATTATGGTATATGCACTCTCGATGAGTACTTGAATGCGGATGATGTCTCGCATAAATTATGTTTCACTTTCGACGACGGCTATAAATCATTTATAGAAGTAGTTTTTCCCATTTTAAATGAGTTTTCGATTCCGGCTTCGGTTTTTATTCCCGCCGGCATGGTTGGCCGGAAAAATAGCTGGGAGTATTCCTCATTTTTATGCCCCCGGGAGCATTTATCGGCACATGATATTCGCTATCTGGCCGATTTGGGTGTCGAAATTGGCTCGCATGGACACTCCCATATTGCCCTGACGACATTATCCGATCGCTTCCTCCGTATGGAATTGGAGAAATCCAAAAGGATTCTGGAAGACATAGCCGGACGATCCGTTGATTACATCAGTTATCCATTTGGCCGGGTTAATATGCGGGTCGAGGCTATGGCAATGCAGGCAGGGTATAATCGGGGCTTTTCACTGGCCCGTTTGCCCGGCGGCCAATACCGTTTTACTTTGCGACGTTCGGCTATTTACGGCTGGGATACGCCCTATTCGGTGTCAATAAAAGCCGGTGGAGAGTCGTTGAGGGCGGTGGAGCAGTTCAAAGAAAAGGTCATAAATTTTTATTCGGGCGGGACGATTCTGCTCAACCGCCTGCGTGGAAAAAATCTCCCCATAACGGATTAATCCGTCTCCGGGATTTTCCGAAAACTCTTGATATATGGATTGAATACTCATAAATTCTGTCTTTTTAAAATTGTAGAACGGATGGAAATGGCCATGGCGGAAAATACCACCAAAGAGAAAATATACGATTTCATAAGAATCGAGCAGAAATGGCAGGAAACCTGGGACAAGCAACGGCTTTATGAAGCCCCCGACAAACCCGGCGATAAAAAATTCTATATGCTGGTCATGTTTGCATACCCGTCGGGTGATATTCACATGGGGCATTTCCGCAATTATATCGTGGGCGACGCCGTCGCCCGCTATAAAATGCTTCAAGGCTATGATGTCCTGCATCCCTTTGGTTGGGACGCCTTCGGGCTTCCGGCCGAAAGAGCCGCCATTCAGCGGCAACTTCACCCGGCCCAGTGGACTCAAAAAAATATCGAAGTTTCCCGCCGGACGCTTAAAAAAGTCGGGATTTCATTTGATTGGTCGCGAGAGGTGATCTCATGCAATCCGGATTACTATAAGTGGACGCAGTGGATATTTATCCAATTGTTTAAAAAGGGATTGGCTTATCAGAAATCAGGATTAATAAACTGGTGCCCCGAGGATAAAACCGTTTTGGCCAATGAGCAGGTTGTAGACGGCAAATGCGAACGTTGCGGAACGGCGGTCGAGAAAAAAGAACTGGTCGGATGGTATTTCAAAATCACCGATTATGCCGACCGCCTCATCGATGATCTGGATACTCTGCCCGACTGGCCGGAAAATGTCAAAACCATGCAGCGCGAATGGATCGGCCGCTCTCATGGAGCTGAAATCGATTTTATCATAAAGGAAACAGGGGAGAAACTCCCGATTTTCACAACCCGGCCGGATACTATTTATGGCGTTACCTTTATGGCTATTGCTCCGGAGTCGCCATTGGTCGACCGCCTGAATCTTGAGGGCGAATACAAAAAGAAGGTTGAAGGATACCGGCGGACGGTGCAGATGCGCTCGGAGATTGACCGGGCGGCATTGGGGGAAAAAGACGGCGTTTTCACCGGCAAGTACGCCATAAATCCCTACAATGGCGAAGAGGTTCAGTTATGGGTCGCCGATTATGTTTTGGCCGGTTATGGTACCGGAGCCGTCATGGCTGTTCCGGCCCATGACAGTCGTGACTTCCTGTTCGCAAAAAAATACGGCATCCCAATTAAAGTGGTAATTCATCCGGATAAAGATACTAAGATAGATACCAACGACATGACCGACGCCTTTACCGATTATGGGGTCATGGTCAATTCGGGGCAATTTGATGGTTTGGCTGGCAAAGAGGCGATACTTAAAGTGACCGAATACGCCGAGAAAAAGGGTTTCGGGCGCGGCAAGATAAATTATAAACTGCGGGATTGGTCAATATCCCGCCAACGTTATTGGGGCTGTCCGATTCCCATCATTCATTGCAAAAAATGCGGGCCGCAAGCGGTTCCGGAAGACGACCTGCCGGTTCTTTTGCCCGATACAAATAATTTTATGCCCAAAGGGCGCTCACCTTTGGCCGATGTGCCTGAATTTATGCACACCAAATGCCCCATATGCGGGGGAGAGGCCCAGCGCGACCCGGATACCATGGATACTTTTGTTTGCTCTTCATGGTATTACCTGCGCTATATCGACGCGAAAAATAACTCCATGGTTTTTGATAAGGACAAAGCTGCGGCCTGGATGCCCATTGACTTGTATATCGGCGGAATAACCCACGCCACCGGTCATTTGATATATTTCCGGTTTTTCCAGAAATTCCTTAAAGATATCGGCTGGGTAAATGACGTTGAGCCCGCCCGATCTTTGTTTAACCACGGCATGGTCCTCGATGGCAAAGGCGAGGTGATGTCAAAGTCGAAAGGCAATGTCGTTTCCCCGATAGAATTAATGGAACAGCGTGGCGTCGATGTCTCACGGCTGGGCATGTTTTTTACCGCCCCGACCGAAAAAGAAGTCCTCTGGACCAATGAGGTTCTTATCGGGCCGGAGAAATTCCTTTATAATAAATTTTATCCGTTGGTCGAACATTTCCGGGTCAGGACCGACTGTGACTTAAAGTATCACTTTAATCTCGATAATCTCGGTGAATATGACCGAAAGCTATATATCCGACTTAATCAAACCATCAAACGGATTGGCGAGGATTATGACCGCCTGCAATTCAATACGGCGTTATCGGCGCTTATGGAGCTGGTGCGCGATTTTGAGCCGGATAATGTTGCCGAGGATCAGTTAAATAATAATGTTATTCTCAAGGCAATTATAATGATCGCCCCGATGGCGCCGCATATTGCCGAAGAAATGTGGCAGCGCTGCGGTCAAACTGGATCTGTCTTCAAGGCGTCATGGCCCGATTATAATCCGGCGGCGATTGAATTTGACCTGATTAAGATTGCAGTTCAGATTAATGGTAAACTGCGAGGCGAAATCGAAATTGCCAAAGACTCGACACAGAACCAGGTTTTTGACAAGGCGATAAAAGCGGATCGTATTTTGCCATATATGAACGGCAGGCAAATAATAAAAAAAATATATATACCGGGCCGGTTGGTAAATCTGGTGGTCAAATAATGGGCTATTATTTAAATGAAGGTGCGTTATAGCAAATAATGGTTAACATAATATATCTTTAGTGACACATTTCTATTGCATATTTGCCTTTTA
Organism: uncultured Ignavibacteriaceae bacterium; assembly: GCA_964459465.1. Classification (GTDB taxonomy): domain Bacteria; phylum Zixibacteria; class MSB-5A5; order GN15; family PGXB01; genus CALAMC01. The sequence continues at coordinate 31,414 of CAYWLR010000002.1, read as the reverse complement.
ATTCAATTCTATATAAAGTCTTATAACCGCTTACAAAAAATATCCGAATACCCGACACTTTTAAAAAATTCAGATTCTTTCAAAGGCGTAACTGGCCAACCGGCGGGCTTCACGAAAGCGGGTATTTGACCCCGGTGCGCCCAGAACCACCACGGTCACCTCTTTCCCCTCGGCATCTTCCAGAATCGTGGCGAGACAATAATCTGATTCGATGATATAGCCGGTTTTGCCTGCTCTGACCTTATATTTTGAAAAAACCATACGGTTGGTATTAACCAGATGAATCTGCTTTTTTCGATTTACCAAACTGAATGTATATTCTTTAAGGCTGGTTATGCGGGCAAATTCGGGATATCGGGTATAGGCGAGCAACATTAACCGGGCAATATCCGCGGCGGTCGAACAATTGTGCTCATTGAGGCCGGTCGGTTCATACATAACGGTGTTTTTCAGGCCGCATGTCAATGCCATGTTATTCATGTTGCGGGCAAAGTCCTCATAGCTGCCCGCCACAAGGCGGGCCAGGGCGCGGGCGGCGCGGTTGTCCGATTGAAGCATCGAGGCATGAAGCAAATCTTTGGCCCTGACCATATCTCCCGGCTGGAACAGCGAACGGGATGAATTTCGAGCGTCCTGTTTGGTGATCGTCAGAACGGTATCGGGATTATAATTATCAAGGACAATCATGGCCGTCAGGATTTTCGATATCGACGCCACCGGGCGAATCTGGTCGGCATTATAAGAATAGACAACCTGATGTTTCTTATTATCGACGGCGATGGCCGCCTTTAGATTCAGACGAAGGTCGCGACCGATATTGGTATCGGGCAGGTCAAAAGCAAACTCCTTTGAATTGCTCGCGATCTCTTTAAGCGTCCCCGATTGTGATTCGGTCAGTCCCAAAAAATAAGCCATTACCAACAGGGCCAATATGCCCAGAATCGAAAATGTCATAGCCCCACTTTTATCGATTTTGCGATATTGCTCTAATGTTTTACCCATTTTATAATTTCCGGTAACGTCGGTCGTTTACCATACATTAATATGCCCACCCTAAATATTTTCCCGGTTATCCAGATGACGCCAACGGTGGCCAGAAATGTCAGTATCACCCCGATTATGGCCTGGACCACCATGGGGTTGGCCAGACTGAAGCTTTCGACACCCGTGAAATTTAACCTTAAGACCATCATCGTCGGCGTGAACAATGGAATCAAAGAAAGCACCACGGCCACGGTTGCATCCGGCTCCTGCACGATGTACATGGCAATCATAACCGGCAGAAGCATGGACATGGTTATCGGAAAAATAAAATTCTGCGCCTCCTTGTCCGAATTTACAATCGAACCGATGAGCGCGAACAAAGTGGAATACAACAAATAACCCAGGATCAAATAAATAATAAAAAACACCAGAAATACGGGGTTAAATATCACGCCGGCGACATCGGAGCTTATGGCAAGGCTGCTGCGGAAAGACCATAATCCCAGCCCCATGACAAACCATATCGCGACCTGCGTAAGTGAGGCCAGGCCAAGCCCGATAACCTTGCCGGCCATCAACTGAAACGGTGATATCGAGGATACGAGAACTTCTATTATTCGTGAATTTTTTTCCTCGATTACCGAGCGCATGAGGGTTTGACCGTATCCCAGGGCGGTCATAAAAATAATCATGATGAAAATTATACTGCTTAAATACATCGTCAAAAAGTCCCGCTCTTTTCCTCCGGGGGCCTGTTGTTTGAATTCGATACCGCGCGTGGCGTCTAAAATTGAATCGATCCCGACACTGATCGCCATTTTTTCCAGTCTCTTTTCGGCCAGGATATTGCGCATGCGGTATTCAAATCGGTTTATGGTGCTGAATGCGAATGATTTGGCAACCAGAATGGCGGAATCACTTTCAACGATATTGTCTTTCACGATTATATAGCTCTTAAGATCGCCGCTGTTTATCAGAGAATCGAGATATTTCCTTCGACCCGTAAATTCCGTCGAATCGGCCGGGTCAATATTAAAAACATCGGTCACCTTATAGGCCGGACGTTCGTCTTTTAGCTTATATTCTGCCAGTTCCTGTTTAAACCGCTCGCCTATCCCCTGCCGGTCGAGGTCGATAATGGCGATATTTTCGGTCGTGTCCGATTTCTTGGTGGCCAGAAGCATGGGGACAATAGTGACAAACGCCATGAAAAGAGGCGTTAAAATTATCCCGATCAGAAAGGATTTTTTCTTTACGACCTGTGCATACTCGCGCTTGATGACAATCCACATTTTATTCATGGGGCACCTCCGCCGTTATCTGGCGGGGATCAGCCTTGGCCACTTCGATAAATATGTCATATAGCGACGGTTCGATTAGCTCGAAACGTCGCACCTTGACCCGGTCAGAAAGGGCTTTCAAAATAATTTGGCTGTCGGCGTTATCGGCCAGTTTTAGCTCTATATAATTATTGAAATTGATCAGCTTAATCACTCCAGGTATTTCTTTGACAAAGGCCCCGTCGCCTTCGATTTCGACCTGAATGGAGTTGGATCCGAATTTGGATTTTATTTCGGCCATACGGCCGTCGAGAACCTTGATACCGTTGTTTATCAGGCAGATGTAGTCGCACAATTTTTCGGCCTGTTCCATAACATGGGTCGAAAACAGGATAGTCGTCCCGCGCCGCTTTTCATCGAGAAGAATACCTTTGATAAGCTCGATATTGATCGGGTCGAGCCCCGAAAAAAGTTCATCGAGAATAATCATTTCCGGTTCGTGAATTAAAGTCGTGATAAACTGGAGTTTCTGTTGCATACCCTTGGAGAGCTCTTCGACCTTTTTATATTTATATGTCGAAAGCGACATTTTTTCCAGCCAGCCGTCGATTTGTGCCCGGATTTGTTTTTTGCTGCGGCCCTTGATTTCGGCCAGATAGGTGATCACCTCGTCCAACGACATTTTTTTGTACAAGCCGCGCTCTTCAGGAAGGTACCCGACCCGGTTTTTGAATTCCGGGGTCACCGGCTGGCCCTTGACCTGAATCATCCCGCTGTCGGGGGCGATGATATCCATGATCATACGTATCGTGGTCGTCTTCCCGGCCCCGTTCGGTCCGATAATGCCGTAAATCGAGCCCTTTGGAATCGACAAAGATAATTTATCGACGGCCACTTTGCCGTCGTAGTGCTTGCTGATTTCGTCCAGTCTTAAATAGACTTCCATCACTATCCCCAAAGCTTCCAATTAAAAAAATCACGCGTTCAAATCAATAAAAAAATCTATATCATAAGCATTTGTTTCATTTCCCGGGCGTTTTTTATGGCTTGTCCGGCATGACAATTATTGAAAAAGATGTATACCTTGTCAGCCTTGTCTTCCAATTTATTGATTTTTTCCTTCCATTCCTGCAATTGCTCCGGGCTGTAGTCGTAGTCGTAGCGCAGGGCGCCTCCTTCCCACCACTTTTCGGCGTTACGGCCGTGAAGGCGGATATAACCAGTCCCGGTCGTGTTGAAACAATCCGGTTTCAGAAGTCCCGGCAACTGCGGCTCATCGACCGCGACATAACCGATATCATTATTTTTAAAAGCATCATACATTGTCCGGTTGACCCAGCCATCGTGGCGAAATTCCACGAACATCCGCTGCGGGGAAAGACACTCCCGGCAGGATTTTATATAATCCAGGTTCTTTTGATTGAATTTAAACGAATACGGAAATTGAGCCAGCAAACCCTTGAGTTTGCCGCTTTCCTCCAAAGGCTTAAGACAATCTTTGAATTCGTTGACCGTTGCTGAAATATTCTTTCTATCATGAGTCAGGGACTGCGGGACTTTGACCATGAATTCGAATTGCGGCGGTGTTTTCCGTTCAATTTTGGCCATAACGGCCGGGTGCGGGATACGATAATACGTTGAATTTATTTCGACCGTGTCAAAATATTTTACATAATAGTCGAGCATCTTGCCCTTTTCTATTTTTTCCGGATAAAACGGTCCGACCCAGTCGACAAAACTATACCCCGATGTGCCTATTTTTATTTCCATCTCCCTTTAGCCATTTACCGACATTTTACGAGACTGCTCGCCATTTGTTCGGGACGAGTTATCCAATCAGACGGAGAAAATCGGTCAGGAGAAAATCAATGCGACCTATAAATGTTGACATGCGCGACATGACCGTATAGGCGAACGTGGCGCCGAAAAACACCATCAAAAAATAAGTTCCCAGTCGAGCCGCTCTGCCCATAAGTCCCTCATGCTCGCGGCTGAAATAAAAATAGGCCAGAGTGGATAATAACCCCAGCGCCACCACTAGTGCTTCGAAATGAAATCCGCCATCGTCGATCACGGGCATGACCGAGGCCGAAACCTGTTTTAAGGTGCGGGCATACAGCATGGCCGGTATAGCCACGCCCGCCCCGGCACCGATCATGAAGGCAATCGGAATACGCGACAGCCATGATAGACGGGAACTGAAACGACTGAACATCAAAAGTCCCAGCACCAAAGGTATCAGCAAAACCGGTTTTCCGCCCGTTAAAAGGGGCCGAAATAATATATCCACCAACGTCGTCTGCCAGTAAATCACCAGGGCATACCCGATCGACAGGCCGATCAGCAAATGCTCCACCATCCGATAGATTGGATTATCCCTATATAAAAATGTAAAAATGGCCAATGTCAGGATGCCTGCAATGATTATGCCGATATCCATTACTGCTTTGCTCCGCCTTTTGCCCTACCGCGAAAATAAAATATATTCCCGATTATGATCAGGACAATCACATACAAATGAGTCGTTGTCTGCGCCATCATCCCCCGGGTTCCTCCCCCCTTGCGGCCAATCAGGGACTCGTATTCGGCCGCCCCCTTGAGCCCGCCGACCACCGAAAAAAGCTGGCCGGAGGAAAGATATGGGTCATACGACGTAATCATGGCGGCGGTAAGCCCGGCCATGACCGGCTGGTCGTATTTGGCCCCGGCGTACTCAATCCAGTGCACCGTCAGAGAACCGTCGGCGATAGAAATCACCATCTCGATATCATCGTAGTTTTCGATATCGGCCATCAGCGGGAGTCTTCCGACCGGCGTGCCCAGATAGTCTTCCGGAAATATATTTTTAATGGATTCTCCCATGCCCAGTATGGCGGCGATCTGCTGGGGTTTGAAGCCCATGAAGACATAATCGGTTCCGTATTTCTTGCCGAATTCTCCGGCAGTTTTATTCATGAGGCGATACCCGATTGCGGTCCCTTCGGCGAACAGCGACACACCCACCGGTTTCAAATTGTTTCGAAAGATATGCCTTAAAATGGCCAGCGCGATCGGTTGAATTTCCGGAAGCGAGGACGCTTCATGATCGAAAGATACCATGACAACTGCGCCTTCGGGAAGATTCTCCAGATAATCATAGCTTTTTTGCACTTCCGGTGACGTCAATGAACCGAAATCTACCACGACCAGGTAGGACAGCGTGACCACCGCGAACAACCCGGCGAATATTGTCCATCTTATACCGGCTGGCGTCATCATTCACCCTTTAAATAAGTTCGTTCTATGCCCAAAATAACCCGGAAGGCGGTTGTCATTGAACCCAGACCGATACCGATCAAAATCGCCCGCCGCGCCGACATCGAGGGATAGTTCTGTATCCAGAAAGTTAGTTTCGGAAAATACTCGGAAATCATATCCGCAACGGGAACGCGACCCACCAGAACAATCAGGGCGGTGCCCAAAAGTATCGAAGCCTGAAGGTTGCGGGCGCGAAATCCGCGAAATGAGGCCGAAGCCACGAAAAACGCCAGCAGTGAAAAAACCGTGGCCTGCATGGGAGCGATAACATTTTCAAAAACCCACAAAAACGGCGAATCAATTTTAATGCCACCGATTATGGCCAAGATCGGCATGAGAACTATACCTGCAATGGCGACCAGTCGGTATGGGATATCGTGCCCGCGGGATATCTGTTTTAAATTCGATTTAATAAAGGCGGCCACGCCGACCAGCAAAGTGAAAGCAAAGATTATCTGCCAGTAATCAAGTATGGCCGAATACACACTCCGGGCCACCGGGTGTGGAGAAAAATACTGCAGGAACATGATGGTTCCGGCCAGAAAACAGATTATGACGGGCAGGCGTTGCTTCATCAGAATTTCCACCACGTTGACAGAGGATCAATTGTCGCCCAGGCCATGGCAATAATGACGAACAGGGCAATCAGTATTTTAATTATGTCCTGCGCCCTGACCGACGACAGTATCGCCGGGTTTCTCGACAGATATCCCGACGCCGCGAATAACTCCTCTCCGATAAGCGTGTAATCACAGGCGACAATAAAAAAGGCCAGCTGAATGGTTGAATCGGTTCCGGCGATTTGCATGGCCCCGATTGAATTGGCGGTTTCGGCCAGAATGAGCGATTCTGCCTCAAATGTCCCAAGTAAAAATACCGAGGCTGGTTTCGTCCGACTGATAAACCCGTCAACTGCCGCGGCATAACCGAACTGCGACGATGAAATATAAAAAATATCGTCGGGACGATATCGGTCGGGATAACCGGCTTTGTAGCAACTCTCCCTCACGACTTCCTGTGCGACGGCCATGATAACCGGGTCGTGGGTCGGGTATATCAAACGACAATCGTACTCGGCCGCCTTTTCCGCCACCGTGGACAGAATATTCATCGAGGCGATCGTGGTCGGGCGCTGGATATCTCCTCCCCAGCCGGGAGTAAAAAGCATGGGCGAGCCCATTTCGGTGGCGCGCCCGACCGCTTCTTCAACCGCGGCCAGCCCCGGAATTTCTCTGATCGTTATGCCCCGGCCGGATTTTGAGGCCCGAATGGCATAGGCGACAATGGCAATGCATACCACCGATAATATCAATGTCGGCAAAGTGGCCCCGTCAAACCAGATTGACGCCTGACTGGCAATGTCATCGGCACAAGCATCACGGGCATTCGTCAGTATCAGGGCAAAAATGATGAATCTCGATCCGACGTTTGTCATAAAATGATGAAATAGCGATTACGATGCGAAATCAACAAAAAGTTTACTTGACAACTGTTTAGGACTTTACTTATTCTCGGGCTATGAAAAAAATAATAATACACATGATGGTTTTTGCGGTCCTCTGCCTGATATCATGCGACAGCAACCAAACCGGACCGGTCACTCTGGAATGGTGGCAATTTTCCACCGACCCGGCCATCAAACCGACCATCGAGAAAATGGTGGCGGATTTTGAGACAAAAAATCCCGGCATTAAAATTAAAATTACCGATCTGACCTGGGCCAACGGTCACGATAAAATCGTCCTGGCCTTTTCCTCGGGCACGGCACCCGACATTATCGAACTGGGTTCGGACTGGATTGCGGAATTCGCCCTGTCAGGACAGCTGGCCGATATCACGACGGATGTGCAAAACGATAAGGCCGCTTTTTTCGGTTGGCAACCGACCGCATATAATGATCGCATTTATGCTTTTCCCTGGATTTTGGGAACGCGGGTATTGTATGTCAACAATTCATTAAGTAGAAAAGCCGGGCTGGCCGACGATTTCATCCCATTTAACTGGGACCTTCTAAAAGAGATGTGCTACAAAATTGATTCGCTCGGCAAGGATATTTATGGTTTCGGGGCCAACGCCGCCGAAAAGCACACGTTATATAAGAAATTTCTGCCATTTTTATGGTCCAATGGTGGCTATTTAATCAGCACGACCGGAAAATTCAGCACCTTTGCCACCGACCGCGCTTATGACGCTCTTAAATATTATAAGGAGTTGTGCGATAGTACCGGGCTGGTCGATACCCAGCGAAGGCTTGAGGATGCTTTTCTTGAAGGCAAGGTCGGGGTGATAATTTCAGGCGATTGGCTACTGAAACGTATCCGTAATGAAAATCATAAAATTGACTTTTCGACTCATGTTTTCCCCGGGCCAAAATATCCGGGTATTTCATTTTTGGGAGGGGAATACCTGGCCATAAGCGAATCCTGCCCGCATCAAGAGGCGGCAATAAAATTTATTCGCCATATTGTCAGCAAAGAAAATCAATTGGAATTTTGCCGGGCCAATATGTCGGCCAATCCGTCGAACAAGGCCGCCGCCGAGGATCCGTTTTTTACCGAAGACCCGCATCTGGCCACATTTGTACGGCAGTTACAGCGGTCCCGGATGCCTGAAATCGATAAAAACTGGGTGTATATAGAAGACATCGTCGAAAGAACACTGGAAAATATTCTCTTCAATGGTGTCCCGATGGCCGAGGGCTTATACGGCGGTAAAAAAGAAATCGAGAAAATTATTCAAAAGCCCGAATGATCCGAAATAAATCCATAGGCGCGTTGTTTGCCTCACCCTGGATTGTGTCTTTCGCCGTTTTCTGGTTTTTCCCTTTGATTTATTCGCTGGTGCTGGGCTTTTCTGATTACCGCCTGTTGCGGCCGTCATATGCCTGGGTCGGGCTGGAAAATTATATTGCCCTGTTTTCCGACCAATCATTTCTGGTTTCCTTAAAGAACACTTTCATTTTCGTCATCGGAACGATTCCGGTCACAACCGTTATTGCATTGGGACTCGCCCTGCTGGTCAACCGGAATTTTGTCGGGCGCACCATATTCCGGTCGGCCTATTTTATGCCTTCGGTGACATCGATGATTGTCGTGGCCCTGGTTTTCACTAATCTATATTCACGCGGAGGGTATATTTATCTTCTGGCCGAAATGCTCGGATTTTCGCCGCCCCCGAACGGGTTTTTACTGTCCAGCTCCACGGCTCTTTATGCGATTATGGCAATGGATGTCTGGATGTCGGTCGGGTACTATATGCTGTTGTTTCTGGCCGGGCTGAAATCAATCCCGGAGGAGTTGTATGAAGCCGCCGAGGTTAACGGGGCCGGCGCCTGGCAGAAATTCCGATATATCACCTTACCTCTTTTAAAACCAGTGGCGCTGTTCATAATCGTCATAAATACTATTAAATCTTTTCAGGTGTTCGTGGAAATCTTTGTCATGACCCGAGGCCGTTATGGGACTTCGACCGCCGTATATTTTATATATGAAGCGGGCTTAAGCCGTTTTGAGTTCGGCTATGCCTCCGCCGCGGCCTATGTATTATTCATCATCATCGCTGTCTTTTCACTGATGCAATTCCGGTTGTTACGACAGAGGCGGATTTGGTGAAAATCTTTAAATATACAATTTTGATTTTGATTCTCCTGGTCATGGTCTTCCCGCTTCTGTGGATGTTTCGCATTTCATTCATGCCCGCCGATCAGGGGCTCTCCCTTTCGGATTTCATTTCGGCGGCCTTCACCTTTGATATCTATCGGGATATATTCCAAAGCGGCGGGATGGTTCGCTATTTTCTGAATTCCGCGCTGGTGGGACTGGCGGTTACAGCCGGGAACATATTGTTTTGCTTCATGACCGGCTACGCCCTTTCCCGATATAAAATCATCGGCCAACGCTTCTGGTTTTATTCTATAATCTTCGTGCTTATGATTCCCGTCCATATCATAATTATTCCGCTCTACCTTTTGATTTTCAAGTTGGGACTATACGATACCTATGCCGCTCTGATTCTGCCATTCCTGGTCAGTCCGATCGGGGTCTTTCTGGTAAAGCAATACATAGATTCTCTGCCGCCATCGGTGGAGGAAGCCGCACGAATGGATGGCGCCGGCGAATTTCGCATTCTGTTTAAAATCGTCATGCCTCTGTGTAAACCGGCCCTGGCCGTCCTGGCCATTCAGGTATTTCTGGTGAACTGGAATTCGTTTTTATATCCCTTCATTCTTACCAGTTCCGATTCATTGCGAACACTCCCGGTTGGATTGGCCTTATATCAGGGGCATCAGGCCATCGACTGGCCACACCTGATGGCCGGTTCATCGCTGGCCGTGGTTCCGGTTCTGGTAATCTTCTGGCTCTTTCAAAAACAGATCGTCTCCGGCATAACTGCCGGAGCCATAAAGCAATAGGCGGATTTAAGCAAATTTAACCTTGACAGTTCCGCATAAAGCCATATATCATAGCCCAAAAGAAGTCAATTAACCATTTATTCATGGAGGACAAATGCGTTTTAAGATTCTTATGGTCTTTGCCCTGATTGGCGGCCTGCTGGTGGCGGGTTGTGCCAGCAAAGGGTATGTTGACCAGCGCATTGCCGAAGTGCAGGCAGAAATGCAGGCCGAAATGAATACCGTGAAAGCTCAAACGGCACTCAATGCCGATGAAATCAAAAGAATGCAGGCACTGACCGCCGAGCTTTCCGATAAAGCCGATATGGCTCTGAATGAAGCCAAAGGTTTTGAAAATTATCAGGTTATTTGGGAAGGCGTCGTCAATTTCAATTTCGACAGCCATGAGTTAACGCAGATTTCCCGAGATTATTTGGAGGAACTCGGCCAAAAGATGATCGATTATCCGCGCTCTCTTCTGGAAATGACCGGCCATACCGATAAAACCGGCCCGGCCGATTATAATTTAATGCTGGGCAAAGCCCGCGCTGAAGCCGTTCAGAGATATCTGGTTGACCAGTATGGTATCGCCCTTTATCGGATGTTCATCGTCAGCCAGGGCGAAAATCGTCCGGTGGCTATGGGCGACGAAAGGGACGCCAATGCAAAAAACCGCCGGGTTGTCCTTAAATTATGGGGCCGGCTGTAATTCCCCCGGAAATTTACGGCGGGGCTCGAATGCCCCGCTTTTTTTTAACCAATTGAATTTGTATGAAAGAGATATCTATTTGTTGACCCTGATTCAGACAATGCTTAATATACAAGGCGATGTGAATTGAGGACGGAGGTGTGAATATGAAAAAAATAGGCGTTGTCTTGGCGGGGTGCGGAGTATTCGACGGTTCCGAAATACATGAGGCCGTTTTAACCCTTTTGCATTTTGACGAGGTCGGGGCCGAAGTGCAATGCTTTGCTCCGGATAAAGAACAGATGCACGTTGTCAACCATCTGACCGGACAACCCGCAGCCAGGGAATCCCGAAACGTCCTGATCGAGTCGGCTAGGATCGCCCGCGGTAAGATTAAACCTCTGAATGAACTGAAAATCGATGATTTTGACGCGGTGGTGTTTCCGGGAGGATTCGGCGCGGCCAAAAATCTATGCACGTTCGCCGTGGATGGAACCGACTGTAAAATCGATTCGCAAGTGGCGGCAGTTATTAAGGCGGCCCACGCCGCGGGAAAAGTCATCGGGGCGCTGTGTATTTCACCCGTCGTTATCGCCGGGGCTCTCAAGGACGCCAAAATCGTCCCGGAATTGACCATTGGTACCGACCCGGGGACGAGCAAAGCCCTCTCGGAACTGGGCGCAACGCCGATAAAAGCTCAAACCACTGATGTGGTTGTGGACAGGAAAAATAAAATTGTAACGACCCCCTGCTATATGCTTGCGACCAAGATTTCGCAGGTGTCGCGGGGCATAGAAAACTTCGTGAAAGAAGTCATGAAGCTGGCATAAACCGCTCGGCGGCAAATGCAGAATAATTTACAGGAAAGGCGAACAAATGAAATCAAAACTGGTTATGGCGTTGGCTTTGTTGACCGCATTTGCCGTCATCATGGCCTGCTCATCGAAACCTGTGGCGGAAACCGGCGACACCGTCAAAGTTCACTATACCGGCAAACTCGATGACGGAACGATTTTCGATTCATCGGAAGGCCAGGAACCGCTTGAGTTCAAGCTGGGCGACGCTATGGTTATCCCCGGGTTTGAAAAGGCCCTGATCGGGATGTCCGTGGGTGACAGCGCTACAGTCACCATCCCGCCCGACAGCGCCTATGGTCCATACCGGGACGAAATGATTGGCGTTGTGCCCAAAGCCCAGATACAGGGTGCCGAGAATCTTATGGTCGGCCAGGAACTGCAATTGCCGGCCGGTCCCAATGGGGAAGTCTTTTATGCCCGTGTTCTGGAGGTCATGCAGGATTCGGTTAAATTGGACGCCAATCATCCTTTAGCCGGACAGACCCTTAATTTCGCCATCCGGTTGGTGGACGTACAAAAACCCGAATAAGATGTTATAATGATTCGCCGGGCCTTTCGGTTTCAGTGTATTATTTAATCAATAATTCGATTCCGGCCGTTTCGAAACGCGGCCGGATTCTTATTGTATCCGGATAAATTACCCATGTTTCGGGAAGTTCCGGCGGGTACAATTGGCCCGGGTCATATTCCCCATTCTGATTACGATCGACATATGCCCGAAGCCGATATTTGCCCGGCGGCAGTGAATATTGGAAAATCTCATCTGTCGGATGAAATGTGAATGTCTTCATGGAAGGATAAATGTCGAATTGAAGATGAATCGGTCCCTTCGATACCAGTACCGTGTCAATGGCTATCTTGCCCGAAGCCGTTCCCATAGAATCGGCATCATACGTGGCGAAACGATAGTCGATAATCGATTGCCCCAGGTCATTTCCGGATCGGTCGGCAATAGCGGAGGCATTTACGCTTAACGTGTAATTCTGCCCTTCCACCAAATCCGGGACGTGCAATTGGCAGAGCAGTGGCGATAAAAAATCAGTCTCAATGGCATATCCGACCGTATCGCGGTCGACAATTATGAACGGCAATTGGATCGAATCCAAAAATCGAATCGGTTCGGAAAATCTCAAATTAATGCGATTGTTGCCGGCGTACACGGTTTGGCCTTCATGCGAACAAAAAACAATCTTCGGAGGCGTATTGTCCGTCGCGGCCGCTTTTTCAAACTCCGGGCTTTCCATGAACGCCATTGAATCGATGATATTATCAAATGCCGGATTGCCGATGCGAAGGCGGTACTTGCCCGGGGCTAAATCTCCGAAATAGACGGTAAAATTCTGCAACGCCTTTTCCCCGCCTTCAACAATCGCCTGCGGCGTATATGCCGGTCGCCCCGAATCATCGACGGCAATCAATTCCAGAGATTCAAACATGCCTTCAAACCGGGCCGGGACCAGGCCATTGGTGAATTTGACCCGGATCAGCCCGTCGCCGTTTGGCGTAATCGATAGTATATGATATGACGCCGTATCTTTTTTGATCATGGAAATATTCAAGGTCAACGGACCTTGACCATCGGTGATATGAACCGGACGGTCGGATAGACCATATGATTCCTGGCCGAAATCGAAGGTCTGGTTCTTGTTGCCGTCGCCGTAGGCCAGAAGGAAATATGCTCCGTCGGGAAGGTAGTCCAGTTGAAACCGCCCGTCCTTGCCGGTTTGTGTCATATAGGTCGGATAAAGCGAATCGAAAGACGGCAAATCATTAAACGTAATGCCATCGAACAAGCCAACCGTGACCCCGACCGCCGCTTTTTCCTGATCGGCAATAAATCCTTCGACCCTTCCCGTGCTGATCCGTGGCCCCGTGGAGAAAGCCAGCTGCCGCGATTTATCCATTTTATTATTGCGCAGGTCGGTGACATTGGCGCCGATATTGACGACATAGGTCGTGGCGTCTTTGAAGGTGTCGGGAAGAATTATGTTCAGGGTTTTCCCTTTCCATTTGAATGCCAGATCACGGTCCGGGCGCGGCGATATGAATATCGCCGACTGGGCGGAGTTTTTATCGACTGCTTCCGAAAAGGTTATTTGCACGACATTGCTTTTGGCCACATTGACCGCCCCGTTTTCAGGCACGGAAGCGATAACTTCGGCTCCCGTCTGGTCAACCGGGCCGCCGGGAGGCGAGGACACCTTGGCGCACATCGTCAGAAACGCCACGAATAAAAATATGACCGGGATGAATGACGGTTTGATACTACCGGTCGAGTTTTTCTTTGAGAGCTTCATTATCCGGGTCGAGCTCCAATGCTTTTCGCCAATATAATCGGGCCTGATCCGGTTCGTCAAGGGCTTCATATATGTCGCCCAGATGGTGCAATACGACCGGATCGTCGTTGATGTATTTATAGGCCAGCGTCAACTGCTCCAGGGCCCTGTTATACTGCCCCAACCGAAACAACAACCAGCCATAGCTGTCGATGTAGGCCCCGTTGTCGGGAGAAATCTGAAGCGCCTTTTCGATCAATTCCCGAGCGTATTCCAACCTGATCTCTTTATCAACCAGCATATACCCCAGGTAATTCAGTGATGGGGCATGATCGGGCCGGTACTTCAGGATAAATTCGAATAACTCGACGGCCCTGTCAAATTGGCCACTTTGCTCAAAAGCGGCGGCCAGAGAAAATGATACCACCAGCGAATCGTCGAGCGTTTTCAAATGAGGCAGGGCCTTTTCATAATTGGCGATTTCAGCCGGAAGAGAATCCAATTCATGGTATACCATACCGAGGTTCATCCAGCCGTCGATGATGGAATCGGCCGCCAGAGTGATGCTTTTGAAGTAATCCCCGGCGCGCGGCAGATCGCCTCTCAAAAAGGCTACGCGTCCGATGTAATATTGAAGCGACAGGTCATTGATGCCGCTGTTTAACAGGTACGTGAAAACCGAATCGGCCTGCTGTAAACTGTCCTGAAGATAATACATCACGCCCAGCCTCTGTACCAGCGGGCGGTCAAATGGAGATCGTTCAATTATTGATCTGGCCAGAGCAATACCCTTATCATAGTCGCCGTCATCTTCATAGATGCCCAGAAGACGGGTCGCAATCAGATTATCGTCGGGAGCGCGTTCATGAGCTTGTTCCAGATAATATCGGGCCTTCGCGTGGTCCCCCGTTTCTTCGTATATGATCGATAATCCCAGGTAGGCCCGGACATTTTCCGCCGATGAATCCAGTTCAATCGATTGCCGGTAGCTTTGCAGGGCTTCCGGTATAAGACCGGCTCTGATTTGAAGATTACCCAATCTTTGAAAATTTCCGCCGCTGGGATTCAAATCTGTCACCCGGGAAAAAGCGTAAGCGGCGCTGTCAAAATGCTGATGCTGTTCATGATACCGGGCAATATGAAACCAGATTTGAATGTTTAATGAATCCTCGACCACGGCTTCCTCGTAGGCGGCCAAAGCTTCGGACGTTTTTCCCATGACCCGGTAACAATCCGCGATAAGAATTTTCGTTTTCAAATCACGGGGATTGACCTTTTGTGCCTCGACCAAAGCCTTTTCGAATTCACGTAAATAAAATAGCGATAAAGCATAACTGGAACGAATCTCTGCTGATTCCGGCATATATTTCAACGCTTCACGGTACTGCTGGCTGGCCAGGTAATATTCACCCATGGATTCCAGTATGGTTCCGTTGGAAAAATGGTTGAAGGCGAAGCGGTTGATAGTGTTATCGATAATTTCACTATCGGCTTCAATGAACAACATTTCGGAAGCACCAATTTTCTGACCGATACTGTTGGATGGTTGTTCCTCACCCGGATACTTTATCGCCACCGGCTTGCCACAGCCCATAAATATGACGAATATAAATGATACCAAACTGATTGATAAAAGCCATCTCATATAATTTATAATTATCGCCACCGATTATGGTTCCGAGGGCCGTTATATTTTGATTTTTAAATACCGTCTTTTGCCGGCTTTTATCATCTGTCCATTTTTTAGAGTCAATTCCAGGTCTTCATCGGTCACCTTGACACCATCGATACTCACCCCACCGCCTCGAATCAGCCGACGAGCTTCGCCGCGTGAATTCACCATATGACTGTCTTCCAGAAGTTGCACGATCCAGATCCGGCTGCCATATCCGGAAGCATCGAATTCGGGGACGTCTTCGGGAATCTCCTTGCGCGAAAAGACCCGCTCGAATTCTTCGCGAGCAGTCCGTGCGGCTTCGGCGTCATGGTACTGGGCAACCAGGGTTTGTCCTAGTTCCTTCTTGATATTCATAGGGTTAGTCTTGCCCGATTCAAGTGTCGCTTTAATTTCTTTGAGGCGCGTTTCGGGGATGTCGGTGGCCAGCTCGAAATACGAGTATATCAGGCTGTCCGGGATGGACATGACCTTGCCGAATATTTCCCCCGGCGGTTCATCGATGCCGATATAATTGCCGATTGACTTGGACATACGTTGATGTCCGTCGAGACCGACCAGGACCGGCAGAGTTAATATTACCTGCGGTTCGACTCCGTAATCTTGCTGAATTTCACGCCCGGTCAAAAGATTGAATTTCTGTTCGGTGGCTCCGATTTCCACGTCGGCCTTGATTGCCACCGAATCATAGGCCTGCATCAGCGGATATAAAAATTCATGAATTGAAATGGGTGTCCCCGATTTAAATCTTTTTTCAAAATCGTCCCGTTCCAGAATGCGCGCTACGGTGAATTTCGCGGCTAACTCAAGAATACTCTTGAAATCCATTTTGGCAAACCACTCGCCATTGTAATGAATTTCGGTAACCGATTTATCAAGTATCTTAAAAAACTGTTTTTGATAGGTTTCGCTATTGGCCATTATCTGGTCATAAGATAGTTGTGGCCGGGTGGCGGAACGCCCCGATGGGTCGCCAACCATGGCGGTGTAATCGCCGATGATCAGGACGATTTTATGACCCAGCTCCTGAAACTGCCGAAGTTTTCGAATCCCGACGGTGTGGCCTAGATGGATATCCGGGGCCGTCGGGTCAAAACCCTGTTTAACCCGAAGCGGTTTATTTTTTTCAATAGATTGTTTAAGGCGGCTTTTGAATTCCTCAAGCGGCAACAGGTCCACCGCTCCCCGAGATATGGCCGCCCATTGTTTTTCAAATTCGCTGTTCATTTGTTATTTCGCTTTAATTTATTATCGGCCAAATGCTTAATCTCTTTGGTTCGGAGTTACATTTATAGAGCGAGAATAAAATATGTCACGTCAAAAGGCAAGTTATATATTTTAAACCCGATTCCCGGAAAAATGTATAATATACCGAATGCCCGCCTGATAGTCTTTTTGGTTGACTTGAACCTTTTATTAACGACATTATAAAGTTTATGGATAAAATAACGGAAAAAAATAATAAGAAAATTGGCCCGACCGTGCGCAACCTGATGATCCTGGCCGCGTTGATAGTAGTTTTCCTGACCATTGTCTCCTATCGCACCTATGTCGTATATAAGGAAGATTTGCCATCGTTCGAAGAGCTGCATAACATAGAACCGTCTCTTAAGACCAAAATTTACTCTGCCGATGGTGCGCTATTGCAGAGCTATTTCAATGAAAACCGCGTCCTGACGCCATACAGCCAAATGCCCAAGCATCTCATTAATATGCTCCTGGCCGTGGAAGACCAGCAATTCTGGGAGCACTGGGGTATAAATGTGGTGCGTATTGCCAAAGCGGCTTTTGTTGACCTGGTCGAAGGGAGAATTGCCCAGGGGGCGTCCACCATTACCCAGCAGTTATCCCGCATGTTGTTTCTTGATCGGGAGAAAACGTTCGCGCGTAAAATAAAGGAAGCGCTGACCGCGATTAAACTGGAGCGCACCTATTCCAAAGAAGAAATTCTCCAGATGTATTTGAACCAGTACTATTTCGGTCGCGGGGCCCATGGTATCGCCGCCGCCGCCCGCGCATACTTCGACAAAAGGGTGGATGAATTGTCCATTAACGACTGCGCCCTGCTGGTGGCCCTATTGAAAGGACCCAGTCGCTTTAAAGTCTTCGACTCCACCGACCTGGCCATTCGCATCCGCAACCGTTCCCTCTATTCATATTACGGCTGGGGCAAAATCAGCCGCGCGGAATATGATTCTCTTAGAAGCCTGCCGCTGGAATTAAAGGAACCGGTTCAGGAATCGGGCCGGGCGCCATACTTCACCGAAATGATTCGGCAATATATCCTGGATAAATATGGAGAGAAAGTCCTTTATTCAGGCGGCCTGACGGTGATGACCACTCTGGACTGGAAGCTCCAGCAGGCGACCGAATTTCAGGTCAAGTCCAAATTGGATTCACTCCAGGCCCGCATCGAGAGGTCTTATCCTGTAACCAGTTCTGCCTATGCATATGTCTTGCCCGATACCGTTGATGCCAATGGCGATTCCATTCGCGTTTATAAACAGATTCAGGGTGCGGCCATAGCCATAAATAATGAAAATGGCGACATTCTCTCCCTTGTTGGCGGGCGGTCTTTTGCGGAAACCAAATTCAACCGGGCCGTCCAGGCTCGACTGCAACCCGGCTCGGCTTTTAAACCGTTTATTTATACTGCCGCCATCGACAATGGCTATCATCCTTCTGATATTTTTTATGATAATTCCATAAAGCTGCAGATTCCGGGGGCCAAAGACTGGCGGCCGCATAATTTTGACAACGAATTCCTGGGGCGGATGACTCTGCGCAAAGGTCTGGAAATGTCCCGCAATCTTATCGCCATAAAATTGCTGCTAAAGATCACCCCGGAGCAGGCCATATTTTATGCCCACAAAATGGGTATTTCCGATCCGCTGGAGCCGGTGGCATCGCTTGCCATCGGGACCGGCGTGGTTAAGCCTCTCGATATGGTTTCCGCCTATACGGTTTTTCCCAATGGCGGTATTCATGTCCCGCCTCGATACATCCTTCGAATTACCGACCGCTATGGCAATGTCCTCGAAGATAATTCCAATATTCAGAAGGAAGAAGTGCTGTCGGCGCAGACGGCCTATATTATGGTTTCCATGATGCAATCGGTCATGGATGGCGAAAAGGGCACCGGTCGCGGGGCGCGCTGGCGCGGCTTTACCCGACCCGCCGGGGGCAAAACGGGAACTTCAGATAACTTTTGCGATAACTGGTTTATCGGTTATACGCCACAGATTACCGCCGGCGTCTGGGTCGGCTTCGATGAAAAAACCTCAATCGGCAAAAATCAGACCGGTGCCGTCAATGCCCTGCCGATCTGGGTTGAGATTATGAAAACCGCCCATGAAAACCTGCCGGTCCTCGATTTTGAGCGACCCGACGGCATTGAAGAAGCGATCGTATGCCTGGAATCGGGCAAACTGGCCACCGACCGCTGTGTCGAGGTCGTGAAAGAAATCTTCCGTACGGAAGACGTTCCCGTCGTTACATGCCCGATTCACCCCTCGAAAGGGCTGTATGTCGGGCCGGGCTCCAATCCCGATAAGTACATTTTTCCGGAAGATTCCACCGATTTACAGCGTTTTTAAAATCGTAAATTTAGCCGAAGATTGGACTTGACTAAAAAAGCCGACGGTTCTATTATTATAAACCCGCCGGAGTGGTGAAATTGGTAGACGCAGAGGACTCAAAATCCTCCGATGGCGACATCATGCCGGTTCGATTCCGGCCTCCGGCATTTTTTGGCGGCTAATATCCCAGCAAAACCACTACTGATCTTGGCTTGACAAGGTATGCCGATTGCTGTGATAAAAGAAATCCACGGTCGCCGTCACAAATATCATCAGGTGAATCCACCGACGTGTCAATTATCCGGCGCCAGGTTCGACCCGGAATTGGAGGTAATTCAAAGGTCAGATTTGCCCAGTAGGAACTGGCTATTATATATATATCCACGTGCTCATGTGGGTTTTCGGCCACCGGCTCGGTAATCTGGACCGCCAGCGACCGGGAAGGTCCCGACCAGTCCGGGCAATGCGGCTTTACGCCGTGCCAGTTAACCGGGAATTCGATCATTATATCGTCGTATTCGGCGCAATGATTTCGCAACGACGGGTGTCTTTTTCGAAAGGCGATCAGGTGTTTGAAAAACCTCAACAAGTCGGCGTTGCTTTCTGCAAGGCTCCAATTCAGCCAGCTTATCTCATTGTCCTGACAATAGGCGTTGTTGTTTCCTTTTTGTGTCCGACCGAATTCATCCCCGGCCAGGATCATCGGGACTCCCCGCGAAAGCATCAATAGCGACGCGAAATTTTTCATCTGCCGCATCCGCAACATTTCGACCTTTTCAAAAGTGCATTCAAAACCGTAATCGACGGAGCGTAGCCGGGCGGGTCCTTCCCAGCCGCAATTCCAGCTCAAATTTACCGGCGCGCCGTCGCGATTGTCTTCGCCATTGACTAGGTTGTGTTTGACATTGTAGGACACGAGATCTTTCAGTGTAAAACCATCGTGACAGGTCACGAAGTTAATACTGTGTTCCAGCGTCCGATCACCGCGCATATACAGGTCCGGGCTGCCCATCAGGCGCGACGCCAGATTGGAAACCATGCCCGCATCGGAGCGGACAAAGCGTCTTATGTCATCGCGGAATGAGGCATTCCATTCCGCCCAGCGGCCATACGCCGGAAAAGACCCAACCTGGTAAAGCCCGGCCGCGTCCCAGGCCTCGGCGATAAGCTTGGTTTTGCCTAATATTGGATCGGCGGAAATACGCTCCAATAGAGGAGGATTGGTCAAAACCGAACCATCCTGCCCACGGCCCAGGACCGAGGCAAGGTCAAACCGGAAACCATCGACGTGCATCTCGATCACCCAGTATCGCAAACAGGCCAGAATCATATCCCGGACGATGGGATGATTGCAATTCAGAGTATTGCCACATCCCGTGAAATTTAGATATTCCCCCGTCTTTTTATCTATGATATAATATATGCTGTTATCAAATCCTTTAAACGATATGATCGGGCCGTATTGATTTCCTTCGGCAGTATGATTGAAAACAACGTCAAGAATGACTTCAATTCCCGCCTTGTGAAACTCCCTGACCATGTTTTTGAACTCAATTACCTGTCCCCCGCTTCCGGAGTCATGGGCATATCCCGCTTTGGGCGCAAAAAAACTTACCGGATTATAACCCCAGAAGTTGAGCAATTTCTCACCCGTTTCGGGATTGGCCAGATATGAATCGGTTTCGGAAAATTCATTAATCGGCAATAACTCGACCGCCGTTATCCCCAGGGATTTCAGATAAGGGATTTTCTCAATCAACCCTAGATAGGTGCCTTTGTGCCTGATGCCCGAAGAGTCATGTTTGGTAAATCCCCGGAGATGCAACTCATAAATAATGCTGTCGGTCATGGGTATTTCAAGCTGACGGTCGTCTTCCCAGTTAAAACGATTTTCCGGAATGTATGACCTCCTGAATCGGGGAACCTTGCCCCATGATTCTCCGCCCGTCACGGCGTGAGCATACGGATCAATTAATAATTGGGTCGGGTCGAAGCGATGAATGTGAGGTTTGTCATTAGGTATGCGATCAACCTGAAACCCGTATTCGATCTCGGATTCGAGCCCGTAAACGAAAATATGCCAGATATCTCCGGTTTTGTTGTATTTAGCGTCAAGAGGAAAAACCGCTATGGGGTCTTCATCGCGGGGAACAAATAAAACCAGCGAGACATGAGTGGCGTGCCGGGAAAACATCGAGAAGTTAATGCCCCGCCTCTTAAGGCTGGCCCCAAGCGGCAACGGCACTCCACGAGAGATTTCAAAATCCCGACCAACCACGTCCAGCAAATCTTTTGCTATTTTTTTCTCTGGTTCAGACATACTTGTTTATATCATCGACAAATTATGGCGAATCCCGCCTTTAATCAATTATAAAGAAAATCGATTTGGGACAAAATGAAAGGCCCCCGGCAGACCTGGGGGCCTTTGCTTCCTGTTCTTTGTGCTGGCCTATTTAAAAGTAACAGGATTTGATTTCTGAAGGCTTATTTGACCCTGGGACGTGGCCACCTCAATCGTGGCTTCACCGCCTCCGGCCGGGCGGCTACCCTCGTCGGCTTGAATTCTATAACGAACATTAATCATCCGTCCCGGTTCGATATTTCCAATCTGAAACAACAAGCCGTATTCGTGCCTTTCGGCGAAGAATTTCGTGCCGTCAACCGTGGCGCTTCCCTCGATATAATGAGCACCATAGGGTATAAAATCGATCAAATCGGCGTTTTTGGCCGGGATTTTCCCGTCATTGGAAACCGTCACCCATACTTCCCAGGTATCATCAAGGCCGGTTTCAAGAGGCGTTTCCGCCAGCATGAAAGTGGTGTCATAGCGGGCCGGTTCCAGTTCAATGGCGGTCCATGATGACCAGCGCTGGTCAATAAGTTCGGTTAATTCGACATTGCCACCGATCCATCCTTTCAGGAAAACTTCAACCCGGCGATTCTTGCGCCAGGCGTCTTCGGTATGACCGGTGTCCACCGGACGAGTCGCGGCAAAGCCCTCATAGGTCAGTCTAAGGCTGTCAACGCCGCCTTCGCGGGCCAGCCAGTCGGCCACTGCTTTGGCGCGAGCCGTGGACAACTCCCAATTCGACGGAAATTCTCTGGTGTGAATACGGCGGTAATCGGCATGTCCTTCCACTTTAACCGGGGCGTCAATATATTTTTGTATCGAATCGACCAGTTGCGTGAGAACCGGTATCGCTTCGGGTTGAAGGTCGGCCTTGGAGGTTTTGAAATATGCACCGGTGACGTTGATTCGAATGTCCTGCACCGGTATCCGCTGGAATGGCCCCACCGAAACTTCGGCCTCTTGCGAAACCATATGTACATCTGTTGCCGAAGCTATGCCCCGGGAACCTTCCAGATGAATGCGGTTGGTCAAAAATTTCCGCACACCGGGGGCGAGGTCCTCGAGCGAATAGAAGACGCTCTGCTGAAGTCGTTCCTGCCCGGCCATTATATCATAGGTCAGGACATTATTATTCTGAATCGGCGTTAAAGCCTGTTCCTCATGAATAACCAGGCGAGTTTCATCCGGGAAGGAATCAACCACACGGACGCTGGTCGGAATTGCCCCGCCATTGGTTTGAATCTGGATCTCATAATCGATTTTGACACCCGAAGTATCGGTCATATCGGCCTTGTTCAGCGTGGCGTTCTTGGTCACTTTGACCTTTGGCAACAGCGAGGCCTTCTTGTCGATCAAAAGTCTTGGAGCCTCCGGGCAAACCCGGAAGATGATATAGGACTCCCCGGCTTCATGCACGTGCACGAAAACCGAAGCCGGTTGACCGTCGGCCAGACGATAGCCTTTAAAATCGCGAATATCGATAGTGACGACGTGCTCGCCCGCCCTGACGGTGCTGAAGTAGAAAACGCCATTGGAATTGACTCGCGACTGTGCCCCGTCATCAAGGAACAAGTCAATACCGCTCGGAACGGCATCGGTATCGGCCAGGCCGTCGTTATCGCAATCGATAATGATTCTGCCCCGAATTGCTCCGGGAAGGCGAGTCGTCCGAATGTTGATTCGGGCGCTCGTTTCCGACGATGATATCCGGCCGTACAGTTCCGTATCGCTTGCCGCCCAGGCTACGTTTTCATTATGGCCGGGCGGAACAGAGGCCCCGATAATAACCTTGTATGTAAGTCGAACCGTTTCACCCGGTTCCACCGAGCCGATATTCCAGGTGTACGGATCGTTCGAAGTTGGATTATCGAATGATTTTCCATTCAATCGGCTGGAATTTTCGACGTAGTAGAATCCGAACGGCATCCGGTCATAAACGACGACATCGTCGGCGGTGACAGCCGATGTATTTTCAATCTCAATAGTATAATTGACAATTTCGCCTGTCATGGCGCTGGCCCGATCCACGCTCTTGGTGGCTATCAACGTCGGCGTCTGGTTTATGGTTATATCGACAATGGTCTGCACCGCGTTGCCGATTACCACGTCGGGTGACAGAATATTGGCTTGATTCAAAATGACGGTGCCGTCGGCGACGTCCGCCTTGATTATCGCCCGGAACTGATATTCAACCGAGGCGAAACCCGCCAGCGTTCCGACATTCCAGGTTAAATAACCGTTGGCAAGTGTCAGGCTTCCACCGCCGGTGAAATACCCGCCGCCCGTTGCCGAACCAGGAATATAGTCAACTTCGTCAGGGATGCTGTCGACAACGATTATATTTTCGACATCTTCGGCTTCCGTGTTTGTCAGAGCAATCGTATATAGCAGAGTATCGTGCGGAGCGGCCCGGTCTTTATCGACTTGATTGACAATCGTCACATCTTCGATTCCGGTCGGGAAGTCAACAATAGTGATTACCTTATTGCTCTGGGTGTTTATCGGCCGCGTCATAACCGCCATGTTTTCAATGATGGCGCCGCGCGCGGCAGACTCGACAATCCGGGCCCTGTACAGCAGCTCTATCGTCGATTTGGGTTCAATGGTTCCGAAAACCCAGGTAAGTATTTCACCCAGTGGGTCATAGTACCCGCCGTGTGAAGCGCTGCCGGATATGTAAGCCGTATGATCAGGTATTACGTCTTTCACAACTACATTTCGGGCCAGAGCTTCGCCGCGATTGGAGACAAAGACGGTATAGGTCAAAATACTCCCCGGAGCCGCCTTGGCCGAATCGACGGCTTTGGTGATTATCAAATCGGTTTCCGATGGTGGGGTAATCAAAGTCCTGGCCGAGTCTCTGACAGTACTGTCCGGGAAAACTAATTCTCCGTAATTGATAATATATTGTCCAATGGGCGCCCCTTCATTAACCGAAATCTGGAAAGTTACGTCGTATTGAACGCGCGGCATAATGAACGGTATCGTCCAGTTGACACTCTTGCCGGAAACATCGTAGGTCCCGCCGTGTGAGGCGCTATTGTCAACATAGGTGCCGTAATTCGGAATCACGTCACGGACGGAGACGTTGTTCGCGATGGCTTCACCCGAATTGGTGATCGCAAGAGTGTATGTCAGTATATCACCGGATGCGGCGGTGGGCCAATCTACAGTCTTGTCTATATCCAGTTCCGGCCAGACCAGCGGCGTGATATGAGTCAGTACCGTATCCGCAACGGTGGTATCCCTGTATGATGCGTATGCCTCATTGATAACATCGGTTTCGCTATAAATGTCGCTGTCAACTTCGGCTTCGAATAAGAAAACAGCAGAAGCATCGATGGCCAGTTCGTTGATCGCCCACTTGAGTGTGTTCTGGTATTCGTCGTATTCCGCGGTTGGATTGGCGCTGCCGGTGACATATACAGCGTTGGAGGGTAAACTATCAACCAGAATGATATCATAAGCCGGCGCCGTTCCGTAATTGCGAAGGGAGATATTATAATGCAAGTATTCACCGGGGTGCGCCTGCGCCGGATCGACTTTCTTGATTATTTCCAGCCGAGGCGCTGGCGGCGGAATGATTTCGGTCCGCGTCGTGTCGCTTATCAGCGTATCCGGTTTGAATACATGAGCCACGTTGCGAACAATGACCCCAATAGCAATACCCTTGTCTATGGTTACTCGGAAGTTGAGATTAATCTCTTGCCCGACTGCAACTGTCGGTAAATTCCAGGCTATTGTCCTATTGTCATTGTCATAAATGCCACCGTGGGAGGCCGAGCCGTCAATATACGTAGTATGGGTCGGGATGGTGTCGGTAATAAGAACGTCTGCAGCATCAGCCGTCCCATCGTTTTTGACACTCACGGTATAGCGCAGAGTATCCCCCGCCGATGCATAATCGACATCGACTTCTTTTGATATCAAAAGATGCGGTTTGGGCGGAAGGACAATATCGGTCATAACCGTGTCGGCTACGGTTGAGTCACCGAGTATAATCGAACCGATATTGGTGATAATCTCACCGGCAGTCAAATTGTCGGCTAAGACTACCTTGAAATACAGGTCGATGTTCTCACCCGCTTCCAGGTCACCGACATTCCAATCCACACGATTCAGGCCGTTATTATAGATGCCTATGGGCCCAACACTGCCTGGTACATAAGCCGTGTGTTCCGGTATTGGGTCGAATATTATCACATCGGCAGCGGTAACGGAACCCGAGTTTCTCACATTAATATTATAGGTTACCGTATCGCCGGGATAGGCCACAAGCGAGTCGGCGGTCTTGTCAATTTCAAGGAATGGCGTCGGTGGCGGCACAATTTCTGTTGTGACTGTATCAGCCATGACGGATTCTTCAAAATAAAGCATTCCAATGTTAGTGACAATATCACCGGGCATTAGACTGTTATACAGAACAACTTTAAACTCCAATATTTCCGGAAAACCCGGAAAGAGTTCATCAATATACCATTCCACCCGTTTTTCCGCGACGTTATAGTCTCCCGGCGGGTTAATACTCTCTATTAGACAAGTGGCATTGTAAGGGATTGGGTCATAAATTAAAATTCCAGAAGCGCTGGCAGTCCCGTCGTTGCCAATATTCAATGCATAAGTGAGCGTGTCGCCAGCATACGCAAATGCTGAATCTACGGACTTGTATATATGAAGGTCTGGTACAGGAGGAGGCAATATTTCTGTATAGGCTGTATCACTTTTGGTTACGTCCGGTATTAAAACATAACCGATATTGGCAATCACCGTCGGAGGTATTGTTCCGGCATTAATATAAGCTCTGAACTGCATTGATGCGGATTCGCCGGGAGCCAATGCGCTTATCACCCAGTCGATGGCACGACTGGCCTCATTATATTCGCCGCCACCCGTGATGCTCCCTGCGACATAATTGGTGTTTCGCGGAATCGTATCGGAAACGCCCACATTGTATGCCGCAAGTTTCCCTGTGTTGGATATCGCAATCGTATATGTTACAGTATCCGTGGCGTATGCTTCCGCCAAATCAACCGTCTTGGCAATTTCAAGATTTGGTCTGGGGCGAGGTACAATATCGGTGTAAACCGTATCGCTGACCGATGAATCCGGAAGCATTATCGTGGCTATGTTGCGAATGTAGTCATTGTCCGGCGCAAAATCATTGACCGTAACTTTAAAGTAAACCGTCATCGATTCACCCGGCCATAATTCGTCGAACGTCCAGACAATTGCCCCTGAAATTCCATAATATATGCCGCCGCCCGTAATACTGCCGTCGACCAAAGTGGTGAACGGCGGAATTTCATCGGTGACATTTATATCATGAGCGATATCATCTCCGTTATTTTCAACAAGTATGGAATAAGTCAAAGTGTCAGAAGAATAGGTCGCGATTTTATCGACCTGCTTGGTTATTTCAAGCACGGCCAACGCGCCGGAATCGGGCAGTATGATCGTTTCGACAATATTGCTCTCCAGAGAATCGGGCGATGCCACCAGCCCATGATTGTATATTCGACCGTAATTGGGCGCATCAATATCGACCTGCACTCTGAATCCGACCATGATGGTTTCATAAGGTGCCATCGCGGGGATCGTCCACGTCACCTGATTTTGCATTTCATCGAAGATCCCACCCGGGGTGGCGCTGGCGGGAATATAAAACGTGTACTGCGGGATATTGTCTTCAACCACCACATTAGAAACGGTGAAATTGCGGCTGTTGCGAATGCGCAGGTAATAATTCAAAATGCCGCCCTTATCTATCCGGTCCTTATCCACATATTTGGTCAGTTGAATTCGCGGGGTCGGGTCAGGCATTTCGACCATCGTAATAGCCGGATTGGAACGATAGACGATGGGCGCGATTATGTCGGCAAAATTGCGGATTTCGTTGCCGGCGGCATTACTGTCATTAATCACCACCCGGAAAGTGAATGAAATTTCCTGACCCGCGGCAAGGGTAGCTACATACCAGATTAAAACCGGGCCAGCTGGATCATAGGTCGCGTCGCCATCGGCCGATCCCGCCACGAATTCGGTATAAACCGGAATCGTGTCGTGGATAATTATATTTTCAAAATCGGTCAATCCCGAATTCAATATTTTTATCGTGTACAGCAGGGTGTCCCCCACGTCGGCCAGTCTTCTATCCACCGTTTTGGCTACGGTCAGAAGTGAGGGCAATTCATTCGGGATAATAATCGTTTCAACCCGATTGCTGGAACCTTCGTGGGGCGAAATCAGATTCGCAATATTGATTACCAACGAGCTGATGGGGGCATCGTCTTCGACCCGGACCTGAAACCGCAATAAATGCATTTGATAAGCCTCGAGCGGCGGCAGATTCCAGGTGATTATATCCGCGGAGGCATCAAAAATAGCCTGGTAATTGGCCGAACCGTTCACATAGTCGGCAAATTCGGGAATATGATCCCTGACGACAATATCGCCGCTTGTGATACTGGAGCTGTTATAGACACGGATGAAATATGTCAGGACATCGCCCCGATGCGCTTCGGCCAGGTCAACGTACTTAATCATTTTAATTGCCGCCGAGTCCGGAGGACAGGTCACGAGCGGAACATTCTGCGCTGCGGACGCGGGGCCAATTAGCAGCACTCCGAAAATTATCAGGAGCGCCGACATGACTGCTTTCTTCATGATATTGATATTAATCATTGTCATATCCCTCGCTCCTAAAATTTCCCGACCAACCGAATGAAGCCGCCCTGACCGCGATAATAACGGTCGGGATAATCATCCGGGTCGCTTTCTATTCGTTCATATCCGCCGGAAATCCTGAACCATTGCGGATTTTCGTAACCCAGCTCCAGAATTGTATGGGTCTTTTCGTCCTCGATGGTTTCGCCCAGCAAGATACTTTTAACCGAGCCGCGCGTGAAAAAGCCCTTGCCTAATCCCACGGCTCCGCTGAAAAGCAATATGTATGATTCCGAAGTGATTTTCTCCAGAGGTGGGTCGCGATCAATCTGCCATCTTCGTATCATTCCGGCCGTAAACTCGGTAAACCGGTCGCGATTCCAGTTGACCTTGAGGCCCATGTCCCAGATCTTGTCATAGTGCTTCACGCTGTCTTTTTGCGCCCGATGGCGAAATTCGCTTTCCGCGTTAAATGACAGGTGATGAGTATGAAAATACGTCAGCTGGGCCAGGGCGAAATCATCATATGTCTCCAGGCATGGTCGGTTCGAGTAAACACGATCTTCATACCGGCCGAATTTACCCAGGGCCTTGATTTTATCCACGGGAATATATTCAATCGCAAAATTGCCCGCCCGTTCGATTCGAGTTGGATCGTCCGGCCACAGTTTAAAATCGTCTCCCGGCACGGTATATCTCTTGTATTCTCCGGTTAACAAGGCGCTTAGATTACGGTGAGGCTGGACACGAATCTGGGCCAGGGTGACATCTTTGCGGTCATCATAAATGTTTTGGTCGCGGTCTTTACGCAAGTCCATTTTTTGCGATAAACTGAAGCGGTAGCCGTCGCGCGGGGTTGCGGCAAGACTCAACGCCACCTGTTCGGTATTGGTGTTGGCCGCTCCCGAATCATTGTTATTCCTGAATGTGATATGCTCCAGGTGCAATCCATAGTCCAGCCGTCCGACATAATTCAACGAGTCCTGATAACCGCCGAGGTTTAATATAGCGCGGTTCTGATAAGTGTCTTCGGTTGAGGGTTCGCTTATATTTTCTATATCCCGGCGTTCGAAACCCAAATCAAATCCGAATTGCTTGATGACTTTATTTGAATATCCGGCCGAAATTATTTTCTCGTCGCGTTCGCCCTCATAATAGTTGTAATCACCGGCCGAGTCAATGGTCCGGATTTGTGCAAAACCCGCCCGCAGCTGCTGTCTGGCGGTTAAATCATATTGACCTCCCAGACCCAGTCGCCGTTGATTTTTTACTGGGTCCAGATCGCTGTTGGTAAACGACTGGAATTGATCGTCGATATTCTGGAAATTCCCGGTCAACTTCAGGTTTTCAAGCGGCGTGGCCGTCACACCCGCCCGCAAAGCCTGATAATTGTCGCTGTCGTTTTCCTTCTGCGACCCGGCCACTTCCACAAAGGCTTCGCCCCATTTCTCATCGGTGATTTTAAAATCCCCGGCGAACAGCTCTTCGGGCTCATCGATACCCGCTCCGACCGCTTTATTGTCGATAAATCGGTGCAGGTATGACCCGCCGATTTCGATATTTTCATCCGGGGTCAGTCGCACCCGCGCCCCGGCTAAATCATCGTTGGCATCACGGGTATAATCATAAGTGATGACTATATATACGGGGTTGGATTCGATTGTCTCGCTGGCTACCGGAGTGAACAGTATCACGCGGCCCCGATCATAATCGATGTCATAGTCGATGTCTCTGACCAGAGTTTGCGAAGACAGCACCGTCGTTTCATTGAACCGGTCACGGACTTCGATTTTAACTTCTTCACTGCCATTGACCAGCGGCGCGAAGGACAGGTCGTATGGACCCGTGGTGCCGTTGGCCCTGATACCGGCCGTAGTTCCCTCGCGGAATTCCTTGCCTTCAAGCTTGCCGCCGATCGCCTCAATACCCACCGCGCGATCATACAGGTTGGCAAATGCACCGAACATCGCCCGGTTATTCAGAGTAAATTGATTATCGCCAAAACTCGGATGAATAGTCCCGCCTTCGACATAACCGTGCTTGTCCGATTCCAGACGAGCCGATAATTCCAGTCGCGAGGGCACCTGCGGCTGGTATAATAAGCGCTTGTCAAGATTGCCGTATTCCCAGAGTCGCTGGGGATCGTAGTAACCCTGACCGGTGAAACGCCAGCCGTCCCAAAGCGGTTCGGTCGACCTCATCGAAAGGCGCAAACGATATAGGCGGGGGTCGTTCGTGCGATATTCATTTTCGAGTCTTGAATCATATACGATTGTGCCGTCAATAAAAAACTTGCGGTTGATATTACCATTAGCCAGAAGTGATGCCCGGTAATTTGCGGCAAAATCCTCGTCATAATCGGGATTGCCGGCCTCGAACGCCGCAGTATTGCCACTGACATTGAGGGCATGCATGGTCAGTTCCCCGAAACCAAGCAGAAGCAGATCCTGCTTGTTCTCTTCGGGATTGAATCGCTTGACTATACCGGCCATTGTGCTCTGGGCAATTAGGCCGAACGCCAGCGCTAATATGGCGAAATGCAATAATATTTTTTTGTTAATCATATTTATATCTGCCAGCCTTTAAATTTATTTCACTGTTTCTTCGCACGACATACGGTTAAAAGCATAATATCCATTTTCTCATCGACGGTTAGCGCAAACGATATGCCGCCACAAAGATAGTCGCGAATTATGCCCATGTTCAGATATTCAAGGATTCATCCAAAAAGAAATAATGTCAAGGGCGTCCCTATATTTTTAATTTTGAATTAAATATACTTTAAGTTCGATATGATATAACGCCCGTAATTGCCTGACTCATTGGAAGATAGTGTAATCCACAATCATTTGTCATTACAAAAATATCATCATTCGGTCAGAGTCAGGTTGTCCAATTTTTGAACATTCGGACAAATCACCGATGATTGTGATAAAATGGCCGGAGCCAGTCGCGCCTTAGGGATGCAAAACCTTGCATATTCTAAGAAGAAATGTAAACAAATGACAATGCCCCTGAACCAGATTCAGGGGCACTGCTCTTTCATTGGGGGCTGGGAAATTCGTTATGATTTGCGACCGCGTAATAGTCCCAGACCGGTCAGGCCAAGCCCGAATAGCGCCAGGCTGATCGGTTCGGGAACGGCCGTCACCGAGAATGTCACCGAAGCATTGCTTTGGAATCCATGATAGTAGCTCTGGGGAAGACATTGCCACCAGCCGGGATCGACATTGCCTACAATCTATAATAACGCTTACCCGGTGTTGGGCCATTAAAAGGGCAAACCAAAAATAAAAACCCGTAAACCTTTTTTAGTTTACACCCCAGGCTCCTTTGCTCCAGCGAACCCGAAGGGAGAGCGGGCGTGAGACAAGGT
>CAYWLR010000001.1:379806-405283 GCA_964459465.1 uncultured Ignavibacteriaceae bacterium | reverse complement strand
AGATACAAGGTCGGCTTCCGAGTGGAGTGAAGCGTAACGAGAAACCCGACATCTTCTCTTGATGAAGGCCGCCATGAAAGCGCTTATAATGGCTTGTTTATATTGGAATGTGCGCATCCCGGATTCCGTATAAGGCATTGTAATTATTCCGGTTACAGTAAATTGGGTTCGTTCCCGAAATTTTTTTAATTTTTTTGGTGATTTGGCTGGTAACCTGTTTTAACAGAGGCAGTTGCCCCGGTTTGGAGTATGAAATCAGAATGTGGGGCGTTTTAGTCAAAATTACAGACATCATATTAAAGGGGGAGGTGCGGAAATAACATTGAGTTGGTGGTGCCGACAATACCGGCCCCGCGTTGTGATTGGCGGGTTCTCAAACCCGCCGCCAGCCAGGAAGATGTCAAGCCGCCCATCGCTTCGCTCTGGGCCTTCGGCAAGTCGGCTTGACCTAGAATGGCTTATGCCGCGTCGGAACAATTGACTATGAATGTGGCACGATTGATTAGTATGTACTATTGATTATGGGCGAAATGGTTTTTAATTTTCCCACCCTGAAGGGCCTGCTGAAAAACAAGGTCGGCTTACGAATCCTGACGAAGTCAGGAGAGAAAGCCGACATCTTGTTGTCGGATTTCTCTTTACGCTTCGCTCCACTCGGAACTGACCTACTTCTTGCACCATACTTTTTCAACAGGTCCTTACGCGAGGATGACAGGATAAGAAATGCCCCCAATTTTTTATTTGACAACGTGTTAAAAGAAGACCTACATTCGGTAAAATCGATCCCGAAAAAGTCACTTTAAACCGTCACGGGGAGTGTCGTTATGGAAGAACAAGCTCTTATCAAGGAATTGAGCCTGCCGTTATTTCAGTCCAAGACCTGGTTGAAAGTTCTGGGCGTGGCCATGATCATTCAGGGCATTATTACGGCTTTGACCATTGTCGGTATTATAATCTGCTGGCTTCCGATCTGGCTGGGCGTGCTGTTGTTTCAGGCCGCCGGAGCGGTCGAAGGCGCACAGATGACCGGCAGTAAGCCGCATATGCTGACGGCCCTGTCCAAACTGAAATTATTCTTTATGATTAACGGCGTTCTGATGCTCATCATGATTGCGTTCGTCATTATTGCCTTTATTGTAACGGGCGGGGCGATGTTATCGATGATGGGGAATATGTAATTACCGTTGAAGAGAATATGTCAGGAGCTCCCTTTTGTTCCGTCAGGTGTTGATTCCGACCTAGCCGGGATTGTCACCTGACGGGCTCTTTATTTCCAATTACTTACAAGGCTGTCAGGTCACACGTCCCGATTTATCGGGACGCAAGACCTGCCAGAACAGACTTTTTCAACAAGCCCTTAAGGGTGGGCCACCCCGGCTACGTCCCCAACTCCCACGAGGATAAGTACTTCTTCTGCTCCGGGGTCAGGGTGTCGATTTTTTTGCCCATCGATTTGAGTTTCAGCGCCGCGATATGGTCGTCGATTTTCTGCGGGACGACATACACCTGCTTTTTGAGCTTCGATGCGTTTTTGATCATGTACTCCGCGGCCAGCGCCTGATTGGCAAAGGACATATCCATCACCATCGCCGGATGTCCCTCGGCGGCGGCGAGATTGATGAGTCTTCCCTCGCCCAGCACGTTTATCTTTTTATCGCCGGCAATGGTGAATTCTTCGACGAACGGACGGACGATGCGGCGTTTTTTGGCCATCTTCGCCAGTGTCTTGAGGTCGATTTCGACGTCGAAATGTCCGGAGTTGCAGACGATGGCGCCGTCTTTCATCTTAATGAAATGTTCTTTGCGAATGACATTGATATCGCCGGTCAGAGTGACAAAGATATCCCCGATAGGCGTCGCTTTGGCCATCGGCATGACCTCGAAACCGTCCATGGTGGCCTCGATGGCTTTGACCGGATCGACCTCGGTGATGATGACGTGCGCGCCCATTCCCCGCGCCCGGGTGGCAAACCCGCGTCCGCACCAGCCATACCCGGCGACAACCACGGTCGCCCCGGCGATAAGATAGTTGGTGGCACGAAGAATCCCGTCGATAGTGGACTGGCCGGTGCCATAGCGGTTATCGAAAAAGTGCTTGGTCTTGGAATCGTTGACGGCAATGATGGGATATTGCAGGGCTTTATCTTGGGCCATGGCTTTGAGGCGTATGACGCCGGTCGTGGTTTCCTCGGTGCCGCCGATAATGCCGGGCAGAAGTTCCCGGCGCTCGGTATGCAGGGTATTGACAAGGTCGGCGCCGTCATCCATGGTGATATGCGGCTTGGCATCCAGGATCTGATTGATATGTTTATAGTACACGGTGCGGTTTTCAGCGTTGATGGCAAAAACCGGGATGCCAAAATCCTTAACCAGCGACGCGGCGACGTCGTCCTGCGTGGACAGCGGATTGGAGGCGCACAGAGCCACACCGGCGCCACCGGCCTTGAGGGTGCGCATCAGGTTGGCGGTTTCGGTGGTTACGTGCAGGCAACAGACCAGATTGTATCCCGAAAGCGGTTTTTCTTTGGCGAATCGCTGGCGAATCATGGTCAGCACCGGCATATTGTTGTCGGCCCACTCGATACGAAGCCGTCCTTTGCCGGCCAGTTTGATATCGGCTATGTCGTATTTGATTTTTTTCACGGTCATGCGTCCTTTTGAAGGTCTATGGCTTTATCCGTTTTTTCCCAGGTGAACTCGGCTTCCTCGCGCCCGAAATGACCATAGGCGGCGGTTTTTTCGTATATCGGCCGCAGTAAATCCAGTTGTTCGATGATACCCTGGGGAGTCAGCTCGAAATTTTTGCGGATAATCTCTTCGATTCTGTCTTCATTTATTTTATGCGATCGGTCGGTGAAAATCATCAGCGAAACCGGTTCGGGCACACCTATAGAATACGCGATTTGTATCGTGCACTTGTCGGCCAGACCGGAAGCGACGACATTTTTGGCGACATAGCGGGCCATGTAGGCCGCCGAACGGTCCACTTTGGTCGGGTCTTTACCGGAAAACGCCCCACCGCCGTGGGTGGCCATACCGCCATAGGTATCGACGATAATTTTGCGTCCGGTCATACCGGTATCCGATTGCGGGCCGCCGATGACGAATTTCCCGGTGGGATTGATGAAGAACCGAGTTTTATCGTCGATTAATCCTTCCGGGATGGCCGGTTTGATCACGGTATCGATAATTTCCCGGCGGGCATCGTCGGTGATTTTATTGCCGGTTTTGTCCAGAATTTTCGGCGTATGCTGGGTTGACAGGACGATGACATCAATGCGCTTGGGAAGACCGTCAACGTATTCCACCGTCACCTGGGACTTGCCGTCGGGGCCGAGATAGTCAAGAATATTGTTTTTACGGACTTCGGCCAGTCGGCGGGTCACTTTATGGGCCATCATAATCGGCAAAGGCATCAGCTCCGGTGTTTCGCGGCAAGCATAACCGGTCATCAGACCCTGGTCGCCGGCGCCGCCGACGTCCACTCCCTGGGCGATATCCGGCGACTGCGAACCGATGGCGTTTAAAATGGCGCAACTCTGGGCGGCGAAACCATACTCCGGCCGCGTGTAACCGATGCGTTTAATAAGTCCCCGGGCCAGTTTGGGAATGTCAACATAACCGGTGGTAGTAATTTCACCACCGACAATCAGCAGGCCGACCGTCACAAAACATTCACAGGCGACCCGGCCGTGTTTATCCTGGCGTATGACTTCATCCAGAACGCCATCGGAAATCTGGTCACAGACTTTATCCGGATGGCCTTCCGTGACCGATTCGGAAGTGAAGAAGAAATGTCTGTGCGACATTTGCGGCTCCTTTGTATAGGATTATCAATGACTAATGCCGGACGATTCACCCAGATTCAACTGGCGATAATTGCCCCGAACCCTGACATTCTCACCGATCAGCGATGAATCCAGAAGACTGTCTTCAACGACCGCCTGTTCGAATATTATCGAATCGGAGACGATGGATTTGATAATTCTGGCCCCGGGTGACACGGAAACATAGGGGCCGATGATCGACCGATCGATTTCAGCGGTGGCATCAATGTACACTGGCGGGATGATAATCGAACCGGGATAGTCTTTATATTCGTTCATTTCTTCCAAAAGAAAGCGGTTGGTTTCCAGCATGGTTTCGACTTTGCCGCAATCGAGCCAGGCGTCAACCTCATATGGCGAAAAATGTACCCCGGCCTGAAGCATATAGTCAAGCGCATCGGTTAATTGGATTTCTCCGCCGGTGCGTTTGTCCAGTTCAACTACCTTGTTAAGCTGTTTATGCAGAGGCTCTGAATCCTCAAAATAGTAAAGCCCGATAATGGCCAGGTTCGATTTGGGGTGTTGGGGCTTTTCCTCGAAAGCAATAATGCGGTCGCCATCGATATTGGCCACGCCGAAGCGGCGAGGGTCAGCGACTTTCTGCAGGCCAATGACATTTGACCCGGCCCCGATAAATTTCTCGTAATCGGTCCGCGCTATAGTATCCCCCAAAACTATCAGCAGGGGGCCGTTTTTAATTTGATCGAGAGCCAGATTGATGGCATAACCGAGGCCAAGCAGACGTTTCTGTTCCACAAAAGAAGCGTTGAAGGCATAATTGCTTTCCACGAAATCTTTTATCTGATCGCCCAGATAACCGATAACAAAACAGATTTCCGACGGGTTCAAGACCAGTAATTGATCCAACACATGCGCTATCATCGGTTTTCCGGCCACCGGCAACAGTGACTTGGGCTGGGTATAGGTATGCGGCCGCAGTCTGGTTCCGGCCCCCGCCACAGGTATAACTATTTTCAAGCCGTTAGACATTTCTGCGCCAATATATGCCCATTAATTTTAAAAAAACAACCAATTTATAAAGAATTGCCGGTCAGTGAATATTTTACGCTCGACACTAAAAGAGGAAAAGGCGAAAAATCAAAAGATTGACAAAAGACTGCCGCCCCAGTCGTAATAGAGAAACTCGATGCGCCCGATTAAAAGCGAAATGCGGCCCATGACGGTATATCCGAAATGTGCCCCGAAAGATATCATGATAAACCAGATGCCGATTTTGGCGGTCGCGCCCATCAGACCTTTATGCTCTTTTGAAAAGTAGAAATAGACCAGCGTGGAAATGACGCCGATGATGACAATCAGAGCCAGTATTGTGCTTGCGGCGCCACTGCCGCCATCGAGTGGAATCATAGTGGCCCAAATCTGGCGTATAGCTTTGCCGTGCAACTCGGATACCAGATAAATGCCGGCCGTGTTGCCGATGACGAAAGCCAAAGAGACGCGGCTTATCCAGGAATAATTGCGGCTCAAACGAGTGAACATCAAAATTCCCAGAATTCCCGGAAATACCAGCCACCACTGGCCGCCATCGAACATGGGATTGATCAGTTGCTGCAAAATGACACTTTGCCAGATAAGCCCGACATAGTAACCGGCCGACAACCCGGCGAAAATATGCTCGGAAAGTTTATAAAAAGGATTGTCTTTGTACAAGAACGAAAGCAAGGACAGGATCAAATAGGCTCGCAGCCAGATTTGGAAATGGTCTAAGAATGACATGGATTCAACCATTACGTTTTCCTTTATCCTGCCGCGAGAAGAAAAAGCCGACATTACCGATGATCACCAGAAATATAATTACAAGGTGAACCATAGACTGCGAATTCATGCCTCTGGTGGCCGTCCCCAGAATCCCCAGAAGCCGTTCATATTCGGCGGCACCCTTCATTCCACCCAGAAGGCCGATCATCTGCCCCGATTCGACAAAGGCATACATTTTGGGCGCCATGACGGCGGTCACTCCTCCGCCGACCGGGACACCATATTGGGCATTGACGATGGATATCCAATATTCCAGGGTCGCGTTATCGGCGACGACATATATAAACTCGATGTTTTCGTAGTTTTTGACAGTCTGCATTAAAGGCAGGTCGCGCAGAAGATTGCCGGTGTTGTCGGCCGGGAAGATTCTTTCGATCGATCCGGCCAGTCCATGCATGACCGCCACATAGCCGTACTTGTACCCGAGGTTGACATAATCGACACCGTACTCCTTGCCGTATTCCTTGGCGATCTCGCGGGTGACGCGTTCAGCAATCGACGGCCCACCCAGCGGGATATTGGAAATCGTGATCACTTTCATGTTTTTGCGGAACATGTGTCGCAGGGCCGCCACTGACATCGGTTCCGTTTCGGCGAGGGCGGAGGGATAGTAATCAAAGGTCAGCATCACCGCGCAACTGTCCGGCAGGGCATCAATGGCCTTATAAAGTTGGAGCGATTCGGGAGTAAGTTCAATGGGAAAATTGGCGACGAATATCATGGGAAACAGCACGGCGGCGGCGACCAGAAGGTATATCCAGCGCCGGTCGATATTCTGCATATTATCCCAGAATGAAGCCATATTAGCCTTTGCCCATATAGGTTCGCTCAATGCCCAAAATAATGCGCAAGGACATCGAGGCCGCGCCCAATGCCGCCCCGATAATAATGCCCCGCTGAACCGAGACATTGAAGCCGTTCATGACATACATATTGATGTAATCGGGAAGACTATCGCTGAACAGCCGCAGGAAAGCTTCGCCCATGGGGATACGCCAGAGCATAACGACGGTGGCCGTTATAAGCAGTAAAGACGCCTCGGCGTTGCGCGCCCGAAAAGCGCGATAGGCGGCCGAAGCGATAAAAAAGGCCAGCATGGCAAACATGGTTTCCATCATGGGCGAGTCGATATAATTGAACAGCCAGTCATAGATGGAACTTGGACCGGTTCCCATCCGGGCCCCCCAGCTTTCGGGAAAGATCGAATAAAAGATTCTGCCCCCGGCGGTGTTAGTGGAAACGGGCAACATTGAGGGAATGGCCATGGCGACTACCGAGATGACGGTCGCCAGCTTGTATGGCCAGTCGCGGCCGCGCTTGGCCACTACTTTACCATTGACCCGCAATATACTGAAAACGCCCAGAACCAGCGTGAAACCGCCGACAATGGTCACCCACTGCAGGGCGTTATCGTCGAGATCCCCCAGCGCGCCCCCGAAGAAAAAGGAAACGACCATGACGAAGCCGGACAAAAAAGCCACTATGACAGGAAGAGTCGTTCGCATATAATATTATGGTACATCATACAGGGCTTTAAACCAGTCGCCCATGCCGACGGTTAAAAGTATCACACCAATTAATATTGACAGAATAATTAAAAGCTTAATAAAGTCTTGACCTTTAAGGCCGCCCAGCAAAAGCGGTTCGCGGCTGAGATAGCTTGAGGCGGCATAGAGTTCTTCGCCCATGAGGGTATAATCGCAGGCGGCGATAAAAAACGGCAATTGTTCGGGTCGAGCCGTCCCGGCGATCTGTATCGCCCCGGCGGCGTTGCCGCTTTCGGCCAACAGCAGCGATTCGGCGAAAAACGCCCCCATATAAATATTGGCGGCCGGTTTTTCGCGCATCATCCAGCCGTTAACGGTTGCCGTAAAGGCGAATTGTTCCCCGGCGACGTATTTAACGATATCGCGGTCATAAGCGTCATGCCGACCGACTTCGATATAGGCCTGCTCGACCACTTCCTGCCCCGCCGCCATAATCATGGGATAACGCACCGGGACCGATAGTGGAGTATCATAGGTGGCCGTGATTTTGGCGACTCGGCCCAGAATCGACAGCCCGGCAATCGTTTCTATATCCTCGACGTCGGCAATGCCGGGGATAAACAGCACCGGCTTGCCCATTTCTGTGGCGCGTCCGACCGCCTCTTCGACCGCCTCGATCCCCGGAATCTTGCGCACAAACAGCTCTTTGCCCTGCCTTGCCCAGCGGGTATACAGAAGAACCGCAGCACAGAAAAGTATCATAAAAACCAGCATGGAAATACGGTCAGAACGGAAAAACATGTCTTCGGGCCTGACGGCAGTGCTGGCTATGGCAGTATCAATGACCGCGCTTTCGGCCAGGGTTTCGGCGACGACAATCGAACCGACCATGCCGGAATCGACAAAGGTCGAGTCGGCCAAAGTATCGTGCGGGAAACACAAAAAAGCGCAGGTGAGGATTACGCCTGTTAAGATTTTCAAAGTGGGGCGCAGTTGTCGTCTGGTCACGGTGATAAAATACACAATTTAGAGCCGGTGTCAATCGTTTTGGACGCAAATGGCCAACCCTTTTACAATTTCATATTGTCGATGAGCCGGACGCCGTGGACGCGCACGGCCAGACTGCAGACGGTGCCGGGCAGGATTTGCTTTTTGCGCGGCTCAAGAGTCTTCATATCGGTGAAGGCGATATAATCAATTTTCGCGGTCGGGCATATTTCACGAATTTCGCGGATCATCATCCGTCGGATTTTCACGACGCCCGTCAATTTCGATTTTTTGGCCAGCATCAGGGCTTTGTACAAACAAACCGCCTCCGGTCTGTGCTTCGGCTTGAAATATTTATTACGCGAAGACATGGCCAGACCATCTTTTTCACGGACGGTTGGAGCGATGACCATTTTAATCGGGTAATTCAGGTCGCGTACCATTTGTTTCAAAACCGCCGCCTGCTGGAAGTCTTTCATCCCGAACATGGCCACGTCGGGGTGGACAATATTGAACAGCTTCGCGACAACGGTCGTCACACCGCGAAAATGACCGGGGCGAATTTTCCCTTCTTGCGTTTGTTAATTTTCTAGAACTTCTAAAAACGAATGAAATTTTTCGGTATACATATCCTCCGGGGTTGGGATGAAAACGATATCGCCGCCGGCCAATGCAATCTTTTTAATATCCCCCTTTTCATCGCGGGGGTATTTGTCGAGGTCCTCATGAGGCGCAAACTGGAACGGATTGACAAAAATTGAAGTAACGACGATTTCGGCCCGTCTTTTGGCTCTTTTTATCAGCGAAAGATGACCATCATGCAAATATCCCATAGTCGGAACCAAACCGATTTTTTTGCCCTGCGCGGCGAGTTGCCGCGAGATCGTCTGCATCTTCTTTATAGAACGAATGATCTGCACGGTAATTAATCCTCAATATATTCGAGTGTGAACCGCCCGTTTTCAAGTCTTACAAAACTATAATGCTCGATAAAATCGCCGGTGTTGAGATAGCGACCGCCGTCCATCTCAATATTGGCCGGTTGGTGCACGTGACCGATGATGACGGCGTCATAACCGTCTTTAATTTTCAGCCGGGCGTAGTTTTCGTAATCTTTTAAAAATCGCAGGGTGCGACCCGACGTGTGCCCACGCGACGTGCTGGAAACATACTTGGCCAGCGGTATCCCCCAGTCGGGCGGGATACGCTGGTAAAGCCAGATACAGACACGGTTGCGAAGAACGGAGCGAAGGATGCGGTATTTCCAGTCCGAGGGCGAAAGGCCATCGCCGTGAATCATGAAAATACGCTTGCCTTGTTCGTTTATTTCATAATAATCGCGGTGGATAGTTATACCCGCCTCGCGGCTCAAAAACTCGCCCAGCCAAAAATCATGGTTGCCGGAAATATAATGAACCGGGATACCTTTTTCCACGAG
Source organism: uncultured Ignavibacteriaceae bacterium (assembly GCA_964459465.1). Classification (GTDB taxonomy): domain Bacteria; phylum Zixibacteria; class MSB-5A5; order GN15; family PGXB01; genus CALAMC01. The sequence continues at coordinate 395,765 of CAYWLR010000001.1, read as the reverse complement.
CGCGTCGAGACGGAAGATGATTTTAAGATGGTCTTTGGGGACGGCGTGTTTGTATTCGAACCAGAAGTCGAACAGGTCGCCCAGAATGAAAACCATCTGACCGTCGCTTTCGATTTTTTCAAGAAGCTTATAAAGCTTCTTCAATTTTATCTCTTCGCCGGCCTTGTCGGCGGCTCCGAGATGCACGTCTGAAAAAAAGTATATCGCCATGATTGAAGAGTATAACAAATCCGGGGGAAAAAGCAAAATAAAGAGTTTATTGTTGCATTCAGAACCGTGAAATACCATTTTTGTGTTATGCCGGATCAGTCATTCATATACGGGTCGTTCGGGAATACCGGGATGGGGGTGCATCGGCTGGGGCTTTCGGGCACCCACCGGCCCGGCAAAAAGACGATATATAAAGCCATTGACGAGGGCGTCAACTTTTTCTTCTGCTATGGCTTCGATACCCACATGACCAAAGCCCTGCGCGTGGCATTCAAAACCCGGCGGGAAAAGCTGATTGTCGCCACCGGGGCGTACAATCTGCTGGTCTGGCATCCGGATATTCGGCGCACTTTCGAGAAACGATTGCGGCAGTTGGGGACGGATTATATCGATGTCTTTTTGTTTTTGGGCGTAATGAAACCAAAACAGTTCACGCCGAGGGCTCTGGAGACAATGCAAAAACTCAAAGACGAAGGCAAGGTGCGGTGTATCGGGATATCCTGTCATGACCGCAAGTTTATCGGGCAATTGGCCGAAGCCGGGGATATCAACGCCCTCATGATGCGCTATAACGCGGCCCACCGGGGCGCCGAAGAGGATATCTTCCCGCATCTGGCCAAACATAATCCGGGGGTTATAAGCTATACCGCTACTCGCTGGGGATATTTATTGCGACGGCCCAAAAATTATCCCAAAGACGCGCCGGTTCCGACCGCCGGGCAGTGCTATCGCTTTGTATTACAAAATCCGCATGTGGATGTTTGCCTGACCGCTCCGAGTAATGAAAAGCAGTTGATGGAAAATCTCAAAGCGCTCGATGCGGGGCCTTTGTCACCGGAAGAAAACGAATTTATCAAAAAATTCGGCGACATGATTCATTATAAGATGGGATTTCCGGAAAAGTAGGTCGGGTTCCGAACGAGCATCAGCGAGTGAGAAACCCGGCGTCTGCGGATTGCAGGCATTGCACTACGTTGTGCCCGGCCGATCTTCAGATCGATCGCGTTGGCGGCGGGTTTGAGAACCCGTCGATCACAACACGCGTATTATTCTCATGGCGATTCTTTAAAATCGTTCAAGCAATTGCGGCAGGCTGTCGTAGAAAGCCGTCTCCATTTTGGACAGCGGCATATCGATAAGATTGTTAATTTTAAGGCTCTTGCCGCCGACGGTGCCTATTGCCTTAAATGGTACGCCGTGATCACTCAATAAACCCTGCAACGCCTGCACGTCGTCGCGCGAGACCGATACGATAATTCGCGATTGCGTTTCGCCGAACAGCAAACAGTCCGGACGGATCATATCTTCGATACGCACTTCCGCACCGTGCATGTTTTCTCTATCCGTTATGCAGCACTCGGCCAATGCAATTACCAGACCGCCGTCGGAAACATCGTGAGCGGATCGCACCAGGCCTTTTTGAATGGCATCAAGAACGGCGTCCTGCACTTTCTTTTCGAAATTCAAATCAAGTTCCGGTACCGGTCCGGTAGTCTTCTTGAATATGGTATGCAAATACTCCGATGCCCCCAGCTCTTCTTTATTCTGCCCAACCAGATAGATGATATCGCCGTCGTGCTTGAACCACTGGGTCGTGATATGTTTGACATCGTGCACAATGCCCAGCATGCCGATAGTAGGTGTCGGGAAGACGGCGTAATCGGGGACTTCGTTATAGAAGCTGACATTGCCGCCCGTAACCGGAGTGCCGAACACGGTGCAGGCTTCGCCCATCCCGGCGACGGCTTCGGAAAAACCGTAGTATATTTCCGGCTTGTACGGATTGCCGAAATTAAGGCAGTTGGTGATGGCCACCGGCTGGCCGCCGGAGCAGACGACGTTGCGGGCGGCCTCGGCCACCGCCTGGCGCGCCCCGACGCGCGGATTGAGATAGCAATACCGCCCATTGCAGTCGGTGCACAGGGCAATGGCTTTATTGGTTTTACGGATGCGCAACACCGCGGCATCGGAGCCCGGACCAACCGCAGTGTTAGTCCGGACCGTGCTATCATACTGCAGGTGCACCCAGCTTTTGTCGCAAATATTCGGCGCCGCCAGCATGGTGAGCAAATCGTCGTTCCAGTTGCGGTTCGTCGGATATTCATGAAGATCAATTTTAGATAATTTGTCGATATAGCCCGGCTTGCGTGATTCACGATGATACACCGGCGTCCCGCCGCCCAGAGACAATACATCGGCGGGGATTTCTGATATCGTCTCGCCATTGAGACGGACTTTGAATATCCCGCTGTCATTGGAATAGCCTATTATTGTGGAATCGAGTTCCCATTTGTCGAAAATACGCCGGACATCATCCTCGCGTCCCTTCTTGACACACACCAGCATGCGCTCCTGCGATTCGGACAGGAGTATTTCATAGGGCGTCATGTTCTCTTCGCGCACCGGAACTTTTTCGATATCAATGGTCACCCCGGCGCCGCCACGGAAAGACATCTCCGAGCAGGAGCAGGTGATTCCCGCCGCGCCCATATCCTGCACGCCGATAACGAGGTCCTCTTTGATAATTTCGAGTGTCGCTTCGAGAAGCAGTTTTTCAGTGAACGGGTCGCCGATTTGCACCGAGGGGCGTTTTTCTTCGGATTTGGCGGTAAGCTCTTCGGAAGCGAATGTGGCTCCGTGGATGCCATCGCGGCCGGTCTTGGAACCGACAATCATGACCGCATTGCCGACGCCGGAAATTTTGCCGGAAATAAGGCCATCGGCCTTGACTATTCCCACCGCCATAGCGTTGACCAGTGGATTGCCGGTGTAGGAATCATCGAAATACGTCTCCCCCGCCACGGTTGGAACGCCAAAGGAGTTGCCATAGTCGCCGATGCCGCGCACGACCCCATCGACCAGATAGCGCACCCGCGGGTTTTCCGGCGGGCCGAAACGGAGCGAATCGAGCGAGGCAATCGGCCGCGCGCCCATCGTGAAAATATCGCGCAGGATACCGCCGACGCCGGTAGCCGCGCCCTGGTACGGTTCCACCGCCGAGGGATGGTTGTGTGATTCGATTTTGAAAACGATGGCGAGGCCATCGCCGATATCAACCGCCCCGGCGTTTTCCTCACCGGCTTTGGATAAGAGTGCTTCGCCCTCGCGGGGCAGGGTTTTAAGCAGAGCAATGGAATTTTTATATGAGCAGTGTTCCGACCACATGACGGAAAAGACACCGAGTTCGGTAAAATTAGGTTCGCGGCCGAGAATCGCTTTGATTTTTTCGTATTCTTCGTCGTTTATGCCATGGTCTTTGACCATTTGCGCGGTCACTTTGGGCTGTTCCACTTCTTCCTCCGTATCTTGAAAGCCGGAATATAGGGGTGGTTGACGGGGTAGTCAAATAATATGTTGGGGGCTACCAAGATTGTCATCCCCGCGTGGCGGATTCAGTCATTTCTTCAAAGACCGGCACCCTATTCTTGAATGGAATTTATTGCCTTGTCCATTTTTGGATTTCCATTATATTATTCTCAAGGAGACATTTAGGTGCTCAAGTATTTATTCACAATTCTGGTTCTGGCATTTTTTCCCGCCAATTTATTATCTGCCGATACCCCGGATATTATCGGCGTCATTCATACGGATACATCCGAGACTCTTTTCGGCTATCGAATAATACCACTCGGTGATCAAAATGGCGACGGTTATGATGATTTTATAACATGGGATTATCGGCATAAGGCATTTGTTTACTACGGCGGGGATACCACTGACAGCACCCCAGACCTGATTATTTATAATGTTCAAAGCAGGATGAATAACATCGGGGATATAAATAACGATGGCTATGATGATGTGGCTATGGGTGATAGGATGAATAATTACCGGAAGTTGAGTTTATTTTTTGGCGGCCCATTAATGGACGGCACCAGAAATGCGAGATTCGGCTGGGATAGTCTCTATCCAATCGGATTTTCAGACTGCTGCATGGATTTTGACGGCGATGGGATACTGGAATTAATAGCGTGGACAAATACTCAAATTTCGGTTTTAACGTTTAATATGAATGCGTTAAATGATTCCATCCCCCATTATATTATTACACCAGGAATTGAACCGTATGATGGTTATATTTTTGGAGAAGGATTGATAGTTGGCGATTTTAATAATGATGGAGATAACGACTTGGCCGTCAATTTACGTCGACAAATGTCTCAAGCATTAAATGGATCAATATATTTATATTGGGGGGGAGACTTAAAACAAACCCCGGATCTAATCATAACCAGACCTGGTGATTTCGAATATGGCTATGATGAATTCGGCAGAGTGTTGGAGAATCTCGGCGACATCAACGGAGACGGAGTCGACGATATTTATTCGGGAACAGGCAATGGTCTGGATACAGCCGGCTTTATATATTTTGGTGGAACGGATATTGATGACATTCCTGATGTAATCATCGCCAAAAAATCGACTGTTGCGCGAGCCGCAGGGGATATTAATAAAGACGGAATTAATGATTTAATAAATAGCTATCCGCTTCCGTTTGTTTCGATGGGATATGTGTTTGTGTATTATGGTGGTCCCGATATGGATTCAATTCCAGATATTGCAATATACAATTCACAAATCGAGGGGAGTCAGGAATATTTCGGAGAGGATATTTCGGGCATCGGTGACTTCAATAATGACGGTGTCGATGATTTCGCGTTTTCTGCTATTGAATATTCATTGGAATATTGGAGCCGAGGGGTGGTTTATGTTATGTCAGGAATCGGCGGTTCATCCGATGTTGAAATAGAACACAATCCACAAATTCCCGACAAATTCGAGCTTTATCAGAACTATCCCAATCCATTTAATCTTAACACTACAATCTCATTTGATATTCCATATCGCAGCCATGCCACTCTGACAATTCATAACATACTCGGTCAGGAATTGGCACGGCTTATTGACAAAGAGCTAACGGTCGGGTTATATAGCATAAAATGGGACGGGCGCGATAATTCAAACGCCCCGGTGGCGTCAGGGGTATATCTTTATCGGCTTGTCGCCGGCGATGCCGTTCATTCCAGGAAAATGATTTTGATCAAATAGAAAAGATGTCGGGTTTCTCGTTCGCTTTCGCTCACATCGGAACCCGACCTACGTCAAGAGAACCAAGAACTGGATTCCCGCCTTCGCGGGAATGACATTGAGGGGGCGGGAATGACATTGTGGGGGGACGGAATGACAATGAAGGGGGCAATATCTATCATGCACAATAAGGATGTCACGCCGCCCTACACTTCGTTCAGGGCCTTCGGCGAGTCGGCGTGACCTACAAGAATTGGCCCGGGTTTGCGGCGGGTCTGAGGACCCGCCGATCACAACGTACGGGTGGTTTGCCCCACTGCAATCCCTCATAAGAATTCGGGACCTTTTCTTCATAGGAATTCAGAACATGCGGGCGGCGGGGCACCAAAGCCGGTCAAATTAAATATTTCTTAATTTACTCCCCTCCCCTATATTCCCCGCATGGTGCTGACAATAAAAAAAATCAAAGACAATATCGAGCAGTATAAACTCGTCGAGGCTGGCGAGACAGTACTAGTATCTTATTCCGGTGGGCCGGATTCGACAGCCCTGCTTTACATTTTGAGTCAGTTGGCGCATTCGATGAAAATTGATCTCAAAGCCTGCTATATCAACCATAATATCCGTGCCAAGAAAATTATCGAAAGAGAGATCAAACATTGCCGCCTGTTCTGCGACCGGATAGGCGTCGATTTTATTTTACTCGAGGCCGACATTCCGACTATGGCCAAAGAAGAAAAACTCACCATCGAAGAAGCCGGGCATGTTTTCCGTAAAGTTGCCCTTCCCGAAATCTGCCGTGAGGAAAGATGCCATAAAATCGCAACCGGACATCATCTCGATGACCGCATCGAAACCATATTATTTCGCTTATTTCGGGGAACCGGGCCGGCCGGAATCTACCCGCTTATGCCAAAAACAGGGCAATTTATCCGTCCATTATTTAATATATCACGAACCGATATAGAAGACTTCATCAAGAAAAACCGGCTGTTGCCAATAATCGACGAATCCAACATGGAAAGCCATTATAGCCGCAACTATATACGCAACAAGATAATACCTGTAATTGAAAAGCATTTCGGGGAAAGTTTTAAAACCTCGCTTCTCAATTTCTCCGAAATAGTCGGACAGGAAAACGGCTTTTTGGCCGATGTGGCTCTTCTGGCCGAAAAAAAAATTGTGACCACCACGCCCGGAGGAAAATTAATTGTTGATTTACCGCGGCTGGCCGGTTATGATCTATGGCTAAAAAGGCGTATTTTAAAGAATTGCCTTGAAAAAGTTGGCGGACGGACAGGCGGCGGCAGTTTCGATGATGTTAATCGCGTGGAAGCGATCATCACCGGAAAGATTAAGGCCGCCGATTTGGGCGGCAAAATTCACGCCGCTTCCGACCACGACAAGCTGTACATTTTCAAGGGCAAAGTTAAAATTAAGACGGAGGAAACCGATACTCCCGGATTGTTAAAGATCGACGGCATCAATTGTGCCGTCAAATTTACCGAAATCGCCAAAAACAAGGCGAACCTTAAAATCCAGAGAAAAGGACACCGGGTGGATGTCGACCGCGACCGGGTCTATCCCCCGCTTAATGTCCGCAGTATCAGACCGGGAGACGTCTTTGTCCCGCTGGGTATGACGGGACAAAAAAAGGTCGGCGACTTTTTGACCGACCATAAGGTTTCCAAATATATCCGCGATGAAATACTGGTTGTGGAAGATAAACAAGGAATAATCTGGCTGGCGCCCTACCGCATCGCCGACCGGGTTAAAATAGATAATAAAACGAAGAAGGTGCTTAGAATTGATCTCCTCAAAAACGCAGGGTCAAAAGATTCTGAAGTTTGACCTGTTGTATGCGCAGGACGCCATCGCCCGACGGGTAAAAGAGCTCGGACGGCAAATCTCCAAAGACTATACCGGAAAGGACTTGGTTCTGGTCGGAGTCCTTAAGGGATGCGTCATTTTTTTAGCCGACTTGATCCGGGCCATATCGATCCCGGTGGAACTGGAATTCATGTCGGCTTCGAGCTACAGCAACGGTCGAATTTCTTCCGATAATGTGCGGACCGGGTCAGCCGCCGACCTGCCCTTCGAAAACCGCCACTTGTTGATAGTCGAAGGAATTGTCGATTCCGGCAAAACGGTCACCTGCTTGATCGAAAAGCTCAATGCCCGGAAACCGGCGTCGATAGAAATCGTTACACTTATAGACAAACCGGTGGCCCGGGAGCATAATCTTCGGATTAAATACACCGGTTTTACCGCCGGGGATGATTTTGTTATCGGCTATGGCCTGGACGACGGCCAGAAATACCGGAACCTTCCGTTTATCGGCAAGGTATTAGCATAGGGCACCAGCCCGACAATAAAGTTAGGGCGGATGCCGATATTGTAGTATATTATTATGGGAGTAATATTTTTTTATGAATTCACGATTGACAAATAATTTTTCTAACCGGGATTCTGACCGCCAGAAGCCTCCGGGGAAAGGAAATCCCGACGGGCGCGATTCATTCAGCTGGAAAGGCCCTATCAAGAGTCTTGGCTTCTGGGTCGTCATAATCCTGGCTTTTATTTTCGCTTTCAGCATATATAATTCCTCCACGGGGGATATTGCCGAGATTTCATACACGGAATTCATCAATCAGCTGGAAAAAAACAATATCCGCGAAGTCACCTTTATCGAACGCAATATCGAAGGTGTTTTAAAGCAGCAGACAACGCTGGTCACGCAAACGACGACCGGTCAGTACACCAAGTTCAAGGTTCGGATTCCGTTCGAGGATAACAGCTTCACATTGATTCGCCGTCTGGAAGAGGCCGGGGTGACGGTCAGCGCCAAAACCGAGGGACCTAATTATTTTTCGATATTGATATCGATCGCCCCGTGGTTTTTGCTGATTTTCGTCTGGCTGTTTTTTCTGCGGCAGATGCAGGGTGGCGGCGGCCCGAGAGGGATTTTTTCGTTCGGGAAAAGCCGAGCCAAACTTCTCACCGACGAACGGCCCAAGGTTACGTTCAACGATGTGGCCGGGATATCCGAAGCCAAGGAAGAAGTCTCGGAAATTATTGAATTTTTGAGGGAGCCCGCCAAATTCTCACGCCTGGGGGGCAAAATTCCCAAGGGGGCACTTCTGATCGGCCCGCCGGGGTCGGGCAAAACGCTTCTGGCCCGGGCTGTCGCCGGTGAAGCGGGAGTACCATTTTTCTCGATGTCCGGTTCGGACTTTGTCGAAATGTTTGTCGGCGTCGGAGCTTCCCGCGTGCGCGACCTGTTCGAGCAGGGCAAGAAGAATGCACCATGCATTATCTTCATCGACGAAATCGATGCCGTCGGGCGTCACCGCGGTGCCGGTCTGGGTGGCGGTCACGATGAGCGCGAGCAGACTTTAAATCAATTATTGGTGGAAATGGATGGTTTCGAATCCAACGACGGCGTGATTCTTATTGCCGCCACCAACCGCCCCGATATACTCGATCCGGCGCTTCTTCGGCCGGGACGATTCGACCGCCAGATTGTGGTTGATTCCCCCGATGTGCGAGGCCGCGAGGGGATATTGAGTGTCCATACGAAAAAGATTAAGTTAAGCGACGACATTGATATAAAAATCCTGGCCCGCAGTACTCCGGGTTTATCGGGCGCCGACCTGGCCAATATGGTCAATGAGGCGGCGCTTCTGGCGGCCCGCAAAAACCATGACTCGGTAAACATGACCGATTTCGAAGAGGCCAAAGACAAGGTTATGATGGGCGCCGAACGACGGTCACTGGTGATACCGGAAGACGAAAAGAAAATGATTGCATATCATGAGTCCGGGCACGCGCTGGTAGCCAAATATTTGCCGGAGGCTGACCCGGTGCACAAGGTAACCATCATTCCGCGCGGAATGGCGCTGGGGGTGACGCATTATCTGCCCGTTGACGAGCGTCATACCCACTCCAAGCAAAGACTGGAAACGCGCCTGGTGTATGCCATGGCCGGTCGGGTAGCCGAAAAAATCGTTTTTGGCCAGGTTTCCACCGGGGCGGCCGATGATTTACGTCGCGCCACTCAAATCGCGCAGAGTATGGTCTGCAAATGGGGCATGTCGGAAAAACTTGGGCCCATGACGTTCGGCCGTCGCGAAGAGCAAATATTCCTCGGCAAGGAATTGGCAACCCACCGCGATTATTCCGAAGCCACGGCGCAGCTTATCGACGAGGAAGTCAAGGCCATCATTCATAAGGCCGAAGATACCGCCCGTCAGATTCTGACAGAAAACCGCAAATATCTGGACCGTCTGGCTCAGGCGCTTCTGGAAAAGGAAGTTATCGACGGGCATCAGATCGATGTCATTATCGGCAGGGCGGGTAGCGCCGATATGCCGTCGCCGGAACCGGCACCGGAGGTCGATGGATAAAGAAAAAATTATTCGGGGTGTCAGGCTGATTCTCGAAGGGATCGGCGAAGACCCCGATCGCGAGGGACTCACCCGAACGCCCGAGCGGCTTTATGAGTTTTACAAGGATGTCTTTTCGGGTCTAAAAGAAAAGCCCGAAAAGACTCTCAAGCTCTATACCACTCCCAATAAAGATGAGCTAATCATTGTCCGTGATATCAGCTTTTACTCCATGTGCGAACATCACCTGGTACCGTTTTTCGGGCTGGTGCATATCGCCTATATCCCCAAGACCAACAAAATCACCGGCTTTTCCAATCTAGTCAAGACCGTCGAGGTCTTCGCCAAACGGCCGACGGTGCAGGAAAAGCTGACATCACAGATTGCCGACTCGATTTACGATACGCTCGGCGCCAAGGGCATTTTGGTGGTTGTGGAGGCAGAGCATTTGTGCCTGACCATGACCGGGGTCAAAAAGCCGGGTTCGAAAACGATCACCTCGGCCGTCCGGGGCATTTTACGCCGTGACGCCACCCGCGCCGAAGCGCTGGCTTTAATCAAACAATGATCGCGACGGTTTTGCCGCCCATTTTTAATATTATCTTGCCCGACATATTTCATAGTTCTATATTGATGGCAAAGCCGTGTTTAATCGGTTAAGACCCATGGATGGATTTGTCGCTCATAAAAATAGAATGGCCCTGCCAGACGGACGGTTTCTCGAATTCGATCGCCCGCTGGTCATGGGTATTGTCAACATAACGCCGGATTCGTTTTCCGACGGCGGCAAATTTCTCGACAACGACCGGGCGTATGACCATGCCCGGCAACTAATCGATGAAGGCGCCGACATTATCGACATCGGCGGCGAATCGACCCGCCCCGGATCGGACCCGGTCGATGTGTCAGAAGAAATCGCGCGGGTGATCCCCGTCATAAAAAGACTGCGAAAACTCTGCGATATGCCAATATCAATAGATACGACCAAAGCCGAAGTCGCCGAACAGGCCATTTCGGCCGGGGCGGACATGATCAATGATGTTTCCGCCTTGCGCGCCGACCCGAAAATGGTCGAGATCGCGGCCGAATATAAAACCCCGTTGGTCCTGATGCATATGCTGGGCAAACCCAAAACAATGCAGGTTAATCCGTCGTACGCCGATTGCGTCAAAGAGGTCAAGCAATTTTTCTCGGAGCGAATTCATTTTTGTTTGAATTATGGTATCGATCGCTCGCAGATAATTATTGATCCCGGTATCGGGTTCGGCAAGCGGCTCGAGGACAATCTGATTATACTCAAGCGGCTCGATGAATTAGCGGCTTTCGAATGTCCGCTCATGCTGGGGGCCTCGCGAAAATCGTTCATACAGATGATTACCCACAGGAAGGACACGCCGGAACAGCGGCTGGGCGGCTCGCTGGCGGCGGCCCTCTGGGGATTGACCAGAAAGGTCGATATTGTCCGGGTGCATGACGTCGCCGCGACGGTCGAGGCAATCGCAGTTATCAAAGCCATAGAGGAAGCAAACTGATGGAATTGTTTCAACTGGATTTCATGTCCTTTCGCCTGACGGATCTGATTGACGTTTTAATAGTGGCATTAATCATCTATCAGCTTCTGGCTCTCATGAAAGGCACCCGCGCCGCCCAGATGGTCACCGGGCTGGTCTCCATCTTCATCGTGGCTTTTATCGCCTTCTGGTTTCACCTCGAGGGTTTGTCGTGGCTGTTTACCAATCTGGCGACGGTCGGGTTTATCATACTGGCGATCGTTTTTCAGCCGGAACTACGCTCGGTTCTGGCGCGCATGGGCCATTCCCGCATCTTCCAGTATTTCTTGCGTATCGAGGAACGCAAATCGATCGAGGAAATAGCACGGGCGGCAGTGCGGCTGTCGGAACTTCGCTACGGCGGACTGATTGTCATCGAGAACACCGTCGGTTTGAAGAATTTCATCGAAACCGGCAAAAATATCAGCGCCCAGTTATCATCGGAAATGATCGTCACACTGTTTACCCCGTACACGCCGTTGCACGATGGCGCCGTCATAATTTCCGGAGAGATTATCGCCGGGGCGGCCTGCACTCTCCCCCTGACCCAGAATCCGCGTTTCCGCAAGCTGTTCGGGATGCGCCACAAGGCGGCCATCGGCATCTCCGAAGTATCGGATGCCGTTTCGGTGGTCGTCTCCGAAGAAACCGGCGAGATTTCGATCACCGCCAAAGGCTACATGGAAAAAAACATCGACCGAACGGAAATCAAACGCCGCCTGGCAAGTTACCTGGGTAAATAACCCCATGCTTATAATCGGAAGATTTTTATATGACCAAGCTGTCATTTCTGGGTGCGGCCGGGACCGTCACCGGCTCGCGGTTTTTACTGGAGACACGGGGCAAAAAGATACTGATTGACTGTGGCCTGTTCCAAGGTCCAAAAGAGCTGCGCCAGCGTAACTGGGACCCCTTCCCGGTGGACCCGGCCGGTGTCGATTATGTCATTTTCACCCACGCGCATATCGACCATATCGGCTATTTCCCGCGATTGTGCAAGGATGGATTCAGGGGGAAAGCTATTTGTACTAATCCCACAGCCGACCTGGCCAAAATCCTGTTGCTCGACAGCGGACATCTTCAGGAAGAAGACGCCGAATGGGCCAACAAGAAAAAGACCTCCAAGCATGAACCGGCATTGCCGCTTTTCACGGTCGAAGATGCCGAAAAATCACTGGCTTTTTTTGAGCCGCACTATTACGGAGAGCAAATCGGCTTGGGCAACGGGATTACGATCAAGTTCAAGGACGCCGGGCATATACTGGGCTCGTCGATGATCGATTTACGTCTTAGCGACGAAGACACTCGCCGTAAAATTGTCTTCTGCGGCGATTTGGGCCGTCCCGCCCGGGCGATACTGCGCGACCCGGCGCAAGTGTATGACGTCGAGTATCTGGTGCTGGAATCGACCTATGGCGACCGTCTGCATGAAGATAATAACTCCTATGAATCGTTCATACGCGTTTATAATGAAAGCATCGAGCGCGGCGGTGTGCTGGTGATACCGTCGTTCGCGGTCGGCCGGACACAAACGCTTTTGTATATCATCCGGGAACTGGAAGAAAGGAAACTGATCCCTTCCATACCGGTATATATCGACTCCCCGATGGCGCTCGACGCCACGCATGTCTATGAGCGACATATAAAAAGTCAGGATTTAAGTGTTCGGGTCATGGCCATTAACGGCAAAAACGTCTTCAAAACCAGCCAGTTGTACCTGTGCGATTCGCGCAAGAAATCCAAGGCCCTCAACGAAATCAAAAACCGGACGGTGATAATTTCCGCCAGCGGCATGGTAACCGGCGGGCGCATTTTGCACCATCTGGCGCAGAGATTGCCGAATCCCAAAAATACGGTGCTGTTCGTCGGCTATCAGGCCGAGGGCACCCGCGGGCGGACCATTGTCGAAGGCCACGAAGAGGTCAAGATTTACGGCGACATGGTGCCGATACGGGCGCGCATCGAAAATATCACCGGCTTTTCCTGTCATGCCGATTACAATGAAACCCTGGCCTGGCTGATGGGTTTCAATCGTCCGCCGAAAAAGACGTTTATCGTGCACGGTGAGAAAGCGGCCTCGGAATCGCTGGCCGATAAGATAAGAGACAGATTCGGCTGGCACTGCGAAATCCCGAAATTGGAAGAGAGCTTTTTGCTGGATTTGTAGAAAGGCCATAAACCGCGCGACATCACCTCAATGTCATACCCGCGAAGGCGGGTATCCAGTTCTTTCTTGACCGACAAATTCGCTACCAACATTGTAGTGCACTCCCATTATTTTACCCCGATTTTTAGATGTTTTGGCATAGTCATCTTATTGTGATTGTTTGCGTTATTGAACATCGGGTTCGTTTTGTCGATTTTTATAATTATTCCCCCGGTTAGTCTTTTTATATGCACGGTACTATTAAACATAATTATAGGCCTTTATCAAAGGAAGACGGGCGAAATTAACATTGATTTAATAGCGATTTCGATTTAGGAATTCCCCGCCATAGAATGGCGGGGCATGCCGTGGCCTGTATTCGTACGTTGTGATCGGCGGGTCCTCAGACCCGCCGCAGAGAGGAGATGTCGAAACCGCACTAAAGAAGATGTCAGGAGCACGGGGCTCCTGACCTACCTTGGCTACGGGGACTATGGCCGTCTCATATCAATCTGATACTCTAGCTCGATAATTTTCAAGATCAGCATCGGTTACTTCATCAGGCGATACAAGTTTTTAATTTTTTTAGCTTGATATTATACAGTACTGTTTTTTTTGTTAAAATTAAAAAAATGTTTTAATGGCCTATTGCATAAATTGTGCTGCGATCGGCCTGCAAATTAGACATGGGAATTTATGCTGACAGACACCAAAATCCTGCTCTATTTGAACTATGCTTAATCTATCTTTCCCACCCTTGGCTTGAACTGGAAACACATATTGCGCTCCCTTCTTGTCTATACCAACATAAATCTCGTCCGTTTCGACCTGACCCATTTCCGGCACAGTAGTTCGCAGGTGGTTTTGAAGTGAATAACAAGTAACACCAGTGAAAATATCAACTAGACGGTTATATCTCACTTTGGCTAGCAGGGCCTGTTCATCATTAAGTGAATATTTCGCCACAATTCCGGGAGTTGCATCTGGAACTTTGGTTTCAGATAAATTAGGATTTGGAACAATTGGATTATCATCAATTAAGGCAAACCTATACATGGCTCTGCCGGCCGGCCGAATTATCCAAACCTTTCCTTTATCGGCTTTACTCTGTATTCGTTTTGGCAACGAAGCCCTATATCTGAAGCTATAAATAAGATCACCCAAATTTTTTGGTAGTTGAATATTCAAATTGCTGGCGTATTGAACTATGTCGGCTCGTTGAAAATCAATTTCTCTCATACCCTTTTTATATTTTGAAAAAAAGATTTTCTCAATTAACATGGTGTATCTATTCTTTCGTATCATTAGATTGCCTTTACCTATTTGCCATTCCATTCCAATAATAAGACCTCTTCACGCAATTGCTTTTTCGTGGTAGTCGATAAGCGTGTGCGGAAAAGATCAATATCCAAAACTTTATAGCCTTGAGATTCGGCTATTTCTGCAAGCAAATTTCCGGTGTTAATCATTATTCTAAAATAGGAAGCTTGATCGCCAACAACATATGCTAATCTAGCGCCCGGATTTAGGATCCTTTTAAGTTCCTCCAAATGTCTAGCCATACCCCCAAAATATAACTTTGTCACTCTGGCGTAAAGGCGTTCAAAACCCGATGTTTTGCCCAACTCAATTCTTTTATTTTCAATTCTTTCTGCAATACCATTTACTTCTTTGTTATTCGAAATAAATAAATCGTCACTATCTTTCTTATATACTGCTCTTGTGTTTGAGCGAATAAAGTTTTGCTTCATTTTTTTCAAATCATCCCTATTTTTTATAAAGCCCAGTAATACTGATTCCAGTCGCGTTGTCCGTGTATAGTCTTTTTCATTAGGGTACGGGGGGGAAGTGATGACAATATCTATCCTTTTGGCAAATTGTTCCTTTTTAAATGACCTGGCGTCATCAAGATAGGCCATAGCTTGAGTGCCATTTAATGCACGAAACAAATCTAAATCATTCGCCATCGTCCTGATAATCTTGAGCCAAATGTCAATAACAGGCACATCTAATTTCTTCGTGCGCGTGACACCAACTTCAGGTCCAAAATGAAGATTGCTGATTTCAAAAACTAATGCTTTTGCTAGCGCAAGTCTCTCGTGATGATAATAATGGTTATTCCTGTATTTATCAATTTTTTCCAGTAATACTAAAGTCTTATGTAAAGGCATCGGGCTGATTGAATTGCCAATTAATAATTTAGCGCTTTCTTTGGGTAGCGAATAAAGCATATTCTCGTCAAAGCCATTGTTTGCGAATAATGGCAAATCACTTTCGGCATTAATGCCTTGGGCATATAGGGCATTCCGCGCGTCGTCAGCAATAATTTCGGAATGCTGAATCAGTTTGGCCGGATTGGGGTCCCAATTAACCTTTGTAATGCAGGCAAAGTGGGCAAATGGATTTGGTTCAATTCCATAGCTTTCAATACCAAGCTTTTTGCATTCAACGAGGGTCGTCCCCGTGCCACAAAATGGATCCAGGACAACATCTCTTTTCCCAGCATTGAATTTTGACAGATAGTCACGAACCAAATGTGGTGGATAAGCCAATACAAATCTAAACCAATCATGAATTGGATGGACAAAT
Organism: uncultured Ignavibacteriaceae bacterium; assembly: GCA_964459465.1. Taxonomy (GTDB): domain Bacteria; phylum Zixibacteria; class MSB-5A5; order GN15; family PGXB01; genus CALAMC01. The sequence goes on along the minus strand of CAYWLR010000001.1, from coordinate 379,857 downwards.
TTAAATATTTTTTTTTTTTTTTGCCTTTTTTTTTTTTTTTTTTAGGATTTA
>CAYWLR010000001.1:253879-379796 GCA_964459465.1 uncultured Ignavibacteriaceae bacterium | reverse complement strand
AAAGTCAACAATAATGATGGGCAACATTATCACATTTTAATAAAAACTTTAACCCTCCAAAGTGAATGTAATTTCAACCAGTCAACCTGCCCCATTATTCATTTGCCATCAAATCGATGGTAATTTTGCCCATCCCTCTTATATATGAAGTCTATAAATATGTCATATTACTTCAACATCCGGTTGAGGAGAGGAAAATGTAACGTCGGGGGAGTGCACCAAAAAAATTAAAAAATTTCGCGAACGAAACCATTTCGCTGTAAGCAATTAAAATACAGGGAATTGCGCGCAATTGTGGAGTGGGGTTCTCTATGATAAGAAAAGCTGTCAAAAGCTCCTATCGCCGGGAATTATATCCGGATTATTTGCAAAGCACAACCGTCGAACTCTTTCCTGTCAACCGGCAGACCCTTCAAAGCTCAGGGCGGGTGAAGCGTCTGCCGGTCACTTAACAAGGCGAGATGTCGGGTTTCTCGAAGACTCGGAACTGAGGTTCCCCCGATTTAGTGGACACTGTTACTAGGTTAAGTATTTTTCTTTTCAAAGTCAACCGGGCTTAAATATCCCAGGGTCGAGTGACGCCTCCGGCGGTTATAAAAGATCTCAATCCAGGCAAATATTTTAAGCTGGGCCTCGTCGCGGCTACGGAACCTCTCAAACGCAACATATTCATTCTTAAGGCTTCCAAAGAATGATTCTACACAGGCATTGTCATAACAATTACCCTTGCGGCTCATGCTGCACACCAACCCGTTTTCCGACAGCAACCATTGATACGAATCGCAGGAATACAGCACATCCCGATCACTGTGATGCAATAGACCCGCTTTGGTGTCACGTCTCGCCAGCGCCTGATGTAAAGCACCCGTCACTAAATCCGGATTAAGACGTGTCGACATCCCCCAGCCAACCACCCGACGACTAAATAAGTCTATAACCACCGCCAAATACAAATGACCCTCGGCCGTCTTGATATACGTAATATCCGACGCCCACACCCGATTCGGAAGACAAACCTCAAATTCGCGATTCAGAATATTTTCGGCCGCCGGTTTTCGTTTACCCGCCTTTGTCAAACGACGGAAACGAACCGTCATCTTGGCCATAAGATCATGCCTTCTCATCAGTCGCGCTACTCGATTACGACTGCATGAATAGCCCCGCGCACGAAGTTCCTCATACATCCGCGGCGAACCATAGGTCCGATCTACTTCTCTATGAATCTTCCACATCTCTTCAACCAAAACACGATTCTCCCGGTGGCGATAACTCTCGGAACGAGTTCGCCATCGATAATAACCGCTCGTCGATACCCCCAATAACCAGCACAGCATTCGAACCGGATATTGGCCAGTTTGACCATCTATCGCTTTGTATTTCTCTTCCTTGGTCGAACCTGAAAGCCAAGTGTTTTTTTTAAAATCTCGATTTGACGTCGCAAATCCTTATTCTCCCGACGTAATCGCAGTATTTCCAACCTTTCCTGACGGCCCGTTTCACTAAAACCGTCCGCCCCCTTCAACCTAACCTGATCCCGCCAGCGACGAAGCATACTCCCGCTGATACCTAGACCCCGGGCAACCAGTTCCAGCGGCTGTTCCGAACTCTCCAGTAACTTTACCGCCGATAACTTGTAATCCCTATCATACTGCCGACGTTTCTCCCCCATCATGGACACCTCCTTCATCATTCCCATAATAACTCATGCTTATTTCTGTGTCCACTTTTTCGGGGGAAGGTCAAACCCGACCTACTACGCTTTCGCGGGAATGACATTTTTGGGACAAGGAGGTTTTAAGTGCGCATTTGCCTTCATCATTTTTGCAGTTGGCGAATGGTGTAGATAAAGCTTATATTCCCCCCGCCATGTTTATCGATAATGCGGAAATAGAAGTCAAGGGCGGGCACGGCGGGCCGGGGTGCATCTCGTTTCGGCGGGAGAAAAATATCCCCAAAGGCGGGCCTAACGGCGGCGACGGCGGTCGCGGCGGTGATATCATATTTATCGCCGACGAGAACCTTACCACTTTGTACGACTTCCGCTATAAGCGCATCTACAAAGCCCAGAACGGGGCGCCCGGCGAAAGCAGTCTCAAGACCGGCAAATCGGGCGAGGATACCTATATTCGCGTGCCGGTCGGGACCATAATCAAAGACGCCGAGACGGGCGAACCGGTAGCCGACCTCGATGAACAATTTAAAAAAATAGTGGTCGCGCGCGGCGGCAAAGGCGGTCGGGGCAATAATCATTTCAAGTCCTCGACCAACAAAGCTCCCCGCAAGGCCGAGCCGGGGCGCCCCGGCGAAGAACGCAGGCTGGCATTGGAGTTGAAACTACTCGCCGATGTCGGTCTGGTCGGTCTGCCCAATGCGGGCAAATCGACCATGCTGGCGCATCTGTCCAAAGCCCGTCCCAAAATCGCCGACTATCCGTTCACGACGCTGGTGCCAAATCTGGGCATTGTTCCGATTCGCGAATTCAAGTCGTTTGTTATGGCCGACATTCCGGGGATTATAGAAGGGGCATCGGATGGCAAAGGGCTGGGCATACAATTTTTGAAACATATTCAGCGGACGCGGCTGATATTGTACTTGATAGATGTTTTCACGTCCGACATCGAGCAGACACTGGAAGTGCTTAAAAATGAACTGTCGGAATTCGATAAATCGCTGGCGCAAAGACCATCGCTGGTAGTCTTGAATAAAATCGATTTGCTGGACGCCAAACAACTAAAAGTGATTTCCAAAAAATATGACGAGAATTATATATTGTTTTCGGGACAAACCGGCTCCGGAACCGAGAACCTTATATCAAGGATAGAGATTGAGCTCGACCAAGAACGACTCCGCCGCGAGGCTGACTGACCTTATAGCTTTAAACCAGATTCCGGGTATTGGCACGAATCGGCTGTATCAGCTGGTTCATGCGTTCGGGTCGGCCTCGGATGTATTAGCCGCCAACAAGGACGCCCTGTCGAATATAGAAGGGCTCTCGGCAAAGACGGCCAGAGCTGTTTTATCGAAAGCCGACCGTGGCGCGGCCGAGAAGATTGTCGAAAGTATTATCAAGCTGGGCTGGAAATTTGTCATGTACGACGACCCCGATTATCCGGAAGCGCTGAAAAATGTCGATGACAAACCGCCCTACCTGTTCTACGTCGGCCAGTTAAAGCCGGATGATGTTAATGCTGTCGCGGTGGTCGGCTCGCGGCTGGCGTCGGAGTCGGCGCTGATTTTTACTCATCAGTTGGCCGGTGAACTGGCCCAAAGCAATGTCACCATAATTTCCGGCATGGCTCGCGGGGTGGACACCTCGGCGCATCGGGGGGCGCTGGAAGCGGGCGGGCGGACACTGGCCGTGTTCGGTTGTTCGCTGGATATTGTCTATCCCCCGGAAAACAGGGATCTGGCCAAAAAGATTGTCGAATCCGGGGCATTGATTTCAGAATTTTTGCCCAAAACGATCCCCAACGGGTTCAATTTCCCCCGGCGCAATCGTATTATTTCGGGATTATCGCTGGGGGTAGTGGTGGTCGAGGCGGCGGAAAAGTCCGGGGCGCTATCGACCGCCAACCATGCCTTAAGCCAGAACCGCGAGGTATTCGCCGTGCCCGGGTCGCCGCGCAATAAACAAAGCCAGGGAACCAACCGGCTGTTAAAAGAGGGAGCTGTGCTGGTGACATCGGTGGAGGATATTTTCGAGCATCTCCCCCGTCTTAAAGGCCAGGCTAAAGCGGCCAAAATCAGGTTCACGGAAAACCTCACGGAAAGCGAAAAAAAGGTGCTGGATCTTCTGGGCAACGGCCCGGTTCATATAGATATTTTATCGCGTGAAATGGCCTCCCCCCTGCCCGACATACTTCAGATTTTACTTGCTTTGGAGCTAAAAGGCATTATAAAAGAGCTGTCCGGGAAGAGATATATCCTGGTTTAGACGATAATATGTATCAGAAAATGGCACAGGTGATAAATCGGCTGGGCATGCACGCCCGCCCGGCGGCGATGTTTGTCTCGCACGCCTCGAAATTTTCGTCCGAAGTCTGGATAGAAAAAAACGGGCTGAAAGTCAACGGCAAATCGATCATGGGGGTCATGATGCTGGCCGCCGAAAAAGGCTCGCAGTTGATAATTTCGGCCGAAGGCGAGGATGAACAGCGCGCGGTCGAGAGTCTGGTCGATCTGGTCCACGACGGTTTTGGCGACTTGAAAGACCTCTGATTTTTATTTTGCCTCTTTAGCGGCCTGATGTTTATAATTTAAAAGCAAAGACAAATGGTGAATCCGAAAAAGACATTTATCATAAACGGCGCGGGAGCGTCATCGGGCCTGACCTACGGCCTGGCGCGCATTGTCTATAGCTGGGAAAAAACGGTCGGCGAACGAATCCTGAACAAAACCGAAATCGAACCGGAAATGGCCCGGCTGGACAACGCCATCAACGAAACGCTTCTGGAAATCAACCGCTGGAAAAAGATGACCGGCGGCAAGGCGGGCGGACCGATCGGGCGGATTTTCGATACGCAGTTGATGATTGCCTCCGACCAGGATTTTTTGAGCAAGGTTAAGGATTCCATTCGATCCCGCCAGCGCAACGCCGAATACATTTATAGTCTCGAAGTGGAAAAGACGGTCGAGCCACTCAAAAACGCCCACGATGAGTACATGAAGCAGATGGTTCATGAAATCGAGGCCGTCAGCAAGATGGTGGTCAGTCATTTGCGGGGTCACACCGAGCGCGATTTCGGGCCGTTTCCGACGGATACGATCATCGTCGGACGTAATTTCACCGCCGCCGAAATCTTGAGCTTATATGACCGTAAGGCCAAGGGGATTGTCACGGCCGAGGGTAGCGCCACATCGCATATGGCATTGGTGGCTCGGTCACTACTGATTCCGACGGTGGTGGCGGCCCAGCGGGCGCATCTGCGAATCCGATCCGGTGACCGGCTTATTATCGACGGCGACAGCGGCGAAGTGACGGTCAATCCGCAGGAAAGCGCCTGGACGGGTCTGGTCAAGCAACGCAAGACGCTTTCGGAAATGCCTCTGGCCCGTCTGAAAAGACTCCCCCAGCTTCCGATCAAAACCGCCGATGGGGTCGAAATCAATCTGGCCGCGAATATATCATTGCCGGGGCCGGTCGATGATATTCTATCCAAAAACAATATCGGGGTCGGGCTGTTTCGATCGGAGTTCATATATCTGCAAAAAGGGAATTTCCCGACGTCGGAAGAACAATTCGAAATTTATGACCATGTGGCGGCAACGTATCATCCCCACGACGTCATCATCAGGACTTTTGACCTCGGTTCCGACAAATATCATCAGGATGACCAGTTTGCACAGGAACGCAATCCGGCCCTGGGCTGGCGCGGCGTCCGGGCATCGCTGGACATGCCGGGGCAATTCCGGAGACAGATTCGGGCCATCCTGCGGGCCTCGCACCACGGGAATGTCAAGCTCCTTTTGCCCATGATAACCGATATATCCGAAGTCAAGAAGGCCATCGGCATGATAAGAAGGGCCATGGTGCAGTTGCGCAAAGAGAGAATCAAATATGACCCGGCGATTAAAATCGGCATTATGGTCGAGGTTCCTGCCGTCGCCCTTAACGCCGCCGAAATTATTCCTAAAGTCGATTTCTTTTCGATCGGTTCCAATGACCTGGCCCAGTATGTCCTGGCCGCCGACCGGGATAATCAAAGACTGAATAAGATTTTTAATCCGTTGCACCCGGCCGTCCTGAAACTGATACAGATGACCATCGACGCCGCCCGTGCCGCCGGCAAACCGGTCAGTCTGTGCGGGGAAATGGCGGGCGACGTGCTGGCGATCCCGCTTCTGATCGGTATGGGCGTCGATTCATTATCCATGAATCCGGCCCGGCTGTATCATGTATGCAATTTGATAACTCGTTTAAGGATAAACGACGCCAAAGTTCTGGCCGCCGAGGTGTTGCGCCTGCCCACCGTAAGGGACGTGGAAAGCCGGCTACTCGAATTCAACATGAGTATGTAAATTCGGCCGGCAGGGTGATATTTATGATTACACTTGATGATATCGAAAAAACCCGTGACCTGGATAAATCCGGGATGTATGACAAAATTCATGATTTCCCCGAGCAGATAGAACAGGCCTTGGAAATCGGGCGGACTATTGACATTGACAGCCGGAAATTCGGTAAAATAGAAAATATTATCGTGGCCGGGATGGGCGGCTCGGCTATCGGTGGAGATCTGGTGCGATCGTATTTGAATGACACCTTGACCGTGCCTTTTTTCGTATGCCGCAATTACAGACTCCCCGGTTTTGCCGATAATAAAACTCTTGTCATCATATCATCGTATTCCGGCAATACCGAGGAAACCCTGGCTGCCATGCTGGAAGCCATAGAGAAAGGCTGTTCGGTTATCTGCCTGACTTCGGGAGGCAAAATCGGGGAATTGGCACAAAAGCGTGGCTTTGCTTGCGGGATTCTTCCACCCGGTTATCCGCCGCGCGCGGCGTTGGGATTTTCATTTGTGCCGCTTTTAATGATTATGTCCCGGCTGGGCTTTTGCCCTGACTTCCAAAGGGACCTGGGAGAAGTTGCGGCCGGATTGAAATCTTATCGCATCCGATATTCAATGGAGACAATCGCCGATCAAAACCCGGCCAAAAAACTGGCGGAAAAGCTTCACGGCAGAATTCCCGTCATCTATTCCGGGCCGGAACGGCTCGATGCGGTCGCGACACGATGGAAAGGACAGATTTGTGAGAACGCCGAAATGCCCGCCTATTGCAATGTATTTCCGGAATTTAACCATAATGAACTGGTTGGCTGGCATATCCTGGGGGACTTCCGCAAGTTGGCTATGGTCGTCTACTTGCGGGACGCCGACGACCACGACCGTATCAAGACCCGCATGGAAATCGTGCGGGAGGTCCTGACCCGTGAGAAAATTGAAATTGTCGATATCTTCTCGCAGGGCGATTTTGTGCTAGGCCGGATATTTTCGCTTATTCAACTGGGAGATTTTGCGTCATATTATCTGGCGATATTGAATAATGTCGACCCTACCCCGGTAAAAGTAATCGATTATTTAAAAGACCGGCTCGCCCAAAAATAACGGGCGGGGCCATTCCATGCTTGCCAAGCCGGACGAAACTATTATATTTATCCGGCTGTTTAAGGATGATGAGGATTTAACATGCTGATATCGATCTGCAAATCGAAAATACACCGCGCCACCGTAACGGAGGCTAATCTGGGCTACGAGGGGTCGATCACGATTGACGAAACCCTGATGAAGGCCGCCGACGTAGTGGAGTATGAAAAAGTCCATGTGGTTAATGTCACCAACGGTGAACGCCTGGAAACCTATATAATCAAAGGCAAGGCCGATTCGGGGACGATTTGTCTCAATGGTGCCGCCGCGCATAAAGGCAAAAAAGGGGATATCGTTATTATCATATCCTATGGCCTGGTTGAAAAAGACAAAGCCAAAGGTCTCAAGCCCACAATAGTCAAAGTCGATAAAAAGAATAAAAAAATCTAAGTTTTAATCTCCATGACCAATAAGACCGCCGCCGTGATTCTTGCCGCCGGCAAGGGCAAGAGAATGAAATCCGATTTGCCCAAAGTCTTGCACAAAATTGACGGCAAGCCGCTAATCCGGATGCTTCTGGAGAATCTCGCCCCGGTCGGACTGGACCGGATGATTGTCGTCATCGGTCACAAGGGCGATTTAGTGATGGAAGAGCTTAAAGACACGGCGGTCGAATTCGTCTGGCAATATGAACAAAAAGGGACCGGGCACGCCGTACAAATGGCGGAACCGGCGCTCGAAGGGTTTGACGGAACCATCCTCGTGGTAGCCGGAGATGCGCCGTTTCTTCGCGCTGATACGGTTAAAAACCTGTTTGAAATTCATGTTAAAAACAAGGCCGCGGCCACCTGTCTGTCCGCCGAATATGATAATCCGGCCGGCTATGGACGGATTGTCCGCAAGGGAAATTCGGATATTCTGATGGAAATCATCGAGCACAAAGATGCTTCCGATGAAATAAAAAAAATCCGGGAGATCAATTCCGGGACATTTTGTTTCGACAGCCGCCACTTGTTCAAGGCCCTGCGCGAGGTTGGCGATGACAACGCCCAGAAAGAGTTTTATTTAACCGATACCATAAAAATCATGCAGAGTCAACATCTGGTCTGCGCGGTGGTCAAGGCGGCTGACCCCCTGGAGGCGATGGGAATAAACTCCGCTGAACAGCTTGAAAATGCCGAAATCTTGCTGGCCCAAAGAAAATTATAATCCGGGCCTTACTTTGGATGTATAATTTACTGGATTTATTGTATATCAACAGATTACAATTGTAAAGAAAAGGATTGACAAAAGGAAAAAACCTTTATTCTTTATGGTTGAAGCCGCATGTACGAGGGGTATTATGTTAAAAAGAATCTTTATTATAACCTTGCCGCTACTTCTGCTTGCCGTCGCCGCACCGGCGCAACTGGCTGATAAAGCAGAGCTTAGCTCGATTCAGAAAGACTATCTGGGATTTAAGCCGGCCGAAAAACCATTCGCCCTGCTTGACCTGTCACGTCTTCATTGGACGAGTTCGTATTCGTTTTCGTATATGTCCGGCGGCGACAATTCGGCTTCGCTGGGTATCTATACCGCCAGTTTTCTTTATGAGTTCTCCCCCTCCCTTCTGATGCATCTCGATTTGGGCCTGGCCCACAATCCCGGGGTGTTATTTAACAGGTCAAGTTCGGTTGATGCTTCGGTGCTAACCAATATCCGGCTTGATTACCAGCCTTCCCGGAATTTCTTCATGTCGTTTGGATTCAGTACCTATCCGGGCTACGGTGGTTATCGACCGGTTTATTGGCCATATTCAAACCGCTATTTCGGAGGGGACTGACAACCAAACCCGCAAGTAAGGAATCTCATTAGCAAACCTTGAACAAATCATCCAGAAACTCGACAACTGCCGGCCGCAGGTCATTCAGAGACAAGAAAAGTTCGCGATTATTGGAAATGGCCATTGTCGCTATTTTCTCGCTCGTGTTCATATACGGAGCCAGTTTCGCGATACGAATAACACATGGTTTTTCGAAAACAGCCGAAATGCCGGAAATAAGTATCCGCCTGCAGGTGCTCAACGGATGCGGACAGGCCGGAATAGCGTCCCAGATGGCCCGCAAGATTCCAGCACTGGTTAAATTGCCGCTTGAGGTCACTATCCTCGAAGTCGGCGATTTTGATTCCTACGGTGTGAAAAAGACGTTTGTCATTTCGCGGGATAAGGACGTGTCGCAATCGAAGGCCTTCGCCGAACAACTCGGTATCAAGGAAGAAGTTTTATATAGACCCTTGCAGGACAATTACCGGAGCCTGACAACCACTCTGGTGATTGGAGAAGACTATCAAACGCTTTTGGAAACCGCCAGTCAGGAGAAGTAAAGAACCGGATTGAAATCGACACCGCTTGCAATTGCCCGCGAAGCGGGCAAACTCGCCCTTTCCAAGAAAGGCAACAATGTCAAAATCCTCAAGATTAAAAGCATATCCAGCATATGTGACTATTTCGTTATAGTCAGCGGCAACGTGGATATACATGTGAAGGCTATCGCCGACGCCGTTTATGACGGCCTTCTTGAAAAGGGCATTAAACCGTGGCATCGCGAAGGGACAAAAGGAGGGAAATGGATTCTGCTCGATTATATCGACGTCGTGGTGCATATCTTCCTTGAATCGGCGCGGGATTTTTACGCGCTCGAAAAACTTTGGGGCGATGCTCCCACCGAGGAACTCAAGTAGTTCCATCCGTCGCTTGAACAAAAAGTAATTCCTAATAAAGTGAGACAGTTATGGATAAGACACAGGTCATTGAGAATGCCGATTTAAAAACCAAAACGATTGCGGAACTGACGCAGGTCGCCGAAGCGCTCGATATACCGGGTATTTCCGGCCTGCGCAAACAGGAACTCATCTACAAAATCATGGAAGCCACGTCGGCCAAAGAAGAGGGCATGATTTTTGCCGAAGGCGTCCTCGAAATCCTGTCCGAAGGCTACGGCTTTTTGAGAAGCTCCAATTACAATTATCTTCCGGGACCGGACGATATTTATGTCTCCCCGTCGCAGATCAAACGCTTCGACCTGCGCACCGGCGACACCATTTCCGGACAGGTTCGTCCGCCCAAAGACAACGAGCGGTATTTTGCGCTTCTCAAAATCGAAGCCATCAATTTCGAAGACCCCGATATCGCCAAGCACAAAACGCTGTTCGACAATCTGACTCCTCTCTACCCCAACGAACCGTTCAAACTCGAAGTCAATGCCGACGATCTGACGACGCGTATCATGGATCTCATGACCCCGATCGGCAAAGGCCAGCGCGCGCTGATAACGTCGCCGCCCAAGGCCGGAAAAACCATCATCCTGCAGAAAATTGCCAATTCGATTACGACCAACCATCCCGATGTCAAACTCATCGTGCTTTTGATTGACGAACGACCGGAAGAAGTTACTGACATGCGCCGCTCGGTTAAAGGCGAAGTGATATCCTCGACCTTCGATGAACCGGCCGACCGCCATGTGCAGGTGGCCGATATGGTTCTGGAAAAGGCCAAACGATTGGTTGAACATCGCAACGATGTTGTCATCTTACTTGACAGTATCACCCGTCTGGCCCGCGCCCACAACGCGGTGGTTCCGCACTCCGGCAAAATCCTGTCCGGCGGTGTGGACAGCAACGCCCTGCACAAACCCAAACGCTTTTTTGGCGCCGCGCGAAATATCGAAGAGGGCGGCTCGCTGACCATTATCGGGACGGCCCTGATCGAAACCGGCTCACGCATGGATGAAGTGATTTTCGAAGAATTCAAGGGCACCGGTAATCTCGAAATGGTTATGGACCGCCGTCTATCCGACCGGAGAATTTTCCCGGCCATGGATATCAATCGCAGTTCTACCCGAAAGGAGGAACTGCTTATGCCGCCGGATGTCCTGACGAAAGTATGGATTCTGCGCAAATTCCTGGCCGAAATGAGCCCGATCGAAGCGATGGAATTTTTGATCGACCGCATGAAAAAAACCAAGAACAACGAGAAATTCCTGCAGTCGATGAAAGATTAACGGGTCTTTTGTTTAAGAAATTTCGGAGGGGTCGCTGATGACCCCTTTTACGGCCGACAGGGCCGCCGTCGCCGGGGACACCGAATAAACAGCACTTCCTTTTATTATATTCAGGTCGAAATCACTTTGCCCCGAAGTTGTCAGGCAGACTTCGCCGCTCGATGGTCGGATTTGATTCAGGAAAAATTCGCCGGCACTGCCGGGATTCATAACAATCGCTCCCGCCTCCAGAAAAGCCCGTATCAATCCCTTCTTGACGGCTTCCAGGTAAATCGACCGCGACCCGGGAAAGATATACAATTGCGTATCTCGATGCACTTGATGTCCCTTGATGATGTCCGCGGCGACGCGGAGGTCGTCAAAGCGACCGGTCGTGATCGATCCAATTATGACATGGTGCACCGGCACCTGGCCCACCTCCCCGACCGATCTGACGACGGTCTCCGGATAAGGGCCGCTGATCTGCGGCCGAATCTGATCGATATTCAACTCATACGACTCATCATATACGGCATCCTTATCGGACAGGGCCGGACGAAACGGCATATGTGTGCGATTCACAAAATACCGGCGCGTAACGGTATCGAAAGGACAGATGGTCGTCACCGCGCCAATTTCGGCGGCGATGGTACTTAACGCCACCCGGTCGGAAATCGTCATCTGGGTCACGGCCGAGCCGTAAAATTCGACCGCTTTGCCTTTGGCGCCGCTGGCCGCCAGCTTGCGGACGATGAACATGGCCACGTCGCGCGCGCCGACACCGTGCGGCATCTTGCCATTGATGATGATTTTAATGGTTTCCGGAACGGTCACAGAGTAGCTGCCATTGGCCCATACGGCGGCCATGGCGGCAATATCGATTTTCAGACCACAGGCTCCGATGGCTCCATAAACGGTGGTTAAAGTATCGGTCCCCAAGGCCATCTGGCCGGGCAGAACCAGGCCTTTTTCAAGAATCACCTGGTGACAGACCCCTTCCCGGAAATCGAAAAAATGCCGGATATTCTGGACGCGAACAAAATCGCGAATCGTTTTTTGGTAGCCGGCATGATTATTTTCCGGGGGACGCGAGCGCCAATCCATGGATATGGCGATTCGTCCGGCGTTCCAGACGTGGCTATGACCGTTGTTTTTAAAGGCGGCAATAACTTCCACGGCGTTGACGTGCGCCATAACCAGGTCGGGCTCAAAGGCGATGACATCGCCGGGGACTATGTCTTCCCGTCCGGCCGAGGACATCAGCATTTTTTGAATGATGGTTTGTTGCCCGAAAAGGTGTTTCCGACCCGGTTTTTTACTGGGTGCACCCAGGTCGAGTTCGAGCTGCTCCAATTTCAGAAAGGCCGGCTTCTGCTTGATTCCGTAGCGCCGCCGCCAGTTGTAAAAGGCGGCTTTGGAAAGCCCCAACTCCAGTCCGCAACGATAATCATCGCCGTAGCGTTCCCACAATTCCCGGACTTCCGGTTCCGAAAATTTCGGGAAGGAGTGTTTCGGGATATTTTTTTTGCGGCGCCAATAGGCGACCAATTGAGGAGAAACATTACCCAGCCGCTCGGCAATTTTCTCGTCGGTTTTATATAATTTCTGAAGCTGAATCAGCTCTGCTTTGGTCGGGATTTTTCGCCGGGGCATACCTCGTCAAACCCTTTTTTTAGCATCCCGTAAATCAAATCGTGCCCGAAAGAAACCACTCTGGTTTTGCCGATCACGGGCATATAGCTGGTATCCTCCGGCCAGCGCGGGACGATATGCATGTGCATGTGGCCGGGTACTCCCGCGCCCGATCCACGCCCCATATTCATGCCGATATTGAACGATTCCGGGTTGAGCGATTTCTTAATTGCTTTGACGGTCAGTTTAATAACCTGCATCATTTCCAGGGATTCATCGTCGTCCAGCCGCAGAATCGTCCCCGTATGACGGTACGGCACGACCATGACGTGTCCGGAGTTATACGGGTATTTATTCATGATGACGAATATTTTAGGACCCCTGTAAACGATTAAAGCCTTGTTGTCGTTTTTCATTTTGAGGGCATTGCAGAAAATGCACCCCTTTTCCCTGGGACCAAGAATGTATTCGGCCCGGTCGGGAGCCCACAGGTATTTTTCACGCATGAAATGAAGATAAAGAAAATCCGGTCAGATGCCAAATGGTTTTGCGGAATTATCGGAAAAATGGTTCTTTTGTCAAAAAAAAGCTCCTCGCAGGCGAGGAGCATGAATCATAAGAAAAATCCCCGGGAAAACAAGCCGTCAGCTATTTTCCCTTCTTTTCCTTTTTGGGTTTTTTCTTTTCCTTTTTAACCGGGGTCTTTCCGGGCATAACGTTCAACCTCCCGATATATGTTATGGTCGAACCATATGTACAAAAATATTATATCGTTCGGCAACAAAAAGATTTAAAAAAATTCGAGTCAATGAATCGTGTTAATATTCTTGAGGTCGATATCGTATTGCTTGATTTTCAGCCGCAGGGTCGACTCGGGAATATTCAGAAAAGCGGCGGCGTGTTTCTTTATGCCGCCCTGATTACGCAAGGCCTGAATGATAAACCGTTTTTCGTACTCGGCCAGATAATCATACAGCGAGAATTCTTTATTGAAATTTATATTAGTATCGATGTCGAGATTTTCCGTTTCAAAAGATTCGGCCTGCGATAGAATCTTCCCGGATAAAAGCGCTGGCTCCACCGGCCCGGATTCTCCGGCCAGCAACACCAGTTTTTTGACTTCGTTCTCCAGTTCGCGAACATTGCCCGGCCAATCAAAAGCGATCAGGTACCTCATGGTTTCCGGCGTAAATTTGACCCGGCCTTCGGCAAAATGGTTCACCAGCAATGGGATATCCTCTTTCCTGTCACGCAGAGGCGGGATCGGGAAACACAGCGCGGTCAATCTGTAATACAAATCAGAACGAAAACGGCCGCCTTCCATTTCGGTTTTCAAATCTTTATTGGTGGCGGAAATAATGCGGACATCAACTTTACGGGGTTTGGTTTCGCCCAGACGGACGATCTCTTTCTCCTCGAGAATTCGCAGGACCTTGGCCTGTATGGAAAGCGGCATATCGGCGATCTCATCAAGGAAAAATGTCCCGCCATCGGCTTCCTCAAACAGGCCGGTCTTATCCCGATCGGCGCCGGTGAAGGCTCCTTTCTTGTGGCCGAACAACTCGGATTCCAGCAAGGTTTCCGGTAACGCCGCGCAGTTGACCGAAATAAACCTTTTTTCCCGGCGGTTTGAACTGTAGTGAATGGTTTTGGCCAGAAGGTCTTTGCCACATCCCGTTTCGCCTGTAATTGATATGGAAATACTCGAATCGACCACCTGCTGAACCCGAGACAACATTTCCAGCATGGCCTTGTTGCGGGTCAGGATATTGGGAAAAACCGCTTCTTCCAGCAACTGGGCCTTAAGCCGCTTGTTGTCTTCTTCAAGCAGGACCTTATCGTATTCGGCGACCTTGAACGAAATCAGGTCGGCGAATCCAACCACAAAGTTAAGCTCATTCTGCCCGAAAGGCGTCAGATTGCCGTTGGATGACTGGCGGTCAAGATAAATATATCCCGTGACTTCTCCGCCCAGCAAAAGGGGCGTGACGATAACGGTCGCGACGGCTTTATCAACATCCGGCTTTAAAAGCTCATTGATAAATGGGTCGCGTCGACAATCAAGAAGCAGGGTCGGCTTATCCGTATTGATTTCCTCGCCCAGCAAATCACTTAACTGTTGAACGAATTTCCTTTTTTGATGATCCGTGAGCGGGATGCTGGAAAACAACTGCGAGCTATTTTCATTCTTATTGTTGTAAACGATAATCCGGTGCGCCCCGGTTCGCTTCGACAAAATCCTTATAATTTCCTCAATTTGACCGGATTTCAATTCACGGTATTCGGAATCG
Source organism: uncultured Ignavibacteriaceae bacterium (assembly GCA_964459465.1). GTDB lineage: Bacteria > Zixibacteria > MSB-5A5 > GN15 > PGXB01 > CALAMC01. The sequence goes on along the minus strand of CAYWLR010000001.1, from coordinate 364,766 downwards.
GAGAAATAATTGCCGAAAATCTTAAATTCGTTTTCGGGCGATACCGCCAGTTCGACGGCCTTGCGCGATAAATCCTGCAGATAGTGGCGGACACTCCTGATCTTTGTTCGCTCAGAAATTTTATCGAAAATGGCTTCGGCTTCATGGAGTTTTCTGAAACCGAACGATATGTCGCCCTTATGGCAGAAATACACGCCTTGCTGAAAACGCGTCTCGGCTGACCAGTAAAAGAGTTTAAGCTTGTTGAATAGCCGGAAGGCCTCGTCGTATGTTTTTTCGATTTTGCTTCGTGATTTATCGCCGCAGTTGATATAAATCCGCGCCAGAGTTAAAAGCGAGCGCGCGATATCATATTGATCTCCGACCTTGCGCAATATATCCAATCCGTCCAGAGCGTGATCCACGGCGTTGTCATGATCGCCGCGCATCGAAAAGATACTGGCGATTAGTATCTGGCTTAATCCGATTTCACCGGCTTCACCCAGCTTATTGGCCAAATCCAGAGCCTTCTGGGCCAGTTTGAGAGCCTCTTCATGATTATCCAGTTCCATTTCGATTTGAGCCAGGCGACGAGTGTTCTGCGACACCATGTTGGAATCGGGCGCGATTTTGCGCGCCTCGCTGCAGGCCTCGGTAATAATCGTCTTGGCCCGGATAACATCGCCCATTTCCAAAGCCAGTTCGCCTTCATATTCCATGAGGATATTTTCATCGACGGGGCTGGGATGATCCTTAAGCAGAAGCGCCGCCGATTTCAATTCTCGCGAGGCCATGATAAACTGCCGTTGCCTTAAATACAGGTAACCCAGTGACAAATGACCCCGGATAATCGAAATCGTCCGGCCCATTTCATGGGCCAGACGAGTGGCATCGCGCAAATGGCTTTCGGCTTCGGTCCAGTCACCGATGAAAATTTCGATACGGCCGAGGTTACCGACCAGCCGAACCATCCGCAAGTTTTCACCGCGTGACAGCTCAATGGCCTCCATGACATATTTCTTCGCAAGCACAAAATCACTCTGGTCATAGGCCAGACGACCCATGCCGCTTAAGGCATCGATCATTCCTTCCCGGTCGTCGCACCGGCGAAATGAGGCGTAGGCGTCATGGATATGGATTTCGGCTTCGCGGATTTTGCCGATATCGGCATAGGCTTTATACAGAAGCCATTGGACACGTCCGACGCGTTTATGATAGGCCGTGGAAGCCATCAAGCGGTAGGCTTCCTCACCAAGTGACACAGCCTTATCATAATCGCCGCTCTGCAAATAGAAATTGGCAACCAACGATTTGAACACGCCCCGATTCTCTACATCTGGTTCATAACCGGAAGAAATCAGAGCTTGGAGCTGCTGTCCCGCGATATCAGACTTCCCCTGGCGATACAATTCCTCAATTTCCAATAGTCTGGCATCGAGGGAGTTTTTGCGGTTAGAGGCTAGGTTCATAATAGTACTTGGGTTAAATGGCTATCCTTACATCATACTACCTGACGCTCACTTTTTTGGATCCCGTATTTGTTTCGCCTCGGTCGGACCTGACAGTAGCACCCTTGTATAAGGTGACGATTTGCACGATATTGCGCACACTGATGTTCCGGACCAGCCAGATAACTCCAGTACCACAGACCGCCGCATCAGGATCATCCTGATTATCCTCTCCGCCGGGAATGTAGCCGTTAAATCCTCCACGATTTCCATCGTTGCCGATACCATCCTCATCCCACGGATGTTTGTCTGTAGAACCACCGCCGGAAATGGCCACCGGGGCGCTGATGAAAACAAATGCCAGGATTAGCGCCATACACAGCGTTAATACTTTAGCCAGTTTCATCAAATTCGCCTCCTTCATGCTTCTGACCTCTTGCCTTTTGTGGTGTTTAGCTATCGAATTACGATGTCTTTTCCAGCCAGCCCAAGGCAAGCGGTTTTTCTGGTCGCAATTTTTGCTACCCACACATTACATAATCCCTAATGCTTTGTCAAGCACAAAGTTTCGACAACGCAGTTTTTGCGCACAACAATTTATCGGATAAATTTGCGAGCCAGCCAGCTACGATCTACAAAAACCGCTTTTGAGGGGCACAACTCATGGCAACACCAGCAATTAATGCATAATTCGTAATCATATCGCGGGATTTCACCGTTGGAACCGCTTAAAGCTTTAGTAGGACACGAGTTAACGCAGGTATTGCATTTGGTGCAGATATCCGCCGTAATCGCTGGTCGTACCCAGACATAGGGTGCAATCATTTTGGCCAAAAAAGCGGGTATAAGCTCCAGTTTGCGGTTTGAGGTAAGTTCAAAATCGACAATTTTGACATCGGCAAGCCTTTGTCCCACAATCTCTATGGCCTCAATAAAGCCGATTCCCAGCCCGGCATCACAGGCGGTCGTTATGGTTGCAACCTTGGCCGGATTCAAGCCCATTATCTCGCAGGCCACCGTATCGATCGCCACCGGGTCGGTTGAGGCCAAAATTAGATTGGTCTGGCGCGGTTTTCCCGATGAAGGCCCATCGCCTTCCATACTCACAATGGCATCCATAATGGTTAATCCCGGCGGGCACAGGGACAGAATATCGACAATTATTTGCGCGAAATCAGACGGTTTCGGGGCTTCTTTATGATAATTGCCTTTTCGGAATCCGGGTATCAGACCGAACATATTTTTAACGGCGCCGGTCATAAGAGTCAGAACATGGGTTTTGAGTTTCGGCAGGCTGATTATAAAATCGGCCTCGACGGCGGGCTTGGCCAGATAGTATGGTTTTCCGTTGACTTTGAATTCGACCACACCCGAAGCCTCGAAACTGACCAGCTCTATCCCCTCGCGCTCGGCCATAGTACTCATGCCGGTATTGTCCCAGACGCGTTTCACGCCCCGTTTGGCCCCGCCCGGAGAATCACCCACCATAACATGAGCGCCGAGTTTTTTGACCTCGCGGGCCACAGCGGCGATAAATTCGGGATGGGTCGTGATCGCCCGGTGCGGTTCTTTGGCCGACAGCAGATTGGGCTTGAGCAGGACTTTCATCCCCGGCGTAATGAATTGCTCAAGGCCACCGACAAGAGACAACGATTCGGGTATTTTTTGGGATAAAAGCGCGGGGTCATACCCCTCGCAGGAGGTAATAGCTACTCGTGAGGCGGGTCCGTCAAGCATTTGTCAGAATATACGAAAAGCGCCGCCAAAAATGAACAAAGAAATTTTAATGCGGTCGTCCTAAACCAGCTTTGATACATCTATGAATATATCGATAACATGCTCGCCGAGTTGCTCCCGTGCCACATCCAGGTGCTCGTGCATTTTGTCTATTATACCTTCCCACTCGGATTGGGATCGCGGACCATTCATAGCCGTATCGTTCATGAAGTACACGAATAACAAATAAGCGTCGATGCCGTTTTTTTCCCGCAAGAGATACAAATGCGCCAGACGGTTGGCATATTGATAATATGGTTCCGTCCAGTCGGCCATCGGGCTGGCATGGAAAAAATCTTTGGCTTCACCGAGGCTTTTGTTTATTAAAGCGCACGATGAAGGATCCTTGGCTTTTATATATGATTTCAGTTCGCGGGTGTGCGCTTTCGCTTCGACCAGCAGGATTTTTCCGTCGGAGGTTTTGGCCAGACCGTCCCAGACCGGCCCGCGCTCCGGCCAGAATGTTTCCAGCGGAAACTTGAGTTCAATATCAAGAAGCACTATAAAATCCTCATCGCGGTATTCGGCATAATTGTCACCCGGCCGGGGCGAAAGCCAGGCGATCTCGATGTTTTTTGCCAGATGCAACCGCTTGCGAATGATTTTATTCAGACGCTCGGCATTGCAGCTGACCATCTGCTGCAGCCAGAGCTGACTGCCGCGCAGGGCCATTTCTTGAGCAATTTTCGACATGGGTTAAATCTCCGAAATATGAAATTCAGCATCTGTTATATATATCGGCATTGACAATCGGACTTAACCTTTTTTCGCCAGTTTTTTTATATCATGCAAATTGCCGGCCCTCTGTCATTTTCTGTCATCGTAATGCAGTGTTATTCAAAGCGATTATGCTTATAATTATCAGCGAGGTGTCGCCCGCGACCGGTCAAATTCAGGCAAGGGCCCCAAAAACATAATAATTATTGCCCTTTGGGTGAAGGTGCAATATATTTATATTGTAACCGGGATCCGGGCCGCTCGAGGATTTCATAGTTTAGCTCAACAACGGATTCCTAAATCAGCCCACTCCGAATGCGGGTTACCGCCATGCTGAAATAAAGTTATGGCCACAGGACAATGGCCGGTCAAACGTATCGGGAGGAAAGTTATGAAAAGAATTTCATTACTGCTTATTTTGACGGCCGTATTGTTCGTCGTTGTCACGTGCGGCGACGATAATCCGGTCCAGCCGCAGGACACGCCGGATGAACACCTCTTCTATATTGCCCCGATGGCGGGAAATATGGTCAGGGTTTTCTCTGTTGAACGGGAGATTTTTATCGATTCCATGATCATCGACAGCGTGGGTTCGGTAAAAACGTTCCCCGGGCATGTCGAGCTTTTCAATCAGCCCGGAGGCAATGTCGAGGGTAAATTCTGCAATCGCTCGGAAGTCGTGTCATTTGTCTATTCCCCAACAGCGACACGGCGAACCTGGTGATATACAACATTCTGGGACATTCGTCGGGTTATTCGATCAAAAAGATCGGGAATTATGTCCTGCATTTGCATCTTATGCTTTGCAGCCCGTTTCCGAGTAACAGCTTAAATAAGACCTTTTTGAGTATTGGCTGTCAGTACAGTGTCACCGATTTTTTTCTGATACGGTAAGGGTATTAAGATGGGACGGGTTCGGTTCCGGGGCCACTCATGTTATTAGTCCGGATGAGAGATTTTCTTTTTATACGGACGTCGGTCAACAGGTTTGGGGTTTTGTGCCTACGGGATATCTGTATGTGTACGACGCGGCTGACGAAGATTCGCTGGCGGCTATTCCTTTTCAAGGGCTTAATATGGCCGATTTGCTGGTTATATCTTCCGATGGCAAATATCTCATTGTGCGCGAGCGCTACGAATATATGTTTGGCGAAAACAGGATATTTAATGTGATTGATATCCATAATTTAGCGGTCGTTGGAGCATATGACTGCGGTTTCATGCTGGGGAGTATTTCGTCGAAGTATTGCACGGCTAATGGGTTGATTTATTGAAAATAGGATTCGAAAATAAATTAAGAACCATATTATGGAATAACCGATAGAAGGAATTTATTAATGAACCCGCGAGAATATGAAGAATATGTAGGCAAATATTATGAAAAACAGGGTTACAAAATTACTTTGACGCCATATTCGAATGATTATGGAATAGATATAATCGCTGTTAAGGATGGGAGGAATAAAGCGGTACAGGCAAAAATGTATGGCGGAACAAGTAGCAAAGTAAACAGAGCCATGATATTTCAGTTGCATGGGGCTATGATGAATGCAAAATGCGATTCGGCAGCATTGGTCACAAATGGAAGAGTATTGGATAATGCTATGAACGCTGCCCAGGAATTGGGCATAGAAATAATTATCCTTGATATTAATGCCACCCCAGCAGCGGATAACCATGGGCCAAAGTTTATGGATATTTGGGAGAATTACATTGTGCCCCTTGCCGGTAAGACGATACGGCTATATCGAGGCAAAGAAATCATAATTCAAACCGTTGACTGGGGAGGGATAAATAGAATAACTTCGAACGGAAACCCGCAACATATACCGATTGAACCATTTAAATATGCAATAGATGAAATCCTGTCAAACAGGAAACTATATCGAAGCGCCATTAAAAATTTCGATAGTGGCAGGTATTCGTCGGGCATATTTGCTATTTTAGCGCAAGTGCCTTTGTTCACACTTGAAAAGGATAACCTTCCTTATCTGCAATTGAAGATGTAACGGATTGCCGCAGGTTTTTCGTCGATGGTTGGCGGCGGGTTTGAGAACCCGCCGATCACAACGGATATTCATGCAAAATAAAAAACGACCGGCAGACCCTTCAAAGCAGGGCGTCTGCCGGTCATTTAATACAAGCCAATTATTCGTCCGATTTCCAGACTTTCCAGACTTTACCGACCAGGTCGGGGCCGGGTTTCAAAGTCGGTTTGCCCGGTTCCCATCCGGCCGGACAGGCCTCCGTGCCTTTCATCTTGCGGACGTGCTGGAAGGCGTGCACCTGCCTGATGGTTTCCGCTATTTTACGTCCCACCGGCGGCGTCATCACTTCCATCGCCTGCACGATACCATCGGGGTCGATGATAAACCGCCCGCGGATGTTGACGCCGCTGTTTTCATCGTACACCCCATAGACTTTGCCAATGGCCCCGGAACCGTCGGCTACCATCGGCCACGGGATACCATCTTTAGTCATTTTGGAGAGTTCTTCTTCATCCCAGATTTTGTGGACGAAGGTACTATCGACGCTGATCGACATGACCTCGACGCCGAGCTTCTGGAGCTCATCGAATTTGCCGGCGACCGCCGACAATTCGGTGGGTCAAACGAAGGTGAAATCACCCGGATAAAAGCAAACCAGCACCCATTTACCCAGGTAATCGGACAATTTTACATTGGTGAATTTTCCCTTGAAATAAGCGGGGGCCTGAAAATCGGGGGCCTTCCCGCCCACACGCACTTGTACCATGGTTTCCTCCGTCGTTTTTTCAGATGATTTGGATTGATCGCCCCCCTTGGGCGGCGACTGGCCAACCACGGCCCCGGTCGGACGAGCACATCCGACTTCCGGTTCGGACATATTAAGCCTCCCTTCCGTAGTGTTGATTATAAAGACAAAGCACGTATTTGCATTAAGCCCGAAATCAAGTTATAAAAAGCCATCATATAAAGCAAGCCCGATTTGCCTGATGGTGAACAAATCGGGCATAATGAGGACTATTGAGGTCTTGTTTAGCGCATGATGATTATATCGATACGACGGTTTTTGGCGCGGCCATCGGATGTTTTGTTCGAGGCCACCGGCCGATCGGAACCGTAACCGACCGACTGAATGCGGTCGACCGAAATACCCATCGATTGCCGCAAGTACTGCATGACCGAAAACGCCCGCTTTTCCGACAGGCGCATGTTGGTATTAGGATCGCCGGTGTCATCGGTGTGTCCCTCGACCATGATTTTGGATTCGGGAAACATTTCCAGGATGGTTTTTATTTTTTCCAGCAGAGGCGTATGTTCATCTTTGATATCGCTGGAACCGACGGCAAATGACAAACCCGGCAGACGCAGGACGATGTCATTGGTGGCGTTGTACAGCACTTCCCCATCGGATGGCATAATCAACGCCTGGGCACTTTGGAATCTGGCTTCCTGGTCCCGGCGCCCTTCCAGTTCCCCGGCCATCACTTCGTGGGCTATCCCCAGGCTGTTCAATTCATGGCGGCAAGCATCCAGTTGTTCCGTCAGTTCTCTTTTATCGGCGACGGTTTTATCGACAGCGTTCCTGACCGTCCTGGCCCGCTCGGTGAAATTTTTGGTTAAAGTCGTTACACCCATCGCCGTCAGCGCGGCGGTTAAATCCTCGGTCGCGGCGGTCATGTCGCCATGCGCCTGATCCATCACGTTGCGCATGGCCCTGACCAGATTAACCAGGCTGTCGGCGGCTTTGCCGGGACCGTCATCGAAAGGCAGAATCCCTATCTGGAATTCATCGGCGGCCCGCTGCATCTGAATTTCATAAACAAGAATTAATTTTTCCCAGGCCTGGTCGTTGCGTTCCAGCGAGCGAACCATCTGCGCGATATTCGACGCATGCCGCGCCTCATATTCGGCCAATTGAGCTTGAGAGACAGATTCTTTTCTTTCATAGCGATTAAGGGTCAGTATCGAATCGGTTTTGGCGCGGGCTTTGACGGCCTTATCGAAAGTCGCCAGGGCGTATTTTTTGGCATCGCCGGTTGTGGCCCTTGTAATCAATGAATCAGCGGTACCCATGATATCGACCTTGATGGCTGTTAGTTCGGCTTTGTCGAACAGCGCCACCGATTTCTGGGCTTCATTGATGCCGCCTTTGACATCACCGGATTCCACTTTGCCGGTGGCTTTGACGAATTGAAGTTCGGCGTCGACATACTCTTTGGCCGCCAGAGCGCGGGCTTTGGCGTCGATAGCCTTCTGCCGCGGTTCAAGATACTCGACTAAGGCCAGGCGAGCCACTTCGGTGGCCTTGAGGGCGTTTTCAGCGTACTCGATGGAGTTTTGCAGAAGGCGGTTGATGCTTTCCGTGGTCTTTTTAAGTTCGATGGCTCTTTGGGCTTCTTTGAATTCATTGGCGGCCTTGGTATATGTGGCCGGAGCGAAAACTTCCGATTCGACAGTTTTCATGGAATCAAATTTCATATTGTACTCATCCATAAGCGGGTATTCCTGGGCTGATAGCCTGACCGTGAGTACAATAATCATGGTGATAAATGCGATGAATGTTTTTCTCATTTTCGAATACTCCTTTTTATTGGATATTGTAAAAATATTCTATACAAATGAAAAAAGTACCGCAAGGATTATTGTCGGAATAATTTCAGGCGTTGTTCGACCAAAACCACGCCGCCGATGATCAGAAAGCCCCCGATATAACTTAATAGCGTCAGTTTTTCGCCTATTAAAACCAGCGCCGTAAGGGTGGTCACAATCGGCTCCAGATAAATAAACGCCCCCGCCTTGGCGGCGCCCTTTTGAGACAGGCCCTCCAGCCAGAGCCAGTGGCCGACGCCCATGGTTAAAATTCCATAAGTCAGAATGGCAATCAGGATTTTGGGTGGGATGGACATGAATTTGGCCAGATCACTTGTCGCCAGAACGTAAGCAGAAAAACCGATGGTTGGCAGGATCAACAGGAATAAAATCATGCCGACGGGGTTCATGCGCCGGCTGATATTAAGCGTGGCAATAGTATAGATGGTCCAGGTAATGCCGCTGATGAGGATTAACCAGTCCCCGACCGATTTGAGCCAATCCAGTTGCCCCGGACGGCCTTTCGAAACCAGCAGGACAACGCCGACCGTGGCGACCATTATTCCCAGTATCTGCAGTGGCTGGAGCCTTTCTTTTAAAAATAAGTACGATGCCGCCGCGATAAAAATGGGCGCGGTGGCTATCAGCCAGCCGGTATTGGTGGCGCTGGTGTAGTTTAAACCGGTTATCTGTATAAAAAAATGAACGGACAACACGACCGATGCCAAAAGCAAAACAGGCAAATCGGACCGGCTATATTCAATTCGGATTTTCTTGGCCGACGTGATTATTTCCAGAACGATTATGGCGAGCACCAGCCGGGCGGCCAGCGTTTCGACCGGCGTGAAATATTCGAGGACTATTTTCGCCAGAACAAACGAGGCGCCCCATAATATCACGACCAGCAAAAGTTTTATATCGGCCATATATTATTATCCGCCAAATTTTATCTTATCGACAAGCATTATACCGTTTTCTATATTGGACAGGCAATATACGGGATTTGACTTATGGTACGACAAAGAACTTTATATCTAACACTTATTTTCGCGACGTTTGCCGTTTCCTGGGCGGCCATATTCATTAAACTGTCCGGGGCCGGTCCGCTGGCCAATGCCTATTTTCGCATGGCTATCGCATCAATGGTACTCATAATTCCATTTATGCCCAAAAGCCGTCAATTGGCAAATCTTAATCGTCGCGAAAAATATTTCCTGCTTTTTTCGGGAGTTATGCTCGCCTTTCATTTCATCACCTGGATTACATCTCTGTATCATACAACCATATCCAATTCGGTCATGCTGGTGGCAACATCACCGATATTCGTGCTGATTTTAGATTATCTCGTGCATAAACAAAGACCTCAAAAAAGGGCATTTGCCGGTATTCTGATTGCCATAATCGGGGTCGCGGCGATATCCGGGGGGGATATTGAACTGGGAAGGAAACAACTTTATGGCAACATTCTGGCATTGGCGGGAGCGGTCTTTGTCGCCATTTACTTTGTTATCGGGCGAAGTCTCCGCGGAAAAATTGACAATATCTGCTATATCACCCCGGTTTATTCAGTGGCGGCGGTAGTTATACTCACTGCGGCTTTGGCCAATGGCGACAATCTGGTCGATTTCCCGGCCAAAACCTGGCTTTATTTTGGGCTTTTGGCGCTGGTGCCGATGCTAATGGGGCATTCACTTTATAACTGGCTTTTAAAATATGTCCCGACTTATAAAGTCTCGACCATAACGCTGGGTGAGCCGATCGGCGCGACTATTCTGGCCATAATTATATTCAATGAGATTCCCGAATTGTCTACTATAATCGGCGGGGCATTGATTCTTGGAGGTATTTATCTGGTTTTGCGGCGATCAAAACCCTGATTAATACCTTTTTATCTTATTGTTTTGAAAAACAGAGACTTCTTATATTATCATATAGTAATGCAATCTTCATCATAGGTTTGCAAGGCTGTGCATTATTTGAACAGAAAAATTCATGTTTACTCATATAGTCATTTTTTATCCCATTGTATCACAAGCATTTACAGTATCGGCATTGGTTTTGCATAATCTATATTGTTGATTAGTTTGTTGCCGAAAATAATATTAAATTTATCCTAATTAAGGAGCTCTTATGAAAAAAGCCATCTTGATGCTGGTATTTGCGGCGGTGCTTCTTATCCCGTCCGCATTGATGGCCAGTCCAATGATGACGGAGAATGTTTATACAAACTTCTTCTCATTGGCCGATTTTCACACTTATGATTATGCTTCATGGGTTCATTTCAGCCATGAAACCTTTTTCGGTGCGGCTCCCGGAGCCTATATCGGAACGGGTTATGGTTACGATCATGAACTTAGCTGGGGTCATACTCTCCCGGACGGATTGAGCGTTCCCCCGGATGTTATCACCCGCGCCCGTCTCTGGATCGACGGTGCCATGATTGACACCGACAATAACGAAATCGCTATCGGTGGTGTCTTCGACTGGGATCCGCTTAATCGACATTTCCTGGACAACTCCATGTTCAACCTGACCAATATCGAAACCCCCGGGTTCTGGAATGACGGGATTCTGGATGTGACGATATTCGCGGGTGAATGTTTGTTGCGCATTGACAATGCTGTACTGATGATTGATTATAATTCGGGCGGTGCCATTCCGGAGCCGGCTACCGTCGCCCTATTTGGATTGGGCATGCTCGGCATGGGATTGCTCCGTCGTAAGAAATAGTTTCTACTTGTTTGACTGATAGAGCCGCCGCGGTCGACCCCTCATGACGCGGCGGTTTTTTATTGGGGGAATTTTCCGAACAACTTGAGCAGTCCGCCGTGCAGACGGTGAATAAAGCCGGTTTGCGGCAGAAACATGAAGGGGCACAAATCGACTATCAGCGTGACGTCATTTTTTTTGCACATGACAGACAGCTCGGGATATTTCTTATCATTGCCGGAAACTCCAAAAAGCCAGATTCGTTTGACTCCCGCCTTGATACACTGCTCCACAAGATCGGGGTATTTTTCCGGGGAGGTCATTATCAATGCCCCGCCGACCGGGAATTCGCCATAATCGGTACGCATGACATCTTCGATATTCTTATGACAGGGGAAACCATCTATATTATCCGCCAGCGGATTGACCGGGCAAACGTGATATTTACGCTCAATAAGTTCGCGGAAAAGCGCGCGGCTGAAGTGCTTGGGATTTTGTGACAGCCCCACCAGCGCGATTCTTCGTTGCGCCAGAAATTCATAGATAGTTTCAAGTTTTGCCATGCGGTCGCATCCTTATTCGGTTTGTGATTTACGATTTATTATTTAACAATGGACAGGGCCGAATCCAATTAATAAATTATGTCCCATGATAGAATTTCCGATAAGCGGCATCGAAACCTGGTGGTGGCTGCCGGTCATAGTAGCCTTTGTTATTTCCACACTAACGTCCACCGGCGGGCTATCCGGAGCCTTTCTACTTCTTCCTTTTCAGGTCAGCGTTCTGGGTTTTGTCGGCCCGGCGGTGACTCCGACCAACCTGTTTTTTAATATCGTGGCCATTCCGGGAGGCGTATATCGTTACTATCGCGAAAAGCGCATGCTCTGGCCGCTGTTATGGGCGTCGGTTCTGGGGGCGCTTCCGGGCAATATACTCGGGGCCATCATCCGCGTTAAATACCTGCCGGACCCGACGGCGTTCAAATTTTTTGTCGGTCTGGTTTTGATATATATCGGCGGACGGCTTGGGTTGGGAGTATTTGAGTCCTCGGGCGAAAAACAAGCCGGCAATAAATTAAAAGGCCTGACCGTGTGTGATGCCTCCATTTCGTCGCGCCACATAAGTTTCAATTTTGATGGAAAACATTACGGCGTCCCGACCGTGACGTTCTTTCTGATATGCTTTTTTATGGGCATAGTCGGGGCGATTTATGGTATCGGCGGCGGGGCGCTTCTGGTTCCCATAATGGTTGCCTTTTTTCGCCTGCCGGTTTATGCCATCTCCGGGGTGGCTCTGGCCGGGACCTTTATTAATTCCATAATTGGCGTGATCATATATGTCGTGTTGGCCCGGATTTATTCGCGTCCGGATCTGGCCATTGCACCCGACTGGCTTCTGGGATTATCTTTCGGTATTGGAGGGCTGGCCGGCACTTACACGGGGGCAACCCTCCAGAAATATATGCCCGTAAGGCTTATCAAGGCAATTTTGACCGCCTGCTTGTTATTTATCGCCGTAAGATATATCTGGGGTTACATAAGCGGCTGATATTGGCAATTGACAGAAACCCCGGTCATTATATATATTTGCGCCATGTCAAAAAGGATCGGTAAAATTGAGCTTCGCGGTCGCCGGGTCATCGAATCGCTGACCCTGGATTCACGGTATCAGCCCGATAATGCATCCGGTCTTCAAGACACATAAAGTCGCCCCTGTTATAAATTCGCAAAATATTAATCGAACCAAACGGTTCAGTAAATTTGAGGTGATGTATGACCATAGTATTAAACGGCCATAATCTGACCATAGAAAAACTGGTGCAGATTGCCCGCCACGGCGAAAAGGTTGAACTGGCGACGGAGGCGATCGACAAAATCAACAAATGCCGCGCCATGCTTGAGAAAAAGATCGTCGCCCATGAAATCATGTACGGCGTCAACACCGGCATCGGAGAATTTTCGGAGGTCGTTCTCGACGACAATCAGGTTAAGGAATTCCAGAAATATCTTATTTATAATCACAGTGCCGGAATCGGCGACCCGGCCCCGATTGAATACGTCCGGGGCGCCATGGCCGGACGGATAAACGTCCATGCCCACGGACAATCGGGCTGTCGCCTCGAAATCACACAGACGCTGGTGGACATGCTCAATAAAGGCGTGACGCCGTATGTCTGCCAGAAAGGATCGGTCGGCGCCTGCGGCGACTTGTCGCCCATGGCCCAGATTGCACTTCTCATGATGGGCGAAGGACATGCCTACTACAACGGTGAACTGCTCGAAGGAAAAGAAGCTCTTAACCGTGCCGGAATACCGATACCGGGCCTCAAGGCGCGCGACGGCCTGGCCACCATCAACGGTTCCAATGTCCTGACCGCGATGAGTGCGTTATTTTTATACGACGCCGAGCGCTGGCTCAAGCAGGCCGAAATCGGCACGGCCATGTCGCTGGAGGCGCTCAAAGCCAACATGAAACCGTACAATGCGAAAATACATGAGGTCCGGGGCTTCAAAGGTGCGATCCGTTCGGCGGCGGCAATAAGAAAACTGGTCGCCGGCGGGGATTTGGCCGAGGGACGGGTTCCCTGCAAGGTGCAGGATGCCTATTCCATGCGCTCCACGCCGCAGGTGATCGGGGCGGCCCACGACGCGCTGGCTTATGCCCGGTCGCAGGTCGAAATAGAACTCAACGGCGTCGGAGACAATCCCATTTTCTTCCCTGATGAGAATCTGCAATTATCCGGGGCCAATTTTCAGGGGTCGCCGGTGGCGGTCCCATTGGATATGGCCGGGGCGTGTATCACTATGGTCAGTGTTTTATCAGAACGACGCATGAACCGCCTGAATAACCCGGCGTTGTCGGTCGGCCTGCCGCCGTTTCTGACAAAAGGCGCGGGCATGTTTTCCGGTTTAATGTTGTCACAATATACTGCCGACGCCCTGATCGTTGAACAGCGGATTCTTTCGGCTCCGGCCTCGATTCAATCCATCCCGGCCGCCGCCGACCAGGAAGATTTCGTTTCGATGGGCATGAACACAGCCATCAAGAACTTTCAGATTCTGGACAATGCCTATGGCGTGCTGGGCATCGAAATAATGGCGGCGGCACAGGCCCTGGACTTACGGGAATATAAATTCGGTGCGGGCGTGCAGAAAGCCCGCGAAGTAGTTCGCCGCCATGTTGATTTTCTCGACGTGGACCGGCCGTTGTATCCCGACCACACAAAGATGAAACAACTGGTTAAATCCTGCGAAATACTGGAAGAAGTCGAAAAAGCTGTCGGATCGCTTGGATAGAGAGGAAATATGGAATTTAAAGTAATCTGGTTTGACCGGAAATTCAATTTTATGACGGAGCCGGAGCAGTTTCCGGCGGTGGTGGAACGCCTTCGGGCCACTCCGCCTGCGTTGGAAGAATTAGTTCGAGATATCCCCCGCGAAAAGCTAACTTATAAGCCCGGGGACAAATGGTCGATTCAGGAAAACGTCGGACATTTGATCACCACTGAACGTCTGACCACCGGCCGCATCGACGATTTCCTGCTGGGAAAAGAACAACTGCGTCCCGCCGATGTAACCAATAAATTGACCTATGATGCCAATTTTAACGATCGTACTATCGGCAGTCTGCTCGAAGAATTTCGCGTTATGCGCACGGGAGCGCTGGTCAAATGCGATAATGTGTCGGAGTCGGACGTGACGCGGACGGCGCTTCATCCGCGTTTGAATCAGCCGATGCGCCTGATCGACCACGTTTATTTCATGGCCGAACACGATGCGCATCATCTGGCGGTGATAACGAGGTTGTTGAGGAAGCAGGGATAGATCCGGTCGTATGGCCGGTCACGGGCACAATGGACTTCGCCCGGTTCAATCTATTTTACAATCTTGCTTCGTGATAACTGTATCGCCAGTTGAATGTACGCATTGGTTCGCACGGCCATGGATCGGAATTTATCCGGCAATGAGTCTTTAAGATCATTTTGAAGGTATGGCTTATCGTTCAGATTGTACAGGTATTCGCCCGCTCCGGTCCAGTGAAAGTACAACAGGGAGTCCTCGATCATGCCGAATTTTTCGTCGGCGTCGATGACAGCAAAACCATTGTCGCCTTCGGGCAGATTCAAAACGTCTCTCCCCCAGCCCGGTATATTTCCCGACAAACCCAGCAGGCCCGCCAGAGTCGGGACGATATCGACCTGGCCGGCGATGGTCGATATCACCCGCGCCGAATCTCCCAGGAGCATCGGCGAATAAATCAACATAGGGATATGAAACGTGGTCGGGGTCAACGGGTACTGCGGCGTTTGATGGGAACAATGGTCGGAAGTAATAATAAATATCGTGCTATCCATGACCGGACTACTATGCAAGCCGTCAACAAACCGTCCCAGCGCCCAGTCGGTATAGTAAAAAGCATTGAGCATACGGTTTTCTTCCTTTGAGGGGTCGAATTTGACGAAGCGCTCGTCGGGGACGAGGTACGGTTCGTGGAAGCTCAAAGTGAACACGGTCAGGTTAAAAGGCCGCGGCAGGGAATCGACACGCGCCGCCAGCGATGAGAATACCTCGTGGTCATCGATTCCCCACTTATTGAGGGTATGACCTTCAAGGTCCGATTGCCCGTAAAAGCGGGTGTACCCATGCGCCCGCAGGAATCCTTCGATATTATCGAATTGAATGTCTCCGCCGTGGGCGAAAATCGACGTATAGCCGCGCGTGTTCAATACTTCCGCGATGGAACTGAACGGCCGTCCCGCTGAAAAACGCTTCATTATCGAGCGTCCCGGAAGCGCCGGATATGAACATAATATGGCCGGGATGCCGCGATTGGTGCGGATGCCGTTGGCATAAAATCTCGCAAAAAGAATGCCCTGGCCGGCAAGGCGGTCAAAATAAGGCGTCACGCCTAATTTAGCACCATACGCGCCGATGCGATCGACCGACCAGCTCTCCATGATGATAATGACGATATTGGGGTCAAATCCCCAGAGTGATGCGGATTTTGTTTCCGACATATCTGCCATGGCCGGACCGCATATATCTTCGATACCCAGCATATCGGAAACGGTGCGGCAGGCAAAACCCGTGTCATAGAAATGATATCTGCCGCTTTCCGGGTCGCTGATATCCCGCCCGGCTTTACGTTCTTCATAAATGGAATTGGCCAGCGTGAAACACCCGTTTAGCGCCAGTTGATTGGCAAATTGATCAGTGCTGAAAAAAGCGGCTCCCCAGTCGAGTCCTTTTTGTCCCAGGCGGCCCCGAATGCCGAAAACGAGCAGGGCAATCAGAATCAGATATGATATGACCGCCGGAACGATGGCGACACGGGATTTCAATGACGGGATTCGGTTGAAGACGGCCTTGAGTGTCATGACATAAAGTGCTATCAGCAAAACTGTTCCGATCGCAACGAGCCAGAAAGCGATATCGGTATAGATCGTATATAGCATCATGACGGCGTCATCGAGGTATTCGACGGCCAGAAAATTCAAGCGGCTGCCATAGGCTTCGAAAAAACGCAATTCCGCGAGGCCCAAAAGAAACAAAAAGCCGAAAATGGCAGTCAGTACAGTAATTAAAACCCGTCGTACCTCTTTTTTTTCAAAGGACAGGCCAGGCGCAAGCGATATTATTACGAGCGGTAACAGTATTATACTGATGACTTTGGCAACGAATCGAAAACCGATCCAGAAGGCGTGCAGTATATCCAGTATTCTGCTCCGGGCCGCGACGTCGTAAAAATATGCCAGGAATACCAGGCGCAATAACGAAAAGAAGACGGCATTCACGAAAAAAATTGCCGCCCAGGTCAGGACTTTCGATGGTACCAACGATCTTAAAACGGAAGACATAATTTTCTCACACCTTCATATATTGAAAATTATACTGGATAGAAAGAAGAAAATCGACTAATAAAAAGCCGGGTCGGACCCGACCCGGCTATAGTTTTCATTGAACATCTTCGACAATGACGGCAGTGCCATAGGCCAGGAGTTCGGCCGCTCCCGACATGATGTATGAAGTCGAAAATCTTACGGCCAGAATGGCGTTGGCCCCCAGGTCAACGGCCTCGGCAATCATGCGGTCGATCGATTGCTCGCGCGTTTCGCCCAGCATCTTGGTGTAATCTTTGACCTCGCCGCCGATAAGGTTTCGTAAAAATGCTGCGATATCATGCCCGATATGGCGGGCCCGGACGGTATTGCCCCGCACCAGTCCCAGACATTTGACGACCCGTTTACCGGGGATATCCTCGGTCGTACAAACTATCATCGCTTTACCTCCCGATATCTGTCGCGATTATAGGCAAACAGGTGTTCCCGAATAAGAGACACGAGCATGACAATCAACCCCAAAAGCCCGGCTCCCACGGCAATTTTCAGAACGATTGATATTTCCGGATTCAAAAAGAAGCCAAGAAACAGATAATAGCATCCGACCGCAAGAAAAAGGACGGCCGAAAGGGACATCAATATCCACCCGATACCCCGCTCCATTCGTTTGTAAACCGACGCCCAATACCCTTCCCAAACCGAATCGGGAATGTCCGCGTACTTCATAGCCCCGGTTATCTCCTTCAATTTATTGAATTTCTCCAGTTCTTTCTGCAGTTCGGGATCGCTTTTAAGGCGATTTTCGAAGTCCTGACGTTCCTGCGACGTCAATTCTCCGTCGATATATCCCGACAGCAAAACGTTGATATTATTTTCAGACATATTTGGCCAGCCTTTTCACCAGTTTTTTGCGGGCATAATGAAGCCGTGACATCACCGTCCCTTTCGGGATTTTCAGCAGGGCGGCGATTTCATCATAGGAAAGATCCTTGAAATGCTTGAGCATAATGATCTCACGGTCCTCGAAATCGAGTTCCATAAGAGCCTGCTGAACATCGCGGGAAAGCTCTTCCTTAATCACGGCATCCTCCGGGTTGGAATCGGCAACCAGAAAATAAGCGGCGTCATCGAGGTTCATTTCCCGGGCTTCCTTATTTTTCCGGCGCGCCAGGCAATCTTTACAGAGGTTGACCACGATGGAATAAAACCAGGGGAAAAAATCGTGGCCCTTTTCGAACCTGGCCGCAGATTTAAAAACCCTGATAAACGCTTCCTGTGAAATATCAAAAGCCTCATCCTTGTTGCCCACCATGCCTAAAGCCAGATAAAAGGCCCGCTTCTTATAACGGTCAACCAGCGTTTTCATGGCTTTCTTATCGCCGCCCGCGATTGAAAATACCAGTTCGGCGTCACCGGTTGATTTAACTTCCGTTTTATATACCGTAAAAAAAATCATATATTCAAAAAATACTCGGATTTTATTATTAAGTTACACAACAACATATAAAAACAAAGATATTTACAAAAGCCTCATTTCGTCCAGACTCAACATCCGCCGGATTTCATCGGCCCGGCTTTTTTTATCCAGTTTAATCACGGAGATTATATGGCGCTTCGATTTATCCGAAGAAACAACCTTTTCGACCGCAAAATGGTGGTCGGCCAGGGTCGCAATCTGGTGAAGATGGGTGATTACCATAAGTTGATTATCCCGACCCAGGGCGCTAAGTTTCTCCGCGATGGTTTTGGCGGTCAGCCCGCCGATTCCGGCATCAATTTCATCGAAAACCAGAAGCGGCTGACTTTCTGTCCTATTGGACTGCTCGGCCGTCTTGAGCGCCAGCATAACCCGTGAGATTTCGCCGCCGGAAGCGGTCGAAGACAGCGGCTTGAGCGGCTCGCCCGGGTTGGCAGAAAATAAAAAGCGGATATTTTCCAGACCGGTCGGCTCGGCTTTTAAAATTCTCCCGCCATACTCAATGCCATCAGGGTCATCGACATATAAAAATTCACATTCGAACCCGGCCTCCCCTATGGCCAGGTCGCCCAGTTCTTTCTTTACCATTCTGGATAGCTTCCTCGCCGCCCGCTGGCGTTTCTGCGAAAGAGCCGTCGCTTTTTGGTCATAATCCTTTTTATACCCAGCGACCTGCTTTTGGAGGTATGTTATCTCCTGACCGATATTATTCATCCGGCCGAGTTCAACGTTTATCTCTTCCAGTGTTTTTAAAATTGCCTCTTCCGACCCGCCGTATTTTTTCTTGAGCCGATAGATTTCATCGAGTCGAAGATTTATCTCCTCCAGGCGGACGGGGTCATCGGGAATCGACGACAGGTATGACTCCACTCCGGCCCGAAATTCCTCGAGATTGACCGAAGCATTATCCATCAATTCGCCCAGCGATTCGAGTTTTTTATCGACCGGAAGAATATGGGCAAGCTCTTTGGAACAGGCGCCCAGGCCGGCCAATATGGAGTTTTCATCACCATCAAGTGTATTTAATATGGACGAACATTTCTGGCCCAGCAATGCCGCGGAATCAAGAATTTTCCGTTCCGCCAGAAGTTGTTCTTCCTCTCCGGCCTTGATTCGTGCATTCTCGATCTCTTCTTTCTGGAATTGCATCAATTCGCGTTTTTTTTCGCTTTCCGATTTGCACCTGATGGCCGTCTTGAGCCGCTGTTCGCAACTTTGCCAGTCGGCATGAACCGAACTCAATTGTTCCACGTCGTTCAACAACCCGGCAAAGGCGTCGAGAAACGACAGATGATTTTTCTCGTCAATCAACTGCTGATGTGAATGCTGGCCATAAAGCTGGGCCAGGTGCTCGGTGATATCTTTAAGCGTCCTGGCCGCAACCTGACGGTCATTGATGAAAACCCGCGTGGCGCGGTCACTGGCGAATATTTCTTTGCGGATCAGAAGCGACCGGCCATCTCCTTCCAGGCCGTTTTCCGAAAGCAATTTAGCGATTATCCCCGATTGCCCGATATCGAATTCGGCTTCGATCAGTGCCGCCTTCTCACCGGAGCGGATGTCATCTTTGTCGGCCCGCTCCCCCAGTATCTGCGCCAGCGCCCCGACAATGACCGATTTGCCCGCGCCGGTCTCGCCGGTCAGAACGTTCATTCCCGGTGCAAACTCGATTGACAATTCCTGAACGAGGGCAAAGTTCTTTATATGCAATCGATGGAGCATTATGACTTACTGCTCCCGCCTTTTGATTAAATCCATGATTTCGTTTTGAAGCCGCTCGGCCGTTTTGGAATCACCATTGTCTTCGGCCTCCTTGAGTTCGGCTTTCAGCGTATCGATAATCCGCTCCCGTTTCAAATCCTGAATCTTTTTTACCAACCCGCGCACGGTCGAAGAAATATTATAGCCCGTCCAGTCGACGGCCGCCAGGGCGGTGATATCGACCAGCATGGCTTTATCTTCGATAAAGCCGATCAGGGCGGCTTCGGTAAATTCACCCGATTCCCGAAAGACGGTGATAATGCTTTCATAGATGGCCCGGTGGGCGGTAATATGAAAATCATCGGGCGTCAGCTTTTCCATGACCCGTGCGATTTCTTCCGGATGGCAGATCAAAAGCGAAAGCAAATCCCGTTCATTGTCCTCGATTTTGCGGGGCGGACGAACCGTCGATACCGCGCCCGAATCGGCGGGGAATTCATTCATAATATTGTAAAATTGCCGGGTCGGGATTTTCATCCGTTCGGCGGCGTCCAAAATCATGACATCCCGGCGGGTGGCGTCGCCGACTTTTTTAAACAGCGCCGCGAATTCCTTGATGAGCTTTTCTTTCGCGATAATACCGGCCGTCTCGAGGTCGGCCCGGCGTATGCGGTATTCAATGAAACTGACCGCCTCATCGTGCACTTTCTCAATGGCATCCCGGCCGCCTTTAACCGCCAGCGAATCGGGGTCTTCGCCTTCCGGAGCGGACATCACCATCACTTCCAACCCGGCATCATATAGAGCATCGACCGATCGCAGCGCCGCCATCTGACCGGCTGAATCGCTGTCGAAAAAGAGACAGGCCGTATCGGCGAAATGCGATAATAGCCGCGCCTGCGTTAAAGTGAAAGCTGTCCCGGACGAAGCCACGACATTTTTTATGTCTGCCTGATAGAGCGAAATCAAATCGAAATACCCCTCGACGATTATGACTTCGTTTTTTTCACGGATAAACTGCCGTGAGAAATTCAAACCATACAGTATGCCGCTCTTATGGTACAGCGGCGTTTCCGGGCTGTTGACATATTTGGCGTCTTCGCCCTTTTTGAGTGCCCGACCGCCGAAAGCCACCGGTTTGCCACTCTGATTGAAAATCGGAATCATCAGCCGTTGGCGGAAACGGTCGAAATATGAATCCCTTTTTTCGGAACGGATGACCAGGCCGGCCAGCTCCAGGTCTTTGGGGTACAGGTCCCTTTTCAGGGCGTATTTCAAAAATCCATCCCAGCTTTCTCCGGCCAGACCCAGACCGAAAAAATCAATTGATTCGGGGGCAAGATGCCGTGTTTCGACGAGGTATTTCATCATACGTTCGCGGTACTGGTCGGATTTTAACAACGTCTGATAGTACTCCAGCGCCACGCGGTGGGCATAGTACAGCCGGTCGAGGTCGTCTTTGACAGTATCGGCGCGCGTTTCCTCGATTCTGATGCCGGCTTTGTCGGCCAGGTACCGGACGGCCTCGATGAAAGTCATGTTCTCATGCTCCATCAGAAACGTGAAGACGTTGCCCCCGGCGTCGCAGCCGAAACATTTGTAGATCTGCTTGTCGGCCGAAACCGAAAAGGACGGCGTTTTCTCGATATGAAACGGGCAGACGGCGAAATAATTGCGACCGCGTTTTTTCAGGCGCAGATACTGGCTTAGCAGTTCGACGATATCGGTCGCTTCACGGACGCGGTCTATGGTATCCTGTGAAATCACGGCTAATCTTTCAACCTGACAATGGTCACCCCGGCGCCGCCCTCGTTCCAGTTGCCGAGGCGGATGTCGGCCACGGCCGGGTGGGCTTTCAGAAATTCGGTCATCTTTTTGCGCAAAGCGCCGGTGCCTTTGCCGTGCACGACATACACCTGCGACATCCCGGTCAAAATGGCCGAATCGAGAAACTTGTCCAGAGCTTCGGCGGCTTCCTCGGCCGTCATCCCCAGCAGACTGATTTCCGGGCCGGCCCGTTCGAAATCGACTGCCGGACCCGAATTTCGGGAATGTGAGGTATCCTGTGAGGGGCCGGCAACCCTGCTGATTTCGTCCGCGTCCACGGTAAACATCATGTTCCCGATACGCACTTTGGCCTGCCTGTCTTTGAGTTCCACCAGTTCCCCCTCTTTCTTGAACGATGCGACCCGGACGGTATCACCGGGGTTAAGCGTCGCATGGTTCACCGGCGGGCTGTATTTCTTTTTCAAATGCTCCTGCAGATTGGTGGTCGACTGAAGGAATTTATGAGCCTGCTTTACGGAATCTTTCGAGGCGTTGGTTTCACGAATTCGTTTAACCAGACGTTCGATTTCCAGACGGCTTTCGGTCAGAACCTTCTCGAGTTCCTGCAAATGTTCCTTCTTGGTCTGCTCCATCTCACTGGCCAGCTTCTCCGTCTGGCTTTTATAAAAATCCTCGAGCTGGGCAGTATGTTTGAGTTTGTCCTGAAGTGCCGCTTTGTCCTTGCGCAGGGCCGCCAGTTCGCTTTCCAGTGACTCAATCAACCCGGTCAAAGACCGTTCGGCTTTGCCTAACAACCGCGAGGCGTTGCGGGTGATATCCTTGTTCATGCCCAGCCGTTCGGCAATCTCAACGGCGTACGATGCACCGGGAATGCCGATTTGCAGACGGAAGGTCGGCCGCAGCGACTTGCGGTCGAATTCGAAACTGGCATTTTCCAACTCGGGATGCTCCATCGGGAGCGTTTTAAGCTGTGAATAATGGGTGGTGACAATTATCCTGGCCTTGTTCTCCACCAGCTTGAGCAGAATGGCCTCGGCCAGCGCCGCTCCTTCCTTGGGATCAGTTCCGGCCCCGATTTCATCGAGCAACACCAGTGAGTCCGCATGAGCGTGTTCGACGGCATAGGCAATCTGACGAACGTGCGAGGAAAAAGTCGACAACGATAATTCGATCGATTGTTCGTCACCGATGTCGGCCAGAACATTATGAAAAATCCCGATTTCGCTTTTATCGGCGGCCGGGATATGCAGGCCCGACTGGGCCATCAAAACCAGCAGACCGACCGTTTTCAGGGCAACCGTTTTACCGCCGGTATTGGGCCCCGTGATTATCAGCCCGAGCCGCGCTCCGTCGAGAGTCAGGTCATTGCCGACGACGGCGCTTTTGTCCTGCGTATAGTACATCAAGAGAGGATGACGGCAATCTAACAGATTCAGGCGGCTGACACCATCGATGAGCGGCTGGGCTCCGTCGATCTTAATCGACAAACCGGCCGAGGCATGAATCAGGTCAAGGATACCGATCAGCCGCGTGTTGGCCAGAAGTTTCTGGTGTTCCCGGCCGACCTGCGCCGTGAGCGCCCGCAGGATGCGATCAATTTCCAACCGCTCGTTCTGCAGTTCCGTCCCCAAACTGTTATTGAGTTCGACTGTCTCGTTGGGTTCAACATACATGGTCGCGCCCGATTGCGAACGGTCGTGGATAATGCCCGAGTCGGGCCGGAATTGCCCGGCCAGGACAGGAATGACATACCGGCCGTCGCGCATGGTAATCATATCGTCCTGCCAGCCGGGGGTTTTCTGGCGTTCGGATAGAATGCGGTCGAGCCGGGCGACAATCTTTCTTTTTATATTGGCGATTTCGCTGCGGATGGCTTTGAGCCTTGTGGAAGCCGAATCTTTTATTTCACCGTCGTTGTCGATGGTGCGTCCAATCGCCTCGCTCACTTCGGTCAAGGGATGCAGTTCTTTTAAGTATTCCGCAATGAGGGGGAATTTATGCCGATCGTCGGGGGCGTAGCGGTGCAGGGCATTACAGACATCGATCAATTCCTTGACCTGCAGTAATTCTGCCGGTTCGATAAATATGCCCACCGTTTTGGAACGGTTGATTATTCCAGTGATATCGTCCAGGCGATAAAGGGGCAGAGCGGGACGAAATTGAATGATATCCCGCATCTGGGTAACTTCCGTCAGCCGGGTCGTGATGGCGTCGGAGTCGGTCAGCGGCGCCATCCGTTCGACCATTTCCATGCCGTAACGTGTCAGACATAGACCGTGCAAGATCTCGAGGACTTTGGGGTACTCGAGCACTTCCATCGAATGTTCATCGAAACTCAAAGCTCATACTCCGTCAAACATAAAAGCCCCGATTTATCGGGGCTTAATATAAGCATTGACCGTCTAAGAATAAATATCTTTATCGATTATATCCGGCCTGAACCGGTACCGAAGTAGCGGTCAATCTGATAAATGACTTTGTAGACCTGCTCGCGGTCTTCACTGAAATCGAAGTTGGGCGTGTTGGATTGATTGGATGGGCGCAACAAAAGGGTATGTTCGACCTTTTCCATAAAGCTGTCGTTTTTGGGATGGAGCCCAGCCGAAGATTCATACAGGAGCGGCAAAGTTTTGGCCAACGTCGGGCCCAGAAAAGACTGTCCGAAATCATCGTAAAACTTATCCGGCATGGGCATCAAAAAAACGATAAAAATCACAAAGCCAATGATGAGCCAGCCCCGCAGGGCACCGATCAAAGCCCCGCCCAGCTGGTCTTTCTTGCCCAGCTTCTGCAGGTTGGCCACCTTGTAAAAAAGCATCCCCAGCAATTTGAAGATGGCATAGATGATGGCCAGCAGGACAACAAAGGAAATGATGGCAGTTATCAGCGGCGATCCGCCCAACCCTTCATAAACTTTGACGGCGATCAAATCGATATAGTTGACCGAAACGATCACGGTAGCGGTCAGGACAGTCAGAGCCATCAATTCTCTGACCAGACCCTTTTTGGAACCGATGATAATGGCCGCCACCAGCAGGATCAAAAGAACAATGTCGATCCAGTTCATAACACTACTCCCTGTATGGCGTCAAGTCCTTAAAGAAGAGCTACCGGTTGGCATCCGAAAGCATCTGGCGCACGAGTTGATTGACCAGCTTGCCGTCGGCCTGCCCTTTAAGGCGAGGCATGAGGTCTTTCATCACCGCTCCCAGCTGAGCGGGCGACGAAGCGCCGGTGGCATCGATCGAGGCCTGAATATGCTCCCTGATTTTATCTTCGGAAAGCTGTTCCGGAAGATACCCCTCTATAAGTTCCAGTTCTTTAGTTTCCTTTTCGACCAGATCGGCGCGTCCGCCCTTCTGGAACTGCTCGATAGAATCGCGGTGGCGTTTGGCGGCGCTCTGCAGTGTCCCGATGATATCTTCCTCGGTCAACTCCCGACCGAGCTCGATCTGGCGATACTTGATATCAGACTTAAGGCCCCGAAGCAGGGTGGCTTTGAGCTTATCCCCGGCTTTCAGGGCCTTTTTCAATTCGTCATCTATTTTAAGTAAAATAGACACAACAAGTCTATCCTTCTGCCTGGTGCAGCTTACGCATCTTGCGCCGGGCGGCGTTCAATTTGCGCTTGCGGCGTTCAGACGGCTTCTCGAAATGCTGATGCTTCTTTATGTCGGACAGTATACCTGTCTTCTCACAAAATTTGTTGAAGCGGCGCAGGGCTTTTTCGAAGGATTCGTCGTCGCGAACCCTTACGCCTGTCATAAACACCCCTCCTTTCATGCAATATTTTGTCAATAAACAATTTAGCATTATATAATAACAATAAAAATATACCTGTCAACAAATTATTTTGGCCATAACCTGCCCCGGATTAAGCGAATTTTATCAAAATAGGCCAAATTCCGAATCCGACCGGGTTCAGTTTCTGCCCGGTCTGTCGATAATTATTATAACCTTAAGAGGAAGAACACCTTATGTTAGCAGTTGCCGGTCTAATCTTCGTTTTCGTCTGCGTCATCGCGGGCTATTTGATGGCCCATGGGAACCTCATGGTTCTCATGCAACCCGCCGAATTTGTCATCATCGGCGGCGCCGCCATGGGATCAATGCTCGTCATGGCTCCACCACGGGTGGTCAAGTCGATTATCGCCCGACTCCCCAGAATCATGGCATCGGGTCACAGCAAGCAGGCATACGTTGATTTACTCACCATGATGTATGAATTGTTCAATGTTGCCCGCAAGGATGGCCTTGTCGGCCTCGAGTCACATATCGAAGAACCGGAAAAAAGCGCCGTCCTGACCAAGTACCCCTATTTCCTTAAAAACCATCACGCCGTTTCATTTCTGTCCGACACCATGCGATTGATTATCATGGGCGGCATACCCGAATTCGATCTGGAATCGATGCTCGACAAGGACATCGAGACTCATGAACGCGAAGAAGAACACGCGGCCACAACCCTTCAGACAATCGGGGACGCCCTTCCCGGTTTGGGTATTGTGGCGGCCGTACTGGGCGTGGTAATCACCATGGGGTCCATCGGCGGGTCGGTCGAGGAAGTCGGCACCCATGTGGCGGCGGCGCTGGTCGGGACCTTTCTGGGTATCCTGCTTTCATACGGTGCGGTGCAACCGTTGGCCAGCAACATGCGCCATCAGATTACCGCTGAAAGTCAGTACTACATTGTCCTGAAGCAGGCCCTGCTGGCTTTTCATAAAGGATTCACCGCGCAGATTGCGGTCGAGTTCGCTCGCAGGGTAATTTCCCACGACGTTCGACCGAGTTTCACCGAAGTCGAAGAAGCCTGCCGGGCGGCCAAAGCCGGCAAAATGCCTCAACAAAAAGAGGCCGTAACTGCCTGACATGGATGAAAATGAAGAAAAACAAGCTCCGCCCATAATCATAATCAGAAAAAAGGGCGGGCACGGTGCTCATCACGGCGGGGCCTGGAAAGTCGCCTATGCCGACTTTGTCACGGCCATGATGGCCTTTTTTTTGGTCATGTGGATTATGTCCCAGTCGGATGCCGTCAAAAAAGCGGTCCAGGGTTATTTTCGCGACCCTGTTAATTTCATGAAAAAGACCGGGCAGGGAACGCTCGATGGCGGGGTATCGCCCATGAACACCCAGATTCGCAAAAGCGAAGAGGGACGAAAACTAGGAAAGACTTTCGAACGGCTGACCGAAGCCGGCAGGAAAATCCGGGAAGCTCTGGATAAAATCCCCGAAATTGCAAAGCTAAAGGATTTCATAGAGATAGAACTGATTCCGGAGGGTTTGAGAATTGAATTGGTGGAGGTTTCCACCAATCCCGATTCAAGCAATTTTTTTGGCAAGGGTAGTGCCGCCCTCAAATCCAATACCCAATTGATCTTAAAGGCCATCGCCAACGAATTGGGCAAACTGCCCAATGATATAATCGTCGAAGGCCATACCGATAGAACGCCTTATTCGGACAGGAACCAGTATTCCAACTGGGAACTTTCGGCCGACCGAGCCAATAGCGCCCGGAGGCATATGGAAAGCGTCGGGTTACGCGACGGCCAGATTGTTGAAATCCGAGGTTACGCCGACAAGCATCTGAAGCTCAACGACAGCCCTTACGATCCCCGCAACCGCCGCATCGCCATTATTGTCCTCAACGAGGAATATCGCGAAAGTTATCGCTCTCTGGCCGACGGCGATTGATGACTATTAATAATTTATTATCCTGATTACTTATCCAAAATAGACCGTGAATCCTCTTGCGATAATTGTCTTTTCTCGTTAAAATTAGGCAAAAGAAATTTAATATCCAGGAGGTAGTTATGTCCGGCCATTCAAAATGGGCGACAATTAAGCGTAAGAAAGGCAAAGCAGACGCCGAGCGCGGCCGCATGTTCACGCGATTTATCAAGGAGATTACGGTTGCGGCGCGCGCCGGTGGTGGAGATCCCGACGCCAACCCCCGCTTAAGGACAGCCATCGCCACGGCCAAGGCGGCCAACATGCCGGCGGACAATATCAAGAGGGCCATTCAAAAAGGCACCGGAGAACTGCCGGGAGTATCATATGAAGAGGCCAGTTACGAAGGCTATGGTCCGGCCGGGGTGGCGGTCTACCTGACGACTTTGACCGACAATAAAAAGAGAACGGTGTCCGAAATTAGACATCTTTTTGCGAAGTATGGCGGGAATCTGGGCGAAAACGGTTGTGTCGCATGGATGTTTGACAACACCGGAATCATTACCGTCGATTCCTCTGTGGTCGATGAAGAAACATTGATGGAAATCGTAATTGAAGCCGGTGCGACCGATATGTCCAAAGAAGGCGACGTCTATGAAATAACGACGCCGCCCTCCGAGCTCGAAACTGTGCGACAGGCGCTCGAAGCCAAATCCATCCCGATCGTGTCGGCAGAAACATCCATGATACCTCAAAACACGATCAGGCTCAACGAAAAACAGGCCGAGTCGATGCTCAAGCTGTATGAGGCTCTTGAAGAACACGACGACGTTCAGAACGTATACAGCAATTTCGATATCGCCGACGACATCATGGAAAAACTGGCCGGGTAATGACCATGGCCGTGACGATTGTCGGCATCGATCCGGGTTTGCATATCACGGGTTACGGCGTCATCAAATCCAGCGGCAATCAAATAAAGATTCTCGAGGCCGGAGTTATCAGGACTCCGGCCCGAGCGGACTTTCCCGCAAAATTGAAGGAAATTTACGACGAAATGGGCCATATCCTGACCCAGTTCAAACCGGATTACATGGCGGTCGAGGAGCTTTATTCGCATTATGCCCACCCCAAGACGGCCATAATCATGGGGCACGCCCGCGGAATTATTTTTGTCCGGGCCTCCGTGAGCAACATTCCGATAGTTTCCTACGCCTCCACCCGTATAAAAAAGTCATTGACCGGGAACGGTCGGGCCACTAAGATGCAGATGCAGAGAATGATAAAATCGACTCTAAAACTGACCGATGACGTTTGTTCGCCGGATACAGCCGATGCCCTGGCCGCGGCGCTCTGTCATCACAATGCTCTGATGGGAAAATGATTTCGCAGATATCGGGAAAAATCGCCAAGTTGACCGAGGAAGCGGTCACCATCAACCTCGGGGGATTGTACCATGAGTTGATGATTCCCTCGGGTTTATACAATGCTCTTCGCGACGCCAAAGCCGAAGGTCGCGAGGTGCTGCTTCATACCATTAACTATATCGAGGCGGGCGACAAAAAAAGCTATCATTATCCGAAATTAATCGGTTTTACGGACGCTCTCGACAAGGAATTTTTCCTGCTTTTCACGACCGTCTCCGGAATGGGTTTCAAAAAAGGGCTCAAGTCTTTGACGCTTCCCGTCCGCGATATCGCCACGGCCATCGAAACCAAAGACGCCGGGACGCTGGCACGGCTTCCCGGAATCGGCAATCGCCTGGCCGACAAGGTCATCGCCGAGCTCAACGGCAAAATGGCCCGGTTTGCCCTGTCCAAAACGGAACAGCCGCTGACCGTCATCCGAAAAGACCAGACCGATCTCATGAACGAAGCGGTCGAAGTGCTGGTGCAACTGCAATACAAAGCCGTGGAAGCCGAGAAGATGGTTCTGCGAGCGCTGGAGAACAACCCCAAAGTCGATACGACCGAAAAACTGATATCCATCATATTCCGGCAGGAAGCCGGGACCAACAAGGCCGGGGTGCGATGAGCCGAGATCGAATTATAACCGGCGACGTCATGACGCCCGAAGAAGAATCCTTCATTCTTTCGCTTCGGCCCAAATATCTCAATGAGTACATCGGGCAGAAAGAACTCAAGGACAAACTGCACGTATCAATCGAAGCCGCCAAAAAACGCGGCGAGTCATGTGAACACGTCCTGTTCTATGGCCCGCCCGGACTGGGCAAGACGACCCTGGCCAACATCATCGCCAACGAGATGGGCACCCGGCTGGTGTCAACGTCGGGCCCGGCCCTATCTCGCACCGGCGACTTGATGGGGATACTCACCAACCTGACTGAAGGTGATATATTATTCATCGATGAAATCCATCGCCTCTCCCCGGCCATCGAGGAATTCATCTATCCGGCAATGGAGGATTTCAAGGTTGACTTTGTGGTGGACAAAGGAGCCTTCGCCAAAGTCATCAATATTCCGCTGAAACGATTCACCCTGATCGGCGCCACGACGCGGGCGGGGCTGTTATCGCCGCCTCTTCGCGACCGGTTCGGATTGTACTATCATATCGACTTTTACGATAAAAAAGAACTGGCGGAAATTATTGTCCGTTCGGCCGGTTTGCTTGAAGTCAAGATCACTTCCGAGGCGGCGCTCGAAATCGCCGGGCGTTCCCGCGGGACACCGCGCGTGGCCAACCGCCTGCTACGACGGGTGCGCGATTATGTGACGGTCCGGGCCGACGGCGAAATCGATATCGAATTGGCGCGCACGGCGCTGGATAAAGAAGGTATCGATAATCTCGGACTGGATAGTCTCGACCGGAAGCTGTTGCAGGTTATTATCGAATTTTACAAAGGCGGGCCGGTGGGTATCGAGGCGCTGGGGGCAACGCTCAACGAAGAAATCGATACTTTGGTGGATATGGTCGAGCCGTACTTATTGAAAATCGGTTTTTTGCAGCGCACCAAGCGGGGACGCATGATTTCCAAAGAAGCCGCCGAGCATCTGGGGCTTAAGCTCGACCAGAACAATCAGCAGAGCCTGTTTTAAAGTAATCTTGTCAGACTAAAGCGGGCTTGATCTATATTAAATCACAAAAAACCGGTCGGAAATTGCATGTAATAGGTTAATACAGGTGAAAGCCGGCGAATTAGTCCCACCGCAAGGGGCTTGTTGAAAAAGTGTATGTGTAGTGCAAAAAGTAGGTCGGGTTCCGAGTGGAGCGAAGCGTAACGAGAAACCCGACAACAAGATGTCCCAACTTTATCGGGAATCGTAGGCCCACCTGCTGGTTCTTCAACAGTCCCCAAACGGCGGGGCACCGAGATCGTACTAACGATGTGCCCGGTCGATCCTCAGATCGACGGGGTTGGCGGCGGGCCTGAGGACCCGCTGATCACAACGTACTATAACAACCGCAATTGCATAGGTATTTTGCCCGGTGGGTCCTTAAACTCACCGGGAATTCTTATGCCTGCTTCAATTGGTCCTCCAGCACCGTTTTCCATGATTTCCGTTCGAGGAAACTGCCCTCGACATGGCCTTCCATCTCCATAAACAATTTATACGGCACTGAAAACGACAGGACGTTATGATCCAGCATTTTCATGATGTACTTACGGGCCGAAATATCGGTCAGGCCGATAATCGCCTGCGGATGCTCGAACTTGCCTTCATGAATCGGTATAATGCCGATCTGATGGCACCCCGCCCCAAACGGAGCCACGACATTGATGGCGCCAGAACGGGCATAATTGGCCAGAACAACCAACGCCGCCAGCTGGTCGGGGTGAACCACGAAAACTATGACCTGGGGCGTTTCTTCCGGCGTTACCATCTCGAGCGGTTTGAGGATGACATATTCGGCGGGGATATTAATCATGGGCAGATTATCGATGAATTCCTGCGCGATTTCGGGGTTCTTGACATACCTCTCCCCTTCCTCGATCTCCGGCATCTGATCGAGCATCTTTTTGCCGAACTCCGAGCGACAGAATTCGGCATTGCCGGTGGAGATATATTCGGCGATACCGCCGGGGAAATGGACATACTGATTGCCGAATCCCAGCCCGACCCCGCCGCCGATGCATCCGAAGGTATTGCGGTCGGCGACGGCGACTTTGCCTTTAGCCGCCGAAGCCAATAGAAATGTGACACAGCCCCATCGTCCCGGTGCGAATTGAACCGCCTTTTCGGGCTTATTGTCCGACCAGAGTATTGCCACGGGCGGGTATTTCATGCCGGTGGCGTTATATATCTTGCTTTGCATCTATTCCTCCATAATATCTCTATTCGGTCGGGTTTCGAAGTAAACGCAAATGAACGAGACCCCCGACAAATCCCACCGCAAGCGGCGGGGCACCGTAACCACAAAAACGTTGCGTCCGGTCGATAGGTGGGCAGCAGATTTCCACATTTGCCCCTTCTCAATCATTATGTTCTCACAACTCCAACGACGTTTGATTTCCTTTCGTTTCCAGCACCCGATATACACGATAGGTATTACGGGCGTCATCGATACCCCGGTGGCGCACCCCCTCGAATTCCAGCTCAAGCATCTTCATGGCACTGCTTAACCCCTTGTGCTCACCCATCATGCGCGCGAAATATATTTTTATATCGAAATGATTCTCACCGAACGGATAGGCAACATTATGATAAGTGCAATCCTTTTGAAACATCCGCCGGTCGAAATTGCTCCATGAGGAAAATATGACGCGGTTAAGATCCCCGATCCAGTCGAGAAACAGGCCAAAGACAATCGGAAAACGTTCGGCGGCGTCAACGTCTTCCTGCTTAATACTGGTCAACTCTTTGCAAAAATCACTTAACATCGAGTTGCGGCTCGGTTTTATAAAACGATTGAATTCATCGATAATTTCGCGCGTATTTAAATCGACTTTGACCGCGCCGATTTCGATTATTTCCATCTCATTGTCGCGCTTTTCGTTATGGGCCCAGCAAGTCGTTTCCAGATCGACGATGATCAGAGTTTGTTTTTTGGTGAGAGTATTCATTGTTTTTCTGTCAGGAGCGCGGGGCTTCTGACTTACGACTTATTCCCTTCTCCGTTATATAACCCGTTACCAAATCGTGCGGCGTGATGTCAAAGGCCGGGGCGAAAACTTCTATATCGTCGGGCGCGGTTCGCTTGCCATGCCAATGGGTCACTTCTTCCGAGGCGCGATCTTCGATCGGAATGTCATTGCCGGTCGCAATTTCATCATCAAACGTCGAATATGGCGCCGCCACATAGAACGGGATGCCGTGACGATTCGCCTGCACGGCGACATTGTACGTTCCGATTTTATTGGCCACATCGCCGTTTCTGGCAATCCGGTCCGCCCCGACCATGACGCAGTTGATTTTGCTCCGCCGCATCAATTCGCCGGAAGCGCCATCGACCAAAAGCGTCACTTCGATTCCGGCCCGCTTCAATTCCCATGCGGTCAGGCGCGCTCCCTGCAGAAGCGGGCGGGTTTCATCGGCAAAGACTTTAATCTTTTTGCCCTGACGGTGCGCCGTGTATATCGGCGCCAGCGCTGTCCCGATGCCCCCGGTGGCCAGCGCCCCGGCATTACAATGGGTCAGCACCGTATCACCGTCTTTCAGCAGTCCCTCTCCATGGCGACCGATGGCGGCGCACATTTTTTCATCTTCTTCATATATTGCGGCGGCTTCATCCCATAATATTTTTCGGAAGCGTTCGATATCATCGCCGTCGTACTGTTTAATATTCCGCAAGACCCGGTCCACCGCCCAGCCCAGGTTGGCCGCCGTCGGGCGGGCCTTTTTTATTTCATGGCCGACGCTGCGCAGAATCGCTTTCAGTCGATCGATGTCGATATTTCTGACATCAGCCTCAACCGCCACCGCCAGAGCATAGGCTCCGGCGATACCGATTGCCGGGGCGCCGCGGATTTCAAGTCGTCTTATGGCACTTATTATGTCGCGATAGTCACTATATTCATTATAAACGAGATCGTGCGGCAATTGTGTCTGGTCCAGAATTTTGACATTGCCTGCCAACGGGATAAGGACCCGGAAACCCAGATCTTCCTGCTTCATTATTCCCCCAAAATCTGCACGATAACTTTACGCCGTCGATTCCGGTTGTCGAAATCGAGAAAAACGACATTCTGCCACGTTCCCAGTGTTAATTGGCCCTTTACGAAAGGAATCGTTATATCCGGGCCGATCAAGGCCGAACGCATATGCGAAAAACCGTTACCGTCGTGCCAGGTCAGATCATGGTGGTAAGGTTTATTCGACGGCAAAATGCTTTCAAAAAATTCAGGCAGGTCTTTTAACAGCCCCGGTTCGAATTCGATGGTTGTCAAGCCCGACGTCGCCGAGGGCGTAAAAACGGTGACAATGCCTGACTTTATGCCGGAGCCATGCACTCTCCCGGCGATTTCATCGGTCAGATTTACAACGTGACAAAAGCCTTTGGACGCAAACGATATTTCTCCGGTTACAATCATGCTTTATCGGTATAAACCTCTTTTTATTTTGCGCGTCGAGGTTTTCTCGAACGGTTCGGTTCGTATTTCAAAATTGACAATGCGCTTGTAATCGGCAATTCGGTCGTTGACTACCTTAATTTCGGATTGTATCAGGGTTCGGATTTTTTCCGGGGTGGGATTGGATCCGAAAGCCGATTCGATCTGCTCCGTGGCGGGGAAAATAATGGCCCAGACCTCTTCCCCGGATTTGCCCGGGCGCGTCCGCCCCGTGACAATGGCTTCCGTAATAAGCGGCGACAGACTCAATTCGGCCTCTATTTCTTCGGGATAGATGTTTTTACCGGTGCCGGAGACGATAACATTTTTGGCGCGACCGGTGATAAAAATATGACCATGCTCGATTTTGCCCAGATCTCCTGTCATCAGCCAACCGTCTTTGAACAACTTGGCGGTGGCATTCGGATTATCCAGGTATCCGGGCGTGACATTGGGACCCCGGACGGCAATCTCCCCGATGCCATTCGGCCCGGGATTATCGATACGCACGTCAAGGCCCGGTAGCGGCGGCCCGACCGACCCGAAGCGAATATCATCAGGATGACTGACCGAAATCACCGGCGAGCATTCGGTCATACCATAACCTTCAAGAAAGGTGAATCCGGCCAGATTAAACCACTCCCCCACCCGTACCGGAAGCGGCGCTCCGCCCGACACGAACATGCGAATTGATTCCAAACCGGCTTTGCGGCGAAGCGCCGAGAACAGGGTGCGGCCGGCCTTGATTTTGCCTTTCCAAGCTATCTTGCTGATATTTCGCATGGCCCCGAAATAGATTTTCTTAATTGCCCCTGCTTCCGATATTTTTTTGGCGATAGACGCATACAGTTTTTCGTACAAAAGCGGCACGGCTATCATAACCGTGATTTTGTAATAATTTATATCTTCCTTGATTTCCCGGGATTTGAGCGACCGCGCATAAACTATGGTCAGGCCGCATATCAAAGGCAGAAGGAAACCGCAGGTGGCTTCAAAAGTATGATGCAGCGGCAGTATTGACAGGAACTTGTCCTCCGGAAGCAGCTGCAAGGCCGAACGCGCCGCCATAACATTGGAAACGATATTATCATGGGTCAGAACCACACCTTTGGGGTCGCCGGTCGTGCCCGAAGTGAAAATAATCACGGCCGGATCGGCGGGAGCAATTTCGGGTGGATTATATGTCCCTTCGCGGCAGTTTGTGGCGGACCTTACGATTTCCTTCATGTCCACGGCCTTTATATCGAGGCCATTGAGTGCGATAAGTGTTTTAACCGGTTCCAGCCATTTGTGAGAACAGGCGATAATCCTGACTCCGGACAGACGCAAAAGCGCCGCCACTTCCGAGTTTTTGAGATTGTTATCCAGCGGTACCGCCACGGCTCCGGCGGCGAGGATGCCCAGGTAAAATATGGCCCATTCGGGGCAATTTTCGCCTATCAGCCCGACACGGCTTTGCTTTGCTATTCCCGATCCGCCCAGAATGTCGGCCATATTCTTGACATTTTCAATTAACGACTTATATGAAAAAATCCTGTCCGGTTCGGCGGCACTTACCAGGGCCGGCTTATTCGGGTTCCGCTCGGCGGCATAAAACACCGTCTCGTGTATTATATGACGTATATCGTCCCGGACTAACATAACTAAATCTACGCATTCGGGACGTTTTATTCAACCGGTTTAACAAAAAATTAAGGGCCATCCGAATGATGGCTTTCGGATGACCCTTTCGAAACAAAACAGGAGTACAGGAAATTTACTCTTGCAGCGAAACCTGTTTGGTTATTGTTATATTGCCTCTCGCATCGGTATCCACGACCTGGATGATAACCTTCTCATCCTCGATGGCCGGATCCACCGCCGGAGCATTATAAACAAACCCGGTCGCTTCGCCATAACCATTGGTGTACTGGACCCCGTTGGAGATAGTCCCGCGTCCGATGACGCTGGCTATCAAACGATGGCCACCCAGCGGATTGCCCCAACGGTCAGATATGGTAACGAAGAAAGGCACCTGCGTGCTATAGGTTGCCGAAGCGTTCATATCTATCGATGAACCACCCGAATAAGCCGGGCCGGTCCACAGAGTGCACGGGTGAATGACCGAAACAAAACCCTTATAGTTGGCGATGATTTCATCGATGGCGCCGATACCGTCGTCCTCCGTATCGGACAGATCCCAGCTATAGTCATTATCGAGAATGACCGAGGTTAAAAATGACGAAACCACCGAGCCGTTACAGCCGTCCTGAACGACGCCGGAAGCAACGGTGACATAATAGCTTTCAATATCGATTTCGGTCTGGTCGAGAACATAATTGCCATTGAGGTCGCGGACCTCCAGCAGGAATTTGCGATACATTTTGCCATCAGCCATAATCGAACTCGGGAACGGCTCGACATACCACATGGTATCGGGGTACCAGCTATTGATAAAATAGCTGGTATCGGCAACCGTGCCGCCGGAGGTTTCGGCGATTACCCGAACGATGCCGTCGGCGCTTGGGGGATTAAAGCCCGATATCCATGATGACTCAACAATTCCTTTCTGATCGACCGTTCTGCCCATATGAGCCATTATCGTACCTTCATCAACCGTAAAATAAACGGCGGTCGAATCCCGAACCGGATTGTTATAGATATCCGACACAATCGCGACAATGTCGACGTCCACATTCACCCAGCCCCAAGCCTGGACATTGCAGACTTCGGCACCGACTACAATATTGGCCGGCGGCCCGGCATGAACCATCAAAAGTGTCGAATTGGACAGGATACTGCCGACATAAGCGCGAATTCGTATCGTTCCCGAAATCGTTCCC
Organism: uncultured Ignavibacteriaceae bacterium; assembly: GCA_964459465.1. GTDB lineage: Bacteria > Zixibacteria > MSB-5A5 > GN15 > PGXB01 > CALAMC01. The sequence goes on along the minus strand of CAYWLR010000001.1, from coordinate 327,758 downwards.
GATGAAACCGGGCAATAGGCCTCACCCAGAGCATTTGTCGTGGCAATATACGGTCCATAATCTTCGGTTCCCAGCCTTTCACCACCGCCTGGTCCGTCGGTAATGATAAAGGCGATTTGAAGTCCTTCCGGGACGCGGTTGCCGTTGGCGTCGTAACCGATGGCGGTCAATGTAGCCGTTTCCATGCCGCCCGTGGATTGTACCGCCAGGCTATTGGAATCACTCATGAGATATATGCTCTCGATCGCGGCATCGGGAGTCAATTGTAGCGGAATTTCGGCGTAACCAATGTAACTGCCTTCGGTCACTGTGGCCCGGATATAAACCGTGACGGCCTCTGTCCCCGCGATATACGTGACTGTTGCCTGACCTACGGTCCCGGAGACGGTCGCAGTCGAAGGAATAATGCCGATCGGATTCCAGCTGCCGTTATTGATGACATCATATACGAGGCTGTCAACGCCGGCGGTGAAATAACCGTTGGCGTCGACGTCGACGAATTTTTCACCGGCGGCAAGGCGGACGGTCGTCCCGGCCGGGGCCGGATTACCCAGTGCATCTTCAATAGTAACGGTCAATTCCGCCGTGGAACTGCCGTCGGCCAGAAGAAGCGACGGCGTCACGGCCAAATTGATATTGCCCGAACCCGTCTGCTGGCTGGCCTGCACGGTCAGCGAGGCGGTTCTGTATATGGCATCGCTGATGCGGGCGGTGATAGTCACGTTGCCCGTTTGCGATGAAGTAAAAGTGGTGGCGACCAAACCATTGGCATCGCTCACGGCCATGGCGGGATTGAATGTCCCAGCCGATGTCGGATCAACCGTGAATTGAACCGCGCGATTGGCCACCGGATTTGAGCCGTCGGTAACCTGCACTTCGACGACGCAGGTTCCGCCCACATTAATCGACGATGGACTGACGGAAATGGTGGTAACTTCGATCGATCCCGTCGTGTTCGAGCTCGAACTGGAATCGCACCCGGTCAGCCATAATGCCGCAAAGGCAAGCATCATGAACGCCACAAGGGTCATGAATGATGATTTTTTGGAATACATAGTGACTCCTGCTATGAATATAGTTTGTTTATTTCGGAATCCGATTTCCCTGTTTCTACTGATATTATCGGCCAAAAACGCCTTCTTTTAAGCAAAAAAGCCCCGATAATTCGGGGCTTTTAATGGCACGATGGGAAAATTCTACGGGCCGGTATGGGCCAGGTCCTCTTCGACAATTGTCGGTGTCACGAAAATAACCAGGTCGCGGCTTTCGTTATTTTTTGTATAGTAGCTGAATAACATTCCGATAATCGGCAAATCCTTCAAGATCGGGATTCCTTCACGACTTTCGGTTTCGTCCACGGTAGTAAGGCCGCCGATGACCGCCGTTTGACCATTGTTAACGACGACATTCGTTTCGGCATTATTGGTATTTATTATGATACCGCTGGCGTCGGGCTGAAGAGAGCTTCTTTCCGGCTTCAAGTGCATCAAAATTCGGTTTTCGGCCGTGATATGCGGAGTCACTTGCAGAATCGTCCCGACGTCTTCATATTCAATGACGACGTTACCGGATTCATCAAACTGCTTGACCGGTATTCTCTGACCCATCTGGATGCGGGCCGACTTATTTTCGATGGTGGTAATTTCAGGATGCGCCACCAGTTTGCCTTTGCCGTTGCTCAATATCGCCGATATGGTAGCATCGAGACTCCAGTTATGAGGGAAAAATCCCACGTTGTAGGATATGAATGGCTCCGTCACCTGATTGCCCAATTGGGTTGCGGTTTGGTCAACGCGACGATTGGCATTGGGCGTATAACTGCCCGTGGCCGTCCAGTCCACGCCCAGTTCAAGAGCATCCTTCGAAGAGATATCGAGGATCTGGGTTGAAATTTTTATCTGCCGAGCGGGGCGGTCCAGTTCCTTGATAAAGGCCAGAACTCGTTCCACGTTTTCCGGAACCTCCTGCAATATCAGAGAATTGGTTCTTTCATCGGCATCCACCTTACCCCGCTGGGACATAAGCGATTTGACCGATTCTTTGATTTCCCTGGCGGCCGTATTGGCCAGTTTTATGATCTTGATATCGAGCGGCGCCAGAGTCTGACGCTCCAGGTGGTGCTTATCCTGCTCCATCTGTTCTTTGCGATATTCTTCCGCGGGCAATACTCGGATATAATCTTCGGCCTCGAAAACAACGGCCAGATTATAGGTGCTGCCGATAATTTTCAGAGCTTGTTCCCATGTGACATTGCGCAGATTTATCGTTACCGTCCCCTGCACGTTGGGTGCCACCACGACGTTAACCTTGCCGTAGTCAGCCAGGGAGCGGATGACAGAACGAATGTCGGCCGCCTGATAGGTCAAATTTTCTATCGGCACTCCGGGATTTACGGGTTTGTCGATATCCTGGGCCAATGCCGACACCGACACGCCGAGGCACATGACCAGTAACAGGGTTTTCATCACATTGCCCATAATTATATTCCTTACCATCGCAACCTGCCTTTCTTATTCATCACCGAGATGCAATGCCACGGTTCTGCTCCAGCCGTATTCATACAGCTGGAAAAATGCCTTGTTTGAATCTATGCGGGAAACGTATCCCTTTTTAACTTTATCGCCTTCCCCGAGGATGTAACCGAAGCCGTCTATATCCTCGAGCAGGGCCCGATTTTTACCGTTGGCCGATTCGATAACACCTACCAGCCGTAACGTTTCGATGTCCGGAATCCTTTTCTGCATCTGCGAGTCGGTCTTGCGTGTTTCATCAATCAGCGTTTTGAACGGATCGCGGGACAATTCCCCGTTATATTTGATCACCATCCGGGTCGGAAACTCCGCAACCATGGTTCCTTTTAGTTTGGCCGGAAGAGTCGGTTGACGACGGAAACGCGAGGTTGGTTTGTCTTCATCATCGACAACACCGGCGGCTTCGGGGACGATTTCCGCCGTATCCGGCTGGGTGGAAGCGGCTCCGGCCAGAATCGGCTCTCCTGTCAGAGAGGGCCCTTCGGCCGTTACCGGCTTGGCCTTCTTAAAAGGCGTATCCTGTTCTTTGCCGTCCGCTTTCGCCGGTTCGGCTTCCTTGTTATCTTCATTGGTCTTGACCGGAACTTTGTCCTTTTCCACGGCTTCGTTTTGAGCCGGTGCCGGCGATTCCAGTGGTTTCTGTGTCGCCGTTACTTCGGTCTCGATCGGTGCGTTTTGAGCTATTTCAATCGGTTTATTCGCACTCGTCTGGCTGACCCATTTTTGTGTCTGGCTCTTATCGAGTTCCAGAAAAGTAGATTTCTGCGTCTGGTAATAGCTTGCGACTTTGGGCGCCGGTATTTTCGGTGCGGCAACCGGTGGCGGATTTAAAGCGGCCTGTTCCGCATTTGTTTCTGTCGGAGGTTCCGTTCTTTGAACCATCGGTGGGGTCTCCGGCTTTTGAGCGGTCGGCTTGTTTTGGGCCGGGGCGCCCATCAAAGGCGGTTCATTTTTGGCGATTTGAGGCTTTTCCGGAACCGCCTGGGGAGGCGTCGTCAGAGATTTATCCGTCTCTGTTTTGGTTATTTCGCTGACCGTCTTCGGTCTGTCTGCGATTGCCCGCTGGGGAATCGGGCTTGCCGACTGTGGCCGACTGCTCCACTGCGGGAACATGGCACTGCTTTTGTCAGGCAGAAAAACCCATACTTGATTGTTTTTCTTTTCAATTCTATATGGTACCGTTTCCTTCAAATCGAACACGACTCGGACGACCTTTTCCGGGCTGACCGCGAATTGGCTGGATCGAATCGAAGTTACGATCGAAGGCGGCAGGTTGACGAATTCTTTGCCGTCAAGGTTGTGAACGGCCGGGAAAATGTCGACCACCACCCGGTATGGTTTACCGGGAAGCTGTTCGGGGATTTCATGGGTGTACTGGAACGGACCGTCCGCGTATATTTTGCAGACCGTTTCATCGCCGATTTTCTCAAGAGAAATACGACTGATATCGACCTCGGTCGCCCAACCCGCAGTCGTCAGCAGGACGACGGCAAAAACTATATACAGCAAATTCGTTTTCATAATTTTTATCCGCCTCCTATAATACCAGTTCCTGAAGTCGTTCATCGGCCTTGACATAATATGTGGAAAGCTTGAAGCTGGCCTTGACGGTCGGTTTGGCACCGATTTCGCGTGGACCGTCATCCTCGACCGCGGCAATATTGGCGGCCGTCATCGTGGTCAGCTTCATCTCGGAGATGTTGGCGATAAACGGGAAATTGGCCACATAACCGATAAATTTTCCGAAATCGTGGTAGGCACCGGTCATTTCTATGTTGAAACCGGTTACGTTATAAAATTCCTCGGGGACAACCTCCAGAGGGTCAATTCGCGTGATGCGCGTTCCCGTCAGTGACGATGCCGTATGCAATTGCACCAGAAACGACGGAATCTGCTTGACTTCCGGTAGCAGTTGTTCGATTTCCTGGTAACGGCCCAGAAGATCTTCGTATTCCAGCTTGAGAGCTTCCAGCGATTTGGATTTCATCTCCACGTTCTTCAGGTTGGTAATCATGGAGGAGTACTCGGCCGTCAACTGATTAAGCTGGTTATTATATTTGGTATAAACCCGGTTATACCAAAAATAGACAACCACACCGAAAGCGATAACCGCGATGGCTATTTTTTGAACTTTGGGATCTCTGAAATCCATAATTCCACTCTCTCATCTATGAGCCGCTGGTAACAGTCACCTGCTCCGCGGCCAGTTTTTCGAGTTCCTCTGCCGACAGGAAATGAACCGTGCAGCCGAGTTCAAAACTATAAACCTTTTGCTTGCCGAGTTCGACCTGTTCGGTTTTGCGTAAATCGACATTATCGAAATAGTCCGACCGCATCAGCTTGATCATAAACGAGGCCAGGGCATTGAGCGTGAACGAAAATCCCTCGATCCGCATATCGCGGGTTGGAGGCAAACCGGCGGCGGCCATGACCATGGTGGCTGTATCGGGCTGATTTTTGGCTTTATTGGACGTTGTGCTCTTATAGGCAGTGGCCGTCGGAGCGACTTCCTCGAATTTGGCCAGCCAGATAAAATCGGGAATGTTGCCGGACAGATTTTCGAGCAGTTTGACCCAGGCGCTCCGGTGGCGGTCCAGCTTCTCGACGGCCGCCATACGGTCGGTAATTTTGGTCTTGATGTCGTTGAGGGCATCGACCAGTTGTATGTCTTTCTGCAGTTGCGAGGTTCGGGCCCGGGCGATTTCCATCTGCCCCTTGAGCTCGCTGATCTGATGAATCTGGTATAATGTAACCGCTCCGATCATGAGGAGAACGCCGATCCCTGCGGCGACGGCATAAACACCGTGCTTGCCGATCGCGAAGCCCCCGGAGCGCTTTTTATACTGCTTGGGCAGCAGGTTGATTTCTATCATGGCCATAGCGCTACCTTGCCTTCCTCATTGCCAATCCCACCGGTACGGTCAGGAGTGGAGCGATTTTTTCCGGTTCCAGATACTGGAACATCTCGGGATCAAAATCTATATTTCGCAACGGATTAAGAATCTCCAGCGGAATGCTTAATTTAGACTGAAGAAATTCCGGCAGGAATGGTACCAGGGCGCCTCCGCCGCAAAGAACCATCCAGTCGATTCGATCGACCCCGGCCTGCGACTTAAAATACGAAAAGGCCAATTCCATCCCGGATATCAACTCTTCGGTAGCCGAAACAATGGTTGCTTTGAGCATATCCTGGTCAATGGATTCCTTCATTTCTCCTTTGATGGCCTTGTTGGCCAATTCAGCATTGAGCCGGAACTCTTTCTGAATGGCATTGTAAATTTCACGGGTCCCCGCAGAAATGTCACGGGTCGAATGATAATAGCCCTGATGAAGGTATAAAACGTTGGTGACATCATAGCCGATATTTACCAGAACCGTGGTCCGCTCCAGATCGACGTCATAATTGAACAGGTAGGCGTTGAGGGCGGCGAAGGCATCGACGTCGACCACCGCCGGTTGGAGACCGGCATCGTTAATCAGCTCGATAAACGAATTAAGAAATTCATTGCGCGCGGCCACCAGGAGTATTTCCTGTTTCTTGGTTTCTTCATCAACCCGGATTATATGATGATGCATCGTCACATCCTCGACGTCGAACGGGGAGCGCTGTTCGGCCTCAAATAAAATGGCCTGTTCCGCTTCTGAACCGGTTTTCTTATCGATCGTAAATTTATCGGTTATGACGCCATATCCGGATATTGACACCACGACATCCTTGATCTTCGGATCTATCTCATCGATCAAAGACTGGATGTTAAAAATAACGGCCTCGCGATCCTTGATCTCATCGGCGACAATCGCTTCCGGAGGCAGTTCCCTCATGCCCATAGCCGAAACGGCATAACCGTCTTTGAGACGGTCCAGCTTGACCAGTTTGATTGAATTGGCGCCAACGTCCAGACCGACCGCGGTTTTGTTCCTTTTGGTAAATAGCATATTTGCGTCTCTTTAGTGAAGCATTCTTGTTCAATACTTATTATTCTATCGTCATCTATTTCATAAAATTAACATCTATCCGCGTGGCCCAATCGGATAAACCTGGTTAACATTCGGGTATTGGCCGTATTTGCTTTTTTTATCGGCTGAATTGAGCTTTATTTTTACATTTATTAGATATTTTCCAATAAAAAACCCCCGCCTAAAAGCGGGGGTTTACAGGAGGATGAGAAAGAGGGAGACCCAATTATAAGGACCAAATGGCCGTCTTTAGCCCTTGGAATTTACCTCTCAACCTGCTCCATTTTGTTCAATGTACATGATTTTGCATCGCCCGGTCGAGGCTAACACGTTGACTTGACCCGTCTTATAGGATGACTCCGAATAATAGCGGATTTCTATATCACCGCTTTCAGATGCCGTTCCGTTCGGTTGAAATATTATTGCCGATGTAGTAAAAGTCGTATAACTACCGGCGTAATTCACTGCGATACTGTCTGTTGCGATGACCGGGTCGGCCCCGATATCATACTGCGAGGCGGCCGGATTGATGGAGTCCTTAAATAGGGTAATAACTCCGCTGGCGAAATTAAAATCGACGCCGTGAGGAACTTTTTCCGAAATGGCCAGGGATCGCGCTGTCCGCAACATAGACGTGATATTTTTGGCCTGACTGCGAAATCGAACCTGTTCAATGCCGCGCTCGAAATATGGACTGGCCATGGCCGCCATAATCCCCACGATTACCACCGCGGTTAAAATTTCTATTAAAGTGACGCCCGCTTGTGACATACATTTCTTCTTCATATCAGCATACCCGATTTAATGTTATTCACTCGCCTTGATATTCGCATAACCAATGCCGAACAAGAGAAAAACGAAAACCAATATCCGGATAATGTTATGCGCTTATTTTGCAGGCAGTTATGGCCGTCGATTGGCATTACGATCAATATATGTGACATCGCCTCCGTATTGAATATGGCAGATATATGGGATTTATCCAATATAACTTGACAAATGCCCATTTATGACGAAATTAAGAATTAGACCGAATAATTATGCAAAAATACCCGCCGCCATATACCAACGATAGGAAGTTTATGAAAATGCTTAGATTATTGCCAGCCCTTCTAATGTTCCTGGCGGCCTCGATTGCTGCCTCCGAAGTCAATCCCAATTTGAGTTCCTCAACCTTTATTCGACCCGAACAGACCGAAAAGGTCTATCCAGCGCTAATCGATAAAATAGCGATAGACAATCCGGATGCGGTCAAAATATGGGTTTTTTTCACCGATAAAGGTTTTGCCGATAAAGCCGGATTCGAGCAGTCCGCCAATGCCTTGAGCTTGACCGACCGGGCTGCCTCGCGTCGCGCCAAAATGGATATCAATGAGTTTGTGTTCGCCGATATTCCTGTTTCCGAAAGCTATATCACCGCCATCAAAACGCTCGGCGCCACATTCCGACGGTCATCGAAATGGCTGAACGCGGCCAGTTTCGAAATCGAGACCAGACTTCTCGACCAGATTGCGGCCCTTCCGTTTGTCGCCGAAATCCGACCCGTGGCCGGTTTTAAACGAATCGAGCCGGAAATATCGGGCGAAAATAACCTGCGTCTGCCACCCGTCAGAGCTCAGGCCGATGCCTTGAACTATGGCGGTTCGCTGGGACAGATGAATATGATTAACGCTCCCGCCATGCACCAAAAGGGATTTAATGGACAGGGTGTGGTTGTGGCAATTTTTGACACCGGTTTCCTTAAAGACCACGATGCTTTTGCACCGGCGATATCGGACGGACGTCTTCTGGCCGAATACGATTTCATCAATGATGATAACAACACCCAGAACGAAGGCAGTGACGTCTCCGGACAGCAGAGTCACGGTACCAAAACCTGGTCGGTTCTGGGCGGTTACGCGCCCGGATATGTAATCGGCCCGGCTTTCGGCGCCACCTTTATCCTCGCCAAGACCGAAGACATTACCAGCGAAACCCCGGTCGAAGAGGACAACTGGATCGCGGCTCTGGAATGGGCCGATTCCCTCGGCGCCGATATTGTTTCATCATCGCTCGGATATATCGACTGGTACACATATGAAGACCTCGATGGTCTGACCGCGCCGATTACGATTGCCGCCAATACCGCCGCCGGCCTGGGCATCCTGGTATGCAATTCGGCGGGTAACAACGGGAGCGCACCCGGATCCATCAACGCTCCGGCCGATGCTTTTGATATTCTCTCGTGCGGGGCGGTTCAGTACGACGAAACGATTGCCTCTTTCTCATCCCGCGGACCGACTTATGACGCACGAATCAAACCCGAAGTTTGCGCCCAGGGAGTGCAGTGCGCCATGGCTAACTATACCGCGACCAACGTTTATACCACCGGCAGTGGGACGTCATTTTCCTGTCCGCTGGTGGCCGGAGTGGCGGCCCAGCTGTTATCGGCCCATCCCGATTACACGCCAATCATGCTCCGGACGACCCTCATGCAAACGGCCGACCGGGCTTCAACACCCGACAATACTTACGGCTGGGGTGTCATCGACGCCGTGAAAGCCTATGACTGGGGCGCCAACTTCACGGTCGATACCTCTTTTGGCGAAGAAAACCTTACCGTGCAATTTACCGACAGTTCTTCGGTGACCGCTTTGAATCGAACCTGGTATTTCGGCGATGGCGATTCATCCACTGCCGTAAACCCGGCTCATTACTATACTACTCCCGGGACTCATGATGTAATTTTGGCGCTGGAAACATCCGAGGGTACATACAAACGCGTCAAGCAGGACCTCATCACTATCGTCGCCGACACGGTGGCAATAGTGAGTGATTCGGCCTATGCCGGACATGACCTGGTTATCTCGGTCAACCTTACCAATTACGTAGAATTAAATCGTCTGGCCGTGCCCCTGACCTGGCAGAAAAGTGCCCTGGTTAGTTTGGACTCCATTGTGCCGGGGTCCAAAACCGCCGGAATCTGCCAATTGCTTGAATTATACCGCAATGATATCGCCGGCCAAATCGCGATTGAAGCCGTCGCCGACCAGGAAACCATGATTGCCGCCGGGACAGGAGATGTCTTCAAACTGTATTTCTCGACCGACCCGCTGGTATTGTCCGGGACGACCGACTATCTGACGATCGGCTCCGTCGGCGGGCATGACCTTTCGGCGACCGGCGTGAAATACAGCTATGAGCCGTTCGCCCGTGATGGACAGGCCGTTATTCGCAGCGTATTGCGCGGCGATTTTGACAATTCCGGCAATCTCAACCTGCTTGACATCTTGTCGCTGATCAGTTTCATATATGAGGCCGGGCCCCCGCCTCTGACGGTTGAGAATGCCGACGTGGATGGTAATCTGGAAATCAATCTCCTCGATATACTGGAATTGATTGATATTCTATATTAAGTATTCGGTCAGCTGACAGAAAGTGTCGAGCATTAAATCGGGTGATGAAGCCGCAAGCGCTTCTTCACCCCCAAATGGCGACCGGACGCCGATTGTCATGAGCCCGGCGGCACGGGCCGCAATAATATCGTTGACCGTATCACCCACCACAACTGTTTGGCGTCTGACGGCCCTTAATTCAGTTATCAGCCGGTTTATCTGTTCGGGGTCGGGCTTGGTCCGGGCAACATCATCGCCGCCGGAAATCGCTTCAAAATAATTTTCCCAGCCCAGCCGGGAAATGATTTCTTCCAGATGTCGGCGGCATTTGGTGGTGGCCACCGCCAGCCGATGGCCCTTTTGTGACAATAATCCCAGGGTCATCTCGACCCCGTCCAGCGGACGGGCCGAGTCCACGATAACCCAATTGCCCAATTGACGGAAGATGTTTCTGAATTCGACAAATCTATCGGGCGGATTATCGCCGTATAATCGTTCCAGAGGATAGCCAATACATTTTTTTATTTCTTCCGGACTCCGGGCGGGTAAACCCAGCTGCGCCAAAGCCTGATTGGCGGCCAGAATTATGCCCGACGATGAATCTATCAGAGTCCCGTCAAGGTCGAAAATTATGTTGCAGATGTTTGCAAATTTTCCGCGTTCGGCGGTCATAATGTAACCTTTTTTCAAACCACGTATCCCTGCCAATTTCCTGTATAAAAGATGACCAGGACATAAATGCAATGGTTTTTTACTGTAAATTCCGCAGGCCCGTCCTGCCCCGATTTCAAGTTCGACGAATAAACCTTTGTGCGATAAGTAATAAACCTGGCAGGATTACGGCTTAGTCCCGCCTGCGTTTTATAACGTATTGTATATAGTTACAGGCTATAAAGGTAACCTCGGCTTGGCAAACTTAATGCTGTTTACGTATTGCGGAAAAATAAATGAAACGTTAAAATACATATGAACGTTAAATTATTACGATACACAAACCCTGCCATTGGCTTCGGTCCGTTGCATCGCCATGGGAGTGCAGATGAATTGTCAGCCACGCTAAAGGCATTGGAGGTAATAAATTGAAAAAGTTCACGCTTTCGATACTGGCCCTGACGTCATTTTTGCTGGGGTTAATATGGGTGGTCGGATCCGGCGAGGCCACGCCTCCGCCCGAAACCAGGACCATTTATTTGAGTGGCACGACACATATTAACATTAATTCCGAAACCGAAGAAGCCGGAGCCGTCAAAGAGGAAGATTCCAAAGAAACGTTCTTTAAGGAAATCAAGAAATTCAATCAGACGGTTTATGATATCAAAAACCGCTATATGGAAGATATCGATACCCGCAAACTCATAAATGCCGGCATCCGCGGTATGCTCGATGAGCTCGACCGCTTTTCCGTCCTGATGGAAAAGCAATCTTATGAACGGCTGATGGAATCGACCAGCGGCAAGTATGAAGGCCTCGGTATCGAAATCGACGCCCGCGATAATTATATAATCGTCGTTACTCCGTTCGAGGGCTCCCCGGCCTACAAGAAGGGTCTTCGTTCCGGCGACGTTATCGAAAAAATAGAAGGGCAGTCCACTTTTGGTATGACTACCAGCGATGCCTCACACCTGATGCGCGGCCAGGCCGGGACGGCTATCAATATCTCGATTCGCCGTCAGGGCATTCCCGACTTGCTGGATTTCGAAATCGAACGGGCCGTCATTGAACTGAAATCGGTCAACTATTACGGTGTCGTCGACAACAGCGACATCGGTTATATCCGTCTTTCCCGGTTTGCCGAAGAAACCAGCGCCGAACTGCGGGAAGCAGTCGAGGATCTCAAGAATAAAAACGTCGGCGGTTTGATTCTGGACTTGCGCTCCAACGGCGGCGGTCTTCTGCAACAGGCGGTGGAAACGGCCGAGTTGTTTATAGAAGAGGGCAAACTGGTTGTTTATACCCGTGGCAAAAATCCCAACTCGGAAGTGCGCCATTATTCCCGCCGCCTGCCGCTGTTCCCGGACAAGCCGATGGTCGTGCTGGTGGATGAGGGCACCGCGTCGGCATCGGAAATCGTCTCCGGGGCGTTGCAGGACTGGGATCGGGCGGTTATCATGGGTCAGCAAACCTACGGCAAGGGACTGGTTCAGCAAATCTTCCCGGTCGGAGAAGGCGACGACGTCAATCTGAAACTGACCACGGCCAAGTATTACGTTCCTTCGGGAAGATGCATACAGCGCCCGGAACGTCAAAACAAGCCCGGCCACGGTTTCGATGAAATGGCGGAGGAAGCCGACTCGCTCACCGCCGATACTTTGAAGGTTACCGAAAAGGAAATTTATTATACCAATGACGGACGGGTCGTTTATGGCGGCGGCGGGATCACCCCCGATATGGAACTGGAACCCCCGGCCTATTTGAAGCCAATCGAGATCAATCTGGAACGGCAGTCATTATTTTTTGATTTTGCCGTCAAGTACGTAGCCGATCACCCGGATCTCGGACTGGATTTCGAAGTGACGGATGCCATGATTGAGGAATTCAGGAAGTTTATCAAAGAGAAAAATTTCGCCTACAAGACGGCCATGGAAGTTTCTCTGGAGAACATGAAGAAGGTGGTGGATGAGGAAGATAAGGGTCCGCTCTTTTCGGAATACATCAAGGAATTGGAAACCCAGATTGAAAAAGAGAAGGAAGCCGATTTCGAAAAATCCCGGCCGTATATCGCGAAATCAATCAAGCGGGAACTGGTTGCCAATATCGGCGGACAGCGCGGAGTGTATGAACAGGTTATTCTAAAAACCGATCCGGCCGTGCTAAAAGCCGTGGAGCTGCTCAAGAATAACAAGGAATACGGCACCATTTTATCGGTACAGAAGACGACCGAACAAAAATCGGACGAAAGCAAAAATTAATCCGGCATCAAATGTTATCAACGCCCCGATCAAGTTCGGGGCGTTTTTTTATTTGAACTCAAGATTGCGAATCAGCCAGCGGTCGCCTTTTTTGCCCAGAGTAATCTCCACCGGGCGGCCGGCGTCATCCTGCGTGGCCATGACGACACATTTAACCACTGCCCTGTTATCGGTATAGAAAAATTCTCTCTGCCCGAACGAATAAAAATCTTCGCCTATCCCGTACACGGCGGCAATAATGGCGTTGCCGTCAAGATTTTTATCGAGCGCTTCGACTGCCATAAGAGAATCGACCCGAACCGGATTTTTGTCGTAAATGGCCTCCTGGAAAGCGGCCAGGACGTCCTTTATGGCCGGGATTTCGTCGCGCGACGGGTTTTCCTTGCCACATGATGCCAGCAGCAGGGCCAGAACGGCGGTCATATAAATCAAATTCTTTACCATTGAACCAATGCCTTTTGTAAAGAGTAAGTGCCAAAGCCTTCTTTCTCAAGCAGTCCCAATGATTCCAGTTCTTTCATGACTTCGCCCACCACAAGATTCCAGCACCAGTACTTGACGCCGCGCAAATAACGGCCCTCCTCGCGGGTATTGAATTCCATCTCCACGACCTTCTTTAGATTTTCAACGTGCTGTATCGCACCGTCCATTAGCATCGATACCGGAATTTGCGCCTTTTCGTCCGTATAAGTATAAAAAACGGCGGAGCTGTCGCGGAGGAAAGACCAATCTACTCTTTTGTGCGCAAGCAATCTCTCCCTATAATCGGGACTGCACAAAATCGGCATATGGCCCGTGCCGCAATGCATTTGATAGGTATCTTTGTCGGCAATAAAGTAATAGAATCCGTCACCGGTATTTTCGGCCGGACCGCTGACAAGGTGCATGAAATCGGCCATATAAGCATTGCACGGGTCGGACAACTGAAAGATATTAAAGGCATTGCCGTTGTTGACGAATTCGCGGCCCAGGACATTCCATAAAAACAGGCACAAGACGACCGGGTGTTTATGATGCAGAATCGATCCGGGGTCGATGATATTGTCCTTCTGTGTCGTGACTGCACCCTGTTCCACCAAAGCCTGCACGGTGCTGTCGTACACTGGCAGATTCTTTTTTAAAATTTCAATTAAACCCGCCACGGCATCATTGATTTCCGGACGCAGCCTTTTAACCCGCTCATCGGTTATGACATTGAACGTCAGGACGTGACGGTCGCCCTCCTTTTTGACGTAACCATAGCTGTCCAGCGTGTCTACCCCCTGCCGTACAAACTTTTCGGTTGCCCCGGTTAACGTCGCGATTTCATTCACGCTTTTGCCATGATACAACAGGAAAGCCAGGATCCGCCCGAAATGATTGTCGAATACGGTCGTCCTGTCAACGTAACCCGGGACCGTCAGGCCGCCGTCAATGACCTCTTTCAAACCGGCGGGCACGGGAAACGTATGCGAAATATCATGGGAGAAAATTCTTTGCGACTCCAGGAGTACATCCAGAGTATCGACAACCGCATAGACGCCGACATTGATATGGCAGGTTCCGTAATTACCCACGACACCGATCGGCAGTTCCATTTTGGCCGTCGCGGCCGGCTCCACTAAGATTGATTTCTGCATCATACGCCGCGGAGTCAGCTCTTCCCCGGAATAATTCAACCGAACCACGGCCGTTAAAAACGTCACATCGTCCATGTTATTTTTAATATCGAACGAAACCGTTCGATTGCCCCAGGACATTTCGGAAATGGTCACACCTGAAATGTCGATATCGGCGGCCCATACACAAACCGACATTATCACGCCCATCATTGTTAGAACCGCAATTCGTCCGGTCTTTGTCATAACATGACTCCTTATAATCAATTAATATATTTTCCCGCCAACTGCCCGCAGGCGCCGCTGATATCCAGCCCCCGGCTCTTCCGTACTGTCACCGCCGGGGCATGCGGATACAACTTCTGTGCGAACCTGTCTATCTCATCCTCGGTCGGCCGCCGGTACGGCAGGCCCTCGACCGGGTTATAACTTAATATATTTATTTTACACGGGATACCCCTGACCAGCCGTGACAGTTCCCGAATATCTTCATCGCCGTCATTGAAATCGCCGATTAAAACGTACTCGAAAGTGATCCGATTTTTTCTCTTGTGAGCGAAATATTTGGCGGCTTCGGTAAGTTTTACCAGCGGATACTTTTTGGCCACGGGGATTATTTTGCGTCGTTTGTCGTCATTGGCGGCGTGAAGCGATATAGCCAGATTGACTTTCAGCTTCGTATCGGCCAGACGGTAAATCTCCGGGACAATTCCGACCGTCGAGACGGTCACCTTACGGGCCGAAATCGATAGTCCGATTCCCGATGAGATAATTCCCACCGTACGAACCAGGTTTTCAAAATTTAGAAGCGGCTCTCCCATGCCCATGAAAACGATATTGCCGAAAGCGTCATCGCCGTCGCGGCGGCGTAGATAAACCAGTTGACCGACAATTTCGGCCGTGGACAGATTGCGCTTAAAGCCCATCATTCCCGTCGCGCAGAAAGTGCAACCCAATGGGCAACCGACCTGGCTGGAGACGCAGACGGTGCGCTTATCGCCGTCTTTGAGCAGGACCGACTCGATTAAGGAATCGTCGGTCAGACGGTACAGGAACTTCTCCGACCCGTCGGACGAAACCAGGGTCTTTTCCGGAACCATACCGATAAAGGAAAATTTGCCGGTTAGAAGTTGCCTTAAGTCCCGCGAGAGGTCGGTCATGCGTTCAAACTCGTGTTCGCCCAGCTTATAAAACCACTTGAACAGCTGCTTGGCGCGGTACGGTTTTTCACCGATTTCGAGCATCACATTTTCCAGATCGGCGACGGTATTTCCAAACAGGTTGATTCGTTCCATCGCGCCCAAATTAATCAGAATTTTGAAATTATCAAGGGCTTTCAGAAGATGAATGGACTGCATAAAAAAATGGCAGGAATCCTGCCATTTTCACAAACGCAATGCGGCAAGAAAAAGCTACTTGCCCATTTTGTCGATGGCCTGGCTGAGCTTATCCAGCTTCTTATTGATGGCGTCGATGTCCTTCTTGCTGGCCAGTTTGAGTTTGTCCACCACTTTGCCGACTTCCTTCTGGATGTTGCCGGTTTCCTTTTTGACTTTTTCGGCAAAAACGGTGGTCTGCTTCTCGGCTTTTTCCAGAAGCTCCATGACGGCGTCTTTGCGTTGCGACTTGGAAATTTCGCCCGCCTTAATTAGTGAATCGATCACCTCTTCGGCTTTCTTTTTCGTCAGGTCATAAATGCCCAACGAGGCCAGATACGTGTTCTTCAGAATCGACATTGATTTCTTACCTCCTGAACTTATAGCATTAATTAATACGTTTTTGGCTCGACTCAAATCCCGCCAGCGATTGACCTCACCGGCGATCACCTGGGCCAGAACGGCCGGAGTGATATCGTAACCGGTGACCGAATCCACAACCTTGAACGAAATGTCGCTGTCGATAATGGCGATCAGCTCGGCGTGGGTGATATACCTTTTGGCTTCGGTGTCATAGAGCCGACGGTTCTTGTAGCGTTTGATCAGTTTCATAAGCGGTCCTTTTTCGGGGCGTCCTTTATTATAATATAGTGCGCCGCACAATATTTTCAACAAAAAAAAGAGGAAAAAGTTTCAATGACGGGAGGTCGACATGATAATAATATTGACGATTTCCAGGAGTCGTTCGCACGAAAACGGCTTTTTGATGAACATGTCACCGCCGACTTTGAATGACCGGCCCATATCCTCGTTCATGTCTTTGCCGGTCAGGAAAACCACCGGGGTATTGGCCAGACCGGGATCGCTTTTTATTTCGTTGCAGATGCTGTAGCCGTCGGTGCCCGGCATCATGATATCCAAAAGGATAATATCAGGGCGAATCTCCTTGGCCTTCTGAACAGCGGTTTTGCCGTCATTGGAAATAATGACCTGATGACCGGCGTTAACCAGAAACGCCTCGACGATTTCGGTTATCTGCGGCTCGTCATCGACGACCAGAATTTTGGTAACCTTAGTTTTTTGCCCTATTGCCAATTAACTTCTCCGTTTTTCTTTTGGGCACCTCTACCTTGAATTTTTATCGGCACAACCGTTAAAAACATTAAGTAAAATCCCTTAATAAAGCGATACGGCCCAATACAGAATCCCCCGAAATGTCATAAGGACATCGATATCAATCACTTAGTAAAATTCCGGGCGGCGGTCTCCGAGAAGGTCATTGCGCGGAGTGACGGCCTTTTGGTCGGCCCGGGCAGGGTCAATATCGCGGGCGACAAAGGCCGTTTCATCGCGTCCGAGTTCTGCCAGGATTCGCCCATCGGGGCCGATAATCCGGCTGTTGCCGATAAAAGTTAGGGCCGTGCCGGTTCGGTTTTCCGTTCCGATGCGGTCGGCGGTTATGGTGTAAACGCCGTTTTCCAGCGCCCGGGTAACCATGGCGTCGGGACAATGGGGCAAAACCAGGTTTGACGGGTGGCAGATAATCTGGGCACCCAGAAGAGTCAGCTTGCGGGCGGCTTCGGGAAAACGCCAGTCAAAGCAGATCATCAGGCCGATTCGGGCTCCTTTGAAATCAAAGGTAAAAAAACCGCTGTCACCCGGTTCGAAAAAAGCCCGTTCCGTATCGAATAAATGGGTTTTGCGATAAACATGCCACCCGCCGTCGGGTAAAATAGCCATGGCCGAATTATACAATCGGTCATTTCCGCCCACTTCCGGAAAACCATAGACAATCAGCGCCTTTTTGTTGGCCGCCAATTGACTCATTTGCCCAAAAGTCAAACCCTCCCCCGCCCGGTCGGCCAACGAGGCGGCTTCATCGGCATTTATGAACTGATAACCGGTGGCGAAAAACTCCGGCAGGACCAGAAGGTCGAAAACCTTATCGTCAACTGCCGCCCGCACCGTCTCGACATTTCTATCGATGTCTCCGAAGGCGGGCGCAAACTGGTATACGGCAACTTTCATTATCCGTCCTTTCGATATGCCCAAAATATATAGTTAATAAAACAATTGCAACGGCTATGGCACCCCGATATATTAGCCTGCATGTCGGAAAAAGAAGAAAAAATCAGGGTGATTGTCACCAATCGCAAAGCTTTTCGCGATTATGAGATAATCGACCGGCGTGAAGCCGGGATATCGCTGGTGGGGACCGAAGTGAAATCTCTCCGGGCCGGCAAAGTAAACATTTCCGACAGCTATGCCTCGGTCGAGGAGGGCGAAGTGATTCTGCACAATCTGCACATTTCGCAGTATGAGCAATCGGCCCGAACCAATCATGACCCGACCCGCCCGCGCCGATTGCTTTTGCACAAGCGCGAAATACGAAAGCTGTTTACGGCCACTGCGGAGAAAGGATTTACGCTGGTACCGTTGAAAATTTATTTCAAGGGCGCACGTATTAAAATCGAACTGGCACTGGCACGTGGACGTAAGAAATATGACAAGAGGGAAATCATGGCCAAAAAGGAGGCCGACCGGGCCATGCAAAGGGCCAAAAAGAAAAATTTGTGATGTCCATACTCATTAAGAAATGCTTTATTATTGTTTTTCTGTCTCTGGCGGCGGCAACGGTCGGCGCTACTGATATCGACCTGTTGATCGCGGGCGGCAAGGAAAAAATCGGGTATCACAGAGACGGTGATATCGATTATTTCTCTTTGTCGGAATTTTCCTCGGTTCTCGGCGACAATATTTCATGGGATATAGTCGGCTTATCGGTGTTGTACCGTACTCAAGGGCATAGCATAACCATTTTCGCCGATTCGCCGTATTTAAACGCCGATGACTCGGTCCTTAATTTTATTTACCCGGCCCTCTTAATTAAAGGGCAAATATATCTGCCTTGCCTGACTTTTATCCCCATCCTCGACAACATCCGTGCCGAGCGTGTAACATGGGATGGCGAGCGTAAAGTCATCCGCGTCGATTCCGAATATTTCACGGTGACCGATCTGTCCATTTCGGCCAAAGCCAATGGCCTGCTGATCGAAGTGTTTTTATCCAAACCGAAAGACTATGAGATTTATATTTCAGAGGGCAACTGGCTGAACATTACCATCCCCGACGCCACCATCAACCGCCGTCAACTGCTTTTACGCCGCGACCGGGATTTTCTGCGCGACATGAATGTTTTTCAATTCGAATCCACAGCCCAGATTTCATTACGATTTAAGCAACCTATAGGAAAAATAAGCAGTCGCTTCGCTCAAAATCCGGGCCGCATACAGATTTCACTTCTGGACACAGCCGCCGTGCCCATTGGCAGTCAAGCCATCGGCAAAATTGGACCCGATAATAAAATCGACAAAATAATAATCGACCCGGGTCATGGCGGCAACGACTACGGGGCCATCGGACTGGACAAAACCCGGGAAAAGAAAATTGTCCTGGATATTGCCAAAAGACTGGCCAAACTTATAAGAGAAGAAAAGCTGTTCGAGGCAATCATGACCAGAACCGACGACGTTTATATTTCACTGGAAGAGCGAACCCGAATCGCCAACGAGTCGGCCGGCGACATTTATGTATCCATCCATGCCAATGCTTCTCTTAATCGTTCGGCCCGGGGCTTTCAGGTTTTTTTCCTGGCCCCGGCAAAAAACGATGAAGCCCGAGCCGCCGCCCAGCTGGAAAACGCTTCGTTCGCAGAAGAGCTGGGGGCATACGTTTCGGGCGAAGAAGATAATTTGAGTTTCATTCTAAGCGACATGATTCAAAACGAGTTTCAGGAGGAATCGGCCGATCTGGCCGCAATGATTGACCGCGAATTCAGGAAATCTCTGTCGGATAAAACCAAAGCCCGCGGCATCGATCAGGCCGGATTTGTCGTTCTCAATGGCGTTTATATGCCGTCGGTTCTGGTCGAGGCGGCGTTTTTGTCCAACCGTCAGGACGAGGATCTGCTCAACGATAAAGACTATCGACAGAAGGTGGCCGAGGCCATTTATAAGGGACTAAAACGGTTTAAAACCAAATACGAAAGTTTGCAATGATGGCTGAAAACATAAAGCAAAGACCGATCGGCATATTCGATTCCGGCGTCGGCGGCCTTACCGTAACCGCCGAAATAATGAAGCGACTGCCCGATGAAAACATTGTCTATTTCGGCGACGTCGGACGATACCCCTATGGCGGCCGTTCCAAAGAAACGATTATCTCATTTACGCGCCAGGATATCAATTTCCTGCTGGAACACCAGGTCAAATTCGTTATCGCCGCCTGCAACACGGCCACCGCCGCCGCGCTGGAGACGGTGGTCGGGGAGTATGATATTGACATTCTGGGCGTCATCGAGCCGGGCGCCAAAGCCGCCATAAACTATACCGCCAACAACCGGGTCGGCATCATCGGGACGGTAGCGACCATCTCATCAGATAGCTACGCCAAGGCCATACAGAAGTTGAGTCCGGATGTTAAAGTCTTTTCTCTGGCCTGTCCCCTGTTCGTCCCGCTGGCGGAGGAAGGCTATATCGAGAAGGAAGCGACTCGCCTGATTGCCCGTGACTATCTCAAAACCCTGATCGATGTGGATATCGACACCCTGGTTCTTGGGTGTACTCACTATCCCCTGCTGAAAGGGGTCATCGGTGAGGTCATGGGTGACAGGGTTCGCCTGGTCGACTCGGCCGAGGAAACGGCCCGCGAAGCGGCCGCCGTGCTTGGCGCTAAAGGCCTGCTGCGCCCCCGGGGATCGGAGATAATACATAAATTTTATGTTTCCGACGTACCTGATAAATTTTCGAGCCTGGTCGAGCGGTTCATCGGCTATCATATCAACAATATCACCCGCATCGACATAACCAGATACTGATTATGGGACCGGCTATAATCATAATAATCGCGGCGGCGGTCGTCATCGGGCTGGTGCTTTACATTCATTACTTGATACGCAAAAGCCAGACGGCCATGATACAGCAGTTCAAGACCGAGGTTATGTCCGAAATCGGCAATTCTTTCGGGTCAGCCTCACTCGAAGCTTTGAAAAATAACTCCCAGCAGTTTCTGACCCTGGCCGAAACCAAGCTTAACGAAAAAACCCGGGAAAACGTCCAGACGCTCGAAAGCAAAAAGGAACTCATCGACAGCACCCTGACCCAGATAAAATCCGAAATGGACAAAGTGGAGCAGTTGATTAAGGCCTTCGAAAAAGACCGCGAACAGAAGTACGGTGAAATCAACAAGGGCCTGCAAAATCAAAGCGACCAGGTCTTGCGACTTGCGGATGAGGCCAAAAATTTAAATCAGTTGCTGTCAGGGACAAAAAGCCGGGGGCAATGGGGCGAGCGCATGGCCGAAGATATTCTCAACGCCATCGGGATGGTTGAAAATATCAACTATATTAAACAAACGCAGGCCGAGGGAACCAAAGGACGACCCGACTTCACGTTTCTTCTCCCGGACGGATTTAAGGTCAATATGGATGTCAAATTCCCGCTCGACAATTTCAGAAAATATGTTGAATGTGAAGACAAGAATTTAAAAGAAGGCTATATGGCGGCTTATATAAGAGACGCCAGAAGTACGCTCAAGAATATCGATGCCCGGGAGTATATAAACCTCGAACAAAAAACGCTGGATTTTGTCATTGTCTTCATTCCCCATGAGCAGGGCTACGCTTTCTTAATGGAACACGATATCAATTTCATGGACGACGCCCTGAAACAGAAAATTGTCGTCTGCTCACCATGGACCCTGTATGCCTTTCTTGCGGTCATCAAGCAGTCAGTCGATAATTTCAAACTGGTTCAATCGGCCAACGAAATCCTGATGCTGATGAACGCCTTTTATAAACAATGGGATCTATACGTCTCCTCACAGGATCTGCTGGGGAACAAAATTGAAGCCGTCCAAGCTGAATACAGCAAACTTATTACTACTCGAAAAAACCAACTGGAGAAGATATTAGAAAAAATCGACGAGCTGACCCGCCGGAAAGGCCTGACGCTTCCCGATGAAACGGAGGGATAATATTGGATATCGTCAAACAAAAAATCATGCAGGCGGTGGATATATTAAACGAACTTGCTATCGACCTCTGGCTGATATTTTGCCGCGAAACCGACGTCATGGCCGACCCCTGTCTGGCGCTGGTGATCGGGCATAAAGTCGTCTGGCAATCGGCCTTCTTCATTTGCCGCGACGGCGACACGACCGCCATGATCGGCACCTATGACGCCGCGAACTTCGAAAAATCCCGTCGTTTTAAATACGTTTTACCGTACGTGCAGGACTGTGGCGCCCAGATACGAGAGTACCTCGAAAAGCTGAACCCGCGCACTATTGCCGTAAATTACTCGGAGGACGACCCGTCGGCCGATGGCCTTTCCTATGGAATGTATAACCTGCTCTGCCGTTATCTCGAGGGCACGACTTTGTCGCAACGATTTGTGTCATCCGAAAAGCTGGTATCGCTTTTGCGCGGCCGCAAACTGGGCGAAGAAATCGACCGCATCACGGCGGCGGCCATACTGGCCAACAACGCCTGGCATAATGCGCTGGGTGACATCGCCGCCGGTCAGACTGAAATGGAAATCGCCGAAACCATCGAAAAGCATATAGCCCGTCAGGGGGCGACTAATTCCTTCGATATAATCGTCAACGCCGCCGATAAATCCGACCCCGGCCACGGGACGCCCGGAACCGCCAGGCTGGCTCCCGGCGACCTGCTCCATATCGACATGGGCGCTCGCCTCCAAGATTACTGCTCTGACATTCAGCGTCTGGCCTATTACCGGCGCGTCGGCGAAAGTAGCGCCCCAACTGTCTTGATTGATGCTTTTGAAACCGTTCGGGATATCATCACCGAGGTGGCCGGGCTTTACCTTCCGGGGGCGATCGGGCATGAAATAGATGCCGTCGCTCGACAGAGGCTTCGTGAGCGGGGGTATCCCGTGTACGAACATGCCCTGGGACATCAGATTGGTCGCTCGGTTCATGACGGTGCGGCCGTGGTCGGTCCGAAATGGCCACGTTATGGCAATACCACTTCAATCCCTTTGGAATTGAACAACGTCTTCACGGTCGAATTCGGCATCCCGCTCAATGGTATCGGGTATGTCGGGCTGGAAGAAGACCTGGTCGTTACCGAAACGGGCGGACAGTTTTTATGCCCGCGTCAGACGGAGCTTATCATCGTATGAAAAAAATCTCAATTTTGATTTTGGTTTCTGCCGTCCTCCTCCAATGCGGCCCCCCAAAAACGATTGAAGAAGTCATTTATCGGACCTGTGCCCCGGAAAACCTCGCCGCCCGGGCCGGCGATCATAGCGTCTTTCTCAAATGGGAAACCCCCTGCCCGGACAGCATCCGGGTGGCCGGATATAATATTTATATCTCGGATATCCCGCTGGATAAATATCGCTTTAAAGAACTCCCAACCCGGTATGCATCATTCAATTCTGCCCCCTACCCCGGTGATGCCGACCCCGAAAAGAACTTTGAAACAATGGAAATAGCCGGGCTTGAAAACGGGGTGAAATACTACGTCTCGATTAGGACCGTTTACACTGACGGCATCCTGTCGATTGCTTCCAATGAAGTCGAGGTCATCTGCCGACCGGAGGGACAATTCGACCTGGCCTATCGCTATACCGGGCAAAATGACGGATTCTCGTTTGCCGAGGGCACGGCGGTGCCATCCGATGGCGATAAAAACGACCTTTACTTTTTCGTCGCCGACGGCATGGACTTTCTGGCGTCGCCGCACCGGCTGAACGGTTTCATCCGGCAATCGGCGTTTTATTCGCTGGGCGTTACAACCGACATCTATCAATACCAAGCCATAAATCTGGATATCGAGCCGGTGGATAGAATCCCTATCCAAACGGGCGAAAGTTATCTGATTAAAACGGCCGACGGCAATTATGCCAAAATCCGCGTTGAAGGCGCTGATGGTTTAAACAAAAAAAGAGTCCTGCACGTAAGATACATATACCAGACTATTAGAGACCTCATGCGCTTTTAAACTGCTTACGGGGGACTGGATCTTATGTGCAGTCTGATGCTGAATCCGGACTTGGGGCCGCGTGGAATGGCCTGACGCCTTCTCAAAAACGGACCTTTATTATAATTATCGTTGCCGCCCTGTTGTTGCGGCTGGGAATGGCATTTTATTCTGATAATTTTAACCATCCCGACGAGAATTTCCAGATTATGGAGCAGGCGCACCGGATTGTCTTCGGCTACGGCTTCGTTCCCTGGGAGTACCGCCTGGACGCCCGATCGTGGATTGTGCCGGGGATCATGAGTCTGTTTTTATATCCATTCAAATGGCTCGGACTCGACCGGCCCGACATTTATGTGCCCGCCATTCGAATGGCCATGGGAGTCATTTCTCTGTTTTTCATTTTTCTGACATATTTTATTGCATCCCGCCTGCATTCATCCGGGGCCGGATTATGGGCCGCCTTTCTGACGGCCGTCTGGTATGAAATGGTCTATTTCGCGGTCAGGCCATTGAGCGAGGTCTGGGCCGCGCTGTTTTTCTTGTGGGGTGTGGCGCTGATGGTTTCGGAACCGACTAACCGCCGCTTTTTCTGGGGGACCTTCTTGATTTGCATGGGTATGGCCATCCGGATTAATTATATCCCGGCGGGCATAGTCGCAATTATTCTGTTCATATCGTGGCGCGATAAAAAAATGATCCGGACCGCGGCCATTTCCATTTTGGCGTCCATCATGGCTATCGGCCTGTTCGAGCTTATCACCCTGGGCAGACCCTTTGTATCATACCTTAATTTCATTGAAGTCGACAGGACATTTTTCATGAAAGATGCGGTCGGCACAGTCTTCAGTGTGGACTATATCTATTTCCTTGGCTATTCATCGCTATTTCTCTTCTGGGTCATCTGGCTGGCCGGTCTGGCCAACTGGCGGCAATCCGGGAAACTGGCGTTTATCTGTCTGATCATTATTCTTGCTCACATTTTGCTCCCGGCCAAAGCCCACCAGATAGATTACCGTCATGTTTTCCTGATAATACCCGTGACCCTGACCATGGGTGGGATCTTGATTGCCGGACTTCAGAAGTATTTACAAAACTTCGGCCTTGGGCAGGCCCTCAATACGGTAATGATAATGCTCGCTTTAGAAATCAGTTCGGCGGGAGCAATGGTTCTCCTGCCGGCCCAAAAAGCCGTGTATTCGGGAAAGACAATCGCGGTTTATGAAAAGCCTATCTTTTATAATAATCCTCATTTGCAGGCTTATTTGCATTTATCCGGACGCCAAAATATAGTTGGTATTTATGACAACTCCGACTGGTGGTTTCGTAGCGGCGGCTATTACTATTTAAATAAAAATATCCCGATCTATTTTCCCAATAACCCGCCGAGCGACCCGGCTTATATCAGTCATATCATCTCCCGCAACAAAGACTTTGTCCCGGCGACATTCAGGCCTGTAAAAGCATTCGATGATTTCGTCATCTACGAGCGCATTGACCATGATTACCCATATAAAGTGGACCGCCAGTACACGTTTGATATTTTCCAAAGCGGCATCGACGACAATCCGGCGCTTTTAAGCAAAACCCAATAAGCCATTATATCTTAATTGCTTACGCTCTGGTCTGCGGAGTCCATTTGACCCTTGGCCCGATTTCGCCGGAACCATTTGAATTCATTTTGGTTTTAACAGACAACAAACGCGAAAATAAAAAACAATATCAATGCTGTTGGAGGCTGTTATGAAAACAAGAATTTTTATTGGCATCGCCGCGGTTCTGCTTTTTGCGCCCGGTTTTTCTTTTGCCGCGGAAAAATTCGTGCTCGACCCCGCTCATTCCATGATCGATTTTTCCGTGCGGCACATGGTTATCACCAACGTTAAAGGATTTTTCGGGCAGTTTGACACTGACATCATGCATGATACCGCCGATTTCACCAAGTCATCGGTCAAGGTAACCATTCAAGTGGCAAGCATCAATACCAATAATGAAAACCGCGACAATCATCTCAAAAGCGCGGATTTCTTCGACGTCGAAAACTTTCCGGAAATAACATTCACCAGCTCCAAAATCGAGAAAGCCGACGACGGCTTCATCATGCACGGTGATTTGACCATGCGTGGTGTCACCAAGCAAGTGGCGTTTCCCTTCGTTTTCAACGGTCCGATAACCGACCCGTGGGGCAAAGCCCGCTTCGGAGCGGAAGGCAGTTTGACTGTCAACCGTCAGGATTATGGGGTCAGCTGGAATAAAGTCCTCGATACCGGCGGTCTGACCGTGGGTAACGACGTTAAAGTCAATATTCAGATCCAGGCCGTTAAGGCCGAATAAAGCACAGGGCCGGGGCAGGCGCCCCGGCCTTTTCATTTGCATTATCGCACTCCGTGTACTTACTTAAAAATCAAGATACCATGGGTACCGTGGTTGGGCAAAAACACCGGCTAAAGCAAACCAGCAGATACCAGCAACAAAAATATAGACAAGTAAAAATAACTTCATGGAACCTCAATCTGTTTTCAAAATTTCAGGAAAAGCCATATTAGTTTATGGTGATTCGGATGGCAAAGACAAATTCTTCCGCAAATTAAGAATCTTCGAAACATATTGAAGGTGATGGAGCTCGGCCGTCGAAAATATTTGCTTTATCCCTGAAGATTTCTTACATATTCAGCGGGGGAGAAGACTGTTGAGGCCTTAATTTGAAAAAACTGATTCTTATCCGTCATGCCAGCGCCGAAATGACCGGGGAATGCGGTGATGATTTCGGACGCCTGCTTACCGATATTGGTCGGAAAGAATCCATAATCTTGGCCAATAAACTGGCACGAGTTAATCTGTCTCCGGGTATTATAATATCCAGTCCGGCGCCCCGGGCGCTGGAGACGGCCAACCTTGTGGCCGAGATAATTGGATTCCCGGTAACAAATATCAGGCAGGATAAATCCATTTATCAGGAAAACTCCCCTCGTGATTTACTGCATTTGCTGGATAGTCTCGACGAAAGCATCCACACCGCCATGCTGGTCGGCCACAATCCGACCCTGTCCCATTTCGCCTGGTTTCTGTGCACCCGTTTCCGCAATAACATACAGAAGGCCTCGGCCGTCGGATTCGGTTTTGAAATATCCGCCTGGGCTTCGATCGTTCCCGGCCGGGCAAATATGCTGTTTTACCTGACGACCGATTAATCCCCATTGTGTGATGACCGCCGTTGTCACCCCGCCTGATTCATCTACCAGAAATCCTGAATGTACTTCATGAGTATGACGGTGATATACTGCAGTCCGATGGTGTATAAAACGGCTCCATTGTATTGGTACGGGAAGCGCCTCCTTATTTCAAAAGCAACCGCTAAGCAAATCAGAGGGATGATGAATATCCACAGCCGGGCCACCTCGCCTTTGGTTTGCCCCAGAAAGGCCATACCCCCCACAGCCAGAGCTATAATAACGGGAAACCACGCGGCATTGCCTGATTTTTGCCTGTCCCCTTTTTCCATGGCGCCGCCGACCGACGCCAAAAACCAGACCGCCGGCGGTAATCCCAGCCAGCAGGCAAATTCAATCAGGTTCAATAAACCGAACTTCATCGTTTCGGACAACCCCGGCTGCCATAACTTCCAGGCCCGATGGTACATCATGGCGTTAGCGTACCTGGTCAGAGCGTCATAATGGAACAACGCATGAAATAAACCATACATCAAAAGCGTCCCCAGAACCGAAAGCGCCGCACCCTTCCACCTGAATCGCCCCTGACCGTGCAGTATGATCATGGCTATCGATACCGGCCAGACAACGGCCAGCGAAAACGACATATACAGCGACAAATAAACCAGTGTCCCGCTGGCGACGGCCATGACATAGCTCGCCTCACGGCCCGCCCGGAGTGCCGTCCCGATCGTCAGCATAAACAGCAACGGAAACAGCACCTGGTCGAGATGCAATATAACCAGCATTACCGAAGGAATAAATAAGTACAATACACCCGCCATAACCGCCGTCTCATGATCATACAACCTCTTCGCAATCGAATACATCGGCCAGATGACCAAAAAAGCAAAAAGCGGCCAGACCAGACTGATGAACAATGACAGCTTAAGCATCCGATCATGATAGGTTTCCGACGGCGAAATGGCCTCCGTGATTGTCTGCGACAGCACATAGAACAGCAATTGCCCGGGCGGCTTGGTTGCGGTATACCGTAGGTCAGGGTTATTTGCGAGGATTGTTTCGTAGTCATTGGTTATAGCCGATATACTTGGCCCCGCGCAGGCGAGTTTGACAAATTCGGAATGACCGAAAGTCAAAAGCCGCACCCGGAATCCATCGATACCGCGACCATCGAGAAAACCGATCCCGAGATGCAATAAATACCCCAGCAAAATCAGAACGGCAATGACAATGCCTTTTCGACCATGATATTTGAGCACCAGCCACAATCCGCAGACCGCGACCAATAATAGCTGCCCCAGCAGCCAGAAACTTCCCGGCGGTTGGTCATCATATTGCATGAAATGCCAGAAATAATCCGGCACGACATTAAAAATTGGCAATCGGAATACCAGGACGGCCCAGTAAAGCAAGGCCAGCCCGGCTATGACAATCAAAATCATTCTATTTTTCATTTTCCCTAAAATAATGCGCAAATGGCACAACGGGCAACCAATAAAAAAAGCGGAATCGAAACTTGATTCCGCCTGATAATTAAAATCAATCGTGTTATTTTTTGATGTACACGCCTCGCATGGAAATAAACCAGCTTTCACCATCCATGGAGTTTTCCATCATCCATTTTAATTCTCTGTCGGTTATATCATAAGTCGTGGTGCGGGTGAACATTTTCTGTCCGTCCATAAGGTCTTCGCCGCTCATGCTCCATTTGCCGTCTCTGAATGTTCCCGTGTACATCGACATTCGGGCGGTAAAATTATCCACCCAAATTTGCTGCCACATTTTGGTTTCGCGGTCGAAGGTAACCAGGCTCAATCCCTGCATCTCCATGCCCATCATCATGCCGGTGAAGGTCATCTGGAGAACGGCGCCACCGCACACCAGTGAATACGAAACCTCGGCTTCGTGGTTGGTCCAGTCGGCTTCCGGAGACATTTTCATCTGACCGGCATAGTGCCAGTCGCCGACCATGACGGCCATTTGCTTCATTTCTTCCGGTGGACCGAAATTCGGCATGCCTTCACCGACCGGCATCGTGCTTTCCTGCGCAGAAGCGATTGTCGCCATCAGTACGACCATCGCCGTCACCAATAGGCTTTTTCCCCGTAGTTTCATGAAATCCTCCATAATCATTATTTTGGTTATGTTCGGTATTAGGCAATCATAATATTATTTTCCATCACCGCCGAATGTACATAAAATCCGCGAAAAAGTAAATCACGTTTTAACACGGCGTTTTATTTCCCATCGCGATTTGATAAATATATTCATTTATACGTCGAAAATCAGAATAAATATGGACTATTATGGCTCTCATTTCGGAGGAGAAGAAATCGCCAATATCAACCAATTACAACAACGGCCCTTGACAACCAAACCGCATATATTGTATTTTATTTAAAGTAACATCAATTATCCTTTTACATTTTGTCGGACAGCATTGAAAACGGAGGAATGTATTATGAATGCCATATGCAAGTGCATCACCTTGTGCATATTATTTTTGCTTTTTGCAGGAATTCCCGCCGGGTTGCCAGATAGAGCGGTTTTGATTATAACGGAAAATGTCGCGATGGCGTTTAATGAAAACGATTGGGCTGATATATAGGCGTGAAAAGGCTTATAAATATGAAACATATTTTACACCCCCGGCAGGACTCGAACCTGCTACCCTCTGCTTAGAAGGCAGATGCTCTATCCGGATGAGCTACGGGGGCATAATATCTAAAACAGGCCACTTGGCATCAGGAATTTACGGGTTTAACGGAGCCTTGGCAACAGGTTTTTGGACTTGCCCTCCGGAAGCCACGCCCCCATCGGTTGAAACGATGTCCATCCCCTGATTTTGTTGAAATCAGTCGGTCAAGCTGTATAATGCAAATCGACTGATTCCGAGCAATCCTTAGGCAATTAAAAGGACCTTTATTTAAAGTAAAGCCGCAAATCGAGCATGAGGCGGTCATAATCAAGTTTTCGGTCAAGGCCGACAGCGCTGTGATAATACACCGCGCCCACTTCCGTGTTGGGACCCATCATATACGAGAGACGGCCTTCGAATCCCTTTTGATCAGTACCTCCCCCGCCAAAAAGCCCGTCGGCAAATCGTCCGATAACCACGTCGCTTTCCAGATAACGATAAAAGTAACTTAGCTTCCAGGTTCCCGGCCCACTCAATTTCCCGGCGTGAAAACATATTTCATAACCGGTATTGTTACTGTCGGCGGCGGCGTTGCGGGCATAATCAAAGGCAAGCACAAAAGGAATGGCGCTCATATTATAATCGAGTTCCACAAAAAACTCGGCAATATCATAATCCCACAGGTAACGACCATCAGCGTCGAGCGTATTGCCGTATCCTTTGGTACTGTCAAAAAACGGCTTAAACCCCTGGGCATTGATGAAACTGAAATACGATGCCCCCCAATGCAGCCTGCCCTTATCACCACCGAACGGGTAGTCGAAAACACCCTGCATCCAGGCGGTGTATGAATCCGGGCCCTTTTTGCGCTCTTCAATCCAGAACCCGGCGAGATTGATTTTGAACTCCAGTTTGTCATAGTCGATGGCGTATGAAGCGGCCAATCCCTCGGGCATGGTATTTTTATCCCAGATCAATCTGGCATCGCCCGCCCGAAAAAACGGGTCAAGCATTTTTCCGCCCCAGATTTCCAAACCGGGGACTCTTGACGATTTATAATCGAAATAAGCCAGATCGAGGTAAATGTCTTTTCGCGAAAAACTCCCTGTTAGGGTTTGATTGACGGCGGTAGGGTCTTCCCCGCCGAGGCCGAATCGTATTACGGCGGAAAAGTCTTCGGTAACCGTGCCCAGGACTTTTAGCCGAGCGCGGATACGGTGACGGTTCTGCGAATAGGCTGTGATTTCCTCGGTGGCCGAGTCATATTCTTCGGCGTCTATGGTTTCATGGCGGTAACGCATGTCGCCGGACAGCTTGACTTTATCCGGCCAGCCTTCGGCCGCCACTGAAACGACCAGTAAAGAAAACAGCAAAATAAAATATATACTTAATCTCACGGCATCCTCCACGCAATACGGTTTTTTGACCGGGGAATATAAGCGGAGGATTTTTTATGTCAATCGCCGATTATGATATTGCCTGAATTATAAAAACAAGTAATCCAGGACTAATGAGTGTCATAGTTTCAGGGACTTGTATCCGATTCGTTCCGGTTTGAACGAGGCGGCGAGGATTCATTTATTCCGGTGATCAGTCGGGCGGTTCGGTTAAATGTGACATAATTCCAGGCCCATTGGATAAAAACCAACAGGCGGTTTTCGAATTCCACCAATTTCATAAGGTGAATAAAAACCCAGATAAGCCAGCCCACAAAACCGCCAATATGAAAGCGGCCAATTTTGGCGACGGCTTCCGAACGCCCGATGGTGGCCACGAGACCAAGGTCGCGATAGTGGAACGGTTTTACTTGCCGGCCATTAAGACGGGCGAAAATGGCGGCGGCAACGTATCTTCCGGCCTGCACGGCCACCGGCGCCACCCCCGGCAACGGATTGCCACGGTTATCTTCAACATAGGCCAAATCCCCAGCCACGAATATTTCCGGAAATCTGGCTGCCGATAGATCTGCGCCCACCTTGATTTTTCCCGCCCCGTCGACTTCGGCCCCGGTCCGCTTGGCCAGGATTTGGCCCAGTGGCGAAGCCTTCACCCCTGCCGCCCAGAGAATGGTTCGGCTGTGAAGTCTCTTTTCCATATCGCCACTGCCGAGCTTTATATAACCGTCACCGATTTCAGTCACGCGAGTATTGGTCATGACCGTCACGCCCAGTTTTTGCAGGGCGCGGACGGCTCTTTCGGCCAGCCGGCGCGGAAAAGCCGGCAGAATTTTGTCTCCGGCTTCGACCAGAAAAATACGGGCCTGTGATGTATCATAGGATTTGAAATCATGGCGGAAAGCATCATGCGCGATTTCGCCCAGAGTCCCGGCCAGTTCAACTCCGGTTGGACCGCCACCGATAATTATGAAATTCAGCCAACCGTCCCTGGCTTGGCTATCCGTTTCCCGTTCCGCCATCTCAAAGGCCAGAAGAATGCGTTTTCGTATTTCAAGCGCATCTTCAATGGATTTCAGTCCCGGGGCATACTCGGCCCAATTATCATGCCCAAAATAATGTTGACCGGCTCCGGCCGCGACAATAAGAAAGTCATAACCGACTTCGCCATCATCAAGGATAACTCTCTTTTGTTCGGGATTAAAATCAACTACCTCGGCCATCATAACGCGCACGTTTTTCTGACGCCGAAGTATCCGGCGCAGAGGCGAGGCGATATCGGCCGGAGACAGCGCCGCCGTAGCCACCTGATATAAAAGAGGCTGAAACAGGTGGAAATTGCGACGGTCAATAAGGGTAATATCGACCGGGGTTCTTTTCAACGATTGGGCCGCGTGAAGCCCGGCGAAGCCACCTCCGACTATGATCACTTGAGGTCGTTTAACCGTTTTAATCATCGAATAACTCCTTCGCCATCAATAACATCCGCCCCGGCTAAAGGTTCTATGAATTTCAACGTGGCAGAATCACCCAAATCGAATTTGTCACTTGACTTTATACTTGATATTTGATACGGTATGCCCAAAATGAAGGAAGTTTTTTACAGGGTAAAATAATGTCTCACCCCATAAATATAGACCAAAAGGGTAATATTTCCATTACCTTGAATCTTAAACTGGTATTCCGTTTAATTGTCATACTGGGCTTGACTTTCGGAGCGTACTATCTCCCATTGCCCGGTTTGGAAGAGGGCAGCCGGATTTGCCTGATGATATTTATCGGCGCCGCGGCCCTGTGGGTCACCGAAACCATTCCCCCGTTTGCAACGGCCATAATGGTTATCGTCTTAAGTGTGTTTCTGCTGGGTCAGCCAAGCGGGCCTCTGGGTTTTGACTCGTCGGGGTATGAAGTATTCATTAACCCGGTGGCGTCACCGGTACTGGTATTGTTCTTCGGTGGATTTGTCCTTGCCATGGGCGCCACCAAGCACGGTCTGGATGTCCGTATGGCCCGCGCTTTTATCAAACCATTCGGAACCCATCCCCGCATGGTGCTTCTGGGTATTATTGTAACCACCGGCGTATTTTCCATGTTCATGTCGAACACGGCCACGACGGCTATGATGATTGCGATCATGACGCCGCTGTTCAAACATTTCGAAGGACGCAACGCTTTCAAAAAGGCCATGGTTCTGGCAATCCCCTTTGCCTCCAACATCGGCGGCATCGGGACCATTATCGGGACTCCGCCCAACGCCGTCGCGGCTTCAGTCATGGCCGGACTGGGACACCCCATCTCCTTTTTCAAATGGATGCTGATCGGCGTCCCCTTTGCCGGCCTGATGCTGATTGCATTGTGGGTGATTCTTATCAAATCATTCAAACTCCGGACCGATCGTTTCGAAATGATGTTCCCGGAACAACTGGAAGTGACCTGGGACCTGCTGGTGGTTGTAATCACTTTTGGCATTACGGTTGCCTTGTGGATGACCGAACCTTTGCATGGCCTTCCGGCGGCGGTTTCGGCGTTGCTGCCGGTTATGGTTTTCACAGTTTTCGGGATTCTCGACCGGCATGACTTGAAAAGGCTCGACTGGGATGTTTTGATGCTGGTCGCAGGCGGATTGACTCTTGGCGTGGCTATGAAAGTCTCCGGTCTGTCCGACGTCCTCGTTCAACAACTGCAATTCCTGCATCTGGGCTCGATCGCCCTGCTGGTTATCATAATCATATTTTCCATATTGATATCGAATTTCATGAGTAACACGTCGGCCGCCAACTTGATAATTCCCATTGTCACCGCTCTGGCGGCGATCAATCCCAGCGTCGGCGCGATGGGTGTCGCCTTTGCCTGCTCCCTGGCCATGTGCCTGCCGATAAGCACACCGCCCAACGCCATTGCTTTCGCCACACAGGAAATTGAAACGCGCGAAATGGTCAAATACGGGGCAATCGTATCGGCTATCGGTATCGTGCTGGTCGTGGGTCTGATGTTTCTGCTTATGCAATGGAGCACTTTTTAGTCCCAAATCTAACACATTAAAGTAGAGTATAAGATTCTTTAAAAAACTTGTTGGTTGAAAGAAACCATCCGGCTATTTTTATTAATTAAATTTCTCAATTTAACGCAGGGGTTTGACCGGATGGATACCTTAATGCTTTCGCGGATCCAGTTCGCCCTGACCGTCGGGTTTCATTACATTTTCCCGCCGCTAAGCATCGGCCTGGGATTGATTCTGGTCCTGATGGAAGGATTGTACCTTAAGACCAATAACGCCCTGTATCACCAGATGACCCGGTTCTGGGTTAAGATATTCGGCCTGATTTTCGCCATGGGCGTGGCCACCGGAATCGTCATGGAATTCCAGTTCGGCACCAACTGGTCGGTCTATTCGCGCTATGTCGGCGACGTATTCGGAAGCGCCCTGGCCGCCGAGGGCGTCTTCGCCTTCTTTCTCGAATCCGGTTTTCTGGCGGTATTGCTGTTCGGCTGGAACAAAGTCAGTCGCGGCTGGCATTTCTTTGCGACCATCATGGTCTGTTTCGGGGCGCACTTTTCCGCCATATGGATTGTCGTAGCCAATTCATGGCAACAGACTCCCAGCGGTTTCCACATCGTCGAACACGCCGCCGGCGCCCGCGCCGAAATTGTCGATTTCTGGGCCGTGGTTTTCAACCCGTCGTTTCTCGACCGCATATCCCACGTCTATGTTTCGGCCTGGTTGAGCGCGGCGGCTTTCGTCTTGAGCGTCAGCGCCTGGTACATCCTGAAAAATAAACACCTTGATTTCGCCAAACGCTCTTTCAAGATCGGAATCGTTTTCGCGGCGGTGGCTTCGATACTGCAGCTATACACCGGCCATGAAAGCGCCAAAACACTGGCTCATACCCAGCCCGCTAAACT
Source organism: uncultured Ignavibacteriaceae bacterium (assembly GCA_964459465.1). GTDB lineage: Bacteria > Zixibacteria > MSB-5A5 > GN15 > PGXB01 > CALAMC01. Next base: position 292,897 of record CAYWLR010000001.1, on the reverse strand, counting down.
GGCCGCCTTTGAAGGCCATTGGCCGGCATCCGAACCGGCGCCGCTGTATTTATTCGGCTGGGTGGATGATGACAATCAACAGACTTACGGTCTCAAAATTCCCGGCCTGCTTAGCTATCTCGTTTACGGTTCAGCGGAAATGCCGGTAACGGGCCTGGCAAATTTCAGTCCCGAGGACCGACCGCCGGTCAATGTGGTCTTTCAATCATATCATATCATGGTGGGAATTGGCTTTGCCCTGATACTTTTAAGCTGGGTGGGACTTTTGCTCTGGTGGCGTAAGACCCTGTTCAAAATGCGCTGGCTTCTGTGGATATTCGTCTTTTCCGTGCTGGGGCCGCAATTGGCCAATCAACTCGGCTGGGCTTCGGCCGAAGTGGGCCGTCAGCCATGGATTGTCTATGGTCTGCTTCGCACCAGCAAAGCCTTCTCACCCATCGTCACCAGCGGGCAGATTATATCGTCACTTATCATGTTTTCAGCAATATATATTCTTCTATTGGCCCTGTTTATCTTCCTGTTGAACATGAAAATACAGCATGGCCCGTCGGATGATGACCTTAAAACGGAGGTGGCGACTCATGGAATGGCTTGATCTGAACAGCATCTGGTTCATTCTGGTCGGCGTGCTTTTTTCGGGATACGCCATTCTCGACGGCTTCGACCTCGGCGTCGGCGCGTTGCACCTGTTCACGAAGGGTGATACCCACCGCCGCCTGATGATAAACGCCATCGGGCCCGTCTGGGACGGCAACGAGGTCTGGCTGGTCACGGGTGGCGGGGCCCTGTTTGCGGCCTTCCCGATCGTCTATGCCACCGCCTTTTCAGGATTCTACATCGCCCTGATGCTTCTTTTGTTCGCACTTATTTTCCGCGCCGTGGCCATAGAATTCCGCAGCAAAAAGCCCGAGGCGGGCTGGAGAAAAACCTGGGACACGAGTTTCAGCATAAGTAGCGTCTTATCGGCCCTTTTGATCGGCGTGGCGCTGGGCAATATCGCCCGGGGCATCCCTCTGGACAGTTCCGGTGAATTCGCGGGAACCTTCTGGGGACTGCTCAATCCCTATGCCATTCTGGTTGGCCTCACCACCGTCGCCCTGTTTGCCATGCACGGTGCTATTTATATACTTCTTAAAACCGAAGGTGACCTTCACGATTTGGTCCGTTCCTGGATTAACAGGCTGATCTTGATATTCATCACGTTTTATGTGCTTACCTCCGTCGCCACGATATTATTCATACCGATGATGACGGAAGCTTTCAGGCAATCGCCCATATTATTCGTGCTGCCCCTATTGAATGCGCTGGCGATAGCCAATATCCCCCGCGAAGTGCATCACGGCCGGGACTGGCGGGCTTTTTTGTCTTCGTGTTTTTCGATGATATTTCTTCTGACCATTTTCGGGATTGGTATGTATCCGTACCTGATCCATTCCATACCCCATCCCGAGCATAGTCTGGATATTTATAATGCGGCGTCGTCGCAGAAGACATTAAAGATCATGTTGATTATCGCCCTGATCGGCATGCCGCTGGTGATTGCCTATACAACGGCGATTTATCGCATATTCAGGGGAAAAGTCAGGCTGGATGCCTCGAGCTATTAAGCGGCGACCGGATGCGTCAATGGAAAAGGACCGACCGATATGATTGACTGGTTTTCGAATATGAATCCCATTATGCAGGCACTGACGGCCACGCTTGTCACCTGGTTTATGACCGCACTGGGCGCGGCTGGAGTATTTCTGGCAAAGGAGATGAAACGTAAAACGCTGGATGGCATGCTGGGTTTCGCGGCGGGCGTTATGATCGCCGCCAGCTTCTGGTCACTTCTGGCACCGGCTATCGAGATGTCTGAAGGCAAAACCATCCCAGCCTGGATTCCGGCAGTGGCGGGCTTTCTGGGCGGGGCCTTATGTCTTCGTTTGACCGACCTGCTCCTGCCACATTTGCACCCCAGCCTTAAGGGGAGCGAACCGGAAGGCATCAAAACCACCTGGCGACGCACGACTCTTCTGGTTCTGGCCATCACCCTCCATAATTTCCCCGAAGGTCTGGCGGTCGGAGTGGCTTTCGGAGCCGCCGCGGCCGGGGTGGAATCGGCCACGCTGGCCGGAGCGGTGGCACTGGCGTTGGGGATAGGAATTCAAAATTTTCCCGAAGGTCTGGCGGTGTCCATGCCGCTTCGGCGTGAAAATGTCACTAGACTAAAAAGCTTCTGGTATGGTCAGCTTTCCGGAATCGTCGAACCCATCGCCGGTGTAATAGGCGCCGCTCTGGTCATCATCGCCCGCCCGATTCTCCCCTATGCTCTTGCTTTTGCCGCCGGAGCCATGATTTTCGTGGTCGTTGAAGAACTGGTGCCGGAATCGCATCGCGGCGGACACAATCACGCCGCCACCACGGGGGCGATACTGGGATTTGCCGTTATGATGACTCTCGACGTGGCCCTGGGATAACGATTATGCAACAAATGCCAAACCGACCCTACACGCAGAGTGTGGTCGGTTTTGTTTTCCGGTGACGGTACAAATAATCGACCGCCGCATAGAAACACAGGACAATTACCGTCATGACAATAATCATGGGATTCAAATCGGCGCTCTTAAAAAGGTTGGCCATATAATCGACCAGATCGAAACTCATAAGCGCTTTTATATACCCGTTTCCATATGAAAAATCCGGCAATGACTTGGGAAAGGCCCCAAAATAATATAAAACTCCCCAGACCACCGCGGCCGCACCGATGATATACAAAACAGGTTCCCATATGCGTCGCGGTTCGGGCGAGACCGTTTCGGCACCTACGCGCGAAACCACCGCTTCGGCAAAATTATAGGGCAACCTGAATTCCGAATCATCTTCGAGAGCTTGATATACCAGTTTGTATTCTTCGACACGGGCGCGGCATTCGGCACAAAAATCAAGGTGCTGTTCCGCCTCGTGCGTTCCGGTACCATCGAGATAATCCTGTATGGCCCGGTCGTCAAGATGTCTTAATTCCATAAATCCTCCCGGCTATAACGAGCCAGCAGTCTTTCTTTCAGCATTTTTCGTCCGCGGAATATATAGCTTTTAACTGTCCCTTCGGGGACTTTCATAATATCGACAATCTCATCATAGGACATACCATCCAGATGATACAAAGTCAGGGCCGTTTTATAATATACGGGCAGTCGTTCTATTTCATCTTGTACCAATCCGGAAATAATTTTTTGTTCAACATCGACGTGCGGCGATGACATGCGCGGAATATCTCCATCGGATTCTACATGATCAAGGATGGCTTCCTCGACCAGCGGGATATTTTTCCTTTTCATATGGCTCAAACCGATATTGTAGGCGATCCGCGCAATCCAGGTGGATAACTTGGCCTCGCGCCGGAATTCCCGCAAATTTCGATACACCCTGACAAACACCTCCTGACACAAATCCTCGCGGTCCTGACGGTCGGCGACCATCCGGAATATTATATGGCTGACCAGACGCTGGTTTTGTTCGACCAGTTTCCTGAAAGCCGCCTTATTGCCGCCCAGGATTTCGTCGATCAGCGCCCCGGATTCAGGCGGACCATCACTCATATATAGATTTGACCGAGTTTTTACCAATTTGTTGCAGAATAATTCTTTTAAAACCCTGCAACAATTCCCATTTGCGGCAGTCTAACCTGGCAAAAGCGAACAAGAAAGGAGAAAATAATGTTTGAACCCGACTTTATGGGCCCGCTAAGTTTCTTTGTGGCATGCATTTTCATCGTTAAAATCGTCCTCGATTATCGTCTTAAACGCAAACTTCTGGAAAAGGGTGAAATCGATAAAAATATTACCCTCTTGTTTTTTGGTCAGGCCGAGCATTATGCGCCGTCGTCATTGAAATGGGGCCTGGTTTTAATCGGCATCGGGCTGGCTGTAGTGGTCGGGCTGATGATGCCCTATGATTACGACCGCGGTGAAATAACTTTCAGCCTGATGTTAATCTTCGCCGGGATTGGTCTGTTGATGTACTACTTCGTTGCCAACAAAAAGATGAAAGAATTGCGGGGCCAGCAAAAATACAGTTCTCCTTCTCCACCCAACTTGTAGCCACAAGGTGGAACCCTGATAACCCCCCATCATGGGGGGTTTTTTTATTTTTTTGACACATCCGGGAAGAAATCCGTCTCAAAAGTGTAATCCCCTCAAAGTGAATCGAACCAAATCACCAGTTAAGGAGGTGGATTATGCGATCCATAGCCAAAACCGCAGTCATCCTCGCCGCCATTACCGCTATCGCTATCCCTCTTATGCTCCTCGCCGGAACCACCGGTAAAATCAAGGGGCATGTCACCGACATCAATACCGGAGACCCTATCGCCGGGGCATCGGTTCAAATCATCGGAACCACCATGGGTGCCATGACCGACCCCGACGGGCGATACACAATCGCTCTGGTGCCGTCCGGAGCATATACTCTAAATGTCTCGGCCATCGGGTATAACTCAGTCGAGGTCTGTTCTGTAAACGTATCCGTCGACATATCAACCGAAATCAACGTCACCATGACACCCGCGACGGCTGGCCTCGATAAAGTTATAAAAATCGTCGCCGACCGGAGCAAAATTGACATTTATAAAGTCTCCAGCGAGGTCATCATATCCAAAAATGCGATCAAAAACCCGCCGGTGAAGAATCTGGACGAGTTGCTTCAGCAAACGGCCGGTGTGTCCACTGATTCAAAGGGCGATATCATCATCCGTGGCGGACGTGCCGGCGAGGTGGCATATATCATCGAGGGTGCTGCTGATATTGATTTGCTTGGCGGACGTGGCCCCAACGAAATAGTCGTTCAAAAACGACAAAATATCCAGCCCAAAGTGCAAGCCGATTACTCCTATTGTTACCCCTCCCCCGCTCATGGCGGGACCAGCATAGTCAACGGCGAACCGTTTGACGCCATGTTTTTCAAAAACTACGGGGTCAATCCGTTTGTCGATACCGAGGATGATCACCTGTCCACTTTCGCCATCGACGTGGACGATGCCTCATACATTATGGCTCGCTCATACCTTGAACGCGGCGAACTGCCGCCGGATGATGCCATCCGCGCCGAGGAATTCATTAATCATTTTGATTATGATTATACCGCCCCCGAGGAATCGCCATTTTCCGTTTTTGTCGAAGGCGGGCCATCCCATTTCGGACAAAACAGCCGCCTGCTGCAAATCGGTATCAAGGGCCATGAGATAAATCCCCGAAATCGCAAACCGGCCAACCTTGTTTTTGTCATCGATGTCTCCGGTTCGATGGCCACCGAGAACCGCCTCGGTCTGGTCAAGCGGGGCCTGCAGTATCTGGTCAATCAGCTGAAAAACCGTGACCGGGTCGGAATTGTCATCTATGGCTCGCGCGGGAGTGTCCTTCTGCATCCGACCTCGATCGACCGCCGCGAAGAAATACTGCGAGCCATTGAAAATCTCGCACCGGGCGGTTCCACCAATGCCGCCGAAGGACTGCGCCTTGGTTATGATATGGCCGACCGCATGTTCGACCGAAATAAAATTAACCGCATCATCCTTTGCTCCGACGGTGTCGCCAACGTCGGCATCACCAGAGCCGAAGACCTTTTGAGAGACATCAAAAGATACGCCGACAAGGGGATTACGCTGTCCGCAATCGGATTCGGTATGGCCAATTATAATGATATTCTCATGGAAAAACTGGGCGACAAGGGCAACGGGCATTATGCATATGTCAATGACATAACCGAAGCCCGGCGTGTCTTTGTCGACAACCTGACCGGTATGCTTGAAGTTATCGCGCGCGACGTCAAAATCCAGGTCGACTTCAACCCCAATGTCGTGCGGTCATACCGCTTGATCGGTTACGAAAATCGTGACGTGGCCGATGAGAAGTTCCGCGACGACAAAGAGGACGGCGGGGAAATCGGCGCCGGACATAACGTCACGGCTCTGTATGAAATCAAACTGCATCGTAATTTCAGCCATGAGCACGTCGCCAGAGTATATATTCGCTACAAGAAACCCAACGAAATGAACCGCGCCGATGAAATTGAATTTACCGTTGACCGCAGCGATTTCAATAACTACATGAATCAGTGCAGTTCGCAGTTTAAACTGGCTACGGCCGTGGCCGAGTTCGCCGAAATCTTGCGTAAATCGTATTGGGCCAAAGGCTCAAATCTGACCGCCGTAGCCGACCTTGCCCGGGATGTTTATAACTCCCGCCCGACTACGGAAGTCATGGAATTTTTGAATATGATTTCGATGGCTCGCCAATACGAAGAACAACTGGCCGAAAACGAATAACATCGTGCAATCCTGAAATACAAAACCCCCCGTCATCCGGGGGGTTTTTCCTGACAGCCCGTCTGTTCGTTCCTTTTTTATTCACCACCAAATTGAATGGTTTCGGGATTATGTGCGATAGGCGCCTCCTTTGTTTTTTGAGGATCCACCAGAGTCTTGACCTGTGTTCCCGACTTAATCAGGATGCCCCGGTCGCCGGTGCCGGCCAGGACCCGACGACCGAATCTTTCCACGGCCGTGGCCGGGATACTTTCCATATTCCCGACCGGCTGAAATTCACCGTTAAAATACGAAGTTACACCGTTGTTGGTGCCGATCAGAATCACCCAGTCGGAGGCATCGATATCCATAACCCAGTCCGACGGCAATCCATCCTCGGCCGTCAACTGCCGCCAGCTCCCGCCATTGTAGATAAAAAAACCGTCATCGGTTCCGACATAGAGATAGCCACGATTAAAATCAAGCGCGCGAACTTTGTCGAAAATAGTCGTGTCACGATACAGGTAACGACGATTGAATTCTTCCCCATTCCAGCGATACAACCCCTGCCCGTCGGTGGCCACCCACAGACCGTCGTCATCGGCCGCCATGCGCACCACGGCAAAATCGGTCGTGACGGTCATGTCACCGACGTAACTTTTGGAATACAAACCGCAATCGGTTCCGATAGCCAGTATGAATCCGTACGGGTACAACTCATTGATGACGCCTTCGAACTTCGCTTCCACAGGGATGAGCGAATTGTCGGCTACGGTATAGAGCCTGGTCCCGCCGACATAAACCTGATTATCGAACCGGGCCACGGCATTGAAGGCTTCGCCGGTTTCGATGAAAACCGGTTCCCCCACGGCAAAATCAAAAATGACAACGCCGCCGTCATAAACGGCATACATCACGGAATCGAAAACCAGAAGATCATTGATGCCGTCAAAATCGGTAACATCCCGAGTCGGCCGGATCTTTTCGACGACCGGCTCGGCTTTGGCGAAAGTGGCGTCGATAAACTCATGCGCCACGCTGGTGGCGATAGTATCGACTGCCTCGGCCATCGCCTTGCCTTTGGTTTTGGCTTTATCGTCGCTACAGCCTGCAAGTGAAATCAGGGCCAATGCCATGATGATGCCGACGGCTTTGAGATTCTTTGAATTTTTCATAACTCCTCCTTTGTTTTTTGGTTCTTGGCCGGTTTTGTACGATTAATATTCAAAGATTGTGCCGGTTATCTATGTGATTGAACGATATGGCCTTATATAACACAGCCCAAAATAAATCAGATAAATTTGTGTCAACATTGACACATCATACCGATATATTTGTATAACCCGATGAAAGAACTGGGATTTTTATGTGTCATTCTTGACACAGGCAATTAGATTATTTAATAGATATTATTCAAACGGATTTAGGTGATGAGAACGAAAAATATAAAGACCAGCAGATCAATTAATATTCTCACAGTCGTTTTTGTATCGGCGATTGCCACGTATGCGACCGCCGCCAATATAGAAACGAAGATTCTGCAGTTTAAAGACGACCGATTTTATTTTGCGGCCGGACGGGAAACCCTGGTTTATCCGAATTGTGAGTATGTCATTCTTAACGGGGATGATTCCATTTGCTCTGGTAAGATTGAAGTATCATCGTTAGGTGTAAGTTATAGTTACCCGGTCGACCATGATTTCGGGTTTGGCCATCCCGATGGCATGATGGCGGCTATTAATACTGTCGATAGCGACAGCGTGTCGGCCATAACGCTGGGCGCTGTCTATTTCAATCAGGCCCCGTATAGCCCGGTTTTCCCCGATTTATTTGGCCTTTATGCCGAACCTCAAAAAACAAGCGTCTTTTTCACCGAATCGGGTAATGCCATTAATATCAAGCGGTACATCTCCCCCGCCGAGATGCAGCTTGATTTCGAGTCCGGTGTCATCGACGGCTATTTTTCGTACAAATCGCCGCGTACCTGTGAACCCGATATATTGACTATTTCCGCTCCCGCCCCCTATTTTGTCGCTTTGTTGCCCAATGTATCGACGGTTTACAATCAGCGTGGTCTGATGACGACTTCGCTGTACTATCGAGTAAACGACGGGAATATCGGCAACCTGTTTGGTGGCGACGGTGTCACGGCGCAAAATTGCCCGATGGCAATCGCCGACGATTGCCCAAGGCCGCTGCCCAATGATCCGATCCGGGGTCAGCAATTGTTGAACGTCCTCAAACCGATCGACGGTGCCGTGCGGATAGCTTCGACGGAAAGGGAGTTTCAGCCGACAGCCATGTTTTTTACCGATATCCTGTGGCGCGATAAGGTCGAAACGCGCCTGCAACTGGGCCGGAGCGGTTCCGACCTCTATATCGCACCTGTCCCGGTCATGTCCGACAGCCTGTCGTTGAGTCTGGAATATATCGCCGCTTTTCTCTCCCGAGATACCGTTGCCGGTAGAAGCATCAATAAAAACCTGCCATTGCTCGACAATTACATAAAAGAGATAAAAGGGGCCCAAAATCCTGATCGCAAGCTGGTATACGCCGCCAGGGGCGCCGAACTGCTCTGGCAGGATCTGGGTGTATTCCCGTTGTATCGCCCCCGGGTGTATTTTGTCCATCGCGAAAGCATTGGAATGGCCGCGTTTAACGAAGACGGTCAAATGAATCTGCGTCGACTTATCAAGCTTAAATTACCCGCCATTTCGAGATACTGATATGACTACAACCACTCGAATAAGGGTTTTCCTGATTCTCGCCGCCGTGTTACCGCCGCTTTTAATCCTGCTATCCTTGCACTTAATAACGAACGAACGCATCGCCGAATCGGCCAGCCGCAACGCCGATGAAAGCCTACAATCGTTCCGACAGTACAACCTTATCTATCAGGAGCGGATGCGCACCCTCCATTATCAACTGGTACAGATGCCGCAAATCAGGGAGGCCTCTATAAGACTAAAATCCCGACCGGGAAGGCCGGTCGATTTGGGCTCTCCGCCGCCGGGAATAGATTTCATGGAAATATTATCCCATGATCTTAAAGTCCTGGCCTCGGCCCATCGCCCCGGACTGGTCGGCGGACGAATAGCACTGGATACGATTAATATGAGACATTCGGGATATTCGGCGCGCGTCGAATACGATATCAACGGACCGCACGCCGCATATGGATATCTGAATATTATCGATGAAGACCTGTTTCTATATTCCGGAACATATATAGACAGCTCTTATCTTAATTTGCTGTCCGAAGTCACCAATGCCGCTATTGCCCTGGTTATGGCCGATGATTCATCATCGCAGAGATTTGATTTGAGCCGCCTTGATGTCTGCCAATTGTACGAGAAAGATTCAGAGTTGATCACGGTAATATCCGGAGGAAATGCGACTGGATTTTATATAACGGCGATATTCGATGCCGTGCCGGACAGCCCGATTTTCCGATCTCTTTTGGAAATCACCGCCCTGGCGGCCCTGATATCAATTATCCTGGCCATCATTATGGGTATGTACATAACCGGCAAAACCAAAAAAGAAATCGATAATCTTATCGCGGCTTCCCGACAAGTGGCCGAGGGCGATTGGACGACACCGGTCATGGCGTACGAAGAGGGTGAATTCTCCGAACTGGCCGATTCATTCAACGCCATGAAAAGCAACCTCAAATCGACCCAGGCGCGTCTGACCACCGCCGAAAAAATCGCCGCCTGGGAAGCGATGGGTCGCAAGGTCGCCCACGAAATTAAAAATCCTCTGACGCCGATTTCAATCGGTATCGACGATCTCAAAGCGGCCTATCGTGACAATCCCGATACCTTCGAGTCCACTCTGGAGCAAACAGTCAAAACCATCAGACATGAAATCAATCGCATGAAACGACTGCTGGACCAGTTTTCCGCCTTCGCCAAAATGGCCCCGCCGAAGATTGTCGATACTCCGGTCAAGGCGATACTGGAAGAAATCGCCGCATTGTATAAAGCGCAGATCGACGGCGGGCGTCTGACCATAATCACGAAAACGCTGCCAAAGTATATAAAATGTGACCCGGAACAAATCGAACAAATGCTGATTAACCTTATAAAAAACGGGCTGGAATCGGGTCCCGATAGCCGCGTCGAAGTCTCGTGTGACAGTACCATGAATACCTTAACATTTACGATTTGTGACACCGGCCCGGGATTCGAAGTCGGGATACTGAAAAGCCCGTTTGAACCGTACGTTTCCACCAAAAAAGACGGCTCCGGGCTGGGGTTGGTTGTTTGTCGCCGTATCGTGCATGATCACGGCGGGACAATCGAATTACGCAATCGATCCGAAGGAGGCGCGGAAGTGCTTATCGTACTTCCCCGGTAATATATGGCCAGAATACTAATCATAGACGACGAGGAAAATATTCGGTCGTCGCTTAAAACCGCGCTGGACAGGCGGGGCCACGACGTGGTGACGGCCGAGTCATTGGGCCGGGCCGAAGAATTTATCAGGGCACGCTTCGATATTATATTTCTCGACGTTATCCTGCCCGACGGCAATGGTATCGATTTTTTAAAAACGATTATCTCTTCTAATCCACAACAGCTGATCGTCATGATTTCCGGCCAGGCCGATATCGAAATGGCGGTCGGGGCTATTCGCGGCGGGGCGTATGATTTCATAGAAAAACCTCTGTCGCTTGACCGGGTGCTGATTACCATCGACAATGCCCTCGCCAGGGGGCGACTGCTCGACGAAAACATTCGGCTGATGGACAAAGCCTATGGCGAAATTATCGGCGATTCTCCGCAGATTAAAAGACTCATCTCCGACGTGCATAAATCCGCTCCCAAAGCCTCCCGGTTTTTGATTCTGGGTGAAAACGGAACCGGCAAGGAATTGGTGGCCAATCTGATTCACCGCTTGAGTCGATTTTGTACCGGCGCCTTTGTTCCGGTCAATTGCGCCGCGTTGCCTTCGGAACTGGTGGAATCCGAGCTTTTTGGACATGTTCCCGGAGCGTTTACCGGGGCATCAAAGGCCAGGATCGGACGATTTGCAAAGGCCGACGGCGGCTCGATTTTCCTTGATGAAATCGGGGAAATGCCGCTCGAAGCGCAGGCCAAAATGTTGCGCGTCATCGAAACCGGCGAAGTAACTCCGGTCGGATCCGACAAGGCCCAAAAGATCTCCGGCAATATCATCGCCGCCTCCAACCGTGACCCGGATCGTTTGGTAGTCGAAGGAAAATTCCGACAGGATCTGCTGTATCGCCTCAACGTGGTGCAATTTCATATCCCGCCGCTTCGGGAAAGAACCGGGGATATTCAGCATTTATCGGAGTATTTTTTAAGACGCTTCGCCGATGAAACCGGCGGCCGGGTCATAAAGCTGGATAAATCCGCACTGGCGCTTCTGGCAAATTACCCCTTCCCCGGCAACGTCCGGGAACTCAAAAATATAATGGAACGATTGAATATTTATTGCGAAACCGAATCTGCCGGCGCCTCCGACCTCAAACCTTTTCTGGGTGATACCCTTTCATCAGATTCGAAATTAAAAGAGGCGGTGGAAAACTTCGAACGTGAATTTATTGCACGGGCTATCGCCCGTAATTCCGGCAACATGACCGAAACCGCCCGCCGATTGGGTCTGGAAAGATCTCACTTATACAAAAAAATGAAGAAATTCGGCATCAATCAGCCTTGATATAATTCGCTCTTTTTCCTATACTCCGGCAATAAATAATATAAGGGGATATTTATGATTGCAATAGACTTGGCCCGGGCGTACTATCAGGCCTGGAATGATCATGATGCCAAAGCGATTTCCGGCATGTTTATAAGCGACGCCGTGTTCCATGACCCATCGGCCGGCGCCATACAGAAAAAATCGGCCATTATTGAATACGCAAAAATCATGTTTTTGGCCTTTCCCGACATAAAGTATGATGTTACCGCCCAGCATGATACCGGTCAAGGGAAAATCATCACCGAATATACTATCACCGGCACCAACACCGGGCCGCTTCCGGGCATGATGCCAACGTCGAAAACCATGAAAGTCGAGGCGGTGGATATCATGGAAGTGGATAATGGGAAGATCAAATCTTTAAAAGGCTTCTTCGACCGCCTGGCTATCGCCGAACAGCTGGGCTGGGTACAACAATAGCTGTCAAAAAAAGAAGCGGGCAGGAAAGCCCGCTTCTTTAACCGCTATGATGGATCCTTGTCGCTCTGCGACAATGCTTTTATTCGGAAAAGTGTTTATTGGTCGCTTTCGCGAAAAACAATTTACCGATTACAATCTCCGCCGGACAGAACCGGGTAAATGACGATTGGATTAAATTAAATCCGACAAAAGCCGTTAATAAAAACCAATAATGCGAAATAAAATACCCCAGCGCCAGTGAGGCAAGAACCAGAATCCCGGCCAGAAGTCTGATACTGCTTTCAAGAGTCATAATTCTCTCCTAATATCCATAAGTGATTTTTATATAGACGTTATCGTTCTTCTGAAAGCCCCCGAAAGACGTATATTCATAATTGCCGTCGAATACATTGGCCCCAGCCGCCAGGGTCACCGCATCGCTGTACTTATAACTTACCGAGAAACGGCCATAAAAATCTTCTTCGTTAGGCGAATAAAAACCGAACGCCGACAGGGTGATCGTCTCCATTTTCAGCAGTTGCGTTATACGGGCGGTTATCAGATGGTAAGTTTCATCCATCGGCGTCATTTGCGGTCCCAGGAAAGTGACGTACGCATCATAATCGAGCATAAGGTCGTTTTGATACTGCATATTGACGGTCAAATTGGAGCCAAGTTGTCGCTCGAAGCCAATCAGGCTCTTGAACGATGAATTGGGGATGGTCGGCTTTTCGCCGCAGGCGTCCTCGCGCGAATCATAATAGCCCCCTTCCAACCAGGCGATTCCGCCCATGATCGGCATACGAACCGAAGCCCCATAGACATTCAACTCCGGGTAGTAGGCCCCATTATCGTTCATACCCATCGGATTCTTGAAAAACCCGTGGTAGGCGTATAATGCGACGTCGGTCGTACCGAAATAGCGGCCGAAACGCCCGGCAAACTCCCCGTTTTTAAATTTGGCTTCGGGCATAATGCCCTCGAAGTAGGGCTCCCCGCCGACAATGGTCCCGGCCATTGGACTGAAATAACTTAGGCGCTCTCCGGTCGGGATCCGGTTGGGTGTAAAACGCGGCGTATACACGAAAGTGAAAGACCCCAGCCGATTGTAATAGGACATACGCAGGGCATTATGCGGGGCCTTGAGATACTGGTCATCGCGCCCGCTGAAAAACGACTGATAATCCTTGGCAAACACATCATTTATAAAAATCAGGTCGCCTGTACCCCAGGTGATTATCTGGCGGCCGATTTTAAAATCCAGGTGACGGCCGAGGCTGAACTTGGCGTAACCCTCGCGCAGTTCCATGTCAAGCGATGGCTCATGGTAATCATCGTAGGTGAAATCGAGGCGACCGAAAAACTCCGCGGCGTCGCTGTATGACTCCAGTTTCAATTGCAGACGTGTCTCCGAGGCCGTGAGTTCCGTCGGCGTCGGATTGTTTTTGTCCAATCCCCCGCCGTAAAGGCCCTGAACAAATCCGCCCAGGTTTACTTCATTGGCCACCGCCGATGAGAACACGGCCGCCGTCAAAATCAAAACCGGCATGAATAAAATAAGTCGTCTCACCGGAAATTCCCCCTACTTGATAAATTGACGTGGCGGGTTTTTGAGGAACCGTTCGGTAAATATATCCTCGCCCACACCGGCGTTGTAAGTGATATTGGTGAATTCCACAGTGGTGTACTGGCCTTTTTTGACGTTCTCCATTTTACGCAGTGTGGCCGTCATGATGCCCTGAATATCCTCGACTTTCTCCGCCGTAAAAACTCGTTCCAGTTCGTCATTGCCGTCATAGTATTCTTCCTTCAGCGGCAAATAGCTTTCCTTGTCGATATACGAGACCTTACGAGAAAATCCTTTATAAGCCGATTTGGGGACTGACTCTATCACATACACGGTCCTTTCGCCCATTTTATCTTCCCGGGCCAATTTATGATTATCCTCGCTCCAGTGACGGCCGGAAACATCTTCGTACGTAAAGTCCGACCCGACAAAACTTGAATTTTTATCGTCGGCCGATATGCGCTTGACCAGATCCACCGAGGGCACATACAGCCAGCGGTTATCGGAAGCATCGGGCATCTTGTGGACCATGAAAGTCAGGCGGGATACATCGCTGGGCTTTTTGAAATAGGTATAATACATCTGCTTGCCGCCTTCCTCCTGATCGAGGCGAAGCATGGTAAATTCGCGGACGCGCTGGTTGCCTTTGGAATTGACAATATTCATGTTCACTTCGGCGATACCATCGTCACCGGCATAAAACAGCGCCAGGTGCGATTTTTTCATGATATCTTCCGCCTGTTCCTGGGCCGTCAAGTTCACCGAAATAAACATCATGACCGTCGCCAACACCGTGATTAACTGGAATCGTCTCATTTCTCCTTACCTTTCTTTTATTGCATTACTTCTTTTTTTTCGTGAATGGAATCAACCGCCATATCCGGGCAGATTCTCTTCTGCATAACGATGAATATCGAGGGCAAAAGCAGCATGGTTACCGCGCCCGAAACGACCATGATGGCGAAGAAAAACGAACCGACCGTGATATAGGGCACCAGCGTTGAGAAAAACATCGGAACGAATCCGATGGCAATCACCAGCACGTTGCGCGAAATCGCACGCGCCAGCCCTTCGAACATTTCCGGATAGGTCCTTCTGAAATCCCCGGTCCGGGCGTGGATATATTTCGATCTCTGTATGAAATGTATGGCAAAGTCGATGGACAGCCCCAGCGTCAGCGACGACAGGATGGCCACCGGCATATCATACGGCTTGCCGATAAACCCGATGGCGCCGTAAATGGCTATGATCGTGATGCTCAACGGGAGCATGGAAATCAAACCCAGAAGCGGCGAGCGGAAGAGAAACACCATCATGATGAATACGACCGCGAAGGAACTCAACAGGGCCGAACGCATGCCGCCCACCATTTTTTCCTGCCAGACGACATTGACATAGGGCAGGCCCGCCCAGTTCATGGTCAGGTGCTGTGGCGGAGGATTCTGGGCGAAATATTCCTCGGCCTCATTAACCACCGACATGACCGACTGATTATCGCCCTCGCGCAGTTGCACCCAGACATTGAGTTTATTGTAATCGGTGGTGACAAATTTGTAGAGGTCATCGGGATCGCCACCGGAAATCTCGAACAAAAACAGATTCTGGGCGACTTCGTCCTGTTCATCGGGAAGGGCGAATTTGGACGGGTCGCGGTCGAATAGTTCATAGCGAACTTTCTTGACAATATCGGTCAGACCCGTCGTTCCCCCGACGACACGGTTTTTTTCGAGATGTCTTTGGAAGTTTTCGATATATTTCAACGTTGCCGGGTCTTTGAAAGCATCCACATCGTCGCTTTCGAAAACGAGATAATTCATGTACGTCCCGGCCAGATGCTTGTTGAGCGCCGCATCGGCGACACGGAGCGGGTGATTCTGCTTGAACCATTTAACCGGGTTATCATTGACGGTAATCAGGCTCAAACCGATGGCGGCAACGACAACAACCACTCCCGAACCGGCCAGAATAACTTTGTAGTACTTTTTATTGATGTCCCGAAAGACATGCATCAATTTCGACAACGGTCCCCGCTCTTCCGCGATGCGACCGAAATTACGTAACGTCTTGTCCGAAAGGAGGACGGCAAAAGCCGGGTTGAACGTGATAGACAATAGCCATGCCACGAAAATTCCGAAGGCCACGAATATACCGAAGACCCGTACCGGCGGAATCGGTGTCAGGGCCAGCGATCCGAAGCCGACTATGGTCGTTACCGACGTGAATAAAAGCGGTATAAACAGATCGCCGATAGTGTTGCGTATCGTGGACTTTTTGTGTTTATGCTTCTGATACCGGTCGTGAAATTCGGATATGATGTGAATCGAATTGAGCACCGCTATCGGTATCAGAAATATCGGAATCATCGAACTCATGATATGCACGGTGTTGCCGGTCAATATCAGAAGGCCCATCGCCCAGATGACGGAAACTATCGCCACGATCATCGGGGCAATGACCACCTTCAGGTTCCTGAAAAACATCAGCATCAGCAGCAATATGATGAGCCCGGCCAGCGGTGCGCTGACAGCCATCTGTTTGAACATTTCCGCGCCAAAACTGTCCTCGGCCACCGGCAGGCCCGCAATGAAATACTCTTCGCCGGTCGAATACTTCTTGGTTATTTCTTCAATTTCACCGGCAATTCGGTGCGACATATTCTTTGATTCGATGGGAATAAACATGGCGATGGCCTGACCATCGTCGGACGCCAGCTTGCCTCTCAATATCGGGTTATCCTTGATACGGCTCAAAATAAATTCGGCCTGCTCATTGCTTTCGGGCTCGGTCTCGAGGAGTTTGCGGACCGTCAGGATACCGTCAATCTGGATAATGTCATCCACCGTTGATGGAGCCAGGATATCATCGACAATAACCCCGTCGATTTTGGATACATCTTCTATTATCTTATAAATATTGGTCAGCTGTTCTTTGGTGAAGGCTCCCTTTTCATTGACAACCCCCACCGCGATGAAATCATATATGGAAAAATCTTCTTTGGTCTGATGGTCAAAAAGGCGCACGGGTTCATCGGCCTCCAGCATGTTTTCCGGATCGGTATCAATTTTGATATTGGGCAATTGAGCCGCAAAGAATGCCGTTATGAGAATTACCACGATAATCACCGACCAGGGATGGTTAATCGCAAATTCCGTAAAAAACTTTCTCATCAGTCCGTTCCTTTCCATTTTTTTGTGACTAATAACCTTTAGATTGAAAATGGACTAAAACGATTCAAATTATTCTGATTTTTTATTTGACTTATAAGCTATTGCGGGGGATGCGCTTATAAAAATAGGGGCATTCGATAACGATGTCCGGCTATTTTTTGCCGAATTTCTTTTCCCAGCGCTTTTTGAGAGCGGCGTTGAGTTTGGATTCGATTTCGGGCGGGAGCTTCTCTTTTTTGCCTTCACGGCAAAGGACAACCGTCTGTTTTAGAGTATCGACCATGATTCGGCAATTATTGCAGGTCTTGAGATGCTCCTCGAGTTGCGCGCACAGTGCATCATCGATTTCGCCGTCGATATAATCCGCGATTTCCTGAATGTATTTGCTGCATGCTTTCATCCGGCACCACCGGAAATATTTCGTTTCGGGGCGGTTTTGTCCCGAAAAGATTCGGTCAATGTTTCACGCAGTGCCAGGCGGGCCCGCAAAATTCGGGACTTGGCCGCCGGGACAGAGATTTTCAGTATATTGGCGATATCCGCCACCGGCATATCTTCCATATATCGCAAAACAAACGGAACGCTGTAAATCTGCGACATTTCGGCCAGAGCGGTTTCGATTATCTCATTAATCTGTTTTTGCTCGAAAATTTCATGCGGATCACCCCAGTCGAACAATTGCGGACCGGAATCGCCGTGCCCTCCCGCAGGAAGATACTCTTCGAGCGGCTTTAGAGGCATTTTGTTTTTTTCGCCGACGCGGGCCCGGAACGTGTTGAGCGCGATGGTGTATAGCCATGTCCCGAATGAAGATTCCATGCGGAACTTGTCTATATTATCGACCGCTTTCAAGAATGTCTCCTGCAATATATCCTCGGCGTCTTCCCTGTTTCCGGACAACTTCAAAGCCAGCCGGAAAACCTTGTCTTTGTGGGCCTCAATCAGGCGGCTGAATGATTTAAAGTCGCCCGCCTGTGCCTTCTGTATAAGTTCCTTTTCATCCATTGGATTCCAATATACCTCAAACGATTCAAAAAAACAATTTGCTGCCACACATTATATTGCGTTAATATCTTGAGTCTCATGAGGAGCGTAATGTGGGTATTGAAAACATTTCATCGCAAATTCTAGTATTGGGGGCCACCGGTTTTGTCGGTCGAAGGCTGGTTAAGCATTTAATCCAAAATGGCCGGGAGGTTTCTTGTCTGGTCCGTAATTTGAGGAGAGCCGACGACCTTCGACAACTTGGTGCCAAATTAATCGAGGGCGATGTATTTAATGAAAAGCAAATAATCAATGCCTGCCGGGAATGTCAAACAATCATCTATTTAATACATTCGATGAAAAGGGGAAGGGAATCTTTTGAGGTTCTGGACCGAAAAGCCGCTCAAAACACCCTTATCGCCGCGGAAAAAACGGGAGTCAGGAGAATAATCTATTTGGGCGGACTTGGTATAAAGGGGGCCACGCAGTCGGATCATCTGGCCAGCCGCCATGAGGTCGGCGATATCCTTCGCTTGAGTCACATTCCCGTAACGGAATTTCGCGCGGCAGTTATTGTCGGAAACGGCGGGACGTCATTTGAAATGATTCACCATTTAACTAACCGACTGCCGGTCATGATTTGTCCCCGCTGGGTGTCCACAAAAACCCAGCCGATTGCCATTAGTGATGTTGTCAAATACATCTCAGCCTCCATTGAATGCCCGGAATCAGCGGGTGAGATTTATGATATTGGCGGACCGGATATCATGACATATGGCGAAATGATGAAAAAAGTCGCCGAAATACTGGGGCTCAAACGTCTGATGATAAGCATTCCGGTATTAACTCCTCGCTTATCTTCATACTGGGTCAACTTCGTAACTCCTGTCCCGGCCGTTTTGGCCAAATCGCTGATTGAAGGATTGAAAAGCGAAACCATATGCGAAAACAATAAAGCTCTGAATACTTTTGACATTGAGCCCATATCATTTTCCTCGGCTGTAACAATTGCATTGAATTTCCCGGATATTAATTCGGGCGATGTTTCCAACGAAGATATGGCCATGATTACCGGCGACGGAATTGATGATTCTCACTTATTGGTTGATACCCGTATCCTTAAAGCAGCCGTACCGGTAGAGCGGTTATTCGCTGTTATTGAGGCAATAGGCGGCGATAATGGATGGTATTTCGCAAACTGGCTATGGAAATTCCGAGGGTTGATCGATAGCCTACTTGGCGGCGTCGGAATGCGACGGACTGCCGGAGCGGCTAAAATTATGGCCGAAAATCAGCGCCTTGATTTTTGGCGAATTGAAAAATTCCATAAAAACGAATCATTGGTGTTAAGAGCCGAAATGAAGGTCTGGGGTCGGGCATGGCTTAAATTTTTCACCGAAAAGGTCAGCTCAAATGAATCACGTCTTATTCAGACGGCGCAATATTATCCAATCGGTTTGTTCGGGCTGGTATACTGGTATTCCATATTACCGATACATAAGTGGATCTTTTGGGGTTTATCCAGAAAAATCATAAAAAAGGCATTGTCCAATGTCAATTGAAAAATCGACACAAAATATCACCATCGGCGTCAGCGCCTGCCTGCTGGGGCAGAAAGTCCGCTTCGATGCCGGACACAAGCGCGACCATTATATCACCGACATTCTGGGTGGATATTTTAAATTCGTCCCCGTTTGCCCCGAAATCGAGGTCGGTATGCCCACCCCGCGCGAGTCGGTACATCTGGTTGGCAACCCGGATAATCCTCGCATGGTCGGGGTCAAATCCGGCGAGGACTGGACCGACCGCATGCGCATATTCAACACCGAACGCCTCAAACGCCTGGAAAGACACAGCCTGTCCGGTTACATTCTCAAGAAGGATTCACCCAGTTGCGGCATGGAACGGGTGCGCGTCTATGGCGACAAAGGCATGCCCGCTCGAAACGGTCGCGGGATGTATGCCTCGGCCCTGCTTGTACATTTCCCCCTGCTTCCGGTTGAAGAAGAGGGCCGTCTCCAGGATGCCCGTCTGCGGGAAAATTTCATTATCCGCGTCTTTGCCTATAAACGCCTGCAGGATTTATTTTTAGCATCATACAGGCGGGGTGACATTATCACTTTCCACGCCCGGCATAAATATCTTCTCATGGCCCACAGCCCGGAACACTACCGAGCGCTGGGACAACTGGTGGCGGAAATAAAAAAACACAAGGCGTTTGAGTTCCGTCAGAAATACAGTCGGATGTTCATGGAAGCTTTATCAGTAAAAACGACCGCGCGCAAAAATGTCAACGTCCTGCACCATATCATGGGTTATCTTAAAAAAGACCTCGACGCTTCCGAAAAGAAATATATCCTCGACGTTATCGAGGATTACCATAAGGAAATAATGCCCCTGATTGTTCCGATAACGCTTATCCGCCACTACATCGAGAAATTCAACGTCGAGTATATCTGCGACCAGATATATTTAAACCCGCATCCTAAAGAATTGATGCTTCGTAATCATGTCTGACGGCGCTATTCTATAACCGTCCTCTTTATATTTTTTATCCCGTCGAGGATATCTTTGCCAAATTTTTCACTCCCCGGTTTTCCGGCCAGCGCGAACACGGCCTTTTTGTATGCTTCAACCCCCGGCTGAATAAACGGATTATGTCCGGCGAGATATCCCGACAGCGCCACCGAGTATTCCATCAGATAATAGAACTGCCCGATATTGAAGGCGTTGCGGCGCGGAATATAAAGCGTCATACTGGGCACCCCGCCCACAAAATGGGCGTAGGCCGGGCCGTCGATCACCAGGTCGTTGACAAAATTCATGTCCCGCTTGTTATTCGGCAGATAATTTAAACCGTCAAGATCCTTTTTTTCCTTGGGTATCGCCACCCGATTATCGCTTTCGACCAGTCGGATAAACGTCTCCAGAATATGGCGCTCCCCATCCTGCACCATCTGGCCGTTGGCGTGGAGCTTTTCGGAATACATCGACGGCGATACCCACATTCCATAACCGTGATGGCCCTCGCTTTCCGGAAAAAGCTGTTCCATCCAGCGGGTCAATTGATATATGGCCGAAGAATTGGTGGCGACCACCTCCACTTTTTTGCCTTTTGTCCATGCCAAATGCCGTACCGCGGCGTGAACCATGGCCGGATTTTTCCAGAATTGATCGGTTTCCAGTATTTTTTTCATATTTCGAAAACCGGCCGCGAATTCATAGATATTGATTCCCGCCACGGCCAGTCCGAACAATCCAACGTCGCTTAACACCGAAAAACGTCCGCCGATATTGTCCGGGACGATAAACGTCCTATACCCCATCTCTTCGGACAATTGGCGTAATGCGCCTCGAGTTTTATCGGTGGTAGCAATAATGTAATTGACCGCCTTGTCACCGTGTTTTTTGTCGAGCAGGCGGCGCATTATTCTAAAAGCAATCGCCGTTTCGGTGGTCGTTCCGGATTTGGAAATGACATTGATACCGACCCGTTTGCCCTCGAGTATATCGAGCGTATCGCGGAAATAATCCGGGTCCGTGTTCTGCCCCAGAAAATAAATCTGCGGTGCTCCGCCGCGCTTGCTTCGCCCCAATTGATTGAACCAGGTATGGCACAGCGCCCGGAAAGTCGCTTCGATACCGAGATAAGAGCCGCCGATACCCAGCGACACGAAGACGTCGATTTTATTGGCCAGCTTCCGGGCCGTGGCCTCAATCTCATCGAGATGCTCCTTCGTGATTTCATCCGGCAGACTCATCCAGCCCAGCATCGGAGTATCGCCGTCTTTGCAGTCGCCCTGCCCGTCCTGAAGAAGTCGATGCTTTTCAATTACGGTCGAGGAAAAAGATTCCAGTTCTTCCCGGCTAATGAAGGGTCGACCCTGTCTTTCGTTGACTATATATGAAATATCCAGCGTCAACCGGTTGTCTTTAATAAATTGGGGTTTGGGCTTGAACATACTGGAATAATCAAAGCGAGTCATCTGTCTTTTTATCGTTCCGTTTATGTTGCTTTTGGATGTCATATTTCCCTCGTTTTGTTGCATTTTGAAGGAAATAAGCATTCCGCCAAAACGATGCGCAAGATTTTAAATGAATTGAGGTTCTCACGGGCAGACAGGCGACGGCCCCGGAGGGAAGTCATATAAATATGAAACCAGATATAGAATATCTATCAGGTTGATCTGCCCGTGCCCGGACGGGCCGTCGACATCACCGGCATCAAACGGGTCGGGGGCCGAGCCGGGTGGATCGGAATACACGAAATCAATCA
The DNA here is from genome assembly GCA_964459465.1 of uncultured Ignavibacteriaceae bacterium. Lineage (GTDB taxonomy): Bacteria > Zixibacteria > MSB-5A5 > GN15 > PGXB01 > CALAMC01. The sequence continues at coordinate 270,491 of CAYWLR010000001.1, read as the reverse complement.
GGCAAAGAATATCAATCAAATTGACATAGCTATCACCGTTGGCATCACCGCATAAATAACTTTGCAGTATCTGCACGACCACGGAATCTATCGGAGAAAAGGCCCCCCATTGACTGTCGGCATCCATCGCCCTCACCCGGTAATAATAGATACCGTCGGATTTGCCGGAAATCAAAATAGATGTATCGGATAGAGTCGAAGAAATCAGACATTTTGTTTCATACGTCTGCACCGGCCAGAGATTATCGATTCGGATACCGCTTCCCGCCGCGGTTACATGAAAATCCCGATAACTGATTCGAAAATACACATTCTGCCCGACATAATCCGCCAGGTCAAACAAACCCGCCACCCAAAAACCGGCCGTGGTTCCCGTAATACCGTGCCCCCGGTTATAACCATGCGGATTATTCATGGTCGTGATGTTTCCCGGAATCGGGCTGAAATTCGTGCCATCGGCTGATACTTCGACATAGGCATAATCCACATCCTGATTTAATACATAGCGCGTCCTGAATTTAAGAGAATCGCCGGGTTTGACGGTGTACGAAGCAATGGTCTGAAAATACCTTTCTATGGTCGTGGCCGGACCCGAATAGGCGCACATCGTCGCCATGTAACCCACCCCGGTCAAAGTAAAACCGACATTGTCGAAGTTTTCGTAATCGTTAAGCGAATCAGTAATTATAACGGGATTGCCATACTCGATTAATTCGTAAGCCACCGGCGGATTATCCGGATCATGACAGTGCCAACCGACCTCATACGAACCCGAATGATTAATTTCGGGCAGAATCAGATCCGGTCCAACCGGCGGCAATGCCCGTCGGATATTATCGGCCAGATCAGTCAAGTATAGATTGACCGGAAGATTTTCTGTCACCAGAGGCAATATTCTTTCTTCCGGTGGCCAGAAACCGTCAAGATAACTCCCGACCTCGATCGTTATGGATGGAACGCGGCCTTTCGAGACCGTGTCTCCATAGCACCAGTCATCGCTTCCGCCGTTGGTGGGATAGAGGGCCCAGCCCGGTGACGGATAATAAGCATTGCATGAATGTATGATGGAGCCGATGGCATCGAAAGTCGCGTCGTCATCGCAATACAGCCCGATTTGATACGACCAGGGAAAAAGTACCAGGTCGCCATACGAATGATAATTGACGATCAGGCTGAAATCGCGCGCAATAATAAAATCGCGAATGGCCTGCGTCTCCGGCTCCGAAAAGGCGCCGGCTCCGCGATAGGTTTCGTTGTCTGGCACCGGCGATGAGCCGATGTCATCATGACCCCACATATACCCGAAATTGCGATTGAGATCGACGCCGAATGACCCATCGCCGTTGTCTCGACGGTTTTTGCGCCACAAACCGCCGCCCCAGGGCGAGATGACTTCGTTGTGATAATAACCGTCGGGATTGGCCACCGGTACAAACCAAATTTCGCGATTATCCACCAGATAAGTAACGGCGAAATCTGACCCGTAATTTTCGGTCAGGTAATCCATATAGTACAGCAAAACCTCCGGCGTGATCACTTCGCGGGCATGAATAGCCGCGTTGAAGAATATTTCCGGTTCGCCTTCATCGGCCAGTGGATTATCAGAAATTTTATAAGCCCGGATATCGCGCCCCTCGATTGTCTGACCGATAGTCAGGGCCGGGGCGACTAAATCGGGATAATTGACGACCAGGCTGGTTAGGCTATTCTCTATTTCGGCAAGTGTCTTGTAACCGCCCATGGTTTTTGACGCCAGGCGTGAACGATAGAACTCTTCGAGGTTTTCGTGGATAACCCTGTAATCAAAGCCCAGCCGGTCGAGAAGATTAAGCTCATATTCGCCGGCGATTATTTCGATGAAGGCGGAGTCGGCGCGGATGATATCGAAATTGTACTTAAAAACCGTCGCCCGCTGATAGGAGTTTTCCAAATTTATACGAACCTGGCTATGGAACACCGCACCAGAGCTGAAAACAAAATTCCCGGGTGCCGAAGCGAGCAGTCCGCCTATAATTAATATTCGCAAAAGCATAGCCGCAACCCCACATGCGACCGGGGTCGATTTCTCGACCACGAATATAATTATATATCAGCCGTCCGTACAGATTCGATCGTTTGGCGGCAACCTCAAGGGCAGGCCGGGGCCGGGCCGGGCGGAACACCGTAAATGAAGTCGATTATATATAGCACATCCAGCAGGTTGACTATACCGTCACCGGTAACGTCGCCCGATTCGAGCGATTCCGGGGCCGGGCCGCGCGGATTGCCGTAAATGTACTCGATTAAAAATAACACATCCAAAAGATTGATATTGCCGTCGGAAGTAACGTCGCCGCAAATGTACGGCAACGTAATATTCCCGCTTTCAATGACCGGCGCAAAATTCATTATTTCCCAGTAAAACGTGGGATAATGTGTCATATATCCATCGATAACCACCGGCGCCGACTGACTGGAAGTCGCCCCCGACGGAATACGGAAATATAGTTTGAGCACCGGCCCATACCCGGCCGGCAGGTCGGGCGTAGCCGGTAAAATATTGTACAGAGTAAAGGTTGCCCGTTTCCCCCAGAGGTCCGAATGAATCAGCGCCAGCGTGTCAAAATACTGGGTGCGACAACCATCCTTGCTGTATGACTCCAACGAGACATTCATGCTTCCCTGCCCGTATTCGACCGGTATCTTGATTTTTTCCAGCGGCACTGTATTGGAAACGTAAACCGGCACTTCGACCAGCTCGCCGGGTACACCCGATATACTCCCGGCGACCATGGTGTCGGCCAGGGCAATGATGCAATTGGTTCGATTATAAACGGAGGTGTCCGTGTCCACTACCACCCGGGCGGCCACGTCATAGCGACCGGGTTCGCCGTAGGTGTGCACGGGGAACTGCACGTATGCCGAACCACCGTCACCGAACGTCCAGATCCATTCATCGGGCTCGAGCGTGGTGACGCCGCTGAAGGCAACGTCAAATGGTACCTGTCCCCAGGCGACATCATGCGTGAACATAACCCCCCGATCGGGCTCGATTCCGGTCAGCATCCATTCTACATACGAAGAACAGCCTTCCCAGTTGCAATACAGGTTGTCCACGGTGTACCAGGCGTTGTGAGAATCGGCCCAACCGTAATTCATGTGTACCTGGTACTGCCCCAGAACTTCCCGCCAGCCGTCGCAAACAATCGAATGGCTTTGAATTTGATACTGTATGGGTCGACTGGACTCGATTTCCTGACGAATCATCGTGGCCCAGTTGTACAGCGAATACTCATAACGATCATATTCCTTGACCGTATTCATATAACGGAAATAATTGGGATATATATTAACGGCATTCGACATATAACTGCCTGACCCGCAGACGCCATAATCCATATCGAAGGCAATGCCGACCTCGTAACACAATTCGGCCAGGGCCGTTTTTTCGGCATCGTCGCATCCGCCGAGACAGTGATTAGGCATGTTGTCCCAGTCATAGGGGTCGCTGAAATCGGCCGATAATGTCGCCCCTGGCGATGAACCGCCGCAGGAATTATCGCCCGACCAGTAATAACCGCGGGACCCCTGTCCTTCCGGCGGCCACCGATGATAACGCATTATCTGGGACGCCGCCGTCGAAACGCACCCGACTACCGTCCGTCCACCGTCACCGTACGGACACATATTATTGTAAGGCGCTCCCTGGTGCCAGCTCGATGTCAGAAGCGGCCCGACATCCTCGGCGCTTTTGAAATCTTTTGCCGCCAATTGGTTCAGGAATTCTTTATCGTCGAGCAAAAATACTTCCCATTGCATCTTGCCGGAAGAATCGAATAACTGCCGGCCCTTATCAACCTGCTCCGCTTCGAGACTGCCATATATTGAAATGTACAGCCGTGACTGATAGGCCAAAACGTCTTTTATCATGGCCCCGAAACCTTCGGAATCATCAAAGTCAATAGACGAATTATCGGAATAAGCTTTAATCGGCGACTGCTCCATGAGCGCCGGAACGACAATATATCCCGATGGGACAATATCAAAACAGATGCCCAGTACCGTGTCGTTGACAATAATATCACGTACTTTATCAATCGTCGGCGAATTGGAACCGGCCCACCCGCCCTTCTCATGCACGACGTAATTCAGCATATTGCTGCAGACCTGCTGCGACTGCTCTCGGGAAGCTACTGTCCCGTGGGCCTGATAGGTAAAACCGATAATTAAAACAAGGACGGTAATTAACGCGGTGAATTTAAAAGACATATTGGCCTCCAAAAGCGGGCGGTAGTGGCAGGGCATGTTTTCTAATCCAAATATACAAAGTGTTCTGATTTTGTCAATAAATACCGGGTGACCGGCCAATATATGATATTGAATAGTAAAGATTTAGCTGATGCATAATAAGTTAAAACTGGGCCGAATCAGCCTATTTTGGCGAAGACCGCGAGGTGCCCATTAGCCGGCTTATCATACTCAATTCCGGAATCTGCTCCATGATTATTTTAAACAACACCAGAAGCGGAACTGCGAGAAACATACCCCATATGCCCCAAATATAACCCCAGAACACGAGTCCAAAAATGACGGTCAAGGTGTTGAGGCGTAATCGATTACCCATTATAATGGGTTCCACCACGTTACCCATGACATTCTGGATGGCCACCAGGCATAAGAGAACCAATATCATTATTCTGGCCGAATCGAATTGAATGACAGCCATTAAAAAAGGCGGTATAACGGCAATGATTGATCCGATGGTCGGGATAAAATTCAAGATGAAAGCCAGGAGCCCCCAGAAAAAGGCGAATTTAATACCGAAGATAAGGCAAATGATCGCTGTCAATAAACCGGTGATAAAACTGACGGCCGTCTTCACTTTCATATAAGTGATAATCGATTGCTGAATGCTTTCATAATTATGAACGAAGCGGCTGTCGATTTTATTGCCGCTGACATACTCCAGAAATACCCGGTAACGCGGCATACTGGCCAGAAGGGCTATATAATACAGCACGAAAATAAAAAATGATGTGGTGAAATCGCCGATTTTTGTAGCGACCCGCCCGGCCAGAGACGATATCGTCTGGGGATTCAACTGCGACGTAATAAATTCAAAATCAAAACTGGTCCCGAAATATCTCTGGGTAACCGAATCTATCTGGGCCAGCACCGAATCCAGTTTCAGGCCGAGGCGGCTTAACAAGTAACTTTGCTGCGCGCTTATTTCCTGACCCGTCTGCCATGCTATTTGAAAAATGATAAACAGGATGAACAAGGTAACGATGGCAATAATGGGAAGTATAACCCATCCCGGAAATTTTTTCTTTCGTAAATAGAGCGCGAACGGTTGAAACAGACTGGCGCATAGAAAGGCCAGAACCAGAGGAATCAAAAGTGAAGACAGTGCCGAAATCAGGTAGATAATCAGAATAAAAAAGAAAAAGATGAGAATGCTTTTTACGGTTTTATCTTCCATCAGTTCCGTCATAGTTTTGGCCCGAAGAAATCATCCATTACTTATACAATTTCAGGAAAATCACAGACCAAGTAAAGCAAGAAATTCAAAAATCGATTCTAATTATGGTCCCGACCGGTCAGTGTTTTCCGACCGCATTTGTTATCCGGCTTATTATATTACTCAATTCGCTGGCGCGGTACGGCTTGGCGATCCGTCCCGAAAAACCATATGCCTCATAGTTGGCCATGACCGGATCGTTGGAATAGCCGCTGGATACGACCGCCTTCAATCCCGGGTCGATATCTTTGAGTTTGTGAATTATATCTTTGCCGCCGATACCACCCGGAATGGTCAAATCGATTATGGCGGCATCAAAAGCTTCACCCCTGTCATGGGCATCCATGAAAACACGGACCGCTTCTTCACCATTGGCAATGGCCCGGACATTATAGCCCGACTTTTCCAAAATATCTTGGGCCAGCTGGCGCACCCATTCGTCATCGTCAATAACCAGAATCCTTCCTCGTCCCCTGGCCAGTTTGTCCGGTGCGGGGTCTGATTCCTCTTCGTCCCTCCGCGTGGCCGGCAAAAAGATGGTGAATGTGGTCCCCTGGCCCGGCAACGAGTCAACTTCAATATGACCGCCGTGTTTTTTAATTATGGAATAACAGCTGGCCAAACCGAGTCCATTGCCATCGGATTTGGTCGTGAAAAACGGGTCGAATATTTTGCCCATGTACTCCGGGAGTATGCCGTGCCCCCGGTCCCGGATCGAGATTTTGATATAATCTCCCGGATCGAGTCGAAGATGGGCCTGGCATATATCGGCATTGGAGGCGTGGATAAATATGGTCCCGCCCCCGGGCATGGCTTGAATGGCATTTATAATCAGATTATTGATAACCTGACTGAACTGGCCAATATCCACCTCGGCTTTTAATAAATCGTCGGCGATGTCATATTCTCCGACGACATTCGCGCCGTGCAGAGAAAATGACACGGTATCTTTCAGCAGTTTGGCCACGTTTACAACCTTTTTAATCGGCTCGCCGCCTCGTGAAAAAGTCAGCAACTGCTGGGTCAGGTCACGGGCGCGCTCCGAGGCGTTTTCGGCTTTCTGCAACAGACAAGTTATTTCCGAATCCGGCTCAAGGCGGAGCTTGGCCAGAGATATGTTGCCCAGTATGGCCACCAGGATGTTGTTGAAATCGTGGGCGATGCCCCCCGCCAGAATGCCGATTGATTCCAGCTTTTCGGACTTCAGCAGCTCTCTCTCCATTTTAAGGCGATCGGTAATGTCTTCCATCACCTCAATTATACTTTCGACTTTGCCATCGGCGCTTTTTATCGGGGCGGATAAAATGCGGAAACTTCTCGTCACGCCATCGGCTCCCATTTCCGTAACGGCTTCATGAATCTGACCATCTTCTAGCGTCTTATGCACGGGGCAGCCGGGACACGGCTTTACTCTGGCGGAATTGAGATATGATTCATAACAGCGCGGGTTACCGGAGACATCGATGTGGGAAAACCATTTTTTCATCTGCGGGTTGATCGCGTGAATCCTCATGTCCGTGTCCACCAGAGAAATGCCGACGGCCATGTTATCTACGACACTTCGGTACCTCTCCTCACTTTTGCGAAGTTCTTCCTGCACCCGGTGCTGCTCGGTAACATCGCGCAAAACCACCATGCACTGTGTTTCTTCCGAGTGGATAATAGTCGCCGTCAATTCGCCCACGAAAATCTGTCCATTCCGGGATTCGACTTCTATTTCATACGCTGGAATATGGTCTCCCTTCATTCTATTTTTGAAATTCTCCCTCATTATTTCACGACTGTGCGCTCTGATAAATGGCAACTCTAAAGCCAGCTTTCCTACCAGGTCTTCGTCGCCATATCCGAGCCATTCATGAATGCGCCTGTTGACAAAGATAATCCGGGATTCGCGATCCAGCAAAAAGACGCCATTGGGCGATAATTCATACAGAGATTTATACATCTGTTCACTTCGACAAATCGCCTTTTCCGCGGCCTTTAATTCCGTGATGTCCTGAACTGTGCCATAAATCTCCGCAATTTCATCCCGGTCGTCATAGCGAGGAAATCCCATGGTGCGCAGGTATTGCACCGGTTGATCCGCCTTGATCGTTCGCACGATGAGATCGAAAGCAGTCCCTTTGGTGCAATCGACTACCGCCTGGTCCAGAACTTTCCAGTCATCGGGATGAAACATGTCCTTGCAGTGTTCATAAGCGGGAACGCCGTCCGCGGGATTAACACCCATAATCTTATACATCATCCGGGACCACTCGGCCCGGCCCGTCGTGAAATCATATGTCCAGTAGCCGACCCGGGCTATCTCCTGCGCGGCTTCGAGCGACTCGTTGAGATGTCTCAATTGCTCTTCGAATTTGGCGCGCTCGGTGATATCTCGCAAGACCAGTTGAACGATGGGATCTTCGACACCGTAATTTATCCGCCGGGCATTGGCTTCAAGAATAACCCGATCGCCCCGTCTCGTTATTATGGTCAGCGGAAAAGGATCGAGCTTTTCCCCTTTTAATATGCTGTCGAAAATCGCCAAAGCCTTGTTGAGTAAATCATCCGTCAGCAATCCCGTTTGGATAAAGGATTTGCCGATCAATTCTTCTTTCGAATAACCCGAAATCTGTTCGGCCATGGGATTGCATGATATGAAGCGCCCATCTTTATCAATGGAGATTATTATATCTGGCGATTCCTGTACCAGCCGCGAGTACTTACGTTCGCTGGCTCTTATCTTTTCTTCGGCCTGACGGTGTTCCGTGATATCCCGTACATTGCATACCATGCCGCCAAACTGACCGTTCTCCAGCCACGGAATCAGCCATCCGGATTGTACGGAGGGACGACCCGTGGGCGTGACGACGTCCGTTTCAAACTGCTGCGATTCAAGATAACTTCTGGCCCGGTCGTAATACTTGATGAAAAATCCAATTGTCTCCGGTGGAAAATCCCGATAAATGCTTCTACCCAAAATGTCAATGGCTTTAACCCCGGCGATCTTTTCCATACCGGGATTGACATAAATGATGATGTCGTTTCTATCCGTTACGAGAATACCGTCGTGGATATTTTCGAGTATGGTCTGATAGAAGTCCTTTAATTTGATTATTTCCTGATCGACCAGTCTATCAGGTTTTATCGGCGAGACATCGGGATTCACCATGCTGACAAGCTACCCATCCGCTTTTGTCCGTTATTGGTGTTCGGCCCTGATCGTACGTGCCCCTGCGGTTAATCTCCGATACTAATCAATGGTGTTCGTCACAGAGCAGTATCAGTATTTACAGGTCCCATATAATATTTATTAATATCGGCAGATTCCCGTCAAATTCAACCGTGACAAAAGGATAAGCCCACGAAAAGTAAATCGGGACGGCCGTTCGCGGAATCCGGGGGTTATTGTCCAAAATATGGCCGGGAACCTGAAGTGGCGACATTTGAATCGGTGAATCTAAATTATTGTCAAATGCTAAAGATGTGCAAGAATTTCCGAGGGGATTTTATCCAGCGAAGCCACTTTCTCGATCGCGCCCATTTTAATCGCTTCTTTGGGCATTCCGAAAACCACCGAACTGGCCTCATCTTGAGCGATTGTGTATGCCCCGCTGTTTTTCAAATCCAGCATCCCTTCCGCACCGTCGGCACCCATACCGGTCAATATTACTCCGACACTATTGGAGCCGGCATATTTGGCGACCGATTTGAAAAGAACCTCCACCGATGGGCGATGGCGATTGACTAAAGGCCCGGTACTGACCCTGACATAATAATTGGCCCCGGAGCGATTAAGTGTCATGTGATAATTTCCGGGGGCAATCAATACCTTCCCCGGGACTACGGATTCGCCGTCCTTGGCTTCCGCCACCTCAAGCTCGCATATCTCATTAAGCCGATGAGCAAAAGATTTGGTGAAATTTTCCGGCATATGCTGAACGATGACGGTTCCGGCCGTGTTGGCGGGTAATACCGACAATATCGCCTGGATGGCCTGCGTCCCTCCGGTTGAAGCGCCAATGGCCAGGACTTTGTTCGTGGTTCTGGCCAGGGCCAGTTTCGGTCCTTGCGCCTGTTTGCCGACCGGGCCAGTCTGCTTGGTCAGCTTGACCTGCGAGGCGGCCTTGATCTTTTCAATCAATTCCACGGACATGTCACCCACGGAATAGGCCGTTCCCGGTTTGCACATGACGTCGACGGCACCCGATTCAAGCGCCTCCATCGCCAGTTCCCCGCCCTTCGGCGTCAGGGAAGATACAACGACCGTGGGGACCGGGTAATGCTTCATCAAGCGCCGTAAAAATGTCAACCCGTCCATGCGCGGCATTTCTATATCCAGCGTCAGGACATCGGGCTTAAGTTCGACTATTTTATCGCGCGCGATATACGGATCGGGAGCGGTCCCGACAACTTCGATCATAGGATCGCGACCCAACTCGGTGGAGAATATTTTACGCACCACCGCGGAATCATCGACCACCAGTACTTTAATGCTCATAAGCCCCTGCTTTTATCATAAGAGTGGTTATAACCGGAGAATTCTCGGCCAAATGGCATGAATAATCTTTCTGCTCGATGGTGGAGAAAAATTCTTCCCGGTTAAGTTCCGTTACCTGCGGCGCCGAAAGATTGAATAGAGCCTTATAGCCAAAAAGCTTCGTCAGAAGTTGCCCGGTGATGATATTTAGCATCTCCTTGACGGCGTCCAGGCATTTATCACGGTCGTCGGCCCCTGATATGTCTTCCCCAAGAATATTCGACGATAATTCCCGGCACATGTCAAGCGGCATCACGATGGAGACTTCTCCCTCGGCATCGCCCGAAAACGATATTTGCACGTGAACCAGTTCCAGATCGTCGAAACTGATGCCGCCCGCCAGGTCCGCCGGTTCGAGAAAGAGAAAGGCCGTTTGCTCGAAAACTTTGACGACTATCTCACTTAGCGATTCCCTGCGATTTTGATCTATCATTGGCAACCTCCAGAATTTTTTCTATAATCTCACCGATATTTTCGGGAGTGAACGGCTTTCTTATATATTCTCTGACGCCTTTGCCTTTAAGCTGTTCGATTCGGGTCTCGCTCGCGTCGGTGGATACGACGACAACGGGAATATCTTTAAGAAGGTCATCGGCCGTCATGGTGTTGACCAGTTCGATTCCCCCCATGACCGGCATATTTAAATCGGTCAGCACCAGGTCTATCCAGTTGGTATGAAGACACTCCAGCGCCTCCTGACCGTTACCCGCCTCGAATATCTTATTGATCGGTAACGACGTCAAAGACAAAGTCTTGGTCAGAATTGACCGAATCGTTTTCGAGTCATCGACCAATAGAATATTATAGGCCATTATGTTTTTACCTCCCGTCCGCTATTTTCCGTTGGCATATCTTTAACAGTGTTTTCTATATCTTCCATGGTTAAGATGGTCTTACTCAAGGCCAACTCCAGAATGGCCGAAGTGGCATTAACCCTCGCGACGGCCTGCTCACTCAGGCGATATTGAAGCTCATCGCGACCATACCCGAATCCCTCCATCAGCGACATCGAATCTGATATGTGCACGATATCGAGGGCATTGGAGATTTGTGGAGCATCGTCCGGGTTATGATGCCACCTGATGCAATCGATTATCGTATCCGGGAAACGCCAGCGCTCCGCGATAAGCGCTCCCAGTTCGGCATGGTCTATGCCCATGATTTTGTCTTCGGCCTTTTCGAAGGGGATTTCCTGTTCATCGACGATCGACTGGATTTCGCTTATATGATCGACCAGATGCTCACCGAGGACAATTTTGCCCATGTCGTGAAGCAGTGCCGCGGTATAAATAATGCCGGCATCACGGATCCGCAGAAGCGTGCACAATGCCTCCGACATCAAAGCCACCGACAACGAGTGCTTCCACAACTTTTCCTCGCCGAGGTCATAGCCGACCACCGGCTTTTTCATATTGGAAAAGATTAACGATGAAACGGCGATTTGATATATCCATTTGGTTCCCAGCCGAAAAGACGCCTCGGAAATCGAATTTACCGGACTTCGAAATCCGAGAAAGGCCGAATTGGCGGCCTTGAGAACGTTGGCCGTCAGCGCCGGATCATACTGAATGATTTTGGCCACGTCGGCCGCACCCGCATCAGGTTCATTGATTACATGCAATAACTTGCTGACCATAGCCGGCAGGGTCGGAAAGGATGATATTTTCGCGGTTATCTGATCTTTCAGGTTCATAATTCCACCTCCCCTTTCGAGGATTTTATCGTTACCTTTCCGGTTCCCAATTCAAATCGAACAGTTCTGGAAATCACACCGCCCACGTCGGCCGCTTTTATCAGGATATTATTCTTCCAGAGGATTTTACGCAGAATCAGAAAATTCCTCTCGCCGATATTGAAAACTTTATGTTGATCCATAAGCTGTGAACCGCCCGCGACTTTGACCACCAGGCGGCTCTTGGACGCGCCCAATTCCAGAACCTTTTTCAGCAATTCCGGAACCCCGGTATCGGCAAACATGGCGGGCTTGACAAGGGCCTTGTCGGGCGATATCTTGGACAGGGGAAGCATATAATGAATCATCCCCCCCACCCGCGTCGCCGGGTCATAAACCGTCATTCCGATGCATGAGCCCAGTGAATAAGTTATAATTATATCATCGGGATTGCTCGATGTCTGAAAATCGGAAATGCCGACGACATGTACTGCCATGGGACTAAGTCCTTAAATAAATGGACGGTTTAATACACTTGAAGCCGTTGGAAAGACCGGTGATGCTTTCTGCGTGACCTACTATCAGATACCCGCCCGGCCTCAATGCCCGCTGAAACTCATTGACCATTCCCATACGGACGCTTCGGTCGAAATAAATCATGACGTTACGGCAAAATATAATATCGATCGGATTACGGATCGGAAACGGCGGCGAGGATAAATTGAACTGACGGAAAATTACCAGGTTACGAAGACGCTTGTTCACCGAGTATATCGTTTCGCCGTTTTCCCTTCTCTGGATGAAGTACTTCGCCCGCAAGTCATCGGGGACCGGCCTCACTCTGTCCTCGATATAGTCCCCGACCATGGATATCTGCAGAACTTTCGAGGAAATGTCGGTGGCCAGAATCTTGACGTCGATTTTACGATTACCGATCGTCTCCAGTGTCTCGATTGCCATGGTGTACGGCTCTTCTCCGGTGGAGGACGCCGCCGACCAGAAGCGCAGCGAGCGATGACCGCGATTCAACCATTCCTTTATAATATTCCGCATAAAATCGAAATGCGTGGGCTCCCGGTAGAAACTCGTCACGTTGGTGGAAATGGCGTCGAGCATGTGTTGAATTTCATCACCGCTCGTATCGCGCAGTACATACTCGACGTAATCATCGTAATCCGGAATACGTAATGAACGCATACGCTTGGCGATTCGCGACCGAACCAGGGCCTGCTTGTTATCGCCGAGCGTTATGCCGCTTTTCTCGTAGACGATATCCCGTATCCGGTCAAAAGTCACGTCCTTCATATTGCGGACACAAAACCCCGACGCTTCCCCGCAGTCCCCCTTTTTATCCTTCAGTAATTTCATATTACTTTACGGCCTGTAGAAACTTTTCCAGTTTCGTCTGAATATCCTTGGGATTGAACGGCTTGATAAGATAATCGTTGGCCCCGGATTTTATCGCCTCAATAACCCTTTCCTTCTCGGCTTCGGTCGTTACCATGACCACCGGAACCTTGCTCCCGTCGGCGCGCATCTTTTTGACGGCGTCGATACCGGTCATGACCGGCATATTCCAGTCCATAAGAACTAGCCCGATATTGGTTTCCTTGGCCACCATATCCAGGGCTTCCTTGCCGTTGGATGCCTCGATTGTATCGTTAACTCCGAGCTTTTTAAGGGCGGTCGAAATTATCTTGCGCATGATCTGCGAATCATCGACTATTAGCACTTGCATGAATGGCCTCCTTTTTGGATGATTGCTCGCCCGCCTTGAAGCATACCGAAAGCGAAAATTCTCCCAGGGAGCTTTCAAACGGGATGGTCAGCCAGACCGTATCGCCGAGATTGGTCAGCCGATAAATGCTGCCTCTGACGACGGTGGGAAGACTTAAAGCGATGGCATGGCCCTGAAATTTCGCTTTGGCATTGCCGGCGATAATGTTGACCAATTCGCCCACGCCGTCGATGATGGAGGAATCGACGCCTCGAAATTCCACTCCAACCATTCTACTGATTACCGCCAGAGCCGTCTTGACCGGCAACCTTAAGGCGACAATCCCTTGAGCCGTGCCGGACAGCCCTATCAGACCGATAATATCGGGACTGCCATTTTCATCCTTGTCCATTATCGGCTTTTTCGTAACGACCGGACAATCGAGCATATTTTCGAAAGTCTCTGCGACGGATTCCACGAACGGGTTGATGTTTTCTGCTTTCATGAAACTTCCTCTGCTTTATTGGCAAGTTCCGAAGACATGGCCAACTGCCGGCTTACCCTGTCCTGATAAACGACCACGGGGCCGAGCAGGGTTTCGGAAATGCCCGTCTGCGTATCAGCCACCCGCAGAGCGGCTCCCGGATACACCATCTGCATGATTACGATCCGGGCATCCCGATTGGCATATGCCTGCTTTCTTAATTCCTTGGATTTTTCTTCTCGCTCAAGAATATCTTCCTCGGCTTCGGCGATTTTAAAGCTCATTTCGGTCATCCCCTCTTTCTGGGCGGGAGTCAAAGCCGCCCAGCTTGATTTAAGCCTCTTGTGAACCGCCGTTAATTTCTTAATAATATCCTTTTGCCTATCAATGATATCGGTATGATTCTTGATTTCATTTAGCAGAGAACTGTCGACACCTACAACCAGAGAAGTTTTAACATTGCCCTTGGAACCCGTCTCTCCGACCGTTATACCCTTCACAGCATAAATTTCACCGCCGACAATCCGCCCCTCGTTGCAATTGACTTCCCCGCTGCATCTTATATTTGACTGAAAAATCTCGGCTTGGACGTTTATATTTCCGCTGCACTCGACGGTCGCGTTCATTATATATTTCGTGACAATATCGCCTTTGACCGAAACGCGCTTGTTGATATTCTCGTTTATCCCGCCCCGGGCAACCAGATTGCCGCCGCAAATTATATCGCTGGCGTATATCAAACCCTTGACTTCGATATTTCCCGTCGCCTCGATCTTAAATTCCGACTCCACATTCCCGTCTATTACCAACTGACCGTTGTGGGCTATATTCCCGGTATCCTTGCCAACGTCCCCGCGAATATGCATGACCTCGTCCACGTCGAGTGACTCGCCGACCAGGCGCACCCGGCCGTTGCACGCGGCTCGATAACCCCCGGCTTCCTCATCCCAAACGACATGGGGACCTCCCCGAAGGCGGACTCCCACCGCCGGCGCCACCTTTACCGCCACACCATAGACATCGCGGCCGTCTTTTCCCGTCACGGCCGGAATTACTTTTACCAGAAGTTGACCCTTCTCGACGGCCCGGTTCTCCACTTTCTGATGGAAATCGATTCTATGCGTTACCGGGTCGATATAATAGCCTTCCGCAAAATAGTCGCCGGTCCACTCCAGTCGACCGTTAATGGGCATAACCGGAGCGACACCGCTGACTATGGGGAAATTAACCAGATGCCCCGCCGAGGCCGCTTGCGCTTTCGCCTCGCCGATATGCGCGTCATCGATTGCCGCCGTCACTTTAATCTTCTCCAGGTGCAATTTCAGATCCGCCGCGAAACTATCGGACTGAACGGCATCAGCCTGACAGGTCAAATAGACCGTCATCTTATCTTCCGACACTTTCAGGTCAAACCGAAACCCGGTATCGTTTCCCTTATTTTCTTCAGAATCAGCCATTAACGTCCGTTATCCGGGGCAATTCAAAACCTTGGCCCCTTAAATGCATTCTCTGTCAACCGGTATAACAACCTCTTAACAAAAACACGCCGTGTCAGAGCATGTCGTGCGATTTTTATGTTTTCTGCACTTGATCGGGAGGCCATGGCAATCGGCCGATAACCTCCCGATATCAAAATGCACAGCGCATATGCCCCTCGCGAAACAGACACGACCTCTTATATTTCTAAAATCCCGCGACTTCCTCCTTTTCGAGCGGTATCATTTCCTCGGGACGAGGCTTACGCGGCGCCGGGCTACTCATAGGACGGCCGCTCATTTTATTGGACTGCCTTTGTACGGTGGCATGGATTTTATCCTTGACTGTCCCACCGATACCGACGATAGCCTTTTTTATCGAGGATGATGAATAACCAGTCGAGCCGGATTTGTTGGAGTACTGGTCGCGTTCTTTTGTCCCCTCGACTATAATCGTCAATTCCCGGACAATCTCCTGCAGCTGTTGGGCCTGTGAAGAAAGCTCTTCGCTGGCCGACGATGATTCCTCGGCGTTGGCCGCATTCTGCTGGGTAACCTGATCCATCTGGGTCACCGCCTCGTTCACCTGATTTATTCCCTGGGATTGTTCTTCACTGGCGGCTGTTACTTCATTAATCAAACCACTTACTTTTTTAATACCGGTGGTGATTTCATTCAGCATGCCGACCAGCTCCTGGGTTGCACGGACACCGTTGTCCGCGTTTTTCTGCGACCCCTCGATTAACGTGCTCGTGTTTTTCGCGGCCTCGGCACTCCGCTGGGCAAGGTTGCGCACCTCTTCGGCCACCACGGCAAATCCTTTCCCGGCTTCGCCGGCGCGGGCCGCTTCGACGGCGGCATTTAATGCCAGAAGATTGGTCTGGAAAGCGATTTCATCGATGACCTTTATTATTTTGGCGGTTTCGTCAGAAGAACGCTTGATTTCCTGCATGGCCTGGGACATTCCCTCCATGGCCGCGGCACCCTTATCTGCCGCCGAGCTGGCGTCGGTGGCGAGAATATTGGCTTGTCTGGCATTGTCGGCATTCCGGCGCGTCATACCGGTTATCTGCTCAAGAGAGGCCGATGTTTCTTCCAGTGATGAAGCTTGTTCCGAAGCCCCTTCCGCCAAAGACTGGCTGGCTCCGGCAACCTGGCTCGCCGCCGATTCCACCTGATACGCCCCGTGGGTAAGGTTTTCGATCACTCCTTTGACGGGCCGTGCAATGGAATTATCGAGCA
>CAYWLR010000001.1:143921-253869 GCA_964459465.1 uncultured Ignavibacteriaceae bacterium | reverse complement strand
AGCACAATAGTAATAATCAAGGATAATACGGCGCCAATGGCGGCAAACAGCAGTGACATATACAGGACCTGCCGCACCTGGCCCATTATGCTCTTTTCGGGGACAAACAACGATAATACTATTTTGGCGTCCCCGTTGGCATTGCCTTCCCGATCTACCCGATTTTGTCCATCATACAATTTATCATAGATGACATAATGCCAAGCATCGTTGTAAGTTTCGGTCTTAAGAGTAAGCTCATTGCCATTGCCAAGCCAGGACAAAAATGTCGTTCCGCAATTGAGCGCTCCACCGATGTTTCCGGCTTCGGAATGACTCAATACTATGTTATTCTTCCTGTCAAATACCGCCGCATGGGTTCCTTCAAGTCCCTGACCGGTCAGTTCATTGGCGACGGCAATCACTTTTTTCTGTATTTCCGACCAATCCAGATAAGCCACAAACAGCCCGCAGACTTCATTCGAACTGTTCTTGGCGGGAAAAGCAAATCGCATAGTCGCCGGAGATTTGTCACCCAGATTTTTTAACAGGGAACTGGAGGCAATGTCGACCGAGGCAACGCCCTTGGCCATTAATTCCTGCGCATTTTCTACCTTGGCGCCGGCTATGGATGAAGTCTTACCAGAATATTTGGGGGAACCACTGGCGATTATCGTCGTCCCCTGTTTGTCGGCCAAAAGCAACAGCGCAAAATCGGGAGCCTCCTTTAGCATCGTCCCGAACTGACTCCGCATCTCTTCAATTGTACTGAATTCGATAGCGAGGCCGTAAATATCGTCTCTGGTCCAATCCGAAAAGATTTTGGATTGAGCGGCAAGATAAGTATTCATCGACCGAGCCCCATTTTTGGCGACCAGCTCCATTATATGCCCGCTGTTTTCGACTGAAGCCGACTTATTATACTGGTAGGTCGCCGCCACAATGGCTATCATCGGAGCCAGCGAAATCAAGATTCCCGAAATGAGCTTGAATCGAAGACTCTTTGCCGACCAAAATTCGCTTAATTTCATATCACCCTCCTAATAAAAAGGCCCCGGTCGGGCAAAAAGCCCGACCGGAAAAAAGCCTTTATTGAAGCATTTCCGGTTTTCCAGCCGCCCGGCGCTCTGCATTCCATTCCGTACGAGACACGGCGGCTTCATCCCCGGACATGGAGGCGATAACGTCAAAATAATCAAGTTTGTACTTGTCCTTCAATACTTCCGCTTCCGGTTTGCATTTTACCAGATAGACGGTTTGAACCGACTGATGGTCGAAATCGCGCCAATATTGCTTGTCCTTCAAAAAGGTATATTGGTGATTTTCCAGTGCCTTTACCACGGCATCGGTGGCAAAGCTTTTGGCTCTTTCCACGGCGGCCTTGTATTCATAAAGGATGGAATAGGCCGAAGCTCCTGAAGTGGAGGGATAGCGATTGTACTTGGCGGCGAATTTTTCGACAAAATTCTTCCCCTGGGCATAATTATATTTGTAGGGTATGCACCAATCCCACGGAACGGCACCGACGACGCCTTCCATAACTTTCGGACCGGCGCCTTCAGCCATGGCCAGCGTCAGGTTGGGGACCACTATCTGCATCGTTTCCTTCATCCCCATCGACGTCGCCAAACGAATGGCTTCTATCATGTCATCACCGAAAAGAACCAGAACCAAAACGTCCGGTTTCACCATCTTGGCAAAACTCAAAGCTCTTTTGAAATCATCGACAGTGGCACCCGGGAATGGCGTTTTGAATCGCTTGTGGGCTTCTTCGTCTTTTGTATCGGTGAATTGTCTCAACGAAGATTCGGTTGTCCAGCCCCAGGTGTAATCGGATGTCACATAAAAATACTTTTTACCCGGGAAATTTTTCTTGAGGTGAGCGCCCAGTACTTTGGCCGCCATCCAGGAATCATAACATTCTCTGAATGTGGTTCTATAACCATCGGTCCCGGTTGTCGCGGTTGAATAAGTAAGGGTGCCAAAAAATGGTACATTCTTCTCATGACAAACTTTGCCGGCGGCCACGGCAACGCCACTGGATGAACCGCCGAAAACCATCTTTACGCCTTCTTTATCGATCAATTCCGTTACGTTGGTCACGGTGACGTCCGGTTTGGACTGCGAATCCCGCCAGACGATTTCGATCGACTCACCGAGAATACCGCCGGCGGCGTTAATTTCGGCCACCGCCATTTCAGCGGCGCGCCATTGATCCAGCCCTTCCGCGGCATACGGACCGGTCTTGGGATAATTCATTCCTATCTTGACTGCCCCCATGGCCGATACCGCCAGCATCATGCAGCAGACAGCCATAATCACGACTGAAGTTTTGTTGATCCGTGTCATTTTCCATTTCCTTTCTTCGTTGGAGTGCTTATTTCCTCTCCAACTGATTCAGTATGAAGCTGCCAAACCACCGCGACCAATTCATATCGCGAATCCTCGTCCTGAGTGCTGTCATTAATATTCTGTTAATCATGTGCAATCTGGCTTTTGGTTGTAATTTCTAATTTTTTCTGTTGCTTTCGGGCTCAAGGCATTGTCCGTTCATGTTGTATGTCGAACCCGTTTTTTAAGGGAGACCGAGGTTTATTTCGGTCTCCCGTCAGGGCATTGGTCATTTTCCCCCAAAAAAAAGGGAAACCACATTATCCGTGTAATTGTCGGCCTAGAATCCCGCGACTTCCTCCTTGTCGAGCGGGATTACTTCCTCGGGACGAACCGTCTTGCGTGGGACCGGCTTGCCCGGGATGTCAGCGCTCATTTTCTCGGAGTGTTTCTTGACGGTCGCCCGGATCTTATCCTTGACCGCCCCGCCCACATTGGCGATGGTCTTATGAATTGCCGGCTTCGAATAATCAGTCGAACGATGCGTACTGGTCAATCGATCGCGGACTTTGGTGCCCTCAACGATAACCGTCAATTCCCGAACAATTTCCTGCAACTGCTGGGCCTGGGCGGCAAGTTCTTCGCTGGCCGAGGCCGATTCTTCGGCATTGGCCGCGTTCTGCTGGGTCACCTGATCCATCTGGGAAACAGCCGAATTGACCTGCTCCACACCCTGCGCCTGCTCCGTGCTGGCCGCGGAAACCTCGCCGATCAAATCGGTGACCTTCTTGACCGAAGTGGTAACATCCTTCAAGATACCCATGAATTCTTCGGTCGCGCGGACACCGTTATCGGCATTCTTCTGCGAACCTTCGATAAGGGCGCTGGTATTCTTGGCCGCTTCGGCACTGCGCTGGGCCAGGTTGCGGACTTCTTCGGCCACCACGGCGAATCCTTTTCCGGCTTCGCCCGCACGGGCGGCTTCGACCGCCGCATTAAGGGCCAGAAGATTAGTCTGGAAAGCGATCTCGTCAATGACCTTGATGATTTTGGCGGTTTCGTCGGACGAGTGTTTGATTTCCTGTATGGCGCGTGCCATGCCTTCCATTGCACCCGTGCCCTTATCGGCGGCGGTGCTGGCTTCACCGGCCAGGATATTGGCCTGCATGGCATTATCGGCGTTCTGCTTGGTCATACTGGCAATCTCTTCCAGAGCGGAAGACGTTTCCTGCAGGGATGAAGCCTGCTCGGTGGTGGCTTCGGCCAGAGACTGGCTCGCCGAAGATATATGATCCGAGGCCGAGCCAACTTGTTCGGAACCGGCCGATAAACCTTGAATGGCACGATTGATCGGTCTGGTCACCGACCGGGCCATTAAATAAGACAGAATCAAACCACCGACAGCTATGATTGAAACCACCGCGAAAATGATATAGAAAAAGCGGGCCATTTCGGCTTCAACGTCGTCGATATATATGCCCGAACCGATAATCCATCCCCAGTCCGAAAACTGCTTGACATAAGAAATCTTCGGAACCGGTCTGGGTGAACCAGGTTTCGGCCAATAATAATCGACAAAACCGGCACCCTGACTCTGGCATATACGTACGAATTCGATGAAGATTCGTTTACCGTTCGGATCGGCGTTTTGTGAAAGATCGGTTCCATCCAGATCCGGATTAGTCGGGTGCATTATCATGCGCGGTTCGTTATCGTTAATCCAGAAATACTCGTTTCCATCGTAACGCATTATCTTTATGGCTTCCATGGCCTGCTGTTTCGCATCCTCAACAGTCATCGTGCCATTTTTGGCCATCTTTGAATAATAATCAAGAACGCACCAGGCCGATTCAACCAGATGCTGGGTCTTGATATATTTGGCATCGTACATTTTCGACTTGAACTGGGGATAGACCCAGGCCAATACCAGGACAAAGGCCACAACCAGTATTACTCCCAGTGACATGATGCGAGTCGAAAGTTTGAACTTATTAAACATTCACCCCTCCTGAACCCTTGATGTGATATACTTGCATGCGTTCGTATCCTTAAATTAAAAATTCAATATGAATGATGTTTGGGCGCGAAGATTATCGGCGGAATCGGCGTTTTTATAGTCCGTCTCCCAGTTCGACAATTCAAATCCGAGCGTTACCTGCGGGACTATGGTATAGCGGATATTCCCGTAGACACAGGAGTTCTTGGTCCGCCCGCTGGCGATGTCCTCATCATCGGGATCATCAAGACCGTACCCGGCCGACAGCTGAACCTTCTTGTTCGCCTTGACCCACATCGACAACCATCCGCCGCTGGCCGACAGACCCTCGATTTCGCTGCTTCTCAAGGCGCCGCCAAAATAACTGCCAAGATTGGAGCCGGTCCAGACTTCACCGGAAAATCCATAGTTGGGATTAGGGGCGAAATACAGGTGGAAATTGGCTCCCCAGCTCTCATATTTTTCGGAATTGCCGAAATTGGTTTCAGCCTTCAGCTGTCCCCAGAGACCGGATACGCCGGCCCGAACCGAACCGCCGGAAGCCAGCTTATGCTGAATGTCGATGGCCGACTGGAATGAAGGAATGGCGGCATCGGTGCCGTCATCGGGACCATCGGCGGTTTCGCCGGTAGCCAGCGTGAAGGTCGGCGTCAGGTCGTTGCCGATCGTACGGAAAAAGCCGGTTCCCCATGAAAAGGCGGTCGTCTCATTGGGCTTGGCGTTATACCATAATGTCACCTGCGGCCGGCGATAGCCGATATTGCCGCATCCCCACAAGACTGCATAATTTAACGTCGACGGATTAAGGGGAGATATCAGATCCCACGTTTGTCCGGCGGTTAAACCGAAACGTCCCGATTCGACGTTAAAATAAGCGTGACGCAATTGCAGCATGGCTTTGTTTTCGGCGATAGTGACGTTGCTGATGCTGGCGTACAGATCGAATTCGACCTTGGCGCTCACCTTGACATTACCGTAATTGTTGCCGACAGCGTTGAATCCAAAACGGGTTTCATTGGCCGTCATATTGAACTGCTGATCGTTTTTATCAGCGTATGCGGGAGTCGGCACCCACATCACGAAATTTCCGTGACTGGTCGGATTCTGATCATAGGCGCCGTCCAGCTTGACAAAACCGTACCATTTAAAATCAAAGGACGGTTTTTCGGCGGCCTGGATGCTACCGATGGCCGTAACCGCAAAAACGGCCGTCAAAATGATAACACACTTTTGAATGTTCATTTTCATTGTCCTTTCTGCAGCCCCTTTTTTATTCCTGGTTATTATCCGCTTTTTAAGACCCCTCACGCTTTTAAATGGCAAGAGCGGATGTTTCATTCATTTCCTGCGTTTCATTGTAACCTTCCAGGCCGGAAACTTCAACTCCGGTCAGAACGCGGTCAATATCAAGCAGAAGCTTGACCGTATTCTTGACCTTCCCGATGCCCAAAATAAAGCGGGTATCGAAACCGGCCCCGAAAGACGGCGGATCCTCTATCTCTTCAGGCTGTATATCCAGCACTTCCGAGACAGCATCCACCAGTATGCCCATCAGAACCGAACCTGTTTCTCCGGCGATGTCCACAACGATAATGCAGGTTTCATCCGTGTCCTGCTTGGCCTCCATACCGAATTTCAGCCTCAACTCAACGACGGGAATTACCTTGCCCCGAAGGTTTATGACGCCCCGGATGAATTCGGGGGTCTTCGGGACACGGGTTATGTCCATTAACCCGATAATTTCCCTGACCTTGAGAATCTCGAGACCGTACTCCTCATTGGCCAGTCTGAAGGTTAGATACTTGCCGGCGCGGTGGTCCGCAATTCCGGTCTTGCTTTGCACCACGCTGTCTTTCCTCGATTCGTTCATTTCCATCCTCCCTTGCTTTTTGGAGATTTATTATTAATACTCATATTTACTTTAAGCGCGTATCACCGCCCGGCATAGGTTATTTATGCGGTAAGAACCTCTTGTAGTCTTTGTTCGCGGTTTAGTACCACTTCACTTTCGACCATTACGGTACTGGCCGAAAGCGATATGACGCCGCTGACGTCCATGATCAACCCGACCGTACCGTCGGAAAGTATCGCCCCGCCGGCAATCCATTTCTGTTTGCTGAAAATCGGTCCAAGGCTCTTTATAACCGTCTGCCTCTGGCCCAGCAATTCATTGACGACAAAACCGACTCGCTTGGCACCGTCCTCCACGACCACAACCGCTTTACTGCCATTACCGGCATCTTCCTTTTCGAATCCGAACAATTCGCGGATACGAATCAAAGGCAGCAACTCACCGCGCAAATTGATCATTTCTCCTTTACCCGTCACCGTGAAGATCATGTCCGGAGCCAGACTTAACGATTCCACAATCGACAGGGTCGGAATAATCAGCTTTTCCCGCTCCACTTTGACCAGCATCCCGTCGATTATGGCCAGGGTAAGCGGCAGTTTGATCGAGAATAATGTCCCCCGGCCCGGAGTGGAAGAAATTTCCAGACTTCCCCGCATCGAATCGATGTTTTTCTTGACGACGTCCATACCGACGCCGCGTCCGGAAATATCAGTCACTTTCTGGGCCGTGGAAAATCCCGGCAATAATATAAGATTATAGATTTCTTTATCGCTGATTTCTTTATTATGATCGATTAATCCTTTTTCCCGCGCCTTGGCCAGGATCCTTTCTCTGTCCAGACCCTTGCCGTCGTCTTCAATGTCGAAAAAGATATTGCCGCCTTTATGATAGGCGCGGACCACTATCCTGCCGACCCGATCCTTGCCGGCCTTGATTCTGTCTTCGGGGGTTTCCAGACCGTGGTCGGCGGAATTGCGGACCATGTGCATCAAGGGGTCGCCGATATTCTCGGCAATACTGCGATCGACTTCCGTGTCCTCCCCCGACACGATAAATTCGATTTCCTTTCCCGACTTTTTGGTCAGGTCGCGAACGGCTCGAGCCAGCTTCTGGAAGGTCGGCTTTACCGGAACCAGTCGCATCGCCATACCCATTTCCTGAATTTCGCGGGTAATTTTATTCAGATGCGTTATATTGCGAGCCACCTTGGGCGACACCCGGCGCAAAATTTCTTCATCCTGGCCGACCATCGACTCCGCTATTACCAGCTCCCCGATGGTATCGACCAGACGGTCCAGGCGCTCCGTATCTATCTTGACCATTTCCTTGACGGCGGCGGTCGGCTTTTCTATTTTCCCCTGTTGCTGACTGCGCAACGCATGCGCTACTACTTTGGCCGGAACCACCCCCTGCCTCACCAGGGTTTCTCCCAGCTTTTCCTCGGGTGTTTCTTTTTTGGCCAGCGCCGAATCGATTTGGGGTTGAGTGACTATTCCCATTTCAATCAGGATATCGCCCACTCTCTTGGGTACGACGCCCGATGGCGTCGCATCGGGGTTCTCAAGATACCGACGCAGGGCGGCCAGAATCGGGGCGATTAAATGCGAAGCGTCGAATCGAATATTCTCCGTCAATGCCTTCTCGGTGCCATCAAGTAATTTCCTCATCGTGTCTATGGCGTCGAAAATCATATCCGCCACGGGCCCCACAATTTTCACCGTTTTTTTGCGGGCCAGGTCCAATAAAGTCTCGGATTCATGAGCCAGAACGGAAACCGGCTTTAAATCAAGAAATCCGGCGGCACCCTTAATGGTATGAAAACCCCTGAAGATGGCATTGATCGCCGATTCATCCTCGGGGTTCGTTTCGAGATCCATCAGCATTTGTTCGGCTATCGTACAATGTTCGCGGGCCTCGTTGATGAATTCAGCCAGCAATGAAGAATCGCTGTTTTCAAGTGAAATAAACATCGGCTCCGGCTCTTCAGCGAGCTGACTTGTCGAATAACTATTCGAACTCCGGGAAGTATCTTCTGAAACCGCCGTTTTCGGGTTAATGCCATTATTTTCGCCGGACATAATCTCGGGCCTATCATTATCGTCAATCGATGCGGTATTCATAGACCCGCCCCGGTCCATAGCGGTCAAACCCAGTTCCGACGGAAAATGCACTTCTGCGGGCGAACGCCCGTCGCGGACGATTGACTGCATTGCCGAGATACTGCCATTCAGCATGGATATGACGGCCATTTTATCGGGAACTTCATTGAGAACTATTTTTTCCACAAATTCGGCGGATTTCGCGGCCGCCTGACGAATAATGCCGGCGTCGTCGTCGGCTTCTCGGCTTATCTGAAGAAGTCCTTCATGGATACCGGCCAACCCGGGAAGGTCGTCAACATCGAGCATGATAAGACTGGTTGCCACACCGTCGAGTAACTTTTCCAACCTGTTCATACAGCCTCTTATGTTTACAGGCGCTGGTGCCGCCTTCTTGTCATATAAATTCCGTCATAATTCCATTTAAAATATTCCCTCCTATTGATGTTTATCCATTATTGTATGGGGGGCGGAACACGTATGCTCGCCCCTAAGCCATAATTCGTCACACCGCCCATCCTCTTTAGCCCATTTGTCCCCACTTTGATGCGAATGTATAAAAAATGACTATAATGGTTAATGATATCGATGTTTCCTTATGAAACATCCTCATGCCAAAAATTGACACAAACGGGCCCCGGGCGATTCAACAAGGCCTTGTTATGCATTGAGATGGCGACAACATGCGGATCGGAGCGGGACACCAATGAAAAACGCTTGCTGTATAATGTATACTTATGTGCTGACTCGGTGCCGCAACGGTATTAAAGGATACATTACGGCGACGAGTCAATAGTACTGTCTATCTATCTGAAATTGGATTTTACGGAATAACTAGTGGCCATGCCGGGATTGACATGGACACTGGAAGTCAATCGACGACCATCACTCGCGGAAACGGTAGCCTATGCCGCGAACCGTTTCTATATATTTTCCGGCGATTCCGAGCTTTTTGCGAAGTCCGGCGCACTGAACATCAACCGAGCGGTCGGTCACGTGATAATCCTGCCCGTGAATGGCATCGACGATCTGGTAACGGGAAAAAACCCAGCCGGGGTGTGACATCAACAGATGCAACAGCCGGAATTCGGCTACCGTAAGGTCGACCCGTTGGCCGTCGACAAGAACCTCATGGCGCCCGGGGTGAATTGACAAATCGTGTATTTTCAGACGTCCGCCTTCATCAGCCAACTGTTTTAACTTCTGGCGTAAAATGGCCCGGATACGAGCCGTGAGGACTTTGGGGCTGAATGGCTTCGTGATATAATCATTGGCTCCCAGTTCAAGACCGGTCACGACATCAGCCTCTTCGGTCTTGGCGGAAACGATAATAATCGGAATGTCTTTGGTTTTGGAATCCCAGCGCAAACGACGACATACTTCAAGACCGTCGATGCCGGGAAGCATCAGGTCGAGCAGAATTAGATCGAAGATTTCCCGCGAGGTTTCGGCAAAAACGTCTTCCCCCGTCATAACTCCGCGCGCTTTGAAACCTTCTTTATTAAGAGTGAAAAGTATCAGGTCAAATATATCCTTATCATCCTCGACAACCAGGATATTTTCATTAGCCATGAGCACCAACACCCTTTTTGTAAATATATTTGTCAAAAAAGACATGCAGTGTTAACCAAATATTAAGACCGCATTAAGATTCTATTCCGGTATCGATAAAGCAGTTTTAGCCCAAAAAAAGCGGGCAAACCCCTTGTCTGGGGTCTGCCCGGCTCTGTACTGGCGGGATATAACCAGCAGAGAGGATTGGGAGTTTTATTTAGAAGGCGCAAACAACATTGTCACCCGCTGGAGGGAAGGAATAAATGTCATCGATCATGGTAAGAATGTCCAGAAGGTTGATAACCCCATGGCCTCCGGCATTGACATCGCCGGCCGCAAACGGTGAGGGACGGGAGCCCTTGGGATTGCCGTAAATAAAATCAATGGCCGCCAAAATATCCAGCAGGTTATTGGCGTGATCACCGTTGAAATCACCGCAAATAAATGGAGTAATGCCGCGTTCCCAAAGATGAGTCCAGCCCTTGATCCAGAGATTGTTATAGTTATTGGCATTATAAGGCCCGAAGGCACCGATATAGTCGGCGGAGGTAAAGAACGGGTCAGCCGGGATAGTTTGTCTGGGACCGGTCAGGGCCGGAGAACCGGGAAGCAGCCGCGGATCCATTTGCTTACCCATATCCGACCAGCTCATTCCGGCCAACATCGGGTCAATCCCCCAACTGTTGGTCGGACCGGAAGAATTGCTGAAATACGGAGTCCCGCTGCAACCGATATTATTCCACAAATAATCTTTCACCCATTGTTGCGGATTGACCGATTCCAGGCCGACGCCTGATCCGCAACCGGGGGTCCCGTCAACCCAGTCGCCGAAATTCCACCACATGCAGTAATTGAAACTCAACAAACTGTCTTCCAGCATCTTACGACTGTCCTGAAGCGGACTGGCCAGGTCTTCGATATCCAGAGCCTTTTGGGCGCCATAGGCGAAAATGCTGTTGTTGTAATGGCCACCGGCGTTGTCACGAATGGCGAAAATGCGGGAGTTTTTGCCGAGGGCATGTCCGGGAAGCTTGCCAAGGCCGACATAAGTGACATTGAAAATATTCGGTATGGCGTAAGGCAAACCGTCCTCGGGATCGGTGCCGCCATCGTGCTCGCCACATTTATCGCCCGTTATGGAATCAAAGACGTTAAACCAGAACTGCCCCAGCCCGCGATAGCTTTCATCATAGTCAAAGCCGTCGTCATCATTAAATGCCGAAACCAGGTATTTGCAGTTGACGGTGCCTCCAAACCATTCAAACCCATCATCGTTGTTGTTGAAGACTTCGATGTGGTCGATGGTTGTTCCGGAACCGACCGCCCCCATGGTCAGGCCGTTGATTTCGTTGGCTTCACCGATATTGGTACCGCCATGACGGATTGATATGTACTGGTACACACCGGAATTGTCATCATCATAACCGGTACTGTCGCCGTAACGACCTTCGGCGATGCCCGGGTCGATGCCTTCAATTTGACCGACCATATCGGCCGTATTAATCTTGCCGCGTCCGAGGATAATCAAACCGCCCCAAAGGCCGCGCGTATTTTCGGCAATGTCATAGGGATCACAGAAATCGTCGCCGAAACCGGACATAATAATTGGATTAGTGGCGGTACCCGTGGCGTAAATTTTACCGCCACGAGCACAGATCAAAGCCGATGAATTTTCGGCCTCACCGGGCATGGCCCAGAAATGCGTCCCGGCGGGAATGTTCAATACTTCACCGTTCTGAACAAAAACCAGCCCGTCGATTATGTACAGATTATTGGCATCGAGTGTTACCGTCCCGACTATATCATCATTGGTAATGAAGACGGTATCGGCATACCTGCAATCGTTCGGCGCCGTCCAGCCCAGAACCGGCAGGAACACCAGCAGCCAAAAGGCGATAGACTTGCGAGTCATTTTCTCCTCCATAAAGGTTATATTATTTATAGTTAACTAATAATTCCGAGGTAAATCGTGGCGTGAGTATTACGTTTAAATCCTCTTTATCCCTCCTGTAAATTTAGTGCCGTTGTCTGTTCTGTTTTCATTCTTGTTAGGAGGCATCAGCATCCCCCTGTGGCTCTCAAAGGTCAATATTAAATCACACACGCTCGACCCCAGATTAAATTGCGGAGGTTATTTGATTATTATGCGGGTGTTAAATTAATGTTAAGTCGAGAAAGGCAAAAAGGCCGGAAAACTCTTCTTTCCGGCCTTTCTTGCGATAACCTGCAGACCACGCTATATCCTGTATGACAATCCGACTGACCAGGAAGTACCAAGGGAATATTCCTGAACTATATATTCCGTTCCATAGTACTCCATAGTCTTTCTAACGCGCGCATTGAACAGATTCTTGCAGGAGCACTTGAACGAGAGAGCTTCAAAAAACTTCTGGCTGATAGTGAAATCGAACATGTGGCGCGGTTGCTCATAGACATCCGGCTTGCCGGCCGAACCGACTTCGGAAAGACGCCTGCCGAAGACATTATACAGTAATGAAATCGAAGTTCCCGATGAACCGTTGTCATAACTCAGCCCGCCATTGACAAGATAGGGCGATTGACCCTGAAGCGGCCGGGTCGATGAAGCCGAGCTGTCGTAAAACAGCCGATTGTTCAATTCATATTCGGATAAGTTAATGTCCGATACGGCCAGAGTGAAGTTACCGTCCAGACTGAAGTTGTTGAATCCGGACCCGATGAAATCCAGATTCTTCCTGAATTCGAATTCTAAGCCATATACGACAGCTTTTTCCACGTTTTTGTATTGAATATTCATGTTATCGTTGAGAATCGTCTTTTCGATGGGATCCCTGAATTTTTTATAGAATCCGCTTGCCGCAACTATTTCGCCGGGACGAACAAACCACTCCCAACGAACATCATAGTTATCGATGCGGGTGTGTTTCAAATCAGGATTGCCGACGAGCAGGAAACCTTTCACGAATTCTTCAGTGACAAGAGGGCTAAGTTCTCTTATAGTGGGCCGGGCCAGCGTTTTGCCATAAGCCGCACGGAAGTTGACATTATCCGCCGGTTGATAGGTTAGACCAATCGACGGCAGCCAGTCGATTTCGTCGATGACACCGTCGCCATCGGTGGAAGCCGACGAGATATATTCGCTTTCGGTGATGGCCATTTTGGTCTGCTCGTAACGTACGCCCCCGATGACTCTAAGTTTCGCCAGCGCTTGAAATTCCGACATTAAATATGTCCCGAAAATTTTTTCCTCACCGGAATAGGTATTTCGTGGACTGGTGGCGTCTTTGAGATAGTTGTTGTAAACGTACCGATAGACGGTGTCTTCACCAATTATGATCGTTTTTGTCCCGGGATGATCCCAGTCGATGCCCATATTTTCGAACTTAAGAAAATCATCGGGATCGCCATTATAGGCATTCCACGTTTGCCATTGTACCATGTACTTATCTTCCTTGACGTCACGGGATTTTTTCAGGAATGATAGTCCGCTCGAAATCTTGACGTCGCGGCCATACCTTTTTCCCACCGGCAGGCTTAAGTTAAGCTGTCCCTCCCCGTTTTTTTCCGAAAGTTCTCGAAACAGGTGAACCGGAGCCGGATACAGGTTCTGCGAGATAAGATATACGGTGGTATCCCGGCCCATGTATTCGGTCATAACGTAATGATTGCTGAAATATCGCGAGTCGGGCTCGTGGCTGTCGTTTTCGGAAAGCGACCCCTGCCAGGTGACGCGGAGCGGAGAAAACAGGTGTTCACCGTTCAACTGGATATTACTTATCCACTGCTCCGTGTAATTGATCGACCTCGTTTCATAGCGGGTATTGGCGGTGTCGTTGCCGAAATCCTTGAAAACGGGACCATGCAAATAACGGTTCGTCAATTCACCCTGACGATTATAAACGCCCTGTAAAGAAATCTTATGATTCAGATGAACGGGGTAGTTAAAACCGATCATCCCACCCCAGAGAACTTCTTCGACACCTTTGACATCATCGAGGATGTAATCGTTGGATAAAATCGGCGCCGAAGGACCGACCAGAGTCCAGCGGGCCACCTTGCCGTCTTCATAGAAAGAGTACTTGCGATTGTAACTCAAGCTGGCAATCAGTCCCAGCGGCCGTCCGCCCAGATTATAATTATTGCCGTATGAAAAAGAATAACTTTGGTTGAGCGGAGCCTTTATCGGTCGCGGTGACATACTGCTGGACAGCGAGCGAGAAGCATTTTCCAGCTTCAGCGCGCTGTCGGGGTTGCGGGTGGCCGAAGTCAGAATAGGTATACCATCCTTGAGTCCATCGGGGATGCCATAAAAATCCTTGTCCATAGCAATCCAGTCGTCACCGCCGCGCGGAGTGCTCAAGAAATTTTCATTCCAGGTGGCAATCGAATTGTACCCCGTGGAAGCCGAGAAACTTAAAGTCAGGTTTTCCGGAATATCCTTGGTGCGCAAATCGACACTCCCTCCGGAAAAACTCCCCGGCTTATCGGGCGAAAAGTTTTTTTCCACCGTAATATTGTCAAGCAGATTGGTCGGAAACAGGTCCATCTGAACCGCCTGTCCATCGGGGTCGGCCGTAGGCAGAACGGCTCCGTTTAGCCGGGCGTTGCTGTATCGTCCGCCCAATCCGCGAACATATACAAACTTGCCGCCCACAACCGAGGCTCCCGTGACTTTGCTCATGGCCTCGGCGGCATCGCCGCTGCCGGAGCGGGAAATGGACTCGGAACTGATGGCGTCACTGATCGTGGTGGAATGCTGACGGGCTTTAAGCAACGAGGCTTCCGTATTCTGCACCGCCTTGGCCGTGACCTTGATTGTTTTGCCTTCAATTAGCCGGCGTTCCAGCGCAATATCCAGATTCAGAGATTTGCCGTCTTCGATTACCACCTCAACGATCTCCATCGGGCTGTACCCGACACTGGATATCAAAAGTGTATATGTCCCCGGCGGAACCAGTTTCACCATGTATTTTCCATCGAGATCGGATGCGGCGCCAATGGTCGTGCCTTTAATCAGCACACTGGCCCCGATCAAAGGTTCACCGGTTTCCTTGTCAACGACACTCCCGATGACTTTCCCGGTGGTGGCAAAACCGGTGGCGGTCATCAATACGATAATGATAAAACTGATGACCAGAATGTTGGTCGGAAATGAACGCTTCGTTTTCATAACTTTTCCTGATTTGATTGTTTTGGTTCCCATTATCCTCTCCAAATTCCACTATCATCCCGAATCGTTCAGGACCATTATCCCTGTCCTGTTAACCCCAAGAACAGTTTTTTTATTAGTCTATTATTAGCCGAGGATTAAGTTTTGAACTAGCCGAACGCGAGAAGGAATTCTGGGAAATTTCCCCGTGCGACTGTTTATTGAATTTTTATAAACTCAAGGTAATCATTGCCCATTTTGATCAGACACCCCGTAACCGAACCGCTGGAATCGCGCACGAAGCTCAATTCAAAATCGGATTTGGCGTGAAAGAATCGATCACGGGCGGAAGGATATAAAACCACTTCCTGAAAATCGGCAAATGATGCCACCAAAAGATTACCCCTGTGCTCAATCCTGATAACCATATCCAGCCCCGTTTCATCGGATCTTGACAGGATTTTATATAATCCATGATAATCATCATATACGGCCGGATCCAGAGTTATGGCTTTGCGATCGAGATAAAACAATTCGGCTTTTTCGCCCCAGACCTTGCGCGCCAGAATAAGTCGGTCGTCATCGAGCTCAAGACAACCTTCAACGCGACCGAGACTATCCCGCAAAAAGATTAAAAGATGGGTGTTATCCAGGGCGAAATAAAAGGTATCGATCGCCTGAGGATAAATAAGATACCGGGGGTAGGATTGTATGCCGGTATAAAGACCGGCATTGTCGGCTATCACAAAGCGATATAAATCGGGACTCTGTTCATAAGTGCCTTCATATTCCTGCGGGTCGAAACCGGCCGGCACGACAGGCGTCTTGCCGATAGGATAAACGTAATCTTTACCGAAAATAATGGCCGCCAGCCCTCGGGCAATTTTCCGAACCGGTGCAATATCGTCATTGGCAAAAACGACTATAAACAACCGGTCCTCAAACCAGCGATCAACAAAGGTATTAAAACCATCAAGAAAACCGTCGTGAAAGCCGTGCCAGCGTTCCCAGTCTCTTTCGACAAACCAGCCGAAACCATAGCCGTGCGCGCCCGGGGAAAACATCTCAATGATGGATTCTTTGCCAAGAATTTGTTCCGTAAACAAGGCCCGGTTCCACAAGTTCATATCGGCGGCGGTGGAGTACAGAGCTCCAGCCGTGTGCATTACCGAAAATTCGATAGGCGAAGCATCGACTAGTACTCCGCTTTCTTCGGTATAGCCGTTGGCGCGTCCCGGATGCGCCGCTTCACGCCGACCATAACCGGAATTGTTCATGCCCAGTGGTTTGAAAATTTCATGATGCAAAAAGGCCTCGTACGACTGGCCCGAAACCCGCTCAATGATCGCCCCCAGAATGATATAACCGGAATTGCTATAGTGAAACCCGTGGCCCGGCTCGAATTCGAGTGGCTTATTTTTAAACAGGTCAACCAGTTCCGTCGCGGTTATCGGCAGGGTACGCCTCAAATTCACTTCCGGCCGATCCGTATAATTGGGGATGCCCGAAGTGTGCGTCAACAGGTGACGGATCGTGATTTTATCCGCCGCCGGACGGGGGTAATCGGGCAGGTACTCCGCAATCGGCCGGTCGATATCGAGCAGACCGCGCTGCTTTAAAATCAGGATTGATGCCGCCGTAAACTGTTTGGTAATGGAACCGATGAAAAACTTGGTTTCGATGGTATTGGGGATTTGAAACTGCTTATTGGCCATACCATAGCCTTTGGCCAGAACGATTTCATCTTTATACGCTATCAGGACCGTCCCTTCGAAACCCCATAATCGATGGGCGGCTTCAAGATAACTTTCGAGCTTTTCGCGAATATCACAGCAGTTGTTTAAAAATAATACTGCTGAAATCAAGCCGAATAAAATCGCATAAAACCGGAATAAAATTTTCGTTTTATTGTGCATCCTGGAAATATAATAGAATTTGTTTTTAATAATCATACAAGAAAATTTGGCCGCCGGCTTAATTCGCCCCTTGGTTTTAACAGTAATGGCTTGAAATAAAAAAGGGGTCATTATGACCCCTTCAAATTTTAGCGGTGCAGGGACTCGAACCCCGGACACGCGGATTATGATTCCGCTGCTCTAACCAGCTGAGCTACACCGCCATTTTCAAGAATCCCCAATGTAATACAAAAAGCCGATTTGTCAAGAAATTTGGAGCCGGCTATATCAGGCAACGTTTGATGGTTGCCTCGATTTCGGCCAGGTCGATACAGGTATTTTTACAGGGACCTTCGGGACGCCGGTTGGGAAAACCGATGACCGGAATATGGACATTGACTTCCTTGAACCCCGAATACAGATCCCGTTCGCAGGCTATGGCAACAATCAGCTCCGGCTGCAACTCGCGAATTTTCTGCCGGGCTTCGGTCCCGCCGCCAACCGTTACCATGAGAAAACCATACTGATCCCGCAAATCCCGAAGCATTTTGTTGGTTTCTTTGGTCAGGCAACGGGGCAAAAGCAGAAGCAGTTTTTCCGGTGTCGTCCGGTTGGGACGAGTATGTATCAAAACATTATGTATTTTCAGAAACGAATTGGTAATGCGATCGGCCGATAAGCCGAAGGCCTTGCCGACGGCAATCGTTATCGCCAACAGTTTATTGACCAGCCGAGGAACGATTATCAGCGGAGTTATCGGCCACTTGAAAACGGCCGAGACGATAAATATGGCCAGCCATAGAACCAACACGGCGCTGAAAGTCAGATAGGCAAAGGCAAATAGTTGAGGCAACATCGAACTCATTGCCATCAGGCGCGGATATATCAACCACAAGAAAGCCCCGGCCAAAATTATTAAAAGGGCAATGGCTATGACGGCAATCCCCAGAAATATCCGGTAATCGGTTTCGGTTTCCTCGGTCTTGACCGAGCCATCCCAATCGAGCCACTCGTCGCCGAGCTTGCGATCGGCCACCCTGGTTTCCGTCTTTGGTTTATCCATAATAAATTCGAATATACTGAATGTTATACGCCGGGTCAATCAAACAGACAATAACGAAATGCCGTCAATATTGGGTCTCTTCTGAAAGAATCAGAATTGATCGTTTAAACCCAACGGCGAAATACTGTACAAAAAAAAGCAACCGCGCCCTCACTACGCGGCTGCTTCATCCCCACCTCTTAATTACCCTTTACCGCCATACTATTTATGAGTAACTAACCTCGGCCAAATAAATAGCAGGGGCTGTGCCAAAAAGATACAGCAGGACAAAAAGACCTGTAAGATATTATATAGCTATAAGTTACATTATATGCTTAAGAGGTGTGAACCCGCCTCGCGACCATTTTTATCGCAATATATGCGCCCAGAAGCCGTTCGACAATGCCGGCGGCGATTATACCCTTTGTGGTACATATACTTACTGTGCACAATTACTGCGACACCGCATTTGACGTTTTTGCCCTGTAAAGCAACAAAGACTGCGTTTGACACGCCTATTTTAGCCAAAAAAAAGGCCCCGTATATTTGGGGCCATTTTTAAAACCATTAATTTTATTTTCCGGCCGTTACGGTAACCACGACCACCCCGAAATCAATAGTTACGTCGACATTCTGTTGGTCCGAAACGATATAAATCCGAAAAACTCCCGATTCCGCATAATTTTTCAGGGTTGATACATTCTTGACTTTGGAAAGCGACGTCGGCCAGTCGATTGTCGTCACAGCGTCGGCGGCAAACGTCACGTCGTCAAGGATTTTGACCGTATTAGCGATAACATCGCCCGCGTCCAAGTAGTATGGCGCCTCGATACTATCAATATACATCTCAACGTCGACGGCATCATCGTCATGGTTGGTTGCCTTCAGAACAAACCCGACGTTATCGATATTTTTAATCTTATCCTTATGATCATTCCAGTCCTCTTCTTCGGTCAGGTCGATATCGAATTGCGCCAGGCCGTCAAAACCGTCATTCGAGGCGAATTCATAATCGATTACGAAGGTTCCGACCACGATACACCCGGTAAGCAACAGGGCACCAAGAAGACCGGACAACAACCAGATATAATTTCTAATTCGTGTCATTTTCCATCCTCCTTAGTATCCCAGATAATAATAAAGGCCGCCCGTCACCAGAGCCGATTTCTTGGAACCGCCGCCATCGGAGCTGATGACTATAACCTTGCCGCGAAAATCGAGTCCCAATTTAGACACCGGATTAATCTCGAATCCGAATCCGGCCGACCAGCCGATTTTGGTCGCGTCTTCGTCGAAGTCTCGCGAAGTTTTATAAAAACCCGCCCCGAAAACGCCGTAAGGCTTAAAACCGGGAACGCCTCCCAGCCCGCCGCCGAGAAGGAGATCGATTCCATATGAATTGACCTTGGAGCCTTCAATCGTGTTGTTAATCGAGCCGATTTCAATCGATGTCTCTCCGTACTTGCTGAACGTGAGATTGCCCTCGATTACCAGGGCCGGGATCAATTTGATTTTCCCATGAAGACCGAAAGCGGTTCCGGCCGATTGATCCTCCTGCACCACCGGGATATTGGCGCCGCCGAAGCCGCCGATACCGATGGGACCGGCCGATAATGGCATGGCCGCCGCCAATACCAGGAGGAAAGCCAATAATACTTTGCGCATAACACCTCCAGTTAAAAATGTGTAGAATATTTGTCTTATGTATAATATCTACCGGGGCTTCGGTCAAGAACAAAACCGCGGCCTTTTCAATCGTAGATAAATATACTCCACATTATCGATTTGACAAGAACTTTATAAAGCCATCCGGGGCTTTTTTTCTCCGAAGGCGGCCCTGCGCCGCCTTCGGAAGCTCCCAATGTATTATATCTTAACCAGTTCCACCCGGCGATTATTGGCTTTACCTTCGGGCGTGTTATTGGTGTCAATGGCCCGGGTCTCCCCCCAGCCCTTGACCTCGAGGCGGTCACCGTCAACGTTATAATTATTTATAAGGTAGGTCCGCACCGATTCGGCCCGACTCTGCGATAATATCTGATTGCTTTCCTCGGTTCCATCGCTGTCCGTATGGCCCTCGATGGAAAGGCGAAGCGATGGGTCCTCCTGAAGCAGTTCCCCGATATCTTTCAATGTCTTATATGACTCGCCCTTAATCGTCGATGAATTGACATCGAACAGGATACCATGGGTGACAATTTTGCCATCTGCATCCAACTGCTCCCGCATGCTCTTGCCGCCCTCCGCAAAGCGGAAACCGCGGAACAGGGTTGGATTATCAGGATCGCGGTAGGGCGTATGACGCAACTGAAAGCCGACCGGATTAAAATTCTCGATCGCGGGAACATTGGCTACCCGCTCCTCATCCACATAGCATTTAATCGATCGTTGTGTGGCCATTATTCGGTAGGTATGAATCCCTTTGCCTAATTTTCTGGACAAGGTCTTATCGGATACGCTTTTGTCGAGAATTTCCAGCCAGGTTTGGTCATTGCCATAAATTCCGGTCGATGCCAGCTCTCGGCCATCGGCATCAATCCAGTTAATATAGAAATAATTGCCGGATTTATCCGGTCCATGATTATAAAACTCCAGTTCAACCGTGTATTTTTCGGGAAGCGGGCCCCTCGGTATTTTTGGAGTTATTTTTCCATCATCCGTACACATAATCCATAATTCCTTGCCCAGATGCACTACCTCATAAACGCCCTGATCCAGATTCCAGCGGGATGGAAACTCGCCTTCTTCTTCGCCTTTCATGTCATCGTAGAAAATAACTTTATCTCCCGGAACAAAATCATATTTGGTATATAATTTCATATCTTCCGCGACCTTTTTGCCCGGGGCCGTAGCACCACCTTTGGAAACCTCCTGATCTCCACCGCCGCCGGTTGAGCCGGAAGAACCGTATTCCGACGTATACCGCCCTTCACCGGAATAACGGAAGTATTCTTTGGGCGTTTCCTTGGCAATCTGATTGACCGCATCGCGTAAAACTTCACGAATGGCGTCTTCCATCGGCTCATTGGAATAAGCGCCCAACGCGCCCGCCATGGCGATATCCTTGGTCCAACCGCCGCCCGTGGCCCCGGCTTTCCATTTGCTCGATTTGGCCTCCAGCGAAAGAGCCTTGATAATGCGGCGGGTGCGGATATCGATCAGCTTGATATCCATGTTGATCTGCGCCGTCTTTTTGGACAGCCCGGCCCCTCCGAAAGCCTTCTTGGTCAGTCCACCCAGTGCGCCCCCACCGCCGCCCGCGTCGGGCTCAAAACCGGTGACCGCCCCGGTCACAAGAATGTCGGCTCCTTCCATGAGACCTTTCTCCGGACCGCGCCCCGATTCGACATACTCGGATTCTCCCAGATCGATTTCGTCGATCAGCTCGTCCACTTCTTCCTGCGACGCCAGCACGATAAATTTATCGTTATTGGCCAGAGCCGTCGAAAGCATTTCCCCGATGGCCGCGGCTTCATCCGACGAACAATCGGCCTTGGATTTGATGGTGCCGACGGTTATTCTGGCCTTGTTACCCTGATAAGTAACTTTGTCGCCCATATCGGCGGTGGCCAGCCCGAACCAGAAGAGCACGCTTACCGCAAGAAAAAGTGACAACAGCGAAACGCGAAACCTCGACATAGTTTTCCTCCTTTATTTATTTTAATTCCTTATGGTTTCTTGGCAGAGAATATAAAACGGCATTTGAATATTTGTCCATATTTTAATTTTCCCTTATTTAACAACCGTCGTTTTCCAATTTGTATTTATCCGTCAATTTTCGTAAATTCAAATCTTAATTAGCGTTAATAAAATTCGAGGCTTATATGTCGCTTAAAATAATCGTTCTGGCCGTTTATGCTCTCATGATTGTTATCATCGGGGTGTCGGGGTTTCGAAAAACCCGCTCGTTTTCCGATTTCTTCCTGGGCGGTGGCAAAGTCGGCGCCTGGATGACCGCCTTCACCTATGGCACCGCCTATTTTTCGGCCGTGATGTTTATCGGCTTCGCCGGCAAAATCGGCTGGGGATTCGGGTACTCGGCGCTTTGGATCGCCGTCGGCAACACTTTCATCGGCGTCCTCGGCGTCTGGTGGCTTCTGGGCCACCGCATCAAACAAATGTCGGTTAAATACAACGTGCACACCCTGCCGGAATATTTCGATAAAAGGTACCATAGTCCTTTTCTTAAATTGTTCGCATCCCTTTGTATTTTTATTTTCTTTATCCCCTACACGGCCGCCGTCTTTATGGGCCTGTCATACCTGTTCCGGTCCACCTTCGGCATCGACTACACTCTGGCTCTCGTCATGATGGGCGCATTCACGGCCATCTATCTGGTTTTGGGCGGATATAAATCAATGACCATGATCGACGTGATCTTCGGAATAATCATGCTGGTCGGCGTCTCCATCCTCCTGATATCGGTTCTAAAGACCGGGGATGGCTTTGCCAATATCACCGAATATATTGCGACCATCGACCCGCGACTCGTCGGGCCGGTCGGCCCACCCGGTTGGTGGCCGCTGTTTTCCCTGGTCTTCTTGACCAGTGTCGCTCCGATGGCCATGCCCCAGCTGGTCCAGAAATTTTACGCCATAAAAGATAAACGGTCGATTCGAATCGGCATGATCGGCTCCACCGTTTTCGCCCTGATTATTACCGGCATCGGGTACTACATCGGGGCAACCACACGGTTCTTTCTTAATCCTCAA
The DNA here is from genome assembly GCA_964459465.1 of uncultured Ignavibacteriaceae bacterium. Taxonomy (GTDB): domain Bacteria; phylum Zixibacteria; class MSB-5A5; order GN15; family PGXB01; genus CALAMC01. The sequence goes on along the minus strand of CAYWLR010000001.1, from coordinate 231,281 downwards.
AATTCCATCGCCTTCAAAGACGGCCAGCCGATTTACGATTTGCTGGTGCCGGAGTTACTCACGAATATCATACCGGCGGCCCTGTCCGTACTGATACTTCTTCTGATATTATCGGCTTCAATGTCGACCCTGGCCGCCCTAGTCCTCGTGTCCAGTTCGACCGTCGCCCGTGATTTTTATCATGGGTTCATAAATAACAAAGCTTCCGACAGCAAACTGACCCTTCTTATGAGAATATCCAGCGCCGGTTTTATCGTCCTTTCCATCATCATGGCCTATTATCAGCCGTCCACCATCGTCGGCATCCTGGGTATTTCCTGGGGCGCCATCGGTGCGGCTTTCCTGGGCCCGTTTATATGGGGCCTGCTGTCGAAGCGGACCGGTAAAATCGCCGCTATTGTTTCCGGAATAACCGGGCTTGCGGTTTGCCTGATCATGTATTTCAACGGGACATCTTCCCCGGAGGCCGGCACCGTCGGCATGATCGTATCGCTCGTTCTCACACCTTTGGTCAGCCTGATTTCGCCTGACCGCCACAGCGAGGGCATCACTCATGCATAAGCTCATTTATCATGTATCATTAATAATAATCGTCCTGCCTCTGGTGACTCAAACTGCATCGGGCATGCGCCTTAACGACAAACTCGAAATGGATTTTTCCGAACGGTTTCGTTTTAAATCCTGGGATAATGCGATTACCCTCGATGAATCCGCCGAAGGCGCCAATGCCTTTACCCGCCACCGGACTTCCCTGGGGCTGAAATGGTCTCCGGACAAATCATTTCAGGCGTACATTAAACTGACCAATGAATTCCGCCATTACTTCGTTCCGGAAAGCCGAAAGTTCTCTTTTAATGAAATCATCTTTGACCAGCTATATATTAAACTAATAAACCCTTTCAACCTTCCGTTCAGCCTGACGGCGGGAAGACAGAACCTGACGCTGGGCGAGGGGTTTATCATGTTTGACGGCGGACCACTCGACGGTTCCCGAACCATGTATTTCAACGCCGTCCGCGCCGACTGGGACATCAACGACCATAACCGACTCACCGCCTTTTATTCCAGACAGCCGGAAACCGACGATTATCTCCCGATCATTCATAATCAGAATATGTTGCTTATCGAGCAGACCGAAGAAGGCTTTGGGTTATATTACACCGGAAATAAAAAGAATCTGGATCTTCAAGCTTACTTTGTCCGCAAAAATATCGATAGCAATGAGTCATATCCCGTCAATTCCGAAATCAATACGCCCGGCGCGAGAATCGCCTGGGCCGTTACGCGTGCTTTGGACTTTGTCGTGGAGGCGGCCGCCCAATTCGGAAAGAAAGGCGATCATGACCGTAATGCGCGCGGAGGTTACACTTACCTGGAATATAAACCGGCCTGGCGGTGCTTCGGCAAATTACTCCCCTATACCGTGAAAGCCGGGGGTATTTGTTTAAGCGGTGACGACCCCGGCACGACCGATTGGGAAGACTGGGACCCCATGTTCGCCCGCTGGCCCAAGTGGAGCGAATCGTACATTTACACCCAGATAAACGAGGACGGGGTGGCGTACTGGACCAACCTGCGGTCAATTTATACCGGAATGTCATTCAAGCCGGATATGAACGTCAATCTGGATCTGTATTATTATCACCTGGAAGCGCCGCAACTTCGGGATGAATCGGCCGTCCCGCCCACGGGCGGTGGCAAAACGCGCGGCGATTTGTTTGTCGGCAAGCTATCATACAACTTCAATAAAAACTGGACGGGACATATCCTCTGGGAAGGGTTTGTCCCCGGCAATTATTATTTCGAAAACGCCGACGGCTTCAGCTGGTTGCGAACCGAACTGATGTTTAAAATCTGATTATTTTATTTGTATCCCCTTGAGTTTTTCACGCGTGGACGGGGAGTACCATATTTCAATGAAGCGCTGAATCGAATCGGCTTCGCCCTCACGCATGCGTTCAAAAACCGGCCCGCGCAACAACTCTTTTATCGCTTTGAAGGCGACGGGATCGACCGCCAAATACTTCCCCGCTTGGTCGATTGTTTTTATTTTTAAATCATCAACATCGGCAATTTCATCGATAAGTCCCAGATTCAGCGCCTCTTCGGCTGAATACATGGCCCCCAGACCGGCGATTATCTCGGCCTTCCGGCCGCAAAGATACTTGAACATTTCCATCGCACCGTGAAAAACCGTCGAGCCGAAGGTCACTTCATTGAGAGCAATGCGACCGCGCCCGGTCATCATGATTCGCCGGTCGCAGGCCGCCGCCAGCATACATCCGCCGGCAATAGCGTGACCGTTGATGGCCGCGATGACCGGTTTGGGATAAATAAAAAGGTAACTGTACAAATCCGTGAATTTGGTCAAAAAGCGTCGGCAATCATCGGGTTTGTAATCATACAATTCCGGCACGTCAAGTCCGAACGAAAAAAACTTGTCGGTCCCGGTCAAAATTATACTGCGGGCATTATCGTCGCTTTCAAGTTGATGAAAGGCGCTTCCCAGCTGTTCGATATGCTCCTCGTTGAGCGCATGTACTTTGCCCCGCTCCATGCGAATGGTGCCGATATGATTATCAATAGAAATATTTACATGAGACATGCTTTCCTCCAATTCAGAATACCGAAATAAACGCACAAGACACAGAATTGAAAAGCATAAATATCGGAAAAATAGGCGTCCCCGCCTATTTCAAAGAGGCGATTATTAAACCGTAATTTTGAATTTACAACGCTTGCCGCCTCTTAAGACGGATTCCGTCAGTTCGACTTCGACCGGCCGCGCCAGCAGAAGCTCATACCACTCTTTGACATAACCAACCGAACAATCGCAATATGTCCCCGATAGGCCTTTGGGTTTGGTTTCGACCAACGTGCACAGGCACTGGCCTTCTTCCGACGGCAAACCGGTTTCGGCGGCCGAATTGAACTGAAAATAAATAATATTGCCATCGACACGGATGGAATCATCCTTGATATTATTTTTAACCCACTCGGTGAAACGCTCCAAAGTAACCTGCCTGATCTGTTGCCCGGTATCGGCAATCCAGCCCCGATAGCACTTTTTGCCATTGGCCATCATGATCTTTCGGCGTGTCTCCTGGTCGAGATTTTCATCGAGCACCTCCATAAAACGCGTCACCCAGTTTTCGGCAAATTCCATCCGTGTTTCCGACCGGGGCTTTTCTTTTTGTTCGGACGGATCGTTCTTAGTTTCATCGGCATGGGCATTCATAAGACCTCCCATTAAAACACAGGCGCAGGAACCGATACAGCATTTCCCCGCGCTTTTTAAAAATTCTTTACGATTCATATTAAAATCCAGCATAACGACCTCACACCTGAATTTTTGTGCCAAAGCCACTTTAATCGAAAACTACTATCACATTGTATGACGAATCGACCACGACAAAAGTTCAAGAATTAACGCCCGCAAGAATTCCTTTGCCGCCTACCACTTCTTGAATATAAAAAAAACGGCGGCGATTATCAAGCCGAAACCCACCAGATAATTCCACTTGAGCTCCTCTTTGAGATACAGCACGGAAAACACGCAGAAGACGACCAGCGTAATCACTTCCTGAATCGTTTTCAATTGCGCGGCGGTAAACATCCCATGACCGATCCGGTTGGCCGGTACCTGAAAACAATACTCCAGAAAAGCAATCCCCCAGCTGATGAGAATCACCGTAAAAAGCGGCGCCTTCTTGAAATTGAGATGCCCATACCAGGCAAACGTCATGAATATGTTGGAGATGGTCAACAGCAGGATGGTTTTCATACGTGTCTTCCCCTTTTGATGTCTATTTTACGGCTGTATTTTAAATAGATAGCCTTGCCGGCCCTTTTTATTGACCTTGTTTGATTCGGACTCGTCGTTTGACCGTCTGCCCATCGGCGGTAACATTTACATTATATATCCCGTCCGGCTGCCCGCTGATATCAAGCGGCAGAATAACGTCTTTTATTCCGTGATAATCCTTTTCATAAACGACAGTCTGGCTCGAATCCGATACGATTTTAACCTTCATATCCGTCGGATCATTGGCAAATATATAAAGATTAAAAGCCCCCGCGGTCCGGCTCGGAAACGGCCGCACCAGAGGAAGAGTATCCGTCAACTCCGGCGGCGGAGCATTCTCGACCGCATTGAAACAATAATTTATATCCCGCCCGAAATCCGAATTGAAATTTTTCAATAATCTTCCGTTGATATCCAGTAGCCGAACATACCCGTACCCCCCCGCGGCATTAAACCAGAATTCCAGCCCGTCTCCGGCCGTATCGGCAACCATAAGCTGATAACACCCGGGATTGAGAGATACAGTATCATAATAAGTCGAATCCGGCCCCAACGACCCCAGCGCGCGTCCCCTGACGATGACACCGTCACCATCTACTATCTGATAATAATTATGCCAGGGCTCTTTGTTCGTTCGCATGACAAAAATAAACTCATTATTCAACACCGGCGGCATTATGGCGGACGAAGTCAGCCGATTGTCATCGGGATACTCATCTTCCACGCCATTGGGGTTTTTTAACGTGACCATAAATTCCTGCCGACCTTCCGATGCACTGACTTGTGACGGTAACGCGACCGGCAAGCTTTGTTGTGATGGCAAATGCCCCCGCCAGTTATACTCCGCCACTTCTTCGCCGTCAAAACCGTACTGAATTATCACCGAATCCAGCGCCTTGGACCCGTTGTTTTTGATTATTATCATCGGCTGACGGCACAGCGGATTTAACCGGGAATAAATCTCGTTCGAACTCGGCGCGATTATCTCTTCGATGGCAGCGTCATTTTCGGCCCACGGCTTCTCATAATAAAACAGGTATGAATAAATATAATAATTGGCGGTCGGATTTTTCGCATTAACATAAGCCTGCATTTCGATATCTACTTTATACGTCGATTCCGGCACAATTTCGAAATCATAAAAATCAGGATGAACAATCGAGCCCGGACACCAGCCCGCCCGGTCGAAAATCCATGTCCCCGCCTGCGGATACAAAGGATTATCCCCGCACTGCCGCCAGATCTCTTTATGGTCGATCAGGGCCGTGTCCAGATATACCCGCCGGTACTTTTTACAGAATTCGGCGCAGTTTTCATAATCATCCATGCCATGACCCGTCTGCACTATCCTCATTCGGGCGACAGCCGCTTTTTCATGTGAAAATGCCATTGGCGCCAGATATCTTTCAATAGATTTCGAGCTGTCACCATAGGCAAACGAACCACACCAGAGCGTGTCCATACCCAGGCATGTCATCGCCGGACGCCCCTCGGATATGGCAAAATCGACCGTCACCTTCCAGCCGCGGTCTTCACTGCTTTCATACCCGGTATGCCGGAAAACAATCTCGACCGTATCGTGCAATAAAAACGCGAAATCCGTGATATCGACATGCCACTTAAAATGCCACGCCGAATCGAACCACCAGCCATAGGGCGAAATTATCCGCGCCAATTCTAAATCGAGCGTATCACCCCCGTCCGGGCAATGCCGTAACCACACATTATCGATATAATCCCATTCCCCGCAACGAAGACTGTCGGGACATTCATAGGTGACATATAATACGACTTTACGGTATCCTATATCCTTCGATGGAAACAGTGTCTTGCTCGAATATAAGTTAAAACCTTTGGAGGGGTCGGTTTTGGCAATGACTTTATCATGGCTGAGAACATGGATTACATCCCCCGGCGCGCCCCAAAGCGGCTCACAAGCGATCCCAATTAGGCAAATGACCGCGATACGAACAGCGTATTTTCCCATCTTCCCGACCCTTTTATAATGATAGTCCAAGGCGGTATTTTAGATAATATAAAGTCACTTGTCCATTGGTTTTTGGGTCGAAAAATCGGGCATTCTCAAACCACAATTGACCGGAAAAATCCGAATTTATTTAAATACCTGACCATTTTTGTCAGAAATGCGACCCAAGAGACACTTTTTATCAATAAGATAGTAAGGCAGAACCCTTTCGAAGATCCTGAATGAAATGAAGGATAGCGGTTCTGCCATTTTTGTCAGCCTTTGATTGGCAGAACCACTTCGCAAGGCTTGGGTTCTGCCATTCATCAACTGCCAATCATCCAACTAAAAAACGAGGCCCAAAATTAACCCGCCCTGAATGTCGGGCCACCCCGGCGTAATGAATCGAACTGTTCCCGTATTATCATAATGTTTCAAGCACGGCATGATTTAATATAACACTCAATCATTCCCACGGCAAGCCGTGGGCGACCCGGCCTGGTGTACGTTGTGATCGGTGGGTCCTCAGACCCACCGCCTTCCCGGTCGGCCCATGCCCGCAAAGCCCCCACAATGTCATTCCGCCCCATTATAATGTCATTCCCGCCCATTAAATGTCATTCCGCCCCATTAAATGTCATTCCGGGCTTGACCCGGAATCCAGAGAATGACGTCACGCCGCGAGTCGGCGTGACCTACTGGATTGGGCCACCCTGGCGCATCCAAGCCAACAAATCATTTTCCCCAGACCTTAAAAGCAAGAACTAAAGCATTTAACAAACCTGCAATTACAAGACAAAACGTTAACAAATTTAATTTTGCCGAAGTCTTGCATTGCTGCTGCGCAAGAATCACTTGCAGCTTAATTTCGGCATTTCTTTTTGCTTCCGGGTCGCCACCACAATCATCACTAAACCATTTCAACAAATCTTCAAGATTTTCTTCTTTCATAAGTTCCACCTTTATATAGAATATATTGCTGATTTATATGCCTGATAATCACCCCCCCTCACCCCTTCGCTTCCTGCCACCAGGATTCCAGTTCGTCCAGTGTATATGCACCAAAAGGCCGGCCCGACTCGCGGACTTTCTGCTCGATATAATTAAACCGCTTTTGAAATCTTACCAGTGTACCGTTCAGCGCCTGCTCCGGATTTATATCCAGCTTGCGCGCCAGCGATGACACTGCAAACAGCACGTCGCCGATTTCGTCTTCGAGTTCGATCTTGCCGCCGTTTTTCAACTCATGCTCGATCTCATTTATCTCTTCTTTGATTTTGGCGAGCACATCGGACGCCTCTTTCCAGTCGAATCCGACTCCCCCGGCTTTCTCACCAAACCGGAATGCCTTCACCAGCGCCGGCGCGGATTTGGGAATGCCGTTGATGACCGACTTTTTCTCCCCCGACTCTACTTTAATCTTTTCCCACTGGTCGCGGACTTCCTGTGGATTGAGATCTTTCTTCTCGCCGAACACATGGGGATGGCGGTGTATCAGTTTAGCGTTGATCGACTCTATCGAGTCATCAATATTGAACTGCCCCTTCTCCTCGGCGATCTGGGCATGGAAAGCAATCTGGCACATCAGGTCGCCCAGTTCTTCCTTTAAATCCTCCGGCGACCCGTTTTCAATGGCTTCGACCACCTCATAGGTCTCCTCGACCAGATACGGCAGAAGGCTCTTGTGCGTCTGTTTCTTGTCCCAGTTGCACCCACCGGGCGAGCGCAGGGTGGCCATGATATGCCGTAACTTCATAAACGGCGTAAGGTTATCGAACATACTCTATTTTTTCCTCTTGTCTCGCAACATTTTGACGATATTTATCCTTATTATATAGGCTCAACGATAATATTGCGCCTTTTTGGCCCGACGTCAACTTGACAAACGGCAAATTTTAGGTATAATCCAAGGTTTATATGTAATGGGATGAACGGTTTTAAACTATGACAACACAGGATAAGACAAAATCTAAAGGCAAAGCCTACGACCCCAAGGCGGTCGAGGACAGATTATATGCCCAGTGGCTGGCCGCCGGGTATTTCAAAGGCGACCCCCAAAGCCCCAAAAAGGCCTATTCGATTGTCATCCCGCCGCCGAATGTCACCGACATTCTGCATCTGGGCCACGCTTTGAATAACACCATTCAGGATATTCTGGTTCGTCAGAAACGCATGAACGGCTTCGAGGGCGAATGGTTGCCGGGCGCCGACCACGCCGGCATCGCCACGCAGGTTGTGGTCGAAAAACAATTGGCCGCCGAGGGCACCACCCGTCGCGAACTGGGTCGCGAGAAATTCCACGACCGCACCGCCAAATGGGCCTATCGCAACAAGGAAATAATTCTCGGTCAGCTCAAAAAATTGGGCTGTTCCGCCGACTGGGACCGCACCCGATTCACTATCGACCAGTCCATGTGCAATGCCGTCCGCGACGTCTTTATCCACCTCTACGAAAAAGACTTGATCTACCGCGGCCATCGCATCGTCAACTGGTGTCCCTCATGCTTGACCTCCATTTCCGACGATGAGGTCGAGCACGTCGATAAAAGCGGCAATTTATGGTACATCAAATATAAAATTAAAGGCTCCGATGAATTTCTGACGGTCGCCACCACCCGCCCGGAAACCATGCTCGGCGACACGGCGCTGGCCGTCAATCCCAAAGACACGAAGTACAAAAAATATGTCGGAAAAACCGCCATTCTGCCGATTCTCGAACGCGAATTGCCCATCATCGCCGACAATTATGTCAACCCCGAATTCGGTACCGGCGTCGTTAAAGTAACCCCGGCCCACGACCCCAACGACTTCGAGATCGGTTTGCGTCATGATTTGCAGGAGATTAATATCCTCAATATCGACGGCACCCTCAACGCCGAGGCCGGAAAATTCAAGGGTTTGGACCGTTATGAGGCCCGCAAAAAGCTGATTACTGAACTGGAAAACAAAGGCCATCTTGAAAAAATCGAGAAGTATGATCTCGCCGTCGGAACCTGCTATCGCTGTCATAAAGAAATCGAGCCGTATTTATCGGAACAATGGTTTGTGCGCATGGCCCCGCTGGCCAAACCGGCCATCGAAGCCGTTAAAAGCGGCAAACTCCGCTTCCACCCCGACCACTGGTCCAAAACCTATCTGCACTGGATGGAAAACATCCGCGACTGGTGCATCTCGCGCCAGCTCTGGTGGGGCCACCGTATCCCGGTGTACTACTGCGAAAACTGCGGCGAGTTGATGGTCGCGAGGGAAATGCCCGAAAAATGCACCAAATGCGGCGAAAATAAAATCTATCAGGACGAAGACGTCCTCGATACCTGGTTTTCGTCATGGCTGTGGCCGTTCTCGACCTTCGGCTGGCCGGACAAAAACGACCCCATGCTAAAAAAATTCTATCCGACCAACGTGCTGGTGACCGCCCACGAGATCATTTTCCTCTGGGTGGCCCGCATGGTTATGGCCGGTTATGAATTCATGGGCGAATTGCCGTTTAGCGACGTCTATATCCACGGCATCGTGCGCGACGCCAACGGCATTAAAATGTCCAAATCGCTGGGCAATGGCATCGACCCGTTGGAAATTATCGAAAAACATGGCGCCGATGCCCTGCGCTACAGCTTGCTTTTGGCCACGCCCGACGGGCAGGATCCGTGGATTTCCAAAAATACTTTCGAGAACGGACGCAATTTTGTCAATAAATTGTACCAGGTGTCGCGCTTTGTCATGATGCGCCTTGGTGAGCAGAAATTCGACTATGACGATTTCAAAGACGACGATTTGATACTGGTGGACCGCTGGATACTATCACGGCTGAACAATACCATTGCGACGGTCAACCGCAATTTTTCCGAGTACCGCCTGTCGGCGGCGGCCAAAGCACTTTACAGCTTCGTCTGGAACGATTACTGCTCGTGGTATGTGGAACTGATCAAACCGGACACCCCGGACCTGCCGATTCGGGATACATCGCTCAAAGTGGCCGTGTACACGCTCGATAAAATTTTAAAACTGCTTCAGCCGTTTATCCCGTTTGTAACCGAGGAAATCAACTCCGATTTGAGACAACATTTCCCGTCAAACCCGGAAACTCTGTTTTACGGCCCCTGGCCGCAGGAGCTGGCGCGCTACAAAGATGATTCCCTGGAAAACTCGCTGGAATCGATCCAGGCCGTGGTCAACGCCGTCCGCTCGGTCCGGGCCGAGATGAATATCCCGCCGGGCAAACGCTCCGATTTGTTTATCCGGGTGGCCGATGCAAAACTGGCCGACGTGTTGAAAAGCTATCAGGATTATTTCCGGTCACTGGCCAAAATTGAAAAATTGCATATCGGCGCCAATATCAAAAAGCCCGGATTGTCCGCCTCCGCCGTGATTTCCGGCGCGGAAATATTTATTCCGCTGGAAGGATTAATCGACATCGAGTCCGAAAAATCCCGGCTGGAAAAAGAACTTAAAAATCTCAAAGGACACCTGGAAAACCTGTCCAAAAAACTGGCCAACGCCGACTTTTTGAAAAACGCACCCGATGATGTCATTGAAAAAGAACGACTGCGCAAAGCCGACATCGAAGACCGGGTCGAAAAACTCAATACAAATTTGGAACAATTAATGGGCTGGTAATCCGGACCCCTATAAAACAAAAAGCCGCTGGTTCCAGCGGCTTTTTTTATTCAAATAACTGTAATCGGTTAATTGCCGGAATTGAAGTCGTCAATATAATCCTGAATCGAGCGAGCCCCGGCGGCATCGGGATACGAAGAAATCTCAACCGGGACGAAATGATCATCAGTCTGTGGAAAATACTCTTTGCAAAAACCGATGATTTCTCGTCCGAGCCGTCTGGCCGTAGCCTCGGCCCCCTGCCGCGATGTTTCCGGCAGTAACAACCCGACTCTTATACCGTCGGAATTGGACACGGCGTCAATTTCTCGAATAGTATTACTGATAAAAGATCGAATATCGGATAGAAATCGTTCCCGGACATTATTCTCCGTAATTCCGGCGCTGCCCCCACGGTCTATGATCGGACCAAGATTAAAAATCAATAACGACAGGAATATACGATAACGCTCCGCCCTTTTTAATTCATAGCTGATTCGTGAAGAAAAATCATGTTCAATCAAAGCTGACATTTTATACTCGGTCGTGTTTACCAAAAATTACGCAAATCGCAACTAAATCATATAATTATACAACCCTAATATAAGCAATTTTCGTTCCATTTAATAAATGTCAGTCGATATATTCAAATAATGGGCGGTACAATCCATCATATGAGCCGCAACTGCTGCAAGATGGCCTGTTAGCGACCTAAGCTATTTTCTTTCACAAAGTTGACAAATAGAGTGTGGATAAGTTATCAACATTTGTAATGCATTGCCGTGCGCAATGAGTGCATGCTCATGCACCCTTTATAATGTATAATGCGTACAGGTTTTTATTTGGTAGAATTAAGATTATAGTCTTTAATCTTATATAAAAGTGAGCGATAGCTTATTTCGAGAATATCGGCGGCTTTACGGCGGTTCCAGTTAACATTATTCAAGACTTCTCTTATTAACCGTTTCTCTTCCCGTGAAATAGCCGCCCCGACCCGTTTCTTTAGTGAATATGTTCCGGCCAGATCGGGATCATCATCATAGTCGCCTGCATTATTGACGGCAACTCTGGCGGCATAAGCCGGCGTCCCGGCCGATAAATCCTCGGCTATGGATTCATCGCCGCGCACAACTATCTGCTTTATCAGGTTTTCCAGTTGACGGACATTGCCCGGCCAGTTGAAGGCGACCATGTTGGCCATGGTCTCGGTCGAAAGCGGCGGCGCCTGCTTCTGATAGAGCTGATTGTATTTATCAATGAAATGAGTAATCAACAAGGAGATATCTTCCTTGCGCTCCCGAAGCGGCGGCAAGGTTATAATAATTTCGTTGAGTCGATAAAACAGGTCGTCCCGAAATTCGTTGCGCCCGATGGCTTCATCGAGATTCTTATTGGTGGCGCAAATGATTCGCACATCCACGTGGATATTGGTAATCCCTCCGACCCGGACAAACTCCTGCTGTTCCAATACCTGAAGCAGTTTCGACTGCAACTCCAGCGGCATATCGCCGATTTCATCGAGGAATATCGAACCCTTGTTGGCTACCTCAAAGCGACCCGGTTTGGTTTTATGCGCCCCGGTAAAGGCACCTTTTTCGTAACCGAAAAGTTCGGCTTCGAGCAAATCGCGCGGAATGGCGGCGCAATTCACCTTGGTGAATGGCTGATCCGAGCGGCCCGACAGGGCATGGAGCATGCGCGCCACGATTTCCTTGCCGGTGCCCGATTCCCCGCGAATCAATACCGATAATTCTGAATCGGCCACCTGTTCGATAACCTCTTTCACCTTGACCATCTTGGGCGAATCACCGATGAATTTCTCATAGGTGTTGCGCGTCTTCAGCTCGGTTTTGAGCGTTTTGACCTCATCCTTAAGCTTGGTTTTCTCAAGAATGGTTTGTATATGCAGTTCGACTTCTTTGACATCGAACGGCTTATTGATAAATTCGGCGGCCCCCAAATGTATGGACTCGACAATGTTTTTTGTCTCCCCATGCCCCGACAGCATGATGACTTCCGGGCGGTCCTCAAGACGCCCCAGCTTTTCCAGCACTTCAAGTCCGGTCATTCCCGGCATTTTTATATCCAATAGAATTAAATCCGGCTTTTCGGTCGATACCATCTGGATACCCTCGATCCCGTCACGGGCCGAGGTTATTTCATACTTCGACGACAAACCTTCGGATAAAATCCATGAGACTTTGGGATCGTCATCAATAACCAGAATTTTTGTCTTATCTTTTTTCATATCTACCAAATCTTATATAATTATCGTCATTATGTGTGAAAAATCAAGCCGATTTGTAAATTTTATGCCATTATTTTGCAATGAATTGCAGTTTTTTAAATCGGAAAATATAACGTAAAGCTGGTGCCCTTTCCTTCTTCAGACCGAACCGCCAGCGTCCCCCCATGGGCAGTTATAATTCGTTCCACAACCGCCAGCCCCAAGCCGGTACCTGTCTCTTTGGTTGTATAATAACGGTCGAATATACGTGAAAGGTTTTCCTTTTTTATACCCTTGCCTGTGTCAGAAACCGTCACCGCCAGAAAATCGGTTTTCTTGAAATCGGGGCGGTCGACCTTGCCCGTGACGGCAATTTCGCCGTTGTCGCTAATGGCATCGATGGCATTCAAAAACAGATTCAGAAAAACCTCCAGAATCTGGTTTTTATTGATCGGTATTTCCCAGTTGCAATCCTCAAATTGCTCCTTAAAACTGACGTTCTTTTTACGCATATCGGGTTTGATTAGTTCGGCGGCCCGCCGTATAACCGACCGGATATCGCGCAATTCGGTTTCGTATTTTTGCGGTTTGGAAAAATCGACCAGCTCTTTGACCAGCTCGTTGAGCCGCTGAATTTCCTCTTCGGCCATGTGAAAGAATTGCGCGTCAGCGGCTACCTCCGGCCATTTTTCCCCAAGAATTTGGATCCAACCCTTGATATTGGTCAGGGGCTTGCGTAAGTCATGCGATATCTCGGAAATCATGTTCCCCATGGTTAGAAGCCGGGTGGCGTTGAGAAGGGCTTTTTCGCGTTCATAAAACCCGGTCGCCTGCGCCACCATGAGCTTGACCAGCGATATGTCCTGATCCGTAAACCGCCCGCCATCGGTGCTGTCGATGCAGAAAATATATCTTAGCTCTCCTTCCTGCATGACCGACAGGGCCGTGAATTTATCGGTCGTCTTCGGATACAGTGAATATGAATCGATCTGGGAGGCGATATATTTCGATAGCGCCTTCGTATCGTTGACATCGACCAGTGACAAATCGATATTTTCCAGATTTAAATCCTCGCCTTTGACCATTTCCAGATTAATCGAGCCGCTTTCGGTCAACGGGATATCGGTTCCGGTGACGCCGACCGGACGCAAACTTTTGTGCATCGGTCGCCATTCGAACCAGAGGGCAAAATCAATCGGCAAAAGTTTTTTCATGTTCTCGAACACGACATTGCGCATGGCCGAAACCGAACCTACTCGCGACAATTGATTGGACATTTCAAACAAAATCGAAAACTCTTTGAGTTTGCGTTTATTGTTCTCGAACAGACGGGCGTCATTTATGGATATGGCCGCCTGCGAGGCGAAAGTCGTCAGCAGTTTCAAGTCATGATCATCGAACCGGGAGCCATCCTTGCGATTGGCCATATTGATGACCCCGAGAATATCATTGGTGACCTTCAAAGGTACCGACAATAGCGATGAGGAACTGTAACGCTCTTTGTTGATTCGCTGGAAGCGCTCATCTTTTTCAACGTCCGATATAATAATCGGCTCTCCGTGCTGCGCGACATATCCGGCGATGGACGACCCGATCGGAAGCTTGACTGCCGCAGCAATTTCCGGTTCCAGACCGATATAAGCCTCGATGGTTAGATATTGTCCAGTGGGATCGACCAGCATAATTGAGCCGAGGTCCGACTGGGTGACCGATGCCGCCAATTTCAAAATTTTGTTGAGCAATTCGCGGATATTATATGAGGAACCGATGGATGTCGCCGCCTCGTAAAGAGCATTAATCTCTTCCAGACGGTTATACAGATTCAAGTTGGCTACTTGAAGATCATTCAGGAGCTTTTTGCGGGCCAGCGAGGCTTTGCGCTTTTCAAGGCCGCGCTCGACCGAAATCTCAAGCTGCGTAAACTCGACCGGTTTTAAAAGATATTCAAAAGCCCCGCTTTTTATGGCATCCAGCGATGTCTCCAGCGAGGCATAACCGGTCATGAGAATTACAATGATCTCCGGGTCAACATCGCGCGCGGCCCTAAGAATATCCATGCCTCCGATTTCGGGCATCTTAATATCGGTCAGCACCAGGGAAAACTGTTTTTCGCGAATAAGCTCAATGGCCGTCTTGCCGGACTGCGACGTTGTCACGTCATATCCGTCGGCGGTCAATAACTCATACAGCGAATGACACATCCGCTCTTCGTCGTCGACAACCAGTATTTTTTCAGATTCCCCAGTCATATTCAATTTCTTCCTGTTCTATCGGCAATTCGATGTCAAAACACCCGCCTTTTTTTGTATTACGAAAACTGATCGTGCCGCCATGATTGGTTATTATCCCATAGCAAACCGACAGACCCAGCCCGGTCCCCCCGCCGCCTTCCTTGGTCGTGAAAAATGGCTCGAAAATGTGGGGAATATTCTTTTCGTCAATGCCGGGGCCGGTATCCTCGATAGAAATCATAACACTGTGTTCACGGGCCAAAAAGCGGATACAAACCTCTCCATCGGATTTAATGGCATCCTTGGCATTTAAAAGAATGTTCAGGAACACCTGCTTAAGGCCTTCCGGCCAGGCCATAATTAATGGTATTTTGTCTTCGGCTTCAACAACCAGGTCTATTCCGGCGTTTTCGAGTTGATGACTCAACAGGGCGGCCACTTCACGGATAACGTGGTGCAAATCGGTTTCCAGAAAACGCGTGGCCTTGGGACGGTGGAAATCGAGCAGTTGCCTTACAATCTGCGCGATCCGGTCGATTTCCTGCCGGATGATGACTATATATTCACCGGCTTTGGGAGCCACGCCGTTTTTCTCGCATTCGCGGGAGGCCAGATGCAAATAGTTTTTTATAATACCCAGAGGATTGTTGACTTCATGGGCGATTCGGGCCGAAAGTTGCCCCAGCGCGGCCAGACGTTCCGATTGCACCAGGAGTTGCTGGGCTTCGCGAAGCTTTTCGAGAGCCTCTTTCTCCGATTCGAACAACCGGGCATTTTCAATGGAGACGGCGGTCTGGCTGGCCAGTATCGATAAAAACTCGATATCATCGGGCTGATAGTTCTGCCCCGATTCTTTTCTGGCTATGACCAGGATGCCCCCCAGTTTGCTTTGAAATATTAAGGGGACAATCAGTCCGTCCGGAAAAAACTCCCCAAAGGCACGGGCTTCCTCGGTTTTGAACTTATCGCGTATTTCCGGTACGGGAATGGGTCGATTGAGTGCCGTGATATATTTCCCAAAGCTCTTCAGCGGATCAATTATGATCTCTTCGGCCGGAAATGGCGCCGGTCCTTTCATCCGAACCATTTTAAACGCGGCCTGACCCGGTGCCGGAGGAAGATACAAAGCGGCCTTGGCCGACCCCATCTGCCCCAGCGATGTCAGGACGAATGAATCCAGCAGAGTACTGAAATTCAAAACGGCGTTGAAATTACGGCTCAATTCGAAAACGGTGTAAAGATCGAATATTTTGCGTTTAAGCTGGCGGTTGGCCTGGGTCAGATCGGCCAACCGTTTTTCGGACTGACGTTTGAGTTTGGCAATGGTTTCTTTGGAAGAGTTGTTTGTGCTTTTCTTTTTGGTCATAAAATATCGTTCATCTCCGCCATGAATTCGCCCACGGCAAAATGGGAGCCACAGATAAGTACGATATCGTCAGACTGTGCGTTTTCTATGACCTTGCGGGCCGAAGCGGCCAGTGATTCGGATATTTCCACGGGGACCTTGACGCTGAAATGCGAGGCAATTTCTTCGGGGGAAGTGCTCCGATACGTTTTAAGCAGGCATACCTGCGCCGAAAGGGCGATTTTTTCGAGCGTGGTTACAATCCCCTTGAGATTCTTATGGCGAACGAAACCCATCACCAGATGCGCCTTGCGCCCGGGAAACATATCACGGAAAGTCTCCACCGTGGCCTTGACCCCGGCTGGGTTATGACCGACATCGAGGACCACTATCGGCTTGCCCTGTTTCCGAATTATTTCGAAGCGCGCCGGCCAATGAGTCTTTTTGAGTCCTCGCTTGATCGCCGTTTTATTAATCTTAAAGCCGTTTCGGGCAATATACCGGCACACCTGTACCGCCAGCGCCGCGTTTTTTATCTGGTGCCGGCCCGGCAAGGATGACTGCAGATTGAGCGTCCCGCGAATGAAATTATCATCATGGAAATTAAACCCGAACGGTTTGCCGTTCATCGAAAAATCCCCGCTGTTCAGACCGTCGAACGGCGCTCGGCGCTCCCGACAGACCTTCTGCACGGTCTTTCTGGCTATAGACGGTAACAGACCGATATGCACCGGCACGCCCGGCTTGATTATCCCCGCCTTTTCCCAGGCTATCTTATCCAGTGTCTCGCCCAGAAGGTTGGTATGGTCATATGATATATCCGTGATAACCGAAACCAGCGGTTTGATAGTATTGGTGGCGTCGAGCCGCCCCCCCAAACCGACTTCAATGACACCCAAATCGACCTTTTTATGGGCAAAATAACAAAACGCCAGAGCCGTGCATACTTCGAAAAAGGTTATCTGGTGTTCTTCTATGACCTCCCGGTGTTTCCTGACGAACTCGGTTATAAAGCGGGTAGATATTTTTTCACCGTTGACCTTGATGCGCTCGCGGAAATCGACCAGATGCGGCGACGTGAATATTCCACTTTTATAACCGGCTTCGCGCACGATGGTATCGATATACGAGGCGGTCGAGCCTTTGCCGTTGGTCCCGGCGATATGTACCGACGGAAATTTATCCTGTGGCCGCCCGATGGCTTCGAGAAAATTGGAAATATTCTCCAAACCGAGTTTAATACCGAAATGCTCCCGGGCCAATATAAAATCCAGGGCGGCATTATAAGCGCTTACTTTGGGAGACATATTTACCTGTGGTTAGTGTATTCGAGCAGCAGCGCCAATGTATCGCGCAGTTCACTCCGTTCGACAATTTTGTCGAGAAAACCTTTTTCCTTGAAGAATTCCGAGGACTGGAATCCGGGCGGGAGGTCCTGCCCGATGGTTTGTTGAATAACCCTCGGACCGGCAAAACCGAGGAGGGCCTTGGGTTCGGCAATGATCAAATCCCCCAGAGAGGCATAGGACGCCATAACACCGGCCGTGGTCGGATTGGTCAGCACGGAAATATACGGCAATCGCTTTTCGGCCAGCTTGGCCAGCAGAGCCGAGGTTTTCGCCATCTGCATCAGGGACAAAATACTTTCCTGCATACGTGCCCCGCCGGAACAGGATACTATTATCAACGGAATTCCACGGTCAATCGCCCGCTCAATGGCCCGGGCGATTTTTTCCCCTACGACCGATCCCATCGAACCGCCGACAAACGAAAAATCCATAATGGCAAAAGATAATTCGACGCCCTTGATTTTGCCTATACCGCAAATGACGGCATCGTTGAGTCCGGATTTCTCTATGGCGCCGCGAATACGGTCGGGGTACTTTTTGGAATCCTTGAAGCGCAACGGGTCTTTTGAAACCAGATTTGCATCATACTCTTCAAGTTGACCGTCATCGAGAAGGAAACTGATATATTTGCCCGACGTGATTCGGAAATGATAGCGGCATTCGGGACAGACCCACAACCGGGATTCCAGTTGTTTGGTATATATAACCTCGCTGCACTCGGGACACTTGGTCCAGAGGCCGTCGGGGATATCTTTCTTGGCTTGAGCATTTAATCCGGTTTTAGTTTTTTTGAACCAATCCATGGCAAAATTCAGCTTTCCCGCAGGTTTTTCACCATCACCAGAGCATCTTCAGTCGGCGAATGATAATAATCAGGCCGACAATATAAATCCAAAAAGCCGAAACTCCTGTATAAGCCGATGGCCGCCTTATTGGACGGACGGACTTCAAGGAATAGGTTCTCGCAATCGGCCTTTTGGGCGATTTCTAAGATATGCTTTAATAATGTTTTCGCAATAGATTTTCCGCGATATTCCGGGGCGACCGCGATATTGATCAACTGCGCTTCCCCCCCTCCAATCAAATATCCCGCGTAACCACATAATACACCGTCACTTTCAGCCAGAATGAATCCGCTATTGATTGAATCGACATCCTGCTCAAAGGCCTCCCGCGGCCACGCGTCGGTAAATATCCTCTGCTCCAGAAGCGTCACGGCATCAAGGTCAGCCTCGGTCATGGGCCGGATTAATATTTCAAGCGATTCCGCTGACAAACGTCACCCCTTTGGTTTTATCGGGAAAGTTTGAATATATAGCGGCACCAACCGGTCGATATCATCGCCCCCGAATTCAATTAGCCGTTTGCGGCCTGCTGTGATGTATAACATGGTCGATATAACAAATCCATTCGGGGCGATTTGGTTAATATTTTTCAGGCGGGAGTCCTTGATATCCGGATCGGTCAAAAACGCCGGGATGGCTTCAGATAACTTCGCCACTTCTTCTGACTTTCTGACGGCAATACCGTTCGCATCAAACGCCCCGTCCGATGCTTCATAAACATAGTATTCTCCGCGGCCGGAGGGAATCAAAACTATAGCCCTTCCGCACGCGGCAAAAAGCGGTCCGGCAATGGCGCTATAGGCCGGGATGCCGACCAGCGGCAAACCCAGTGCCAACGCCAGCCCCTTGGCCGCCGCCAGCCCGACCCGGAGCCCGGTAAACGAACCCGGCCCCGTCGAAACAACCAGACCGTCAAGATCGGTTTTTCGCACACCGCTTTCTTTGAGCGCCTTTTCGATCAAATTAAAAATGAATTCGGCATGACGAAAGCGATCGAAATTGATACACTCTGAAAAAACATCACCGCCTGATATCCCGACGCGCAGCGTTGATCCGGAGCTGTCGATGGCCAGCAGATTGGAGTATTTATCCGACGTCTTCATGGTGTGAACCTGATATCTATGTCTCGTTCGGTCTCGGACACGATCGTTATTTCGACCCGGATAGCATGCTCCGGGAGAAGGCCGTCGGCCTTTTCGCCCCATTCCACCACGACGATGCCGTCGCGCAAAAGATAATCACTCCAGCCGATATGGTACAACTCTTCCGGGGCATTCATGCGGTACAAATCGAAATGAAACAAAGTCATCCGGCCCCGATACTCATTGACAAGGGTGTACGACGGTGATTTGACGGTCATATCGGCAATACCCAGCCCGCGGGCCAGGCCCTTGATCAGAACCGTTTTGCCCGCGCCCAGCGGCCCGGTCAGGACGACAACGTCGCCCTCGATCAGGCTCCCGGCCAGAGTTTCACCGATACGGTGCGTCTCCTCTTCGGATGCGGAATGTACTATCCGGCTGTCGCGAAACATACAATCACCGCGGCGTCAGAACCGCTATCGGCACGACCAGTTCCTCGATGGAGATACCGCCGTGCTGGAAGGAATTCTGGAATTGCCGGACGTATTCGTTGTACTTATTGGGATACACGAAATAAAAATCCTCTTTGGCGATGATATAGGTCGTGGCCAGGCTGAATTTGGGGAGGTGATATTCCTCCGGTTTTTTTATAAGAAAAGCGTCCTTGGGATCACAGTTGAGATTGTCGCCGTATTTGTAGCGGAGGTTGGTCGAGGTGTCTTTCTTGCCGTGAGCGATCGTCCCCCGTGAGCACAGCACCGACCCATGGTCCGACGTGACAATAACCGTGTATCCTTTGGCCGCAAATGATTTCAGGATTGAAAACAGCGGGGAATGTACAAACCAGCTGCGCATGAGCGAGCGGAAGGCGGCCTCACTGCCGGCTATCTCCTTCAAAATAATGTTGGTGGACCGGCCATGCGCCAGAATATCGAGAAAGTTAAAGACAAAGGCCACCACCTGGCTTTGAAAATAATCGGCGGCCCGTTTGGCCAGCGCTTCACCCTCGGTGTTGTCATAAATCTTTTCATAGCGCAACGATTCGGCGCTCTTGATTCCCTTGCGCCTTAACTGGTCGACCAGATAGCGGTCTTCGTTCCGGTTCAACGAACCCTCATCGACATTTTGCCAGTGATCGGGATATATCCGCGCGATTTCATCGGGAAACATCCCGGCGAAAATGGCATTACGGGCAAACGGCGTGGCCGTCGGAAGTATCGAAAAATACATTTCGCGCTGGATATCGAAATAATCAGCAACCAGCGATTCAATGGTCAGCCATTGGTCCAGCCGCATGCAGTCCACGACTACCAGCAACACTTTTTTACCCGATTTAAGAGGCGGAATCATGTACTTGTCGAGCAGGTCCGGTGACATGGTCGGCCGGTTTTGAGAATTTGTCCATGACGAATAGCTTTTCTGGAGATATTTCGTGAACTCGGTGTTCCACTCCCGGCGCGTTCCCGCGTGGGTTTCCGCCAGACCCGGGTCGGGATGTTCATCAAGTTCCAGATCCCACGATGCGATAAGCCGCCCCGCTTCCAGCCAGTCCTCCGGCATTATGGCCCCGTAAAGCTTCTGATTAAAACGGTTGATGTCAGTGATATAACGCTTCATCTGGGTCGCCGAGACAATCCGCTTCTGCTCCAGTTGCCGCTTCGCAACCATCAGCACTTGCGACGGATTGACCGGCTTGGTCAGATAATCATCGATTTTCTGCCCGATGGCTTCCTCCATGAGCGACTCTTCCTCGGATTTCGTCACCATCACCACCGGAAGATGCGGCCGCAACTCCTTGATCTCCTCCAGCGTCGTCAAACCGTCCTTGCCCGGCATCATTTCATCGAGCAATACCAGATCAATCGCCTCGGACCCAACCTTGTTCACGGCGTCATCGCCGGATACGGCCGTAATGACAATAAAACCCTTTTGCTCCAAAAATAATATATGCGGTTTGAGAGAATCGATTTCGTCGTCAACCCAGAGTATTCTTTTTTTATCCATTATAGCATTCCACCCTGTCACAATAAGCCGCGCGGCTGCGGGGTATTGTATATTTTGTTGCGCTTCACGCGGTAGGTCCTGCTGACCGGCAAAACGATTTGAAATACGGTTTCACCAGGTCGGGACCGCAGAAGCGTCAACCGGCCGCGATGGTACTCCTCGACAATTCTCCTCGCCAGCGTCAGCCCCAGCCCCCAGCCCCGTTTCTTGGTCGTAAATCCGGGCCGGAATAATTTGCGCGCCGTACCAGGAGGTATCCCCTTTCCATTGTCGATAATCTCGACGACAACGAAACGTTCATCCCGTGACGGCCCGGAAAATATCTCGATTCGCCCGTTTTGAGGATCAACCGCCTGTAACGCATTTTTAATCAGGTTTTCCACCGCCCAAGTGATCAGCTGCCCGTTAAGAGGTACTTGCGGTAGAGGATTAAAACTGCAAACTATTTCCATGCCATTGCCGTCAAACGGCAGACGCCGCCGAAAATATTCTGCCGTTACCATGAGAAGCTCATTAAGGTCACCGTCTTTGAGCTCCGGCAACGAACCAATTTGTCCAAAACGGTTGGCGACCCGTTGCAGACGATCAACGTCGGTGGACATCTGTCCGAAAATTTCTTTGTAATCGAGTTTCCTGCCCGACAGTTCCGCCTTGCCATCATCCTCCTTGTGGCCCAAAAGCTCCAACCAACCCAGAAGAGAAGAAATGGGCGTGCCCAGCTGATGCGCCGTCTCTTTGGCCATGCCCACCCAGATATGGCGTTCTTCGGAGCGGCGAATATTCTGAAATCCGATGAAACCAACCAGAATAAACGCTCCCACCAGACCCAGCTCGACAAAAGGCATCCATTTAAGCTGACGAATTACTTTTGAGTCTCCGTAATAAAAATACGAAATAACCCGGTCGCCGAATGACAGCGGAATCTGGCCGTTGGCTTTTTTCATTTCTTCGGCCAGTTTTCTGATTTTCACATGCACGGCCGGGTTGGGATCATTGTCGGCTATATCGGGTATATTGCGCCAGAAAACGGGATTCCCGTCGGTGTCGGCGATAATGACCGGGAAACTGGCCTTGGTAATAACTTCCTCGAAAATAATCTGGACTTCGCCGCTCGATGTATTTTCACTGGCGGCCAACTGCCACAGTTTGACATAGGACCGAACCGACCGTTCCGCCTCGGCCTTGAGTTGTCCGATCACGTCAACCGTGTAATAAATAAAAACGCACGAAATGATGATCAATCCAAGAATCAGAAAGAGCTTGAAAAAAGTCGTTCCTCCGAACGAATGCCGTATGCTGTATAAATTACCCACGATCGGTAATTTCCGCCATGCCCCCCATATAGCCGCGGATCGCCTCCGGAATCAGTATGGTTCCATACTCGGTCTGGTTGTTTTCCAGCACGGCCGGGATCAGCCGCGCCAGGGCTGTCCCGGAGCCGTTCAATGTATGCACGAAACGCACCTTACCGTCCTTGTCGCGGAAACGGGTGTTCATTCGGCGCGCTTGAAAATCTTCGAAATTGGAAACCGAGGAAATCTCCAGATACTTCTCCACTCCGGCCGACCAGATCTCGATATCATAACATTTGGCCGCCGCAAACGACAAGTCACCCGTCGCCAGCGCCCTGACGCGGTAGGGAATATTCAACCCCTGCATTATTTTCTCCGCCTGATTAAGGAGCGTTTCCAATTCATTATACGAATCATCGGGATGAACGATTTTGACCATCTCGACTTTCTCGAACTGGTGAAGGCGCAAAAGCCCCCGCGTATCTTTGCCGGCCGCTCCGGCCTCCCTTCGAAAACAGGGCGTGTAGGCGACAAATTTCATCGGCAGCTGGGCTTCTTCGAGAATTTCATCCCGGAACATATTGGTCACGGGAACTTCAGCCGTCGGAATAAGATACAGCGGTTCATCGGCCAGCTTATACATATCCTCGGCCATCTTGGGCAACTGGCCCGTGCCGGTCATAGTATCAGCATTGGCCAGAAATGGCGGAGCGATTTCGACAAAACCGTCTTTTATATGTGTATCCAGCATATACTGAATCAACGCCCTCTGCAACCGAGCCCCGATACCCTTTAAAAGATAGAATCCCGAACCGGTGATTTTGGCGGCGCGGGCAAGATCTAGAAGCCCCAGTCTCTCGCCGATTTCCCAGTGAGGCTGGATTTTATAATCGAAGACCGGAATCGTGCCCCATTCTCGAACCGTTACATTGCTTTCTTCGTCGGCCCCGACCGGAACCGACTGGTGCGGGATATTGGGCACCCGCATGAGATGATAATCGAGTTCCTCTTTGACCGAGCGCAGGTTGTTATCAAGCTCGGCAATTTCCTGCCCGACCGCCTTCATGCGCGCGATATCATCTGCCGCGTCTTCCTTATTCTTTTTCTTCCGGGCAATTTGCTCGGAGACGGTGTTGCGCTGGGCCTTGAGATGTTCGACTTTGACAATAATCTCGCGCCGACGAGTATCCAGCTCCAAAATTTTATCAACATCGGCCGCATCGTTTTTATTGGCTACGGCCTGTTTGACCTTGTCGGGATTTTCACGAATAAATTTCAGATCCAGCATAATTTTCTATCTTCTTTCACGTCATTATCTTATAAGTAGGTCGACGTCCGTATCCCGTCGAGGTCGGGAAGAGAAAGCCGACACCATATTATCTTTTCAAAAAATACAGGTAAAAAATACGGGTTTTAAACGGGGGTGTCAAGAAAACCCTGATTGCTGACTGAATGATGCTCGGTATGCCTCAAAAAGATGTTTTTTATTCCAATTTGGAGTAGAAAATTGCTTGATTTTCTGCCGAAATTGTTTATAATAAGCGACTTTGAGAAAAAGAGGTTAAGAAAGTATGTCAAAAATGTGTGAAATATGCGGCAAGACGCCGGTGTTTGGAAATAGAATCTCACACGCCCATAATTTGAATCGTCGCCGCTGGAATCCGAATCTGCAAACCGTCCGCGCCAACATTAACGGAAGTACCAGACGCGTTCGCGTGTGCACATCCTGTCTTAAAGCCGGAAAGGTCATGAAGGCGTCTATTAAAAAGAAAAACAAACCCGCCGCATGACGAGTGTTTATGGAATTTAAGCCGCCTTGAAACAGGCGGCTTTTTTATTTTACGCCATTTTGGTGCTGACAAATCGGCCATTCGGCCTTATATTAATCTTAAATTACTGATCTGATAATTACATCTCGCATCGCAACCGGTTTAAACAATTTTGACTCTTATGTTTCTTTTAAACAGGGTAAATCAAATTAATTCCTTTATTACGGGGGAGATATGTTCAAAAAAAACTGCACGCTGACTGTTTTGGCGCTGTGCCTTGGCATTATCATGCTTTGCACCGCGCCATCGCACGGGAGAGCCATGTTCGAGCAATCCCGGACGCAGGGCATTTCGTCCAAAAATCTCGATGATCCACCCTGTGTGACACTGCGAGTCCACAATGTCGGCAACATCGGTCTTAGCGTGGCCAACAAAGGCCAATTCGGAACCGGCTTTCTCGGCATTCCGGCCATTGATCCCATGACTGGCCTTCCGGCACCATCATGCGAATATCCGCTGGGATCAACCGATGAATACCTCTTCGGGGGAACGTTGTGGGTTGGTGCTATCGTTGGCGAAGACACTCTGGTATCAGTGGGTTTCGATGGCTGGCAAATGGTTAAGGAAATATATCCCGATGCTTGCCCGAACGGGGACATGATATATCGCTCTATTTATGGCCCTTATAGCGCCGAAGCCGTGTCAGAACAGGACTTCATCGCGGTGTACTATGATACTTTGACCGACCCGGCTTATGTTCCGGCAGACCCGACTGATAACCGTCCCCATATTCCCTTGAATCTCGAAATAACCCAGATAAGTTATGCCTGGTCCCAGCCGGCAATCGATGACTTTGTGATTATGGAGTACCACATCAAAAACATAGGTACAAACGACCTCGAAAAAGCCCATGTCGGTTTTTATGTCGATGCCGATGTTGTCGGTGCAAGCGAAATCGAGAGCTCCGGGGTTCAAGACGACATTTGCGGATTCCTTCAAACCGCCCCTTCTCCAACCGCGCCGCCCGAATGCGGCTTCGAAGATAGCGTCAATATCGCCTGGATTGCCGATAACGACGGGCGTTTGCGCTATTATCACACAGGTTGCCCGGACGATTTTGTTCTTCGCCATGTCACCGGCATTAAACTTCTCGGCATTCCCATGGATAATAATAATATAAAATTCAACTGGTGGGCTTCAAATATGGTTCCGAACATAGATTGGGGACCAAGACTGGCCGGCACGCCTGAAGATCCCTTCCGCGATTTTGGAGGCTTTCTGGGCACGCCCGAAGGTGACCGCAATAAGTACTATATCATGAGTCATCCGGAAATTGATTATGACCAGCTTTTCGCCGCGGTCGATCATACATCCAATGGTTGGCTGGCCCCTTCCGTCAACGCCTTGGATATTGCCGACGGCACTGATGCCCGGTACTTGCTTTCATTCGGGCCATTCGATTTGGCTCCGGGACAAACGATTCCAATTTACTTGGCTTATGTCGGCGGAGCCGATTTCCATACTGATTGCGAAGCCTTTGAAACGTTATTCGATCCTTCCAACCCGCAGGCATACTATGACCAATTGAATTTCGATAATTTGGTCGCCAATGCTACCGCCGCTTATGAATTATTCGATATTCCCGGCTATGACACCGACGGCGACATGTATTTCGGCAAATTCCGCATTTGTGACGGCGACACCTTTTGGTATGAAGGCGACGGCATTCCCGATCTGTTACCGCAGGGACACCCGGTTCAGACAAGACTTCTTTTCCGGCCGGAACCTCAAAAAGCCGTTTACGCCCGCGCCTACCCGGCCATTATGGACACGATATTTGTCGGGCACGTAGATAATTTTGACTACGAAGCGGTTGACCCGACCTCAGTTTTAATCAACGGATCGATATCGGCGACCAGCGCAACCGTTCTGACCTCACACCCGGATTATTTCGGCAAAGTCCTTCAAGTGGTCTTCCCGGCTCGTGAATTTATCGAAAGCTATGGCATGCTCTTTGGCCAAACAATGCAGACTTACGCATTGACCGGAAATTTCATTACTAAACAGGATTTTACCTTCGAAGGCGAAGTGGCTTTCATCGGCCACCTGCTCGGCGACGTCAACGGCGATGAAAAGGTCAACCTGCTCGATATAACGTATATGATAAACTGCATTTATAACGAAGGCCCCGAACCGCCTTTTGGCCGCGATTACGGCGACATCAATCAGGACGGCATAGTCAATCTGCTCGATATTCTCCGGCTGATAAAGATTATTTATTAGTGCCGGAATACATCGAATTCAGATAATACGAAGGGTCGTTCCGTCAAAGAACGACCCTTCGATTTTCGGGCCATTAATCATTCCCGATTAAATTCAGCACCGATCGGCTGGTGATATGCGAATGAGCCAGAAGCGATAGGCCCATCTGCACCACCAATTTGTTCCTGATCAAATTCGAATACTCGGCCACATAGTCGGTATCGCGGATACTCGACTCGGCGGCCGTCAGATTTTCCATTTCAATGCGCAGGCTGTTGCGGCGGCTTTCAAAATCACCGTGCTGACGCGCGCCGATGGCCACCAGCTTTTGGTCCAGCGCCGCTATCTGGCTGTCTATAGTTTCAACCGCCTGCGCCGCCGCTTCCGACGAAGAAACGTCGATTTGTTCCAGTTTGGCTACATTCGCCACGCTTCCGGCGGAACCGTCGAGAAGCTTCTGGGTGCCGAATGATGTACTATCGACGATGAAATTGTACGACGACACCAGGCCGTCCACCGCCCCCTGCCAGGCCGCATAAGTGCTTTCATCGGCATACCCCGCCCCGGCCGCTTCCAGGGCATAGGTCCTCATATCGGTTAAAGCATGGCGCAATTCCAGAGCCGCCGAATCGGCCGTACTGTACTTGAACATGCTATGGCTGATATTTTCGATTTCCTGATTGAGCGAAGCGATTCGCGAGCGCATTTGCTCGGAAATCACCAGTCCGGCGGGGTCATCCGAGGCGCGGTTAATTCTCAAACCGGAAGAAAGTTTTTCCAATGAACGAAAGACGCCGTCCATGGCCCTGTTGATCCCGCTAAGAATATTAATGCCCAGGGCGCTTTGAGTTAACATGACATTCTCCTGTAAAAAAGGCAACTATCACCGGCATCCATCGCAAACTCCATGCCCCCGGTCTGCGATTATTAAGTCCATATGCGGCAACCGCATGGACAAATTCGAACGCGCCTTTTCCATGAAAATGCCGGAACCGGCCAATACTGTATCGATTGATTTGGCCGCCGGTCGATTAGCTCGACCGACGGCCTTGTGGAGGAACCAAGTGGGAAGATCCTTAGTTGTCTTCTAACCGCCGGATATAAGCGGGTATTTGTCTGTTATCATCGTCGAAGGCGGGCATACGGCTCCGGCCGCCGTTGTTGCCTCCGGCGACTTTACGCACCGGGAAATGGGATTCATCCGGAAACAGCGACATAACTTTGCCCGGCTGGCTGCGGGCGATAATCTCGGCTTCCTCTTCCTTCTCCGCCAACCTCTCCACCACCGAACCGAAGCCGGTCGCGATAACCGTCACGCGCATTTTATCTTTCATTTGCGGGTCGATCACGGCGCCGAAAATGATATTGGCTTCCGCCCCGGCCGCCTGATAGATAATCGACGTCGCCTTGTTCACGTCAAAAAGCGTCATGTCTTCCCCGCCGGTGACGTTTATCAACACACCTTTGGCCCCGGATATCGAAACGTTTTCGAGTAATGGCGATGAAATCGCTTCACCGGCGGCCTTCTCCGCCCGGCCCTCGCCTTCACCGTAACCGGTGCACATCAGCGCCTCGCCGCGCTCCATCATGACGGTGCGCACGTCGGCAAAATCGCAGTTGATCAAGCCGGGTATAGTTATCAAATCGCTTATACCTTTGGTGGCCTGGTGCAACACCTCGTCGGCGAACATGAAGGCGTTGGTCAGGGTGGTCTTCTCATCGACGATTTCGATGAGACGGTCATTGGCGATACTGATTAGCGTATCCGCCTTTTCCTGCAGCTCTTTGAGACCTTTTTCCGCCTTATCAAGACGCCGCTGTCCTTCAAAAGTAAAGGGTCGAGTGACAATGGCGACCGTCAGGGCACCCTGTTGGCGGGCGATTTCGGCCACGACCGGAGCCGCCCCGGTTCCCGTCCCGCCGCCCATCCCGGCAGCGATAAAAACCATATCGGCCCCGCTTAATACTTCACAAATCTCATCCCGGTCCTCCTCGACCGCCCGGCGACCGATGTCGGGATTAGCCCCGGCCCCCAACCCTTTGGTCAGGCGCTTTCCGATTTGAATCTTTTTACTGGCCCGGTTGGTTTCCAGCACCTGGGCGTCGGTGTTGATGGCCACGAATTCCACACCCAAAAGTCCGGCTTCGATCATCCTGTTGACGGCGTTGCCGCCGGCGCCCCCCACGCCCACAACTTTGATGCGAGCGTAATTGTTCAGATCATCGTCAAACGTGAATCTGATGTTTCCTTCTTCCATTGGTATCCTCCATGATATTAAAAATTCTTCGAAATCCAGTTTTCCATTTTCTTTATCAGTCCCTTAAGGCCGCCTTTGGCCACCGTCTTGCCGGTGCCGTGGCGATGACCATAGAGTACCAGCCCGATGACAGTAGCATAATCCGGAGTCCGCAGGTTTTCCGGAAGGCCCTCGATGCCGGACGAGCGGCCGATTTTAACCGGCATATCGAGTATTTGTTCGGCCAGCTCGACCACTCCCGGAAGACGGGCTCCGCCCCCGGTCAAAACCGCTCCCGCCGCCAGCGGGTCAATCGCACCCGCCTTTTTAATCTCGCGTTGAGCCAGCGACAGAATTTCCTCCATCCGCGGTTCTATAATCGAGGCCAGCACATTGCGCGAAATCTGTCTCGGCTCGCGCCCAACGGCCGTGGGCACTTCCATCATCTCCTCGGCGTCAACCAGCGACGTCAACGCCGAACCATACATGTTCTTGAGACTCTCCGCCTGCTCCAGCGACGTCCGTAGCCCGATGGTAATGTCATTGGTGACATTGCGCCCGCCCAGCGGCACGACCGCCGTGTGACGCACTGAACCGTCGAAAAAGACGGCCACATCGGTCAGGTCGCCGCCGATGTCGATCAGGGCCACCCCCATGTCTTCTTCCTCGGCGCTGATATTGGCGTAGGCCGAAGCCAGTGATTGCTGCACCAGATGATCCACGGCTATTTCACAGCGCTCGATGGACCGATACACGTTTCGGGCCGATGTGACCGCCGCCGTGACGATATGCACTTCCACTTCCAGCCGGACGCCGGTCATACCGACCGGATTCTTGATGCCCGACTGTTCGTCGATGGTATATATCTGCGGCAGGACGTGAATTATCTCCCGGTCGTTGGGAATGGGGACGGCGCTGGCCGCCTCGATGGCTTTGGTGACGTCCTTCTCGCCGATTTCATTATCGGTCCGCGAAATAGCGATGACCCCCTGGCTGTTGATCGATTTGATATGGTCGCCGGTGATGCCCGCAACGGCCGAGTCGATGTTCATCTGGGCCATGAGTTCGGCGTCCTGCACCGCTTTGGAGATGGCCTCTACCGTTCTTTCCATGCTGACCACGACCCCGCGCCGCAGTCCCGCCGCGGGAGCCGTGCCGATGCCGATGAATACCGGGTCACCCCGATCATCGCTCTCGGCGATCAACGTCCTGATGGTCGTCGTCCCGATGTCTATGCCCGTTATAATTCTCGTTTCCGACATATTAATTCACCGCTATGATTAAACCGTCCGTCCGTAAATCCAGTTGCTTTATCTTCGTCAGGTCATGATTGTGACCCATCATAAATATCTTGAGTTTGGTCAGACTCTTATGCAACGATCCCGCATCGGTCAATACCATAAACGGCAGGCCCTCGATATACAGAATCACTTTATCCTCGTCGGACAGGTCGATGGTCGATACCGCCAGGTATGAATCCATATCGGTTTTTTGCACCTTAGTCAATTGCTCCAGAAGCGGCGCAACCCTCGTATCCCGCAGACGACCGTGTAATTTATAATCGTTAAGACCCGTAATAATGGGATAATCGAGGCCATACGTTTCATAATCGTGTTTATAGACGACCCCGTTATTATCAAGGCAGTACAGCGTCCGGCCGTCACGGGCCAGCAACAACGCCAGCGGCGTGACATTGTTCAGTTGAATTTTCAGCGTTCCCGGCAATTTGAAGCCGACATCGACCCGGTACACGTCGGCCTCGGTCAGTATTTTCTCCGTAATCCTGTCCAGCGGCAGGGTCAGCATATTCATCCCGATTTCATGTTTTAATACTTTTTCATTGGTATAAAGTTTGGCCGGCGTGATATACACTTCCTTCAATTTGAAAGCGTCCATATATCGCCCGGCCGCCACCGCCCCACCCATCAGGACCGTGGCCAGCATCAGGTACACAAATGGTTTTCTTACCCTGAAATTCATTTCTCTTTTAACTTCTGCAAAATTATCGGATTGATGCGATAAATACTCCCCGCGCCGATATTGATTATCATGTCGCCCGGCCCGGCCAGCCCGACGATTTTATCGACGGCCTTTTCCCAGGCTCCGAGGTAACCGATTTTTTTCATCTTCTTCTCTTCGGCCCAGTCGACTATCATCTTTGAAGTGACACCGGGCAGCGGTTTTTCGCGGGCCGGGTATATATCCACGACAAAGGCCAGGTCGGCCAGTTGCAGGGCCTCGGCGAATTCCCGGTAAAACTGCCTGGTGCGACTGAACAGGTGCGGCTGAAAGACGGCAATCACCCGGCGGTCATAATAGTCTTTGGCCGTACTCAATGTGGCCTTGAGTTCGGTCGGGTGATGGGCGTAGTCGTCAACAACCATGATATCATCGACCATGCCCTTGATCTCAAACCGCCGCACCACCCCGCCGAATTCACGCAGCGAATCGGCTACGGTTTCAAAAGGGATTTCAAGCTCTATCGCCGTCGCCGTCGCCGCCAGAGCGTTAAGAACGTTGTGGCGGCCCGGGACACGAATATCGAGATAACCGAGCATCTCTCCTTTATTCATGACTCCGAAATGCGATCGGCCCTGACCGGAAGTGATGTCAACGGCACGATAGTCGGAGCTTTCATTCAACCCGAATGTTGCCTTCGAACGCTTGATATGCGGCGCCAGGCGCGTCAGAGCCGGGTCGTCGGCGCAAAAAACCACTTCACCGTAGAACGGTGTCCGATTCATGTATTCCAGAAACGAGTTTTCCAGATGTGCCAGATTGTCATAACACTCCAGATGATCGGGCTCGATATTCAATACGACCGCGACCGAGGGGAACATCTTCAAAAACGACCGGTCGTACTCATCGGCCTCGGCCACCATGTACTGACCTTTACCCAATGAAGCCCCGGTCCCCTTACCCATAACCACGCCCCCGACAATGACGGTCGGGTCCAGATTGGCGTCGGTCAGGATTTTGCCGATCATGCTGGTCGTCGTCGTTTTGCCGT
Organism: uncultured Ignavibacteriaceae bacterium; assembly: GCA_964459465.1. GTDB lineage: Bacteria > Zixibacteria > MSB-5A5 > GN15 > PGXB01 > CALAMC01. Next base: position 199,261 of record CAYWLR010000001.1, on the reverse strand, counting down.
GCGTTCCGGCGATACCGATGGAAAACTTGAGACGCATCAACTCTCCGAGCATTTCCGCCCGTTTGATAATCGGAATCCCGCGCCGGTTCGCCTCGACCACTTCGGGATTATCCTCGGAAACCGCCGACGAAATGACAACGACGTCGGCCTCCCCCAGATTGGCCCCCGCGTGGCCTTTATGTACCGTAATGCCAAGCTCTTCGAGGTGCTCGGTAATTTCGCTGGGCGAATTATCCGAGCCGGTCACGGCATAGCCGAGATTATTCAGAATCTCGGCCATGCCGGACATCCCCGCTCCACCAACCCCAACCAGATGGAGTCTCTTGTATCTTCCAAATATCACCGTGTCGTTCTCGAATTTTGGGACGGTTGCCGTTTCATGTATCACACTGTCTCCTTTGTCACGCCGGTCAATTGCAGGATGTAATCGACGATTACGTCCGCCGCCGGTTTCGAGCGTTCCTGCTGCATTATGCGCACACAATTTTTCATGGCCTCCAGTTTATCCGAGTCCAGAATCCCCCGGGCCATGGCCGGAAGACTTACCTCCCCCAGTTGATCATCATCGACCAGTACCGCCGCCCCGGCCGCGACAAATGACTGCGCATTCTTGCGCTGATGGTCGGCCGTCGCGTAGGGAAACGGGATCAATATGGCCGGAAGACCGGCGGCTTCGATTTCGGCCAGGGTCAGGGCCCCGGACCGCGCTATTACCAGGTCCGCGGCGGCGTAGGCGAGCTCGATTTTGTCGGTAAAGGCGAAAAGGGCGCGGCCGGAGACCCTGCCGCCCGCCTGCGCGGTCACCTCCGTGTAAGCCCTCTCCCCTGTTTGCCAGACCAGCTGAATGCCATCCCCTAAATCATCCAGATGGCGCAATACATTTTGATTGATGCTTAACGCTCCCTGACTGCCGCCGAGGACGAGTATTGTCTTTTTATTTTCATCCAAACCAAAATACACCATCGCTTCCGTGCGGTCGGCCCGCCCGATGCTCCGGCGAATCGGATTGCCGGTCACCATCGTATCGCAATCGGGCAGATATTTTTTGGCGTCGGCAAACCCCAGAAACACTTTGAAAACCTTTTTGGCCAGCGTCCGGGTCGTTACCCCCGGATAGGAATTTTGCTCCTGTATGACCCGTGTCATATTCAGCGTAATGGCCGCCATGAGCACCGGCCCCATGACATATCCGCCGGTGCCGATGACGATGTCGGGGTCGAAACGCCGCAGGATGAAAATCGACCGAACATACGCCCAGAACAGCACGAACGGAAAAACTATGTTCGAGAGTATGGCCGAACGCATGAATCCGCGCACGCTCAATACTATGAGCGGGTAACCCAGAGTTTCTTTCATACGATACTCAAGGCCGCGTTTGGTCCCGACAAATTTGAATTCCGTTTTATATTCCGGCTCCAGTCTTTCCTTCAGGGCCGAAGCGATGGTCAGGGCCGGAAACAGGTGTCCCCCGGTACCGCCCCCCGCAAAAATGGCCTTGAATGTTTTCATCGCACCCGCACCCCCTTGCGGCGCGACAGGTTGAGCAATACCGCCACGGACGCGATGGAGACCAGAAGTGACGTGCCCCCGTACGATAAAAACGGCAGAGGAATACCGGTCGTGGGAAGCAGCGACGTCACCACCCCGACATTTATTATGACCGCAATGAATATGGTCGCGGTGATCCCTGCTCCCAGAAGATAACCGAAACGATCCGGCTGGTACATGGTTATCTTCCAGCCCCGCCAGATTATTATATAGAATAGCGTCAGTATTGCCATCAGACCGATAAAACCCAGTTCCTCGCCGATGGTCGCAAAAATGAAATCGGTGTGAGGGTACGGCAGAAAGAATAATTTCTGGCGACCGTCGGCTACCCCGGCACCGAATATCTGCCCGGCACCGAGCGTCAATACCGCCTGTTTGACCTGATAGCTCCCGGCCAGCGGGTCCTGAACCGCAGCCAGATAATCCATAACCCGAGCCTTCTTGTAACCGACCACGAAAACCAGAAAGGTCACCATCGACGTCAGCGGAACCGTCAACGCCGCCAGGTGCAACAGGCGCATCCCGGCCAGGAAAAAAACGACGAGGATGGACAAACCGATGGTCAACGCCGAACCCAGACCCGGTTCGAATATTATTAATGCCAATCCCCCGCCGATCAGCGGGGCATAGGGATACATTATCTGCTTGAAATCGGTTATATCTCTTTTTTTCTGCGACAGGGAAAAAGCCAGATAGTACAGCACTATCAACTTGAAAATTTCCGAGGGCTGCAGCGAAAACGGCCCGATAAAAATCCAGCGATGCGACCCGTTGCGGGCGGGCATGATGAAAACCAGGGCCAGAAGCGCCAGCATGACCATTACCGCCGGGACCGAATACACCGACAATTTCTTCAGATCGAGACGATAGATGCCCCAGCCGACAACAAGGGCCATAATAAGCCACATCACCTGCCGCTTCACGAAATAAAACTGCGACCCGAAACGGCTCTCGGCCATGATGCATGACGATGAATACACCATCACCATTCCGATCAGGACCAGCCCGGCGGCGCTGTATAGTAATTTGCGATCCATAACGGTTTTACCGAGTCGAGTTCTCCGCCATATCGGGTTTTTCGGTCTTCAATTTGGCCACGGCCTTCTTGAATATTTCGCCGCGGTGCTCATAATTGCGAAACATGTCGAAACTGGCACAGGCCGGAGAGAGCATGACGATTTCGCCCGGTGAGGCGGCCCCGAATGCCGTCGTCACCGCTTCCTCCATGCTCGATGCGAATTGCACCGGAAAAGACTTGCCCAGTGCCTCGAACATATTTTCGCGACCCTCGCCGATTAGTACGATTTCCTTTATCTTGCCCTTGCCGACGTCGATGATCGGGGCGTAACTGCCCCCCTTCTCGCGGCCCCCGGCGATGAGCACCACCGGCGCGTCCACCGAACGCAGAGCATAACAGACGGAATCGACATTGGTCGCTTTGGAATCGTTGATGAATCGAATTCCCGCGATCGTATCGACCGCCTCCATGCGGTGCTCGACTCCGGGGAAGGTGCGCAAAGTTTCGGCAATAACCTGTGGCTCAACTCCCAGTAGAAGTGCCGCCAGTGCCGCGGCCGCCGCGTTCTGGAGGTTATGCGGTCCGGGGATGCGAATATCCTTGACGTCAATTATGGGCGTCTTATCATTGCCCACACTGCCGACCAGTGTCTCTCCCCTCTGAAAGACCCCGGCCGGCAGAGTGCGGGTTATCGAAAAGTGTATCTTTTGAGCTTTGGTCTTTATGCCGTTTTGACTGATCACATGGTCATCGGCGTTCAAAATAAGCCAGTCATTGTCCTGCATGTTTTCGGCGATACGATACTTGGCCTTGCAGTACCCCGCGAAATCCTCGTAGCGGTCCAGATGATCCGGCGTCAGATTTAAAATCATGGCGATATGCGGACGGAATTCCTCGATCAACTCCAGCTGAAAGCTGGAAACTTCGAGCACCGCCACGCCGTTTTCGGGGATATTAATCACGGCATCGGAGAACGGATAACCGATATTGCCGCAGACAACCGCCGCCAACCCGGCGGCGCCCAATATTTCCCCGACCAGCGTCGTCGTCGTCGTTTTACCGTTGCTGCCGGTGATGGCCACAATTGGAGCCCGGCAGTACCATGAGGCCAGTTCGATTTCCGAGAATATCGGAATCCCCGCCTGCTGGATCTTTTGTACTATCGGAGCGGTCAGCGGAACTCCGGGAGATATTATGACAAAATCCGATTCCAGAACCCGGTCGGTGTGGCCGCCGAACTCATGGTCGATACGCAGCGCCTTGAGGTCGGCGATTTCCTGCGTCAGTTGCTCGGCCGTCTTGGCGTCGGTCACGAACGGCGTCCCGCCGAGGTTGCGAATCAAACGGGCGGCCGCCATCCCCGAACGGGCCATTCCCACGATACCGATCTTTCTTCCTTTGACTCTCTCTTTTGCCGTCATCGTATTTTTAAAGTGGCTAAGGTTAACAGTGCAAACAGGGCGCCGACTATCCAGAAACGGATTACCACCTTGGACTCGGCCCAGCCGAGCAGTTCAAAATGGTGGTGTATCGGTGCCATCTTGAAGACGCGCTTTCCCCCGCGATACCTGTATGATAAAATCTGGACGATCACCGACAGGGCCTCAATCACGAACACCCCGCCGACAATCACCAGCAAAAGTTCCTTTTTAATGAGTATGGCAATCGCACCCAGCGTTCCCCCCAGCGCCAGGGCCCCGGTATCTCCCATGAACACTTCGGCCGGATTGGCGTTGAACCATAAAAATCCCAGCGCCGCACCCAGCGCCGCACCGCACAGAACGGCCAGCTCGCCGGTGCCCGGAATGTACTCGATTTGCAAATAGCTCGAAAAATCCGCACGCCCGGCCAAATACGCAAAAGCGGTGAACACTACAAAAGCGATCCCCGACAGACCGATCGCCAGACCGTCGCACCCATCGGTCAAATTGACGGCATTGGAGGCGCCCGTCAGAACGATGATGATAAACGGTATGTACAATATCCCCAGGTTAAGCACGTAATTTTTGAAAAACGGGATATCGGTCGTACCGTCAAAACTGGAATTGGGCGGCATGTAAATAAGAAGCAGCCCGAATAAAAGACCCAGCGATATCTGCCCGATCAATTTCTTGCGCGCCACCATGCCCTTGGTTTGATGCTTGATGGCTTTGAGATAATCATCCATGAACCCGATCAACCCCAGCCACATCGTCACCAGCAGAACCATCAGAATATAGTAATTGGTCAGATCGGCCCAGAGCAGGGTCGGAATCAATATGGAAAATAGAATGATCAAACCGCCCATCGTCGGTGTCCCGGCTTTGACCAGATGCGACTTGGGCCCGTCGGCGCGGATTTTTTCCTTAACCTGGTACTTTTTCAACAGCCGTATGAAGTACGGTCCGAGAAAAAGCGAAATCAAAATGGCCGTAATAGTCGCAAAGGCCGCCCGAAACGTGATGTATCGGAACAGGTTAAAACCCGACACATACGGTACCAAGTGTGTAAACAGGTGATAAAACATATCAGTTCTGCTGTGCCGCCCTTTCCTCCAAAACGTCGAATATTTTTTCCAGCGCTATACCGCGCGATGCTTTTAGATAGGCAATATCCCCCCTCAAGGAATTGCCTATCATAAATTCACCGGCCGCATCGGCGTCGGTGAAATGATGAACTCCGGCTTTATCGAACCCTGCCGCGACGGCCGCCGTCCCGATATGGACGGACAATTTACCGACAGTACAAACCAGATCAAACTTCAATTCCGGAATAATTTTGCCGATGCCGCGGTGAAATTCCACTTCACCGGCTCCGAGCTCCAGCATATCGCCCAATATGACAATGCTTCGGCTATAACCCCCCCCGGCGTCATCGACATAGCGCCGAAACGACTTTAAACCCGAACTCATCGAGACCGGGTTGGCGTTGTAGCAGTCGTCAATGACAGTCAAATCGCCGAAATGCCGGATCTGCCCCCGATGCGATGCTCGATTGAAATTCAAATTATTCAATTCTTCTTCGGTCGGGAAAAAGCCGAGTTCACGACAGACCGCCGCCCCGGCCAGGACGTTATATATCTGGTAATCGCCGAACGCCGGGATGACGAAATTACTCTGCTGCAGTCTGTACTTTAAATATCCATTTTTATCGACCCCCAGCTTTTGTGCCGATATATCCGCATCTTGCGAAAGCCCAAAAGTCAGAAACGGCCGGTCGCGCCGAAAAGCCTCGGCCTCGATATGCGGATCGTCGATATTGATTATGGCCGGGTGGTCCGGCGAGGAATTATCTATCAATGCAAACTTTTCCCCGGCAACTTTTTCAACTGTCCCCAGCGTCTCCAGGTGGGTCGGGCCGACGTTGGTTATCACGGCTATATCGGGATGCAAAATCTCCGCCAGCCGCGCCATTTCACCGATGACCGAAATCCCCAGCTCGAATACACCATAGCGGGTATTTTCCGGCATGGCCAGAATCGACAGCGGTAATCCGTACAGGTTATTGAAATTGCCGACCGATCGATACGTCCGCTCTTCACGGTTTTTTATCATATCGTACGTAATATCCTTGGTCGTGGTCTTGCCGTTGGAACCGGTAATGGCGACGTATGTGGCGCCGACCCGCTTGCGATAAGCAACGGCCAGATCTATCAGCGCCCGGTGTGTATCATCGACAATCACGACTGGAATCATTTTCAATATATCCGGTGTCAGGACGGACTTGTCGGACACGAGCAGTCCCGCGCATCCCCGCGCAATGGCCTCTTTAATATATTTATGACCGTCATTTTTCTCGCCGACAATGGCCACGAAAAGCATGTCTTTTTCGACGGCACGGGAATCGATCGAAACTCCGGTAAAACGACTGGTCTCGTGCTTTGCATCAGCCATTCGCCCGGCAACCACCCTGTTGAGGGTTTTGAAATCCACGTGTATCATTGAGCCCGTTCCTCGGTGACACCCAGCTCGGCCAATGCCTGCCGAATTTCATCGGCTTCACAGAAGGGGTATTTGACGGTTCCGATTTCCTGATAATCCTCGGCTCCCTTGCCGGCGAAAATTAGCGTATCTCCCGGTTTGGCCCGGGCAATCATCTCGCGGATGGCCTGCCGACGATCCACGATAACGACTTTATTATCCCCTTTAACGCCCGGAAGAATTTCCTCGATGATGTCTTCGGGTTTTTCGGTGCGCGGGTTGTCGGACGTTATCACTACCAGATCGCTGTTTTCCGAGGCCGCCGCACCCATCAGGGGACGCTTGCCCCGGTCGCGGTCACCGCCGCAACCGAATAGCGTCATCAAACGACCGTGAGTGACCTCGCGGGCCGATCGACACACCCGCTCCAGCGCGTCGGGCGTATGAGCGAAATCGATCAGAATCGTGAACGGCTGGCCAAAATCGAGCGGTTGAAAGCGACCGGTCACCGGCGAGGCCGTCTTCAGGGCCCGGACTATCGTCTCGAAATCCAGACCCATGACCCAGGCCAGCGTCGCCACCCCCAGGGCATTGGTCAGATTGTACCGCCCCGGCAAATGAATCAGCGCCTCATACTTACCATCCGGTGCAATTATTTCAAACTCGGTCCGATCGGGGTAAAATTCATAATGCCCGACCATGATATCGGATGGCTCCCCCGCCGCCGAATAAGTCACCACCGGACAGCGCGCTTTCTTGATAAACGTCCGAAATTCCGGGGCGTCGTTATTTATCACCGCCCGTTTATGATCCCCCTCCAGTTTATGCATCAGCCTTTGCTTGGCCGCCAGGTATTCTCCCATTGTCTTGTGAAAGTCGAGATGGTCGCGGCTGAACGTCATGAACAAACCATACCTGAAATCGATGTTTTCAACCCGGTTGAGCATCAGCGCGTGGGATGACACTTCCACCACCGCATGAGTGCACCCTGCCTCAATCATTTCATAAAGATACTTTTGCACATCCAGCGACTCGGGGGTGGTGCGTTCAGCCTTGTGTTTTTTGAGACCGGTGTCGTAGACCAGTGAATTGATGATGCCCGTCTTATGCCCCGCCGCCTTGAGAATATGACCGCCCAGCGAGACGGCCGTGCTTTTGCCGTTGGTACCGGTGACGGCGGCCGATTCGAGCTTGGCGCCGGGATAATCATAAAAGGCGGCGGCCAGCGCCGGCAGGGCTTCACGAGGTTTCCTGATTACAGCCAACGGGACGTTGATCTTGACATATCCGTCGGCCACGACTGCCACCGCCCCGTTAACGATGGCATCGTCAATAAACCGCTTACCGTCAAACTTGAAGCCCGGTATAGCCACGAATAAATAACCCGGTTTGACTTTCCGGGAATCATATTCGATTCCCTCGATCGCCACTTCGCCGTCGCCATGAAGCGCGTCCACTTTGACTTGGGCCAATATGTCCGATAATTTTTTCTTCACTTTCTTATCCGTTACTGCAAATCAGCCGGCAATGACTTTTTTCGCTCAACGCCGAAAACGCCGGAAGACTTTGCTTGCGAACAATGCCGTTGCCCGCGATTTCATAACTTATCCCTTGAAAAGCGAGAAACGAAAGGGCTGCACGAAGATTAAATCCGGTCAGATCGGCCATCCGGGTGCGGCCGTTTTGTGTGACCACAATCACCCGGGTCGGGCCGGCCGTTTCTCGGCTGGCCGGCGGGTACTGCCAGACTATTATACCCGTCGTATCCGAAAAAGATAACTCTATGCCGCGTTCTTCGGCCTGTTTTTGTGCCTTGGCGAAGCTTTTGCCGACAAAATTGGGTATTTCAAAAGGCTCGATATTAGCCTCGTCGGCCACCAGATTCACCGAGGGCAATAATTGCTCCGGATTGGCGATGGCATATCGTTCGGCTATCCTGCGGAAAATGGGACCCGACGTCCATCCCCCGTAATGGATCGGCTCCGGCTGATTCAAAACCACGATTCCGGCAATCATCGGATTTTCCGCCGGGAAAAAACCGCCAAACGATGCATTGAATTTATTCTTTATATATCCGCCATTGACCAGATCGACTACTTCAGCCGTACCCGTTTTCCCTGCCAGTGCGATGACGTCGGATTGAGTCTTGACGGCCGTACCGTGTTCCACTACCCCGACCATGAATTCACGCAATAGCGCCGCCGTCTTTTCTTCCATAACCCGGGCAATTTTGCGTGTCGTCGGTTTTTTAATCAGTTGTCCGTCGGCGTTGATTATGCCCCGGATAATGCGCGGCTGGTACAGCGTCCCGCCGTTGGCAACCGCGGCTATACCGGCGGCCAGTTGAAGCGGTGTCACCGATATGGCATGCCCGATCGACAGCGCCGCGATATTGTACTCCGACCATTCGCCCGGATTGCCGATCTGACCGGACGCTTCCCCGGGCAGGTCGATATACATCTTCTGCCCGAAACCGAATTTGCGGGCGTTTTCGACAAGTTTTTCTCCGCCCAGCCGCAAGGCCAGCTTGGCCACACCGATATTGCTCGATAACTCGAAAATCTCCCGGAAAGTCAGTGAATCCAGTTTCTTGTCATCCCTCAACGTCCGGCGACCACAGTGCCAGAGACCGTTCTCACAATAGATTTTTTCTTCCGGATCAACCCGCTTGCTTTCGATCAGGGCCGCCGCGGTGAATATCTTGAATACCGAACCCGGTTCGATTACATCGGAGGCCGCCCGAAGTTTCACCGAGCTGACTTTATTTTCCCGGCTGTAATCGGCGGCCGCCAATATCTCTCCGGTATGGCAGTCCAGAAAAACGGCGATGCCGTCTTCGGCATTATACTTCTCCACCCCGGCTTTGAGTTCTTCTTCGACGATTTCCTGCAGATACCAGTCAACCGTCAAAACTATGGAATTACCCCCCACCGGACGAAGCAACGGGATTTCTTTTATCTGATAGGTGTTGCGCTGACCGTCGCGAAGATAATCGATCAACCCCGGTCGCCCCGCCAGCACCGAATCGAAATTGTACTCCAGACCCGATATTCCGATGCCATCGATATCGGTGCATCCCAGAAGCTGGCATCCGGTGGAACCGAAAGGATATTTGCGTTTGAATTCACTGCGAAGATACAGCCCCGGGATGCTGTCGCGCTCCAGACGGACCTTCTTGTCAGGTTCCAGATCGCGGTCGATCCAGGCGAATTTTTTCGGATTCAATTCAAAGTTTCGTTTCGCGTATCCGGATTGACGTCCATACAACCGGTCGAGATACCGGTTAATCGAACGGATCTCGTCCTTGTCCGACGGGTACGCGAACAGGGCGTCGCGATAAACGTTTATGGCCACCTCGCGGCCGGTGCGGTCGAAAACAAAGCCCCGCTCGGCCCGGATTTCCTTTTTGCCGGTCGATTGCTTTTGCGCAATATCGCTGTAGCGGGCGCCGCGCACGATTTGAATTTGAAACAGGCGCGCCGCCAGTACCACAAAAACCAGCGTCACCGCACCCAGAACAAAAAGCGCCCGAATTTTGCCCGACTTATTTGTCATCGAAAAGGTCCTCATTGGCCGCCCTGGTCTCGCTGACAACCGGAAGGTGGTCAGCGAACTTCTTGAGAGATTCGACCACTTCATCAACTCCGCCGTTGATTTCAAGCGAGCGGTCCACGGTCAGGGTGTACATGTTTTCCGACTTGATCGGTTTCATGTGAAGTTCCTCGGCAGCCACGGATTCGATGCGGGAAAGACGGCTCAAATCGATTATTTCGGCTCGCCTCTTCTTGATGGCGTCCTGCAGAGTTTTATTTTCCTTTTCCAGTACCGAGACTTCCTTGACCAGGTTCATGACATAAACATTCTGCCAGACCAGAATACACGGCAAAAGCACCAGCGTGGCCGCCACCAGTGACGGAACGATAAAACGAGATGAAACCAGCTGTCTTAAAATGCTGTTTTTTAGCTTGTTGGTATGCCGATATCTGTCAACCGCTTCGTTCATATCTAATAGACCAGTTTTCGGGCGGCGCGAAGTTTCGCCGACGTGGCGCGCGGGTTTTCTTCGGCTTCCGCCTCCGAGGGAACAACAACCTTGCGCGTGAGTATTTCCAAACTCGGTTTCCGGCCGCAGACACACATCGGGGTTTTGGGTGGACATACACACCCTTTGGCCTCGGCCGCAAAATACCGCTTGACCAGCCGATCTTCGAGCGAATGATAAGAAATGACGACCACCCGCCCGCCCGGGATAAGATGCTTCACCGCCAGTTCAAGAGCCGTCGCCAACTGCCCGAGTTCGTCATTGACCTCGATACGAATCGCCTGAAAAATCCGCGCCAGCGAGGCATTGAGATGTTTGCCCGATAACACCGGTTCCAGGACTTTGCGCAACTGACCGGTCGAGGACAAACGCTCTTTCTGACGGGCCGCCACGATCACGCGCGCCGCCGGAACCGCCCGTTTTTCCTCACCGTAATTTTTAAATAAGGCCGCCAGTTCCTTTTCCGACCAGTTGTTAACAATCTCCGCCGCGGAACGCGCCGAACCGGCTCCCATACGCATATCCAGCGGGCCGTCAATCATAAACGAGAAGCCGCGTTCCGAAGTGTCAATCTGATGCGACGATACTCCGAGGTCAAAAAAGAAACCGTCAACTTGTGTGAGGCCAAGATCCGATAGCACGTCGTCCAACCGGGCAAAAGTATTATTTATTAAAGTTAATTTCTGCCTTATCGATTTCAGGTTTTCGCGGGCCGCTTCGAGCGCCTCCGGATCGCGGTCGAGACCGATGAGCTGCGCCCCTGACGACAGGTGCTCCGACAAACCGCGCAGGTGACCTCCCCCGCCACAGGTGAGGTCAAAATAGACGCCGTCGGGACGGGTTATCAGAAAACCTGTAACCTCGTCCAACATCACCGGGCGGTGAAAGTCCTCGCTACTCCTGCCGTTTGGGTGGGTCAAATAGTTTTTCCGCTACCTCTTCATAACTCTGGCCATATTCTTCCAGATAACCCTGATACCGTTCCGGTTCCCACAGCTCAATCCAGCGATAGGCGCCAATGACCAGAACTTCCTTGGCCAGCCCGGCATCCTGCTGAAGATGAGTCGGTATCAATAGTCGTCCCTGACGGTCCAGAGTGACCGCTACCGCCGCCGAATGAAGCATCCGGCTGAAATACCTGAAATCCTTGCGAGTAAAGCTTAACGTGTCCAGCCGCTGCTGGATCTTCTCCCACTCATTTTCGGGATACAAGGCCAGACAACCATCCAGCCCTTTGGTCAAAACAAAGGTTTCTTTATCAATTTCTTTTCTGGATTCGGGTCGTAGTTTAGAGGGAAGAGAAATCCTTCCTTTGGAATCCATCAAAGCTATAAATCTGCCGAAGAAACCTTCCACCAAGATTCTCCCACTTTACTCCACTTCATTCCATAATTAACCCCATTAATTCACTTTTTTTTAAAAAAGTCAAGACCTAATTTTTAATTTTTTTTCATTATAACCCCTTAAAATACAATAACTAAAAGAAATTGTTTAAATCATTTAGGGTAAGAAATTGCATTACATATGGTTTTGATAGCGACTTATATATCTGCCTTTGAATTAAAACTTTAATTTTGACCCATAATGTATGGGGCACAATCAATTATTTTTAAAACATCATAACCTCGGCTCCGCCGCCAAAGCCGTTCTTATTAAAACCTATCCTCCATTGCTTTAAGACCTTAGCCCCCACATATGAATATTTAATGTTTGCCCGGCATCAGGGCAGGCCTCATGCAGAAATATTCCTTCGATTCAGGCTGAAACAAGGAGGCTAATGATGAGAAAACGGGCCATAAATTTTATATATTTTATTCTGGTGCTCGGTGTCTTTGCCGGGATTTCCCGCGCCGAAATTTACACCGTCGAATATTCCGACACGGCCCTCTCGCGAAGCGATAGCGATTACCATTTCAATCTTGAAAATACCGATCGACTGACCATTAACGGCCGGTTTTCCCTGCCGGTTCAGACAATCTATTTTGAGCTATCCGGCCATCCGGATCCGGTGGCAATTAGTGTTACCGCTCTGGAACGAACTTTTCTCGGTCGGATCGGTGAGGACATCCGCTGTTTCGAAAGACCGATGACTTCTTTGGAACCCCGGCATTATCCGACGGATATGCCGAATAACGACCTTTCCAGCGTAATATATGAATCGGAAATAATAAAAGACAACGACCGCAATTATCTGCGCCTGACGCTTCTTCCGGTGACCGCAAGCGCCAACGGAATGTTGGTCTTCAATTTTCATATCGAGTTGAACATTCCGGGGGCGGTTGGCCCGGTTGACGCCGCGGAAATCATTCGAACCCGGCTTACCCGGACAGAGAAAAATGTCCGGGCCGTTTCATCTTTTACATCAAGTGCCATCGGTCTGCCGCTGGGCTGCGACTACGTTATCGTCACGACTCCGGCGCTCGACACCGCCTTTAATACTCTGGCCCGCTTCAAACGCCTGACCGGCACCGTCACCGATATCGCCCTGATCGACTCGGTCTATGCTCACTACGATGGTCTCGATAACGCCGCCAAACTGCGAAATTACCTCATCGATTTTTATAATTCCGGCGGCCGATATGTTCTTCTCGGCGGCGATGACAACCTCATCCCGGTTCGCTATCTGTACTATTATAACACTTCTCAACCTCCATCAGACCCCTATAATTTGATGCCGTCTGATTTGTACTTTGCCGATACCGACGGCGACTGGGACGTTGACGGTGACGGCATATATGGCGAACCGGATCATGACCGGCCCAATTTCACACCCGAACTGAAAGTCGGCCGCGTGCCGGTTGCAACCGACACTCTGGCCGCCAACTATGTCGCCAAACTGATCGCCTATTGCACCGATCCCGGCAACGGTGACTTTGACTATCTGGCCCGATCGCTTTTTTTCACCGCCGACCAGATGCGCGATTATCCCAGCGGCGGCCAGCATAAAATCATCGCGACACAGATTCCAGCCGGTTTTGAAATCGATACGACCACCGGCGTGGAATTTCCCTCCGGCAATCACCCCAGCCCGACCAGCCCAGGCGGCCCGGAAGGCATCGACCGTATCGCCGACGGATTCGGCCTGATTCATATCCTCGCCCATGGACGTTCCGACGGCTTCATGGTCCGCTCGGCCAACTACGCCGAATGGCCGGCATCATACATATTATCGACCCTTCAGACCGGCGGCCAGGGATCGCTTTTCGACCTCGAAGCCAACGGCAAAACCTCGGTTTACTATTCGCTTGCCTGCAATATGGGCGGATTCGACCTCGATTCCATCGGCGGCCTGCCCACCGGCTGGTCGTTTGTCGAGCGAATCATCGGACTTCCTCATTCTGGGGCGGTCGCCATGGTGGCCAATACCCGCTGGGGCTGGGTTTACTCCAGCTACCTTCTGGAGCGCTCCTTTACCGAGCACCTGTTCGGCGACGCCGACGGCAGTCCGGTCACCGCCATGTATCTCTCCTGGCTGGACTACCCTTATTACCGCGACCTTATTTATGGACAAAATTACTACGGCGACCCGACTTTGAAAATGTATCTCGAACGGCCCGATTATCTTGAGATGAATATCGACCCCTTGCAGTTCGACAAAGTCATCATCAAATCGGGACGGACCAAAAACCCGATTCCGAACGCCGCCGTGGTATTATCCGATGACGATATTATCATCGAAGAAGGGGTCACCGACGAACTCGGCCGCTATTATTTCTCCGGGCCGCTCGTCAACGCCGATGGCTACTGCCTGACCGTCGTCAAGGATGGCTTCACGGTCGCGCAGGATATAATCATCCCCTCACTCATACTGGATAATGATGAAGACGGCAATATCAATTTACCCGATGAATTCCGCCTTGAGCAGAATTACCCCAATCCCTTCAATCCGACCACCACTATACCCTACACCCTGCCCATGCGCTCCGACGTCGTTCTCGAAGTTTTTAATATTCTCGGTCAACGCATCTGGGCCGAAACCATGAGCGATCAGGCGGCCGGTTCGCACATTATTACGTGGGACGGCACCTTTGAAACCGAACGGCCGATCGCTTCGGGAATTTACTTTTACCGCCTGACGGCCGGCGAGCACAGTCAGACCAGAAAAATGGTTCTATTAAGATAAATCTACTTCCGCAAAGCGGCGATGACCGCCCGGATATAACCGCCGATTAATAAAAGCGGCGTCCAGATCACCAGCAGGACTTTCTCCGTGAATGTCCTGCTGTATTTTTTGAAGTACAGTCTCATCGCCCGGTGCGATTCCAGAATCATGGCCGGGCGGTTTCTTCTAATGCTCCCGCCGCCGTAATGCTCAATTATGGCTTCGGGATAAAACCAGTTTTTATATCCCGCTTCCTTTATCCTGCGGCAGAAATCGACGTCATTGAAAAATATCCGGAATTGTTCGTCGAATGGGCCGATTTTATCGATGATTTCCCGCCTTACCAGAAGCGCCGCCCCCATCGGCTGGTCCACCTCGCGTTCATCGTTATGGTCAAACCAGCCCATCCGCCACGATCCGAATAGCCGTGAGTGCGGGAATATATACGCCAGACCACTATATTCGAAAAGCAGGTGTCGATAATGCGGGAAGGCCCGACACGAGCTTTGTGGTCTTCCATCAAAACCGACCAGCTTCGGCCCGATACTCCCGACAGTACTGTCCCCCTCCATACGTTCGGTCAGCTTTACGATGGCCCGGCCTTGCACCCGCGTATCCTGATTTAAAATAATTATATATTCCCCACGGCTTCTTTCTATGCCCTGATTGACCGCGACCGCGAAACCGAAATTGCCTGAATTCTCGATAACCGTCACAGACGGTAAATCCGATTTGATTATTTCAAGGGTCCCGTCGGACGACCCGTTGTCGACCACGATTATCTCATATAACTCGCCTGCCAGAGATTCCTGCACCGACTTCAGGCAACCCCCGATAAACTCCCGCCCGTTATAGCTTATAATAACGACCGAATACCGCATTTTTATTTATTTTCTATTACGTGCCTGATAACGTCGGCATATTTGCGCGCCATGACGGAGGCAGTGTACTGCCGCACATCACCACTCTCGGAGAACTCTCCCGGATTATCGATTAATGAAGCCAGCCGTTTCCCGGCCATATCAATATCGTCATAATCCACGACGATATTTGTCGGATGACTCCCCGCGATTTCGGCCAGGTCGGAATCGGGATGCGCCACCGCCAGGATCGGCTTTCCCGAAACCAGCATATCGAATATCCGGCCCGGCAAAATATGATAATTTTCGATATCCTGAACGGCAATATACAGCAGATTCGACCCGGCCAGCGACTGAATGGCCGTTTGTTTCGGCAAGTACCCGTTTAATTTTATATTATTCGCTAGACCGTACTTGCAAGCCGCTGCCATGACCTTTCCGGTACTGCACTTCCCGGCGTGAATTATCTTAATCTTGTTTTTTAAGCCACCGTCCTTATCTATAACTGCCCTCAATATTTTAAAAAGCGGTTCAATCGGCGTCAATCGGCTTATACTCCCCAGTATCCCGATATGAAAATTATCTTCACCGGTCTGCGGCTCATTTTTCCAGAAATCAATCACGCCGTCATCGGCGGCATTATATATCAATTCTCCCCGACCGAGATATGACAGTATGCTTTTATTAACACCGACGATTTCATCGGCCGTATCGACTACCGATTGTTTCAACTTTCGGGCATATTCGATTTGTCCCTGATACTTATATACTTTTTCAATCGGCAGCGAATACCACAAATCCCGGAAATCGGCTATCCACGGGAGCCGGTATTTGTCCCGCAATTTAAGTCCGATTAAATGCGATGACGGCGGCGGTGAGGTCGTTATGATGCAATCGATACCGTGATTTTTAATAGTGGAACACGCCTTATGATAAGCGAACCAATTCCAGCCCCTCTTGTAATCCGGACGGCATAATATCCCCGCCGAGAAATCACCCATGTCGGACCGGAACCTCTTGCGTACACCAACTAAACGCATCAGCCGCGATGGATCACACGAACCGGAACGCATCACGCACGACAAATCCAGTCCTTTCAGCAGGCTATGATCATATTCCGGATAAACGATATCCTTGACCGTCAGCACCAACACCCTGACGCCGAACTGCCCCAGATACTTGAACAGCGCCAGCGCCCGCCCGACTCCCCCCAGACCCAGCGGCGGAAAATGATAGGCAACCAGCAACACCTTTATGGTCGCATCAGGCATGATGCAATTCCTGCATGACTTTGATAGTCGTTTCAATGCCCTCCTCGAATCGTCCCCGTCGTTCGGCCTTTTCCCGGTTATTTTGAATGATCTTTTCTATTTCAATCTGCCCTGACAGCAATTTTTCGAAGGCTTGCGTTAATGATGCCGCGCTCGTTATATCGAACATCAGACCCGATTTATCGTCCATCCATTCCTTGACCCCGTCAATATTGCCGACTATCGGAAACAGTCCGGCGGCCATGGCCTCGATGAGCGACGCCGGCGATGAATCGGACGTCGAAGCCGACAGGTAAACATCGAACCCCGAAAGAAATTCCGGGTACGCCGGTCTCGGCAGCCTGTCATAGAAACGTACCTGCCCGCCATTGAATTTGCTTCGCACCAGGGATTCGAAGCCTTCGAGACGAGTCCCCCTGTTGGGAAACGTGAGAGTGATCCGGTGCTCCGAAACGAAATCGAACAGAGCCTCGACAATCAATTCGTTATTGTACACTTCCTCCTGCGGACGCGGGACGAGGACGTCGATGACCGCCTGATTCACGAAATTCCACTCACTCTTTCGATGATAAACATCGAACACAGCCCTTTCCGCACCCCAGTACTTTATTTTAATGTTCGCGTCCGGATCGATCTCACGGATTTTCGATGACATATACTCCGAATCGGAAAATACGACCCCCGCCCGTCCCACAGCCGTTCTTACCCGGGCCATATGTATTACCGACTTTGGAGCTGATATCAGAATGTCCGAACCGAGACAGTGCAAAACCAGCGGCGCCGTTTTCCAGACGCGGGACACCGCCGCCGAAAAGCCATAACCCGAAGCGCTGTGCGCATCGACAATATCGATCCCGTGCTTTTTCACAATTTCCGAAAGCTGACCGGCGATAAAGACATAGTCCAGCCCCGTAATTCCCAACCTTCCTTTCAACGGAATATCGACCATATCTCCCGGTTCGAGCGACGCCACCCACACGGCCATCCCGCGTTCCCGCAAAGCCGCGACATAACGCTCACCGTGCACTGACCGGCCGTCGTCGAGAACCAGTATGTTCAGCGGTTTTTCCATCGATAATACCATGTTCCCGGAGCGCTGTAGTACGTGTATGATGGAACGACCGCCTCGCGTCCGCCCCAGCGTTTTTTAAAATCTATCAGCCCCTCCGCGTTATCCGGCGAACGGCCCAAGTCAACTTCACCTATTCCGGATGAACGAGCCCGGCCAATAATATGATCCATCATCAAATAATTGGCCTTTAAATATCCGTATTCTTTGTCCGAAAAACTCTGCCAGTTGATTATGCGCGTTTTCTCGATAAAACTGATTCTTGAAGCAATCAATCTGCCTTCATAAAGAACCGCCAGCCAGACAATCCGATTATCGACCCGCGACAACTCATACAACCGTTCAAAAACAACCTGATTATAACGCGGCTTTGTGCCATGGCGCCGGGCCGTCAGCACTACCAGCGCATAAAATTCATTCAGCCACTTCGGATTGTCAAAGACCGTCACCGTTGCGCCTCGTCTCTGACCGGTCCGGACGTGCTCGCCAACCTTGCGATCGTCCCCCGCGCCGGCGTCGGTCAAATCTATAATATGCGTTAGGCGGGTACTCTTTTTGAATCCCGGAAGGCTGATTCCCCATGTCGGATTGTGTATCGAGGCCCGGAAAAAATGTTGACGGCGAAAATATTCAAGAACGTTCTCGTACAACCGAACCGCAGGCGATTCGTCATTATCAAGCGTAACAACCCCGCCGTCGAGACCATCGATCGTCGACTCGAAACGAGGCAAAAATCGTCCGCCGCTTCTGACACCGGCCATTCCCGCAAGAATGCGATTATTATCCTCGATCGCAAAAAAAATCGGGCGCAAATTCCGACTCTGCCAGCAGGCCACGAATTCCGGCAAAGCAAACAGCGATTTTTCCGCCAGGACGTCCCATTTGGCCCGTGGCAAAGTTTCCCCCGAGTATATCTTGAACGAAATCATCTGCGGATCAAAAGAATCTTGCCCCGCCCCACCGACCCATCCTCGGCGGTCATTAAAAATAGGTAAACCCCGGCCGTGACGTCCCTGCCCTGCTGGTTTTTCCCGTTCCAGTTTTCATTGATATCCATCACGCGCACCAGGTCACCGTTGACGGTATAAATATGCACCGTCGCCTTGCCCTCAAAGTTGAACTTCAGATTATCCGAGGCGCCGTCGATCACGAACGGGTTGGGAAAGGCGATGACATCGTCAACATCCGAGGTAACCGGACCGAATTCTGACTTTTTGATCGACAGGCCGGCCGACGTTCCAATCCAGGCGTCACCGGTGTGGCCGTTTATAATCAGAGCCGTCACCCGGTCACTGGTCAGGCCGGAATTCAGCGTCGTGAAGACATCGACTTCGCCGCTGATCGGATTCTGCCGCCCCAGTCCGTTAAGCGCACCCATCCAGACAAAATTGCGGCTGTCGACGGCGATTTCATAAACGGCCGGACCGAAGCCGAGCGGAAGAGACACGGTGCGAAAGCGGTCGATTCCGGAGTCATAGTACGACATCCCGGCCGTCGTTCCCACACGAAGCGTCCCATTATGATCGAGATTGACATCGAGAACGGTATTGGCCCCGAGCCAGCGGTTATCCTCGCGCATGTTGACGACCGAGTCATCGGTTTTATTGAACGGGTTCGAGCCGTAATAATAATAGTAAACTCCGCTGTTTTCCGTCCCGATCACAAAAACCCCGTCGCGGGCGTCGATATTCAACACCCGGTCGGTCATTATGCCATCGGCCGCTCCGAACGATATCCAGCGATTCGCGTCGAAAGGATCGGACAGGTCCACCGCCGACACCGGGTTGCCGTCAAGCGCCCGGTAATTGGTCATGAACATGTAATTACCGTCAATCGCCATGTCATATACGACCACGTAGAACGGTCCTTCCGATACTCCGCGCAAACTGGAATTGTTTTCGTCGAAATTCACCAGGCCGGATGACGTCACCAGGTTAAGTCCACCTCCCCATTGCCCCAGCCAGAGTCGTCCCTGATTATCGTATATCGCCGACGTCACCCAGTGGTTCGACAACATGTCGATATCGTTCCATTTATCGCCTTCGTACCACCCCGAGCCGTTGTAATAAAAACCCCCCGCAACGTCAACCCCGCCCGAAGCCGCCAGCGCGCTGACATAGTTTCCCGGCAGACCGCCGTCGTCTATGTTTTCATAACCTGCCGCCCCGCCGAAGTAAACGCCTTCGCCGGCCGTGCCCGCCCAGTGCACGCCATCTATGACCAGGCCGGCCGTAAAATTATTGGTGGGAATGGAAGGAGTATTGTTCCACACTATGCCGCTTGAGCTGTATATATAAAACCCGTCATTGGCGTAGATATACAAACTGTCCCCGCATGTATTAAACCGCCTGATTTCGCTGGGTTCGCGAGTCGGAATTTCGATAAAGGACGTATCGCCCCCATCGATTCTCAATTTGAAGGCATTGCGGCTGTTGCCGATAAAAATGGTATCGCGGAATACATGCACCGCCGTCGTCTGGTCCACCGATAACTCAAAGTACTTATCGCGCTTGAAAGAATGCCAGCTGGCGAATGATTTCAGAAGCCGCGGGTCGGACCGGTCCGCCGTCGCCAGTCCGCCCGACGTGGCCAGCCAGATGGAATCGCCCGAAAGTTCGATGTCATACACTTCCGATTCCGGATCGATGCCTCCGAAACGATAATAAAAATCCTCGATTTGTCCGCCGTACGTCACCTTGGAAAACAGGGCCAGACCGATAGACGTCCCCGCCCAGAGATAATCACCGTCGTCGGCCAAACAGTACAGCGTCAGTAAATTGCCGTCCCGGTCATAAAACAAAAAAGGAGTATAGACGCCGTCACGATACCGCACCAGCCGGCCGTAACCCGCCAGCCAGACCGTTCCCTCCGTGTCCCGAAGGACATAATGCAAATCGTTCGTGCCGAGTCCATCGGTATTGGTAACCTTGGCAACTCCGGTCGTGACCGGGTCGATTTTCAGCCACCCGCCCGATGAAACGACCTGAATCGTATCGTTAAAATAGTCGAGATGGCGCACCTCGCGGGCCGATGTGACCGTTGTCCAGCCCGACATATCGTTGCCCCTGGCCGCGATCGTCAGCGCCACAATCGACAATATGATATATGTAAACTTTTTCATTTTCTTCTATTCATCAATTGCAATACCGATAATATAGTCAATATCAAAACGGTAAGCAACCAGCTGATTTGCCCGATAAGCGGGCCAACCCGCGTAAAGACCGAATAATTTTCCGCCGGCGTGACGCCGCCGACAATGACTTTTTGCTCGTACAGTCCGGTTCGTTCACGAATGCGGCCCCAGGGATCGACAAATCCCGAAATCCCGCTGTTGGCACATCGCGCAATCCACGTTCGATTCTCCACGGCACGAAAGACAACCAGGCGCATGTGCTGAAATGGCCCGGAACTGGTACCGAACCAGGTGTCATTGGTAATATTGACGATAAACTGCGCCCCTTTCAATACCCCCCGCCGCACGAAATCCGGAAAGGCCGATTCAAAGCATATCAGCACCGTATAATCCGCGTCGTGGCTGTTAAACAGCGTAATGGAATCGCCGGGGAAAAAATCCGACCACCACTGCACCTTATGCGTCTTTATGGCATCGAGATACCGCCCCAGAAATTCACGGCTTAGAAACGGCAGGTAATCCTGATACGGCGCCTGTTCCGAAAACGGGACCAGTTTGTTCTTATGATACACGAAGGCAATTCTGCCGAGCGTATCGAATTGAAAAGCCGAATTGAACGTTCTTTGCCTGCCGTCGACAGGCGCCGCATCCAGTACTCCGATCAGATTGGGCGTGCCGCTGCGCCGCGCCGTTTCCGATAAAACCCTGCGATAATGACTGTCCCAGCGAGGATAAGCCGGCGCCGCCGTTTCCGGCCAGACAATAAGATTGACCCCCGCCCGGGATGCTTCCTGCACCATCGAATCGTACAGCACAAAATTGGAGTCCCGGGTGTCCTCGCCCCATTTCTTGTCGAGCGGCACGTTTCCCTGCAACAGGGCTACGGGGTACTTCGGAGGCACTTCCAGCGGCGGCAACACCGCCCAGCCATAGACATAAACAATCGTCAACAACCCGATAAATCCGATACCGCACCCGACCCGCCGCTCCAGTCGATTTTCGCCGGATAACGCCTGCCACACCAGAATATTCATGATAACCAGAATAAACGACAGGCCATAAACCCCGACAACCGATACGATTTGCACCATGGTCAGATAATAACCCTGGCTGTAGCCGAGATCGGTCCACGGAAAAGCGCACTGCGTCAGACTACGAAAATATTCCATTCCGACCCAGAGAAAAGGCAGGGCAAGCAGACCGAAAGCCGCCTTGTAATGGTACAATTTATTATAAGCCAGAAGTATTATGGTCGGGTATAACGATAAAATGAATATGGCCGCGACCATGCCCGGCGGCGTCACGATAGCCACCCAGTACAATTGAAACAGGTTCGACATGAAGGCGTAAAAATAGGCCGCCTTGAAAGCCTCTTTGCCCTTCAATTTCGAGATGATCGCGATCGGTCGCGCCAGCGCCAACCAGCCCAGAAAACCGAACGGAAGCGGCACATAGGCCAGCGCCAGAAGAAAAGCCCAGAACGTCAGTTCCATCCGGCGCACCCGGATAGCCGCGTCCTGCGGCCAGAAAAAATCCTTAATTCCTCTTAACGGGGACTTCACTCGGTACCAACAGGTTTCTGCCGGTCATTTCGGCCGGTTGTTCTATTCCCAGGCAGTACAGCATGGTCGGCGCCAGGTCGGCCAGAATCCCCCCGCCACGAACCCGGATATCCCCCATCCGCCCCGTACTGTCGTAAAATATGCACGGCACCAAATTGGTCGTGTGAGCCGTGTGCGGCCCGTCGGTCGACGCATCATACATCATCTCGGCGTTGCCGTGATCGGCGGTGATAATGGCCATGCCCCCCCGCTCTTTCACCGCCTTAAGGACCGTCCCCAGTCCGGCGTCGACGGCTTCCACCGCCTTAACCGCCGCATTGTAGTCGCCGGTATGACCGACCATATCGCAATTGGCGAAATTCAATATAACCACGTCGAATTGGCCGGAGCGGACGGCTTTCGCGGCCGCTTCGGCAACTTCCACCGACGACATCTCCGGCTTGAGATCGTACGTCGCCACTTTCGGCGATTGAATCAGAATCCGCTCTTCCCCTTCGAACGGCTGTTCCACCCCGCCGTTGAAAAAGAACGTGACATGGGCATACTTCTCGGTCTCTGCAATTCGTAATTGCTTTAATCCGTGACGGGAAATAACCTCGCCGAAAATATTGGTCAAATGCACCTGCGGAAAAGCGATATGCGCTCTGGTCAGAAGCTTATCGTATTGCGTCATGGTGATAAGATGAATATCCGGAGTGTCGGGATGCGTCCACCCTGCGGGGTCGTTGCCGGTCAGAATATGACACAACTGCCGTACCCGGTCGGCCCGAAAGTTGAAAAATATCGCCACGTCGCCGTTTTCCGGACGTCCCTCGCTGATATCGCCGTGATTTATTATGACCGGCACTATGAATTCATCGGTAACACCGTTCTTGTACGATTGCCTGATGGCTTCCACCGGATCGCCCGCTTCCACACCCTTCCGGCGGACAATGGCATCGTATGATTTCTCCACCCGCTCCCAGCGTTTGTCGCGATCCATGCCGTAGTAACGTCCGGAAACCGTGGCTACTTTGCCCAGGCCGATCTTTTCTAAGAAATCAACCGTTTCCTTCATGTACCCGGCGCCCGATTGCGGCGGTGTATCGCGGCCATCCATGAAGGCGTGTAAATACAAACGCTCCACACCGTTCTCCTTGGCCATCTTCACCAGCGCCTGCAGGTGATTTAACGATGAGTGCACACACCCGTCGGATACAAGACCGAACAGGTGCACCGCCTTATTACTCGAGACGGCCCGTTTCATCCCATCGAGGAAAACCTCATTCGTGAAAAAATCGCCGTCGTTTATCGCTTTATCGATGCGCGTGATATCCTGGTAAACAACTCGCCCCGCGCCGATGTTGAGATGCCCCACCTCGCTGTTACCCATTTGCCCCTCCGGAAGACCCACCGCGAGGCCGGAGCCATTGATGGGAGCATTTGGACAAGTTGCAAACAATTTATCGATATTGGGCTTTCTGGCGCCTAAAATTGCGTTATTTTCTTTTTCTTCTCGCAGTCCGAACCCGTCAAGAATGCATAGTAATAACATGGTTATCCTTTCAAGACCACTTTCCTGTCACCCGAAGTGATCCGGCCAATACGGTAAGCCTTTTCACCCCGGCCGTTTAAGTCTTGAACCACCCGATCGGCCAGTTGTTCCGAAACGACTATTGTTAAACCGATCCCCATGTTGAACGCCGGATACATATCATCTTCCGAAACGTCCCCCGCTTTCTGAAGAAATTCAAATATCGGCAGTATCGGCCATGAACCCTTGTCAATCTCCGCCCGGCAATTATCGGGCAGGATTCGCACCAGATTGCCCGGGATCCCGCCTCCGGTGATATGAGCCATGCCTTTGACCGGGTACTTTTCCAGCAGTCCGAATACGGGATTTTTATATGATTTATGAACGGTCAGAAGCGCTTCTCCGGCCGTCTGACCCAGTTCCGGTATCTTATCATTATGCTTCAGCCCGGCAACCTCGAATACGATTTTGCGCGCCAGCGAATATCCGTTGGTATGCAGTCCGGTCGAGGACAGGCCGATAACACAATCTCCGGCCTCGATATTCGACCCGTTGATAATTTTATCCTGATCGACAATCCCGACAATAAAGCCGGCCACGTCGTACTCACCCGGTTGATAAAAGTCCGGCATCTCGGCGGTTTCGCCCCCAATCAAGGCCATTCCCGCATTTTTGCACCCCCTTGCCAGTCCTTTGACCATCTCGGCGATAATGTCCGGATTCAATTTACCGGTGGCGATATAATCAAGAAAAAATAACGGCCGGGCACCATGCACTAGAATATCGTTAACACAATGATTGACAAGGTCTTCACCAACCGTATCATGCTTCCCGGTGGCAAACGCCACTTTGAGTTTGGTCCCGACACCGTCGGCCGAAGATATAAAAACGGGATTCTTATATCCCTTCAGTTCCGGTTTGAAAAAGGCCCCGAATTGGCCGATGCCGCACAGGACCGATTCATTAAACGTCCCCTTGGCCAGTTCCTTGATTTTTTCGACAGCCGCGTCTCCGGCGGCAATATCCACGCCGGCCGCGGTATAATTTAATTTATTCTTGCCCATATATTTCCACCAGTTTTTACGTTCATAATAAAAAATCAAGCTAATAATCCCCAATATTAAAGTCAAGGAAATAGCCCGCCCATAGAACTTGCCATCAAATACCGAAACGTGTTGAACGAGTTAGCTTGATGGTATTGTCCCGTTGTGGAGGATTTTGCCCCTTCTATAATCGTTATGGTTACCCGGCTTTTAGAATAATCGCAGAATCGCGTTAGCCGTTCTCTGTCTTCAAAAACTCCAGTAACTCCGCCAAATCCGCGGGCAACGGCGCCTCGACGTTTAATTTCCTGCCGTCCACCGGATGCTTGAATTCCAGCCGTAGGGCGTGCAACGCCTGCCGCGTCATAATCGCCAGCGCCCTCTGACCGATTCGCCGGTCATTGGAAAATACCCCCCGATGCCACTTCTCCCGTCCCCCGTAATCGGCGTCGCCCAGCACCGGATGCCCTACATGGGCAAAATGAACGCGTATCTGATGCGTCCGGCCGGTGCGGAGATTTATCTCGAGGTAGTCATACAGGCCATACCGCTCGATCAATTTGTACTCGGTCACCGCCTCCCGCGATTTGACATGCGTCACCGCCATCTTCTTGCGATCCTTGAGCGACCGGCCCACCGGAAGGTCGATCGTCCCTTCGTTTTCCTTCATATGCCCGCAGACGACGGCGTTATACTTTTTGATGATTTGCCTTTCTTTGAGCATATCCTGAAGGGACTGATGCACCTGATCGTCTTTGGCCACCATAACCAGTCCGCTCGTGTCTTTGTCCAGACGGTGCACTATCCCCGGCCGACCGGCCGCCCCCGACGACAGCGACTTCGTATAGTGCAAAAGGGCGTGCACCAGCGTCCCGGTGTAATTGCCCGCCGACGGATGGACCGCCATTCCGGCCGGCTTGTTGACGACTAGCAGAAAATCATCCTCGTACACAATATCGAGAGCAATTTCTTCGGCAACAAGTTTCGTTTCCGGTTCCGGGGGAATGAGTATTTCGATTTTTTCGCCCCCCGATATGATCATCTTCCCTCTGGCCGGGCCGCCGTTTATCGTCACCAGATTTTCTTCGAGAAGTTTCTGCAGACGGCTCCGGGAAAGGGCAAATTCCGGCGACTGCCCGATGTACTTATCCAACCGGGTTTTTTCGATACCTTCGGGGATTACGATCGACAGCCGTTTCAAATTCGCGAATTCGCGGTCGGTAGCCATATATTATACAAAAGGATTTTCACGGGTGAAATTCAGGATCGTCTCGTTCATATCCCGGACGGCCCGTTCCATACCGGTCATAACGGCGCGCGCCAGAAGACTGTGCCCGACAACGAATTCGTCAATCGACCCCAGCGCCGCCAGAACCCCGATATTTTTGTAATCCAACCCGCCGCCACAAAAGACGGTCATTCCCAGTTTTCCGGCCATTCGGGCAGTCTGGTCGATGGCATTTGCAAGAGCCTTATTATCATCGGCATCGGCCCCGGCATATTCGAAAGCCGCCAGATGCACCGCCCGGCACTTCAGGCGCGCCGCTTCTTTGACCGCTTCGGTTTCGGGATTAATCAAACATGAGTATATCACCCCGGCGCCGTCGAGTCTGGCCGCCATATCATTCAGACGGCCGCCCATCGACGAAAAGTCGATGCCGCCTGAAATTATCTCACCGCCCGAGGTCAGCGGCACAAACGTCACCCAATGCGGCTTCACTTCCAGCGCCAGATCGACAAGGTCGGTTTCGGGGGCAATCTCAAGATTAAGCCGGGTCTTTATCGTCTCTTTGAGCAGGTATATATCGCGGTCTTTGAGAAAAGCACGGTCTTCGCGCAAATGGGCCGTGATACCGTCCGCCCCCGCCAGTTCCGCCAATACCGCCGCCTGCACCGGGTCGGGAACACGAGCCTTGGACGCACTCCGTAGCGCCCCGATATTATCAATCCTGACCGATAGCGGCATATCAACACCCTCTCTTGAATTATTCCCAATCTAATGGCTAAAAGGTACGGACTCAAGCATTATTTGCCTTTTTCAGTATGTCCGCCAGACGAATAAATTCCTCGATCGCCAGGGCTTCGGCCCGAACATTGGCGCCCCGGCCCAGTCTTTCAAGCGCTTCCGCCGTAAGGGCTTTATCGGCAATTCCGGCTTCCGCCAGATTATTGACCAGCATTTTGCGTCGGTGAATAAATGCCGCCCGGACAAGATTCTCGAAATATTTAAAATCGTTTATCTGATATTTATCTTTTGGTTCGAAAATCAGAACCGATGAAAATACTTTCGGCGGCGGATAAAAAGCCGTCGGCGCAATTGTCCGCGCGCTATGGATATCGTAAAACAATTGCGTGAATATCGATATCGGAGCCCAGTCTTTGGAGCCGGGGCCCGCCGCAATGCGCTCGCCGAGCTCTCTTTGCACCGTCATCACCGCCCGTTCAATCGGGCGTCGGTGTTCGACAATCCAGCCAATCAGCGGCGACGTTATATCATATGGTATATTGCCGATTAACTTGAATGTCCCGGTGCAATAATCTCCGGGATTAACCGTAAGAAAATCCCGATTGATGATCTTAACATTGGAACGTTCCGAAAATTTCCCGGCCAGTTCCGGCATAAGAGTCTTATCCAGTTCGAACGAATAAACCGTCGCGCCGGTTTCCAAGATGATATCGGTCAGGCCGCCCCGACCGGTCCCGATTTCAAAAACAACGTCGTTATCTTTAATATCCAGATAACCGACAATCTGGCGGGCGATGTTTTTGTAGATAATGAAATTCTGCGAAAAGCGTTTCTTGGGACGGGCCGGTGACATCTGTCATCCACCGAACGTTTCGATCAGGCCGAATAGTTTTTGCGCGTTACGGTCGGTTATTTTTTCGACCTCTTCGAAAGATATATTTTTCAGCTCGGACAGTTTCTGACAGATAATTTTAACGTGAGCCGGTTCGTTGCGTTTACCCCGATACGGTACCGGAGTTAAATACGGGCAGTCCGTTTCGAGCAGAATATGCTCCAGCGGCACGGCCGCCGCCATGCGGGCCATGCCCGCTTTCGGATAAGTGATTACTCCCCCGACCGAAATCTTGAAACCCAGGTCAATAACCTGTTGGGCCTCGCGCTCATTGCCCGGAAAACAGTGAAACACCCCGCCCCACAGCCGTGACACGTACTTTCTGACAATCTCCACCGTCTCACGGAAAGCCTCGCGCGTATGAATCACCACCGGAAGTTCCTTTTGCACGGCTATCTCCAGTTGCCGCTCGAAAACCTCGGCTTGCACCTTGCGCGGCGACAGGTCGCGATAAAAATCCAGGCCGATTTCACCGATGGCCCGGACCTTGTCATGCTCGGCCAGCCGGGATATTCTTTCGGCCGTTTTGTCATCGAACTTTCTGGCGTCATGCGGATGCACCCCGACCGTGGCATAAACAAGATCGTATTTTTCCGCCAGCACCACCGATCTTTCCGAACTCGCCAGGTCCGCCCCGATATTGATTATGGTATGCACCCCGATTGCCCGCGCCGTCTTGACGACCCGATCCCGGTCGGCATCGAAATCATCGAAATCGAGATGGCAATGAGAATCTATCATCAGCCGACATCAGCCCCGGGCGCAATGTCTCCCTCGGGCGTCACCAGCGTCAATTGCTTGCCCTTCTTGGCCGCCAGAAGCATCCCGTTGGACTCTATCCCCCGGATTTTGGCCGGTTTGAGGTTTTTAACGACCACGATGCGTTTGCCGACCATGCTCTCCGGCGTATAGTGCAAGGCAATCCCGGCCACGATCTGTCGTTTTTCGCCGCCGATGTCTATCTGCAACTTGAGCAGTTTATCGGCCCCTTCCACTTTCTCCGCCGTGAGTACTTCCGCCACCACCAGCTTGTTCTTGAAAAACGATTCAACGTCGACCAGCCCGTCGCCGCAATCATCGGCCCTGGCTATTGCCGCACCTGATTTCATTTCTTGAATACGTGGGAAAATGGAATCCTTTAAAACAACTTTTGTCCCCGCCTCCAGACGGTAAAACGTCCGCGCCGCGTCGATGCTCAACTCGTCTTTTCCGAGTCCGAATACGTTCAATATTTCCAGCGTCTTGCCGGGCATCAGCGGATAAAGCAAAATCGCCGCGATTCGTATCACCTCCGCACTGTAGTACAATACCCCGCCCGCCTTTTCGTAATCGCCGTCTTTGATCAGTTTCCACGGGGCATTGGTATCGAAAAATTTATTGGCCCTCCGTACCAGACCCATGACCGCTTCAATGGCGTTCAATAACTTGAATTTCACGACATTATCGAGTACTGTCTCCGGCAGCTTTTCGGCTTCGGCCAGAAGTTCTTCGACTCCATCCACTCCATCCGCCGGCGGCGGAACTTTACCGTCGAAATTGGCCGTAATCATCTTGGCCGTCCGCGACACCAGATTGCCCAGATCGTTGGCCAGGTCGCTGTTGTACTTGGTGGCGAACCGTGATTCCTGTATATCGCCGTCGGCTCCGAACGGATATTGCGTCAGAAGCAGATAGCGCGAGGCATCGGCTCCGAAACGCGCCACCATATCCCGCGGGTCGATCTGATTGCCCAGCGATTTTGACATCTTCTCGCCGTTGACCGTGAAAAACCCGTGCAAAAATATCGTGCGCGGCAAGGGCAATCCCGCGGCCATGAGAATCGCCGGCCAGAATATGCAGTGGAATTTCAATATCTCTTTAGCCATAAGATGCACTATCTCACCGTCGAGCCACCACTTCTTGAATTTGGCTTTGTCGGCGCCATAGTCGATACCGCTCAAATAATTCATCAGGGCCTCGACCCAGACATATGTCACCTGCGCACTATCGAACGGTAGCGGTATTCCCCACTTGACCTTTTCACGGGATATGGAGAAATCGCTTAGACCCTGCTCGAACAGGCCAAGCGTTTCCCGGCGGCGTTCGTCGGGCATAATCATGATTTCATTGGATTCGATTTTCTTTTTGATCGTGTCGAGATACGCCGACAAACGGAAAAAGTAATTTTTCTCTTTGAGCAGTTGCGGGGGCTTTTTGTGATGGGGACATTGCCCGTCGACCAGTTCCTTTTCCGTCAGAAATTTCTCGCAACCGGTGCAGTACAACCCCTCGTACACATCGGAATATATCACCGGTTCACCGGTCGGCGTCTTCGCTTCGTGAAGTATCATCAAGAGCTTGTGAACCGCTTCTTCATGGCGTTTATCGGTGGTGCGGATGAAATCGTCGTACTGTATATCGAGGTCTTTCCAGGCTTCTTTGTACTGCGCCACGACCCCGTCGCAGAAGGCCTGCGGGTTCAACCCGGCCCTCTCGGCCGCCTCGGCCACTTTGGTACCGTGCTCGTCGGTGCCGGTCAAAAAGAATGCCTCGCGACCGTTCAGCCGATGATAACGCGTGATCATGTCGGCGGCGATAGTCGTGTACGAATGCCCCACGTGCGGACGGTCGTTGACGTAATATATCGGCGTCGTTATATAAAACGGTTTACTCACCTTTACTCTCCGGCTTTTCATATTCTTCCTTAAGAAGTTCCTCGGTGATATCTTCGTCCTGCTCGGGTCGCGGCGGCAGAGCCGGTTGATCCTTCTTATTCAGCGGCGGCAGATTGTGCAACTCGCGATAAAACTCGCCCTGCTCCAGTCTGTTTCCGGCCATTTCGGATCCGGGAACCTTATGCTCTTCCCCGCTTTCCAGCTTGACGACCATGTAATCCTCGAAGACGTTTATCCGGTCAACCGTCCCGGTTTGACCGTCGACCGTGTACGGCGACCCCAACTCGGGATACTTGCTCCGGGTCATGGCATAGTAATCGACTTCATACTTCAGACAGCACAAAAGCCGTCCGCAGTTGCCCGAAATCTTCGAGGGATTCAGCGACAACCCCTGCTCGCGCGCATCCTGCGTGGATATCGGTTCGAAATTGCGCAGAAATCTCGAGCAACATTGCTGATGCCCGCAAATGCCATGACCGCCGATGCGTTTGGCCTCATCGCGAACACCGATCTGCCGCAATTCGATACGCGTTTTATATTCGGCGGCCAGGTCACGAACCAGCGCCCGAAAATCGACCCGGTGATCGGCCGTAAAATAAAAAGTCATTTTGTTGCGATCATACTGATACTCTATATCCACCAGCTGCATCTCCAGCTTGTGCTGGGTGATCAGCTTCGTCGCCTTATCCCAGGCGGCCGTCTCATCGACGCGGTTTTTTTCCAGATTGGCCATATCGTCCTCATTGGCCGGGCGCAAAATGGAGCGCGGTTTTTCGACAAACGAAAACGCGGAATCCTTTTCGACCCGGTTCAACAGCAAACCCATATCCTCCCCGCGCTCGGCCTGAACGACCACGTGCTCATTCAATTTCAGGGAATGATAGAATTTATTAAAATAAAACTCGCGTCGATTTCCCTTAAATTCGACAAGGTATAAATCCGGCATATGTTTTCCTCATAAAACAGGTAAGTTAACCAATGAAACGCAACTGTCAAGCGGATTGCGTCAACGCCCGACGCGCTTTCAGGACAAAGGCCGCCATCGCCGGGCGGATATGAGCGTTCAACCGCAACGCCGTCTGTAATTGACCGATATGGTCAATCACGCCGGCCAGACCGTCCGGCCCGCCGATTTTGCCCGCCAGCTGCTCCAGTTCGGATTTAAAATCGGCATTAATTATGCCGTCCACGCCCCTGCCATATCTTACGCAAATCAGGTCGCTGAAATAAGACTGCCAGTACGATAAAACCTTTTCCGCCGCTCCCCGGTCATTGGGATTTAAAAATCCGACGGCCGTATTGATCGCGGTCGGAGTATCGCCCGTCAGAATCTGTTTGAGCATCAAAAGCGATAATTGCCGCAATGAACCGTCGGCCTCCTCGGAAACGAGCTCCAGCGCCTGCCCCAACGAACCCATCGATAACCGGGCCGCGAACTCGGCTTTTTCTTCGGCGATTCCGCGCCTCGCCTTAAGATACCCTGAAATATCATCCGCTTTAAGCGGCTTGAACCTGATTTTCTGCGCCCGCGATTGAATGGTCGGCAACAGGCTGTTGGGCTCAACTGTGGTCAAAATGATAATCGTCTCCGGCGGAGGCTCTTCGATCAGCTTCAATAGCGAATCGGCCGATGACGCCAGCATTCTTTCCATCTGATAAAATATCACGACCCGCTTCATTTTCTCGGTCGGCCTGACCGCCGTCTGACGTTTGATTTCGCGGGCGCGCTCGATGGGAATCGTCAACTGGCGAGTCGAACTGATTATCTTATAAGGTTCTTCCTTTTTAATTTCGAGATATTCCAGAATCCGGTCGGGCATCTCCTTGGGGCTCTTCATGGGCGGAAGCGGCACCGCAAAACAGAGCTCCTGAAATATGAGATTATCAATCGCCCGGCAATTACGACATCCGCCGCAGGCATCAACGGTCCGACCGGTATCGTCTTTAACAGGCTTTTCGCAATTCAAAAGCGCCGTCAGAGCCAGCGCCATCGACCATTTGCCCACCCCGTCGGGGCCATAAAATAAATAAGTCGACGCTACCCGACCCCGGTTATATGAATTTATCAGGGTCTTTTTTACCAGAGCCTGACCGGGTATTTCATTTAAGCGACTCAAGCTTTACCCATTCCACCGGGTCAACCGGCTCCTTCCCCCGACGCAACTCATATTTGACCAAACCCGATTCCGTGACACCGATAACTTCCGATTTTTCCACGATCTGATTTTTATCAACATACAGACTGCCGATTCCGGCAATCGTCGAATAATAACCATCCTCATGTTCGATTATGACGAAATTGCCGTATCCCCTCAAATTTCCGACATAGGCGATTACTCCGGGGGCTGTCGCCAGAACACGTCCGCTTTTGGGCCCCTGTATTTTTATCCCCGGCGAATAAGACTTCAGTTTGGTGATCGGATCCGTCTTCCAGCCAAAACCTTCCGTAATAGTGCCTTTGGCGGGAGGTGTCAGCACTCCCTTGTAAGAGACGAAATTACCGGTTTCATACACAAATGATGTCGGCCGTTGCCCTCGCTCCCGGTCGGCACGTTCCTTTTCAAGCCGGATAATCAGTTCCTCCATCTGGCGCGCCGCTTCCGATAACGTCACCAGGCGGTCAGCCTCCGATTCTTTCTTCTGCCGCACCCGGTTCAAATCCTTCTCTTTACCGGCTTTCTGCGATGAAATAACCGTGAATTCCCGCTTTTTTTGCGACGCCGCTTTATCCACCCGGTCTTTTTCAGAGAGCAACCCGGAATAATCATTCTGCGCCTGTTGCCACGATTTCTCACTGATCGTAAGACGCTCGCGATACCTGTGTGACAACGCCCTGAGATATATTTTCCTCAACAAGTATTCTTTTTCCAGAGCAAGGTCCCCCTTAAGGGTAACCGCCGGATTGCGTGTCGCCGAATAATAATGGGTCAGGTTACTGATATAGCGGCCTTTAGTCGCGTTATAAGAGTTTTCCGCCGTCTCCAGTTGCCCTTTGGAATGTTCTATGTTCCGGCGTAAACCGGATAACTGGCTGGTCAACCTGTCCAAAACGGTTTTATTCATGCTGGCCTTTTGTTCATAATCGGATATCTCTTTTAAAACTTTTTTTTCCACGTTGCGCAGGGAATCCAGATTTTTCTGCGCGCCGTCTATCTCCTGCTTGATCTGTTCCAGTTCTTTTTTCTGGGTAACCACGTCCCTCGATTGGGCATGGCCAGAGCCGCCATAAATCAAACCGATACAGATTAGCACGATTAATTTAATGTTCCTCGTAACCATGTCTCACACCGCCCGCTTAACGCCGAGATAGCCGCCCGCCATACCCATCAAAACCGCCACCAGGCATGAAATAATAATCTCATTGGTCGGCGGACGTATAATCAATATCTCACCGATTTGAATGTTCCCCTGAAGATACGAAGCAATCACCCAGCTTATGACCGATGCGATCAGAGTATAAAAAAATCCCTCCAGCAAAAAAGGCTGGGCCACTATCGACGTTCCCGCGCCAAGATATTTCAACTGCCGAAGTTCATCCTGCCGCACGCGCACCGTCAACCGGATGGCGTGCACCACGTTCAGGGCCGATGTCACCAGTATCACCAGCCCCAGGACCAGGGCCGTCCAGAACAGCAGGACAAGGGTTTTTTCGGTTTCGGCCAGCCAGTGCCCCGGATAATGTATCTCCGTGACGCCGTCGTTGACGCTTAACCGGTCGGCGAATTTCAGTAAATTATCGGAATTGATGGCGGCATTTTTAAACGTCACTATCAGCGACCGTGGTAACGGATTTTCGTCGAGTCCCTCGAGCAGATCGCTGCCCATCAGATCCTGCAGTCGCAAGCGCGCCGATTCCTTGGATATGTAATCGATGTTGCTGACATCGGGATCGTCGAGGACGCTTTTTCGTATTGCCGTAATCGTCGAATCTGATGCCGCCTCATCGAAAAAAACCTCCATTTCCACCGTACTCATCAACTGATGATAATAGCCGTCCACCGTCAACCTGGTAATCCAGATCAGTTCCACCAGAAGAAACAGAAACAGAAGCGACATAATAGCGCTGAATGCGGCCAGAGGTCGATTGAAAACATTGGCCGCGAAGATGCGGATGGGATACCAGAATTTATTCATTTCAATCCCCCCTCCGACAGATAATATTCCCTCGCCTCCGGGATGAACAGCCCCGTCTGGCCCGAAGTCATTATGAGCATGGAATGTCCGCCGATGGCGAAACTCTGGAGGGTTTTGTTCACATGCTGGGCGGTATCTTTGTCCAGTCCGGCCAGCGGTTCATCAATGAGCAACAGCGGCTGGTCGGCGACCACGGCCCTCGCCAGCATGACCATATTCTTTTGTCCCTGACTTAAAGCCCAGGCCGGTTCATTCTGCCAGCCGGTCAGCCCCAGCTGACCCATAACCCGCGCCGCCTTTTTATACTGGAGGGAACTTTTCTCGCCGCGAATTATAAGCGGCAATAAAATATTTTCCGTCACCGTCCGGCTCTCGATCAGTTGAAATATCCCTCCGACCCCGCCGATCAGACGCCGCAGTTTGAAAATCCGGCCCCTCCCGCATTTATTCAGCCGTTGCCCGAAAAGACATATTTCCCCCGCCGCCGGTGATTTACTGCCGATAATCAATTCCACCAGCGTCGTTTTGCCGGCGCCGGTCGGACCGATTATTACCGCCGTGCGTCCCCTTTCCAACGAGAGTGATATTTTATTGAAAATAACCGTCCCGGAGGGATTTTTGTACTCAACGTCCTCGAGCTTTAATATAGTGCGGTCCTGATCCATGGCCTCTATTTATTTCCTTATACAATTGGATTCTAAAATATGTCAAAAGCCATTGTTATTCAACTAATAATAAAATCCTTTAGGCGGTTATAATAAACAGCCCAAAAATATCCTTGACTTTGATAGGTCTGTGAATAAGTTTTAAAACCGTGAAGCCTGATTTCGAATACAATTTCAAAAGCCTCCTGACCGCTCCGGCCAAGGCCTTGAAAGTCAAGAAAATATTCGTCTGCTCCGTCGGACTGCTGGCGGCGTTGGCCGTTTATGATATCCTCGTCTATCTGGCCCTGTTAATCGATGGCCGGTCTCTGACCGCCGTGTTTAAAGTCTATTGTCTGTTCCCGTTCGAAATCGCCGGCTTCTCGTCGATCATTTCGGTGGTATTGTACTATCTCGGCGTTTTCGGGGCCGTGGTCATGATTATGCTGGGCATGCTGGCCGCCACTTCGTGCGATTTCGAGGAATTGCGCGGCAATCCCTTTTTCTCGGCCTATGATTCCCTCAAGTTCACTCTCTCCCGTTCGCCCCAGCTTCTGATTTCGATATTCGCCGTGGCCCTGTTCATCATGCTGATTATACTGCTGGGAATTCTGGTCGGACTTGTCACCCGCATTCCGGTGGCGGGGGATTTGCTGTATGCCCTGTTCTTTCTGTTTCCCAATTTTGTCATCGCCATATTCACGGTCCTCATAATTTTCGTATTTTTCGTCTCGTTTTTTATCATGCCCATAACCGTGGCCGCCGACCGCAACAAGGAATCTTTCAATTCCATACTGGAATCGTTTCTGACCATCACCCGCCATCCTTTTCGCTGGGGCCTCTATACCGCCTTTTCGCTGGTGGCGGCCAAAGTCTGCGGCTTTATCTACGCTTTCTTTTCCTACAAGGCAATACAACTCGTCTGGGCCAGTACCGCCGTTGGCGGCGGTGAAAAAATCGACCGCCTCATGGCATCCGGTTTCGCCCGCCTGCCATTGAAAAGCGAGGCCGTCCGTTTCACCACCAACCTTTTCCCGCAGGTGTATATCGGCTTCGACCTGACGTCGCTCGCCGAAGGCGGGTCCGAATCGATCGCGGGCTATATCCTGGCGATCATGCTCTTTTTGATATTCGTCTCGATCTGGGGCTACATGCTCTCGGTCGTGGCCACCTCCCAGGCCTATTCCTTCGCCATTATCAAATTCATCCGCGACGGCCACAAAATAACCGACGAAGATTCCCTCTTCTACGAAGAAGAATGGGCCAATCCTCTGATCGACGAAGAAAATAAAACCAAAGAAAAAATAAAAGAATAAGAATAGACTCTATGACGTTCTGGACATATTTCTGGCTGTTCGTTCCTCCCGTCGTGCTGGTCGCCATCGGTGTCATTTTTTATATCATCTCCGGCAAAAGGGAAGCCCGATGAACGCCATATTAATCGGATTTCTGGCCTATCTGATTGTCCTTCTGGTTATCGCTTTTGTGACCTTTCGATTCAATAAAACGATTGCCGATTATGTTCTCGGCGGACGCAAACTCGGCGTTTGGGTGATAACCTTCTCCGAGCGCGCCTCCGGCGAATCGGCCTGGTTGATTCTGGGCTTGCCCGGCGTCGTCTTTGCCTCCGGATTGGCCGAACTGTGGGTCGTTATCGGTTGCACTTCGGGTATCCTGTTTTCGTGGATGTTCATTTCGCGCCGCCTGCGCGAGGAATCGGAAAACAACTATGCTTTGACCCTGCCGGAATTTTTCGAACATCGTTTCAACGATACCACCCGAATTCTAAGAACCCTGGCCACTCTTATTATCGTTTTCTTTTTCACCTTTTATGTCTGCGCCCAGTTTATCGGAGCGGGCAAAGTGCTCAATGTAACCTTCGGCATGTCCCAGACCGGCGGCATGATTCTGGGAGCGTGCATAATTTTATTTTACACCGTCATGGGCGGCTTCAGAGCCGTCGCCTGGACCGACTTCGTGCAATCGATACTGATGGTTTTCACGCTGGTCATTCTCCCCATCATTGCCTTTATCGAACTGGGCGGCTGGGAAAATATCACCACGGCCATTTCGGCCCGGCATCCCGGACATTTGTCCGTGCTGGGCGGCAATCACGGCCTCATGGCCGCTTTTTCGGTTATCACCGGCCTCGCCTGGGGTCTGGGCTATATGGGTCAGCCGCATTTACTGGCCCGCTTCATGGCCATCGACAGGCCCGAAAAACTCCGCCTGGGCGCGGTTATCGGCATCAGCTGGGCCGTGCTCGCTTTCTGGGGAGCCATGTTCATCGGCCTGTTCGGAATCGTTTTATTTCAGGATACCGTTATCGCCGACCAGGAAAAAGTCATGCCGCTCATGGCCACCCAGCTTCTCCCCGGCTGGCTGGCGGGCATACTTATTTCCGGAGCCATTGCCGCCATGATGTCCACCGCCGACAGTCAGCTTCTGGTTACCACTTCTTCGGTGGCCGAAGACATCTATCACAATTATATTGAACCCCATGCCACCGAAGAAAAACTCGTCACCGTCTCCCGCCTCATAACCATTCTGGTCGGCGTGGCGGCTTTTGCCATCGCCATGCTCTGGCAGGAACTGGTCTTCAAAATGGTCGCCTTCGCCTGGTCGGGATTGGGCGCGGCTTTCGGCCCGGCTCTGCTTTTAACCCTGTGGTGGCGAAAAACCACCCGCGAGGGCGTTCTGGCCGGAATGGTGGTCGGCACTCTGACCATCCTCGTCTGGCGGTTTACCCCGACTCTGCACGCCACCGTCTATGAACTGGCCCCGGCCTTTTTCTTTGCGCTGGCCGCGGTCTGGCTGGTCAGCCTCGTCACCCAACCCACAAAGAAAGTCACTCCATGAACACCGAGCTGGTCATAATCGGCACCATCCATATCGGCCATGATACTTCGCCCAAATACGCCGCGTTTCTCACCAAGGCTCTCGACAGCATCAAACCCGACCTGATCCTGGCCGAAATCGCCGACTATGAACGAAACGATGACCGTCTGGCCGACGTCAGACCCGAGTATCCGGAAATCATTTTCCCCTATGCCCAGGCCAACGGTATCGCAACAATCGGCATTCTGCCCGGCGAGGACCAGCGCAATCGTATGGAACAGTCCAAAGCGGCAATTCTGGCCCAGATCGAATCCAATCAGTGGATGCGCATGATCTGGGAGTACGCCGGTCAGTGGGAGGACGTCGCCTATGGCCGAATACTGGGCATGCTGGAAAATCCGGTTTCGATGGAACGCCTGCAGATGCCCGAAGTGGATACCCTGCACTTTGCCGCCTGGTTCGAATCCTTGAGCAAGTACTTCCCGGAATATCTGGAACTCTGGAATCAATGGAACGCGCTAATTCTGAATAACATTCATAATATTATCAAAGATCATTCCGGCAAACGCATGGCATTGACCATCGGCATGGCTCATAAATACTGGCTGGCCGAAAAGCTTTCCGGCCAGCCGAACGTATCGGTCTATGATTTAATTTCGTTAAAAAACAAATAATCCGCCGATATCTATTAACCGCCTGCATGACAACGAGTTTTATCATAGCCTATAATGACCGCCCGGCCCTGTGATTATTCCGCAAAAATCAGTTGCCCCCGCCACTGTCTGACCATATCTTTACTACGTTTTATCGCTCTGTAACGGAAAGGGATAACCGGCTGTCTGATTTTTAAGTCAGATTTCATTCAGGGATATTTATCAAACCATGTTTAAAAAACTATTGCCTAAAACCAACAGCTTTTTTGAATTCTTCGAACAACACACGCGGGTATCCAAAGAAGTCTGTGCCGAACTCGATAGCCTGGCCGCAAATCTTGACGACCTGGAAAACCGCAAAAAGCGCATCAAGGAGCTGGAACACCGGGCCGATGATATCACCCGCCGCTGTATCGATGCTCTTCATAATACCTTCATCACCCCGATCGACCGCGCCGATATCCACCGCCTGATTCGCCGCCTCGACGACATCATCGACGCCATCAACTCATCCGCCGCCCGCATACATATGTATCAATTGGCTCAAACCCGCCCCGAAATGAGACAACTGACACTAATACTGATTGATTCGGTCGAACAGATCGACATTGCCGTCCATGATTTATCCCAGTTGAGGAAAAAGGGCGAGGACATTCAGAAATGTTGCTGGAATGTCTATGAACTGGAAAGCCGCGCCGACGACATTCTCCAGGCCGCCCTGATTCATCTGTTCGAAAGTGAAACCGACCCGATTGTACTCATAAAGTGGAAAGAGATTTTCGAACGGCTCGAACGCACCACCGACCTCTGTCAGGAAGTGGCTCACATTATTTCCGGAATCGTCATCGAGGCTTCATAATCCATGCCTCCCATAATGTACATTGTTATCGGAACGGTGGGAATCGCCCTCATTTTTGATATCATCAACGGCTTCCATGACGCCGCTAATTCCATCGCCACCGTCGTCTCGACCCGCGTCTTGAGCCCGTCGGTCGCCGTCCTGTGGGCCGCCTTTTTCAACTTCGTCGCCATGTTCGTCTTTGCCCCCCGCGTCGCCGACACCGTCGCCAAAATCGTGAAAATCGACGGTACCGACCACGTCTATGTGTATGTCGTTCTCTGCGGTCTGCTCGGCGCCATCATCTGGGACCTGATTACCTGGTGGCTGGGTCTGCCGACGTCCTCCTCGCACGCTCTTATCGGCGGCGTCGCCGGCGCCGGTTTGGCCTATCGCGGCGCCGACGTCATCCACTGGGATAACATCTGGAAAACCGCCGAATTCATCCCGCTGGCTCCGGCCCTCGGCATGGTCCTGGCATTCGTAATCATGATCGCCGTCTTCTGGATTTTCCGACGCTGGCGGCCCATGTCCGTCGATAAATTCTTCCGCAAAGGACAGCTGGTATCGGCCGCCCTGTATTCACTCGGCCACGGCGGCAACGACGCCCAGAAGACTATGGGCATCATCATGGCTCTGCTCATGGCCGGCGGCCTCATGGATACCGATACCCGGCTGTCGCTGTCCAACTGGAACACCCTGTGGATCATTCTCTCCTGCCATCTGGCTATGGCCATCGGCACCGCTTTTGGCGGCTGGCGAATTGTCAAAACCATGGGTATGAAAATCGCCAAACTGCGGCCGGTCGGCGGTTTTTGCGCCGAAACTTCGGGGGCCATCACCCTGTTCATGGCCACGCATCTGGGGGTGCCGGTATCCACGACTCACACCATCACCGGTGCCATAATCGGCGTCGGTGCCACTACCAAATTATCGGGCATCAAATGGGGTGTGGCCGGACGGATCATCTGGTCCTGGGTCCTCACCATTCCCTTTTCGGCCCTTTTCGCCGCCGCCTGCTTTTTTCTCCTGCAGTCCCTCCTCCCCGGCTTTTAATCCCCAATTACCCAATAATCTTGTATGCATGCTTGTAGCGACTGTCTTGTTTGTCAAGCGGTTTTGGGGTTCCAATTTTCTCCTTTGGCGATCATAGTGTTGATTATGGTTAGTAATTTTCTCATGGCTGCCACCAAGGCAGTCATCTTGGCCCGGGTCGCCCACGGCTCGCCGTGGGAATGCTTGATGTTCCACTCTTTCATTTTATTTGCCAAAATGCACATATATTAGTCCCCCTCCCTCCAATTTCACCACCACTTCCATGTTGATTTCGCGCGGCCTCCATATATAAACGCGAGGTACAATTATGCCCTGTTCCAAAAAACAACTGCCGGTATCGCCACACCCTCGACTTCGACATCGCCTTCGTTATGACCGCGAAATCGAACGCCTTATAATCCGTAATCATCCGATACCGCGTTGTCAGAGTCACGAAAATATAAAATTTTTTCATAGACGAACCCGTTTTGCTCTAACCGTATCACGCATAACCCGTTATGCCTATTCATGGACAACATCAATCCACATTACCATCCGGGTGGCGTCTTTTATAACTTCTTTAATGCCAACGGGAATCCTGCATGAAAAATCAAAATATCCCAAAATCAAACCCATTTCCCCCTAATGATAAACGATACAATTACTTGGGAGGCTTTATAGACTCAACTTATCTACATTAAATAGGGAAGATGGCAGAACCGCATCGCTTCGCTTGGGTTCTGCCCTGCTTCGAATTGCGTTGTGGCCGGTCCCGACAAATCGGGACCGCCATATCCGACATGACTGTCTTCTACTTCTTCCCCGGGTCGGGCAGGGGTTCTGTGATACCCGCCAAGCGGCGCGCCATTTCGACTTTCTGCTCCAGCTGGCCCATGGCGTTGATCACCAGCTTGGCCCCGTCGGGCGAACCGCCGCCGTGCATGCACCCCGGCACCCCGGCGCCGATGGTCGCCCATTCCACCAGACGGGCCGCGCGGGCGCGCGTCTCGGCCGAGGAACCGGCTTTGAGGTACTTCTCGATCAGATGGCCGTATTTGGCCGATTTGATATCCTTGTACGACGGCAAACATCCGGTCTCGGCGATGCCCCCGGCGATATCCTGCGCCAGTCGTGAAGTTTCGTACGGCAACGTCGCCACGTGCACCTTGTTGACGTTGGCCAGCATCATGTCCGACACCCAGGCCCCCGACGGGTGCTTTTTGCCCATCGCCGCCGCCGCGATACCCATGCCGAAGGTCGTCTCGTTGTTGATGTTCATCTGGGTGACTTTGTCGCGGAAGACTTTGGAGTTGAGGCCGTTGGCGCGCGCGGTGAGTATCGCCGCCCCGATTTTAACATCGCCCTGTCCGGCGACACAGCCGCCGATGGCCGCCCGGTAGGTACTTATGAAGTACTGCACCGCTTTGATGGCGTACTTTGTCTCCCCGGCCATGAAAACGCGCGCTTTAGGCACGAAGACGTCCTCGAACAATAAGTACGCCTGCGTAATGCCGCCGTCCTTGACGGGAATGTCGAAACCCTCTTCGCCCTCGCGGTTGTCACTGGGGTGACGGGTCTCGACGATGGTCAGGCCTTCGATATCGCGCGGGACGACAAACGAGACGGCGTAATTCTCGTCGCCGTCACCGTAACTGGTGCCGGGCAAAATGAATATTTCGTTGGCCGCCGCCACGCCGCAGATCATGACTTTGGCGCCGCGCACGACGATGCCGTCGTCGCGCTTTTCGACGATGTGCAGATACATGTCGGGGTCGGCCTGTTCCAGCGGCTTTTTGGAGCGGTCGCCCTTGGGGTCGGTGAGCGCCCCGGCGACCGTTATATCGCGCGCCTGCGCGTCGGCCAGCCAGGCCAGAAGCCGTTGATGATAGTCGGTGCCGTATTCTTTGTCGATGTCCCACGTGGCACAGAACATGGCGTTGGTGGACGTCCAGCCGACACACCGTCCGCCCGTGCACGTGCCCGTTTTCTGGAACATGGTTCGTTTCAGACGGCTGTTGGCGAACATTTCCTGCGGTTCCCGTATGATCGAAAGATAGCGGCTGATCGGCTCGCCGGTTAAATGCGAGGTGGTCGTGAAGATGTCTTTCAATTCCGGGTCGAGGGCGGCTTTATAGGCCTGTCCGTGGCCTTCGATCGTGCTTTTGGTCGCGGGGTGAGTGGTGACATCATTTATAAGTTCATCGAATTTGTAAACATTCGGCCGCATTTTTTTTAGCGACGCGATATAGTCATCGTAAGTTCTCAAGGCCATGGCGGGCTCCTTTTTATATGATAGTTATTATTCTCTTTTTATGACGTCCAATATAAGATGAGATGGAGTTATTGGCAAGAATATGCGGCCCGAATGAAGAATATCCTACTAATCAATACCGACGATGTCCGCTATTCCAATTTCTTTACGACGACCATGGTGACATCGTCGAAGACATGGTCGGGCCTGGCGAAATTTCTGATCTCCTTGTAAAGAGCCTGATGAATTTCGCGGGAACTTAAGGCGGCGTTAGCCCGAAGAAGTCTGACCAG
Source organism: uncultured Ignavibacteriaceae bacterium (assembly GCA_964459465.1). Lineage (GTDB taxonomy): Bacteria > Zixibacteria > MSB-5A5 > GN15 > PGXB01 > CALAMC01. The sequence continues at coordinate 156,003 of CAYWLR010000001.1, read as the reverse complement.
GTGCTCTTCGCCGAATTGCACCCCGTCGGCCCCCTCCACCTCGGTCACACCGTCGGTGTACATCAGGACAATGTCACCGGGGCGAATCGAAATGGGCCGCTCTTCATATTCGGTGTCATCCACGATGCCCAAAGCCAGACCGCCTTCGGCGAGCAGCTCCACGCCGCCGTCGCGGCGCAACAGTATCGGCCGGTTATGACCGCAGTTGGAGAAAGTGAGAATATCGTTTTTGGAATCGAGCACACCATAAAAGGCGGTGACATAATTTTCCCGCTCCAGCGATTCATAAAGCAGGTTGTTGACCTTGCGGCAGATGGTGCGGATGGCGTAGTTATTGCGAATCTCGGCGATGAGCGACGCTCTAAATGAGGCCATAATCAACGCCGCCGGAATCCCCTTGCCGGACACATCGGCAATGGCAATCCCGGTCTGCCCGCGGACAATATCGATAAAATCATAATAATCGCCGCCGACTTCACCCGATGGAATATTGACCCCGGAAACATCATAGCCGGGGATTTCGGGATCGCTTTTGGGGATGAAGCTTAACTGGATATGGCGGGCGATGGACAACTGCTCTTCGATGCGGCGGCTTTCCAGCATCCGGTCGTGCAATTTGGCCCGCTCGATAGTCAGCGCCGCCTGACTGGCGAAAGCCTTGAGTAACTCCAGACTTCTTTTATCATAGGCTTTAACCCGCGGCGATTCGAGGTTGATGACACCGATAACGCGATTGTCGATTTCAATCGGCGCCACCAGCTCGGATTTTGTTTCCGGATCCCCCGCAAAGTACCGGTCGTCTTTGGTGACGTCATCGACAATTACCGGGTCGCGATTTTCCGCCACCCAACCGACAAGGCCCTGGCCGACTTTTAATTTAATGTATTGGTCGGCGTTGGAATCGTAACCCTCGGAGTATACTGAAGACACCTCGCCCTTGTTCTCGTCTATCAGGAAAATGCCGATGGCGGAAAAATCGACGACTTTTTTCAGGGTATCACATATCATCTTAAGCGCTTCATCGAGATTGAGTGTGCTGGATAATTTTTTACCGACTTCATACAGCAGTTCGCGTTCCATGGCCTCGCGCTTGGCATCGCGATACAAATTGGCGTTATTGATGCCGATAGCGAATTGATTAGCCAGCCCCATAAGCGTATCCAGGTCGTTGCTGTCAAAAACCCCGTCGCATTTATTCAACGCCTCGACGACGCCGATCAAATGACCCCGGCCGATAAGCGGCACAATAATGGCTGAACTCGGCTTGATATCGATGAAGCTTTCGACCCGCCGCTGATAACGGCTATCGTTTTGCAGGTCGGTAATTATTTGCGGTTCATGGTGTTCAGCGACCCAGCCGAGTAACCCTTCACCCTGCGACATTTTGAAATAGCGAAATTCCCCCGTTCGGGAATTCAGGTATCGTATTCCCTGATCGGGCGCTTTTTTATCAATTCTCTGAACCAGCGCGGCTTCGGCCCCGGTCGCCTTGATCGTCAACTCCAGAACCAGGCGCATCAATTCCTCATAATCCAGGGTGGAGTTGAGCATCCGCGCCGCGTGCAGCAGCATTTTTTCCATTTTGCTTTGTTGTGCCATATTTCTGCTCCGCAGTTATGCCAAGTTATACGTCAAGGCTAAAAAGTCAAGAGGCTCATAATGATATATGAGCCTCTGCCGTCAGGAATATGGCGAAGGTTATCACAGCCAGAGGTTTCGATCGAGCGACCGATAATGAATGGCCTCGGCAACATGACAGGCGTCGATATTATCGATGCCTTCCAAATCGGCGATGGTTCGCGACACTTTGAGAATCCGGTCATAGGCACGGGCCGACAACCCTTGCGCTTTGATAGCCAGGCTCAAAAGAGACTTCGATTTTTCATCAATGGCACAATAGGTCCTGATATCGCGGGACTTCATGTGAGCATTGCAGAATATTTTTTTCTCGCTTTTGAATCTTTCCAACTGGCGCTGTCGGGCGGCGTTAACCCGCTGCCTGATAATTTCGGATTTCTCGCCGCTGGCGCTGGATGATAGTTCTTCGAATTTCACCGACGGGACATTTATATGAATATCGATACGGTCCAGCAAAGGGCCCGAAATACGCGACATATAGCGCTGTATCGATCCCATAGTGCATGTGCATTCATGGTTGTTGTCGCCGAAATACCCGCAGGGACAGGGATTCATAGCCGCCGCGAGCATAAACCGGGCCGGGTAGGTCAGCGTCGTCGTTGCCCGCGACAATGTCACCTGACCATCTTCCATCGGCTGGCGCATGACTTCGAGGGCGTCTTTGTGAAACTCGGCGATTTCGTCAAGAAACAGAACGCCATGATGGGCCAGCGACACCTCGCCCGGCTTGGGGATTCGTCCGCCGCCGATCAGGCCGGCGTCGGAAACCGTATGGTGCGGCGAGCGAAACGGACGGGTAGCGATAAGAGCGGTGTTCTCGGGTAAAAGTCCCGCCACCGAATGAATTTTGGTGGTTTCCAGAGCTTCCGGGATAGTCATTTCCGGTAAAATGGTCGGCAACCGCCTGGCCAGCATGGTCTTCCCGGAGCCGGGGGGGCCGATCATGATAATATTATGGCCGCCCGCGGCCGCAATTTCCAGCGCCCGCTTGGCCGACTCCTGACCTTTAACATCACAAAAATCGGTATCATATCGTCGCGACGAATCAAAAACAGTTTTAATATCCAGTTTATAAGGTTTGATGGTCGATGGATCCTCCAAAAAATGAATTGTCTCCTTAAGCGATGAAACGGGAAAAACCGGGATCGATTCGGCCATCGCCGCTTCGGGCGCATTTTCTTTGGGAACTATCAGCCCTTTGATACCGCGCGACCCATCAATGGACATCGACATCGGCAGTACGCCCGGCACCGGCCGCAATGCTCCGTCAAGGGATAACTCCCCCAGCAGGACATAATCATCGAAACGGTCGCGAAGAATCTGCCCGGTGGCCGCCAAAATGCCGACGGCAATCGGCAGGTCGAAGGCCGTTCCTTCTTTGCGGATGTCAGCCGGAGCAAGATTTATGGTGACCTTTTTGGCTGGGAAAATAAAATCGGAGTTTTTAATGGCGGCGGTGACCCGCTCTTTAGATTCTCGAACCGCCCCTTCCGGCAGTCCCACCGTTATAAAGGCCGGAACTTGTTGTTGAATATCGGCTTCCACTTCAACCGAATAAGCGTTTACCCCTAGAGTTGCCGAAGAAATAACCTTGGCCAGCATGCCATTCCCCCATAATTTCGGGTTTTCCGCCGCCGATTGTCATTTGGCAATCGGAATCGGCGGCGCAGGTATTTAATCGACTCTCCGGCCGTCCCGGTTAAAATATAAATTGGGGGACTGACAGATGCTGTCAGTCTGAATTTAAGAAAAACAAAAAATAATGAAAAAAACTATGAATTAATCCGCCCAAAGCTCTATTTTGCGATAAATATCGGTATTAGGCGCTGGCGGATATGTGTTCGTATCGAATTTTACGAAGACAAACTTTCTGCCGTCGACAAAGTGTAAATAAGTTTGTCCCGGATTTTCTTCCTCAACACAGATATCAAGCGACTGACTCAAAAAAGTTATGCGCAAAGAATCGCCGACCATTCGCCAAGTGCAGACATAATCGCAAAACTTGGACTCCCCGTTCATCGGGGCCGAATGGTCCATGATAAGAGTATCGACGCTCCCGGTTTCCCAGAAATAGAAGGCCATAGTATCGACTTTTGTTCGTGCCTCACCCAAAAAGTCCCGAATTACAGTATAGGTCCCGTCATAAGTTCCGGCGCCAAAAACCGGGGTTTCTTCTTTTTCATCGCCGCCACAGGCAAACGCCATAGCAATGACAATAGTCGCCGCAACCAATACGGGCCAATATATAGAAATCGATTTTTTCATTGAATCATTCCCCTCGGTTATAATAAAGGCCTCCGCCGAAGGGCAAGAGGCCGGGGCTTTTCGCTCCCACTATTGCGTGATTTTTACCAGTTTTACCACAAAATTACGCGATTGCTCCGCCACCAAACGATCGATTATGATAGTATCCTCGGCAGTTCGAAAATTAAAATTGGCATCCACCAGGGTTTCATCATCGCAGACACTGCCAACACTGGCGATCACATCGGAGAAAATAATCTCATTGAGAGTGGTGCGGCTGTATGTCCCCTGCGAGACATCGCAAACGCCGTGGTCACCGTCAGTGAACGGGTCTTCATTATCCACCGCATAGTTGAAGGATTTATCACTGATGAAATTCCAGGTTAATTTGACTTTGGTGGTGGTGGGATTACTGCTTCCATAACCTTCGGTATAATAATAGAATGCATTATAAACACCGACCAAATCGGTGTCGCCCTCGAGAACAATATCGTCGGCGCAGCCGAACAGCAGGGCCAAAAATAGAAGGGGAAGCCAAAAAAACTTGACCATAAAAACAACTCCTTATAAATCTCTACCTATTTCCCAATTAGGGAAGATACGTTATTATGCCCCATTTGACAACCATTATCTTAATACTTCCATAACTTTATACAAACAAGGCGCAAAGTTTGTTTAATGGAATTCTCATGGAAAATTCGCAGAAATCGGGTCGGGAATTGAAGGTCAATTATGATAATCGGGCTTTGATTTCGGGGATGCCGATTATCTGGTCGATTGTATCGACTTCATAATCCGGCTTTTCCGATGGATAACGAATTTGCTGGTTTTTATGAGGGCCGATTCGCAGTCGGATCGTTTTCATGCCCAGCAATTTGGCCGGCGTAATATCGTTATCCTGCCGGTCTCCGATCATTATGGTTTCGCTCGGCGTTGCGCCAAGATTTTCAAGGACTTTTATGAACATGCGAAGGTCTGGCTTGGAAAATCCGATTTCATCCGAAACCATAGTCGAGTCAAAAAATTTCAATATGCCATTATTTTCCAGAAAGTTATAAACCGATATAGGCTGATTGGCGGCAATGCCCAGTTTGAAACGACCATAGAGTCTGCCCAGAACTTCGCGGACACCATTCTGAACGCGATATCGGCAACCCGCATAATATTCATCAAAACCGCGACGGATTTCATAAAAAGCGGCTTCATCGGGCCGGGTAAATTGCCAGATGACGTAGGAGAAAAGAGATGGGGCATGGCAGACGACAGCATCGGCCTCCGTGCGCAGGACATCCTCCCGGGTAATCGCCCGGCCGGTCTTTTGCTTAACGGTGTTTATAATAAAGGCATACCAGCCTTCGTGGGCTTCGGTTTCATCGATAATCGGCCAACCGACGTCGAACAGGATAGTGGTTATCTCGGACATACCATTTGAAAATAATTCGGGGCAGAAACTTCTGTTTCTGCCCCGTATAAAAACCGGCTAAAGCTCCTACTTATCGCGTTCGGCGGTTTTCTTTTTCGACTTAATGGTCGATTGGGCCGCCGCCAGCCTGGCGATGGGAACGCGGAACGGCGAGCAGGACACGTAATTGAGTCCGACCCGATGACAGAAGTCAATCGACGACGGATCGCCGCCGTGTTCGCCGCAAATGCCGACTTTAAGATTCGGATTGGTCTGGCGACCCTTGCGGGTTCCCATCTCAACCAACTGCCCGACACCCTGCTGGTCCAGCGAAACGAATGGATCGGCCGGGAGAATTTCTTTTTCGACATAGTAACGCAAAAACTTCCCGGCGTCGTCGCGCGAAAAGCCCATGGCCATCTGGGTCATATCGTTGGTGCCGAAACTGAAGAATTGCGCTTCCTGGGCGATTTCATCGGCGGTCAGAGCCGCTCGAGGAATCTCGATCATGGTGCCGATCAGGTACTCCAGATTCTTGACCTTGTATTTGTTTATAGTTTCGTTGGCAATGCGCTCCACGATTTCCTTCTGGTTTTTAAATTCGTTAATATGCCCGACTAGGGGAATCATGATTTCCGGAATGACCCTCTTTTTATCGCGATAGATTTCACAGGCGGCCTCCATGATGGCCCGAACCTGCATTTCGGTTATTTCCGGAAAGACGATACCCAGTCGGCAGCCGCGATGCCCCAGCATGGGATTCACTTCTTTGAGTTCATCGATGCGCTGAAGGATTTTTCTTTTGCGGGCCAGCTTTTCGTCGTACATTTCATCTGTTTTATCCAGTTCTTCGATTTCCTGCTCGATGGCCAGTTTGTCGGGCAAAAACTCGTGCAGCGGCGGATCGAGAGTTCGGATAGTCACGGGGAGACCGTCCATTTTGGAAAACAAGCCTTTGAAATCTTTCTTCTGGAACGGTAATAGCTTATCCAGAGCCTGCTGGCGTTCTTCGGTTGAATCGGCCAGAATCATTTCCTGAACGATCGGCAGACGATCTTCGGCGAAGAACATGTGTTCCGTGCGGCACAACCCGATACCCTCGGCGCCGTACTTAAGAGCCTGCTCGGCGTCGTGCGGAGTATCGGCATTGGTGCGGACTTTCAATTCGCGGATTTCATCGGCCCAGGACATGAATTCGGCGAATTCACCGGATAGTTCCGGTTCGATAGTCGGGACTTCGCCGAAAATCACTTCGCCGGTGGAACCATTCAAAGTAATGATCTCCTTTTCCTTGATGGTCAGGCGGCCAATCTGGAGCTGCTTTTTAGCTTCATTGACGCGGGCCGCTTCACAACCGGCAACACAGCATTTGCCCATGCCGCGGGCAACGACGGCGGCGTGGGAGGTCATTCCGCCTCGCGAAGTCAAAATTCCCGCGGCGGCGTGCATTCCCTCGATATCATCGGGATTAGTTTCCTGGCGAACCAGAATCACCGGCCCGTGCTTGGTGGCCTTGACAGCGTCTTCGGCGTTGAAATAAACCGCACCTGATGCCGCTCCGGGCGAAGCCGGCAGACCTTTGGCAATGACTTCATATTTGGCGGCCGGGTCAAGCCGGGGATGCAAAAGCTGATCGAGTTGCGCCGGATCAATGCGCATGATGGCCTCTTCTTTGGTGATCAGTTTTTCCTTGACCATATCGACGGCGATTTTCATGGCCGCCTGAATAGTACGTTTGCCGGTGCGGGTCTGCAACATATACAGTTCACCTTCCTGGATGGTGAACTCAAAATCCTGGACGTCGCGATAATGGCTTTCCAGAAGGTCGGTTATTTTTCGAAGTTTCTTATAAACCGCGGGCATTTCCTCGGCCAGTTGCGAAATCGGTTGTGGGGTGCGAATTCCGGCAACGACATCCTCGCCTTGAGCGTTTATCAGATATTCGCCGTAGAATTCCTTTTTGCCATTGGCCGGGTTGCGGGTAAAACCGACTCCCGTCCCGGAATTATTGCCCATATTGCCATAGACCATCGCCTGAATATTAACGGCCGTGCCCAAGTCACCGGGAATGTTATTCAAACGGCGATAGCTAATGGCGCGAGGGTTATTCCATGAACGAAAGACGGCATCCCGGGCCAGGCGTAATTGAATGTACGGGTCGTCGGGAAATTCCTCGCCGGTTTTGCGGCTTATGACAGCCTTGAACTTGCGGATAATGTCTTTCAGGTCCTCTACCTGGAGGGAGGAATCCTGCTTGATTTTGCGATCCTTTTTCTTCTTATCGATAATGGTTTCGAACTTGTCCTTATCGATCCCCAAAACAACGTTGCCAAACATCTGCACGAAACGACGATACAGATCATGGGCGAAACGATCGTCGCCGGTCTTTGCCGCCATACCCTCGAGAGTTTGCGGATTAAGACCGAGGTTGAGGACGGTATCCATCATGCCGGGCATGGAAAACTTGGCGCCGGACCGGACCGACACCAGTAGCGGGTTATTCGGATCGCCGAATTTGGCCCCGACCAGATTTTCAATTTTGGCGACATATGATTCCATCTCTTTGTCGATGTCATCGGGAATGGCCAGATCGTTTTCATAATAGATTTTACATACTTCGGTGGTAATGGTGAATCCCGGAGGAACCGGAATTTTCGCCAGGCACATCTCGGCCAAACCGGCGCCCTTGCCACCGAGCAGGTCGCGCATCTGGCCATTGCCGTCCGCCTTGCCGCCGCCGAAAAAATAATAGGCGGGGTGTTCCAGTTTAAAAGTCCTGGCCTGGCTGACACTCTGTCGTTTGGATTTCCTGGCTGATTTGGTCGTGGTTGCAGTACTCACTTCCGTTGTCTTTCCTTTGATTAATGTTTTGGCTGATTCGCCCCTGGCCGCCCCGGTCGAGCCCTTTTCGAGGATTCCCCGTTTCAATCCGGTCTTTTTTGGGGCAGTCGTCCTGGGTTGCCGGGATTTGCCCGGGGCCGCCCTTTTGACGCCAGCCCCCTTTTTTGAATTTGTTTTCGGTTTCAAGGTTGCGGCCTTTGGCTTCGCTTTGGTTCCCGTTGTCTTATTCGCAGGTGTCTTTTTATTCGAAGCAGTTTTTGCCGATGAGGATTTTGTCTTCTTCTTGACTGGCATTATTCTGCCTCCCTGCAATAAAAATAGTTCGCTATTTTGAGAAATTATATAATACCCCAAATCATAATACAACAAATAACTTAATTAGGCGGCCTTTCGTTCCGGCAAATTTCCTCCAGACCAAAAAAAAAGGCGGTCATCGATATATCGACAACCGCCTTAACTTCTTCAATGAGGTCAACTACATGGTGAACATGCGCTCGCCGCTGACAATTTTCTCCAGCATCCTAAGGGTTTTTTCGACGGGAGAATGCATTAGATCCGAGGTATTAAAGGTCATCCGGACGACTTCGCGCGGACAGGAAAAGTTGGCCTTGCCCCGCCCCCCGCGTGCCTTTTTCTTGTGAGTCAGATTATACTGCCGCTGGTATTCCTTGGCCTTCTCCTTGTGCATCTGGTAATAGCGTCTCTGGTATTCGCGCCGAGCCTCAGGCGTGGATAACTTCCCTGATCCTTTTTTCCTGCCGCGCGTGCTTTTTTTGGCACTTCCGGCAGAATCTGAGGTATTGGCCATCCCCCACCTCTCTTCAAGCAGTAAAAGGTTTCCGCCCTTAAATTAGTTTAAGGCCTTACTGGAGTATTCCGTAACTTATTTAGTTATACAGGAAATCCTCGAATTTGTCAAGGGAAAAATGAGTTTTTCCAAAAAATTTTTCAAATAACCTGTTATCCACAAAGAAGTTAACGTGTTGATGAAATTTACGATTCATATCTTATTGTATAGCTAAAAGTTACAAGCCTCCTCCATATCATTTCCACAACTTCGTGTTGCATAAAAAATTAAAAGGCCCCATCGCATTATGGGGCCTTATATTTAAATCCCGCTCAATTTATGCCTCTTTTTTTCGTCGGGCCATAAATTGAATGAATTCATAAACCGCCAATAACGCGAATATCCCAAAGGTTATAAACCAAACAGCCGTATAGGTTCCGCTGATACCACTCCAGGCCACCTTGGTCCAGTCGCCGACGTATTGAATGCGCTGGACGAAAAGTGAAATACGGCCCATAACGGTGTAACCGAACGAAGCGCCAAATCCGACCATAAGAATCCATATTCCGAACCGGGCGACACCTTTGAAGACGCCGGTATGTTCCTTGGAAAAGAAGAAATAAAAGAGTGCGGCAATGGTTCCGAGGAATATTATTAATTGGGACAGCCCCGAGGTCGAATTTATGAGCGAACCGCCGATAAAGTTGCCCCAATCGATGTCGGTCATGGCCGAATAGATTTGCAGGTTGACGCGGTTTTTCATTTCGAGCGGTACGGCCACACCGGCGGCGATACCCATATACATGGCAATGGGCCAGCGGCTGATCCACGACCATTTGCGGGAAAAGCGGGTCCACATCATGACCCCCAAAAGGGCCGGGATCATGTACCAGGGTGCGGCCGAATTCAGCCACAACATGTAAAAGTTGCCGTCGTTAAGACGGTTAAACAGGTTTGGCTGGAGCCCGTTGTGCCATAAAATAATGACAAAGTATCCGGCCGAAACCCCCACCACCAGGTGTTCCGCGAGTTTATAAAACGGATTATCGCGGTACAAGAACGAGAAGATGCACAACGTCAGGAAGGCACCCAGTGTGGTCCATAAAAATGTTCCGATTGACATTTCCTGCATTATAAACTCACCTCCTTACACCTGTCTTTTTCGACGGGTGACCAGAAAGCCGATGTTACCCATCAGAATGAAAAGAATGATGACGATATGGGCGTAGAGCTGTATTCTCATACCGTCGATGGCCGGGCCGGGATTATCGGCCAGGCTTTCGTATTGAGCCGCCCCGAGCAGACCGCCCATCAGGCCAAAGACCTGGCCGGAGTTCAGATAGGGATAGTAATCGGCTCCCATAACCCCGGTCATGCCCAGTGCCAGCGGGAAATTGTAGCGCCCCTGACCGTAGGAAATCCACATATCGGCGACGTTACCGGCGGCAAAGTCGATGACACACTCAATCTGGTCATAATTGAGCACGCCTTTCATCATGGGGATGCTGTCGAGCGGGGTGCCATAGTAATCGGACGGGAACGGCAGGCGGAAATTCTGGCCCATGCCTAGAATCACCAGAGCCGGGTATGGTTTATATCCCAGAAAGACATAATCCTTGCCGTTAACCAGCTCTCGGGCCGGGTAGGTTATTCCATTATAGGTTTTTTCTAGGCGCAGAGAATCAGAGATATCTCTGATGGCCTGGTCGGCCATGCCCGGTCCGTTCTGGGACAGGGTTACGAAAATGACCTTCAATTCCTTGCGGAAAGCCTGCTCGGCGATGGCATAGGTCATCGGGTGCAGTTCCGCCAGCGCGTTGGGGTCATAATCGATAGCCAGTAAAATATAATCGCCGGCTTTCAACGATTCGATTTGGTCATAAATGTTTTTCACTTCCGGCGTGATATTGATTTTAATGGAAAACGGGATCAAATATGTAATCACGCAAACCAGGGCCACGAAGAGGAAGACCCAGCGGCGATCGAGCGACATCATGCGATCGAATATATTCATTGCTCCATCCTCCTCAATCCTTGCCCAGATAGGCGCGTTCAATGCCCAGAATGACTTTCAAGGCGGTTGCCACCATACCCAATCCGATGCCGATGATAATCGCCCGTTTGGCGGCCAGATTGGGAACATTCAAAAGCCAGCTGGCGGTTTGTTCGAGATACGGTCCGATCGGGCCAAAGTACGGGTTAAAGCGCAGCATGACAATGAGTGCCGACACTAAAAGCAGGGTTGCCAGAAGTGATCTGGCGCGGAAGGCCCGGTAAGCCGCCGAGGCTATAAAGAAAGCCAGAAGCGAAAACATGGTGGCCTGGATCGGAATCAGGATATAATCGAAGAAGGCCCGGAACATGTAATTGGACAATCCCTCGGCCGAGAAAAAATGCCGCCCGTAGTCGAAGCCGAAGAGGATCATGGCAAACAGGCCGGCCAGGGTTATGACGGCATACTGCCAATTGGGCTTTTTGTATTTTATTTTATCATAGGACACGCGGATCAGGGACCAGATACCCAAGGCCAGGGCAAAGATGCCGATGATATAGATCCAGTCCAGGAAAAACTCGTAAATCCATTCGGATGATTCATGAGGTACAAAGTACTGGAAGATCATGAAGATACCGAAGACGAGTACGAGCAACAATGGAATTTGTCGTTTCATATCTTCACTCCTCCCTAATTACTCACGTAAAAGAGATGTTTAAAGGCTTCGATGCCGAAATTCATCGTGATAAAGCCGATGATGGCGATGATAATGGCCGCGGCCTTGGCGTAATCCTGTGCTTTGAGCGAACCCAGAAGCAAGGGTTCGCGGCCAAGATAGGCCGACGCGGCATAGAGCTCTTCGCCGATCAGGGTATAATCGCAGGCCACCACGAAAAACGGGATCTGGGCGATTTCATCGGTGCCGGAAATCTGAATCGACCCGGCCAGGGCGCCGGTTTCGGCCAGAATCTTCTCCGGCGTGATCGTGCCGTTTTCCAGGGCCTCTCGTTCGGCCGGGGTTGGCAGCCGGACCTTATCGTAAAAGTTGGGAATGGTAACCCGGCCGCTGGCATCGTGCAGCGAGGCCAGGAGCTACACCATGGCATTCAGGGGATTTTCGACCACCCCGCCGTAGCCCCCGGAATGGAGGTCGCGCCGGGACCCGCGCATAAAAATT
>CAYWLR010000001.1:0-143911 GCA_964459465.1 uncultured Ignavibacteriaceae bacterium | reverse complement strand
GGTTTCGGCCAGAATCAGCGACTCGGCGTAGAACTTGCCCATGTAAATATTGGTAGCGGGCCGTTCGCGCAGCATAGTGCCATTGACCGCGGCGACATAAGCAAACTGCGACTGCGTCACAAAGTACACCATGTCTTCATAGTATGCATCGGGTCGCCCGGCGTCCATGTATGACGCTTTGACTGTTTCCTGCGCGACCGTCATGACAATCGGGTCATAGCAGGGCACGATCAGGCCGGTTTGGTATTCGGCGACTTTCTTGGCGACGCGGCCCAGGATAGTGTATGAAGCAATGGTGGCAATGTCGGCGGCAGTTCCCAAACCGAGCACGTACAGGATGGGTTTACCCATTTCGGTGGCGCGACCAATGGCCTCGTCAACGGCTTCAATCCCGGCCAAACGACGAACAAACAGATTGGCGCCGCCCTTGGCTTTCTGGATAAAGAATAGCGTCACAAAGAGAAAGAAGATGACAAAAACCAGAACCGGAACGCGGCCGGTATTAAACCACTGGCCATATGAATGCACTGGCCCGAACGCTTCGGATTCGGCATAAATCAGGCTGTCCGCAGTTATGGCCCGAACTTTGTAGTAAAAACCCACGTGGTCGGGCAAATAATCGTTAGCATCCTTTTCCTTGGCGCCGACGTCAATATGACCGGTCCCGCCGGATGGAATCAAGGCCCGCTCAATAAAAGGACCGTCGGGGCTTTCGGCCCGGAGGACTTTATAACCGATGACATTATTCAACCCGGCGCCGTCATCGGGGGAGGTCTCCCAGGTCAGGGTAATCGAATGACCATGGTCATTGTCGGTATCGACCCCTCTCACGTTGGATGGAGGCGCGGGCGGTGCCATCGCCATCGAGTCGGGCAATGCCATGATATCTTCCGCGCTTTGTCCGAAGCCACTTACGGCGGAGACAAAACAGAGGAGAATCAGGGCAAGCAGCATTTTAAACTTCATATCCACCTCGCGAATATATGATTAACCTATAAGTTCCAGCCAGTCATGGAAAAGAAAGGTCAGGCGTCCGACCAAAAGCGATATACGGCCCATGACGGTATAGCCGAACGACGCGCCAAATGTAATCATCAGCACCCAGATGCCGACCCTCGAAGCTCCGCCGAAAATTCCCTTATGCTCCTTCGAGAAAAAGAAATACACTAGTCCGCACAAGACTCCTATAAAAATAACCCAGTTGCCGAGCATGGTTACAAACTGCCCATAAGCATAAAGATTGAAGTCGCTGAAAAAGCGGCCTGTCCCCTGCCAGTCCACCAGAAGCGGGACGAAGGTGGACGAAACCTGTTCGATGAAATCGGAGCGCAGGTAGCGCACGAGATTCAGACCGGCCGTGGTCCCGACAATGAAAGCCAGCGGCCACGACGAAATCCAGCCCGCCTTTTTCGACAGACGCATCAATAACAGGATGCCAAGGACGACTGGTATAAAATATGAAACCTTGTCGGGCAGAATATACAGGGCGTATTCGTCCTCGATATGAGGAACCTTAAAAAAGGCCGACAGGGATACGGACAGTCGTGGTATCAGATTGCCGACGATGGTTGACCAGAATCCCAGCGACATCCAGTAAGCCGCTGACACGCCGACAAAGAGGTGCTCGGCGAATTTATAGAACGGGTTATCTTTATATAGAAAGGACAATATCGATACAGTCAGAAAGGCCGCCAGAGTGATAAGGAAACCCCGCGAAATGTAGTCATCATATTGATCGTCAAGTGAGGCCGACTTGGCCGCCCAGCTTATGGCGAAAACGATAGCCACCAGGGCCAGCAATATTATCATCGTTCGGCTCATGGCTTTTTCCCCCGACGGCGCGTGACAAAATAAGAAATGTTGCCAAGCACAATAAAGGCCATGATGACGACATGAGCCAAAGTCTGCGGACCCATCATGCGCAGACCCGGTTTTTTAATATCCGCAAATCGATCGTAATGGCGGACCAGTTCCGATTCGTATTCCGCCGCGCCTTTGATACCGCCCAGAATTCCCAGCAATTGCTTGGGATAGTAGGGGTACAACTGGGGGGCCGTCACCGCCGCCACGCCGCAGCCCATGGGCACGTTGGCCGGATCACCGACAAACAGGATCCATTCCTTGGCGCCCGGTTTGCCGCCGCCGATCGATATAATCAGGTCGAGGTCCTGACACGAGCGGATCTTTTTGAAGACGGCGATGCTGTCGAGCGGGATGCCATTGACGTCGGTCGGGAACATCTTGCGGAAATTGGTGACGATTACATTCAGGACGCCTTCGTTGCCGGCCTTATAGCCGAGATTGGCGAAATCGACGCCCTCTATTTTATCCGGAAATTCGGGTCTTACCACGTTCTGCAGGGTTGTACTCAACAGTGACTGGCCGGTGGCCCAGAGCGACATAAATATGACTTTATGATTTTTCGCCAGACAATGGCGGGCGAAAGCATCGGCCATGGGCTGAACTTCCGGAGCCATGGCCGGGTCAAAGTCAAATGAAATCAGCACGGCGGAGCCATCCGGCAAGTTTTCGATGCGGTCGTAAAGCTTCTTGACGATCGGAGTGGCCGTTTCCGAGAAAGTGATCGGAAACAAAATGGGGACGGATACCGAAATAAAAATAAACAGGAAGACAACCCGGCGGTCAACGTCACCGGCCTTAATCGATTGTTTCAACAGCCAGGCCAAGCCGCCGCCGATAACGACCAAAGATATAATAATACCGATGTCGCTGCCGCTGATGGCGATGATGCGGGGGATGCAGTTGGTCATTTATCTTCCCCCAGATAGGATCTTTCGATTCCCAGCAGAATCCGGATCGACATGGAAACCACGCCCAGACCAATGCCGATCATGATGGCTCTTTGACCGGCGAGGTTGGGACCGTTCATGATCCAGATGGCCAGATTGGGAATCTGAAGTATCGAAAGCTGTTCGGGAATCCACGAAGTCAGCATCATGCCGAAGGGAGTCCGGCCCAGCAGAATAATAAAGGCCCCGATTAAAAGAATGGTAGCCTCGCGGTTTTTGGCACGAAAGGCCCGGTAGGATGCCGAAGCAACGAAAAAAGCCAGCAAGGCATACATGGTTGAACCCAGCGGCACCATTATATATTCGAACAATTTTTGGAATAACGAGCCTTCGGCCGTAATCGAGGCGGCGATTCCGCCCGGATTGCCTATTTTAAACAGGCCGACGATGAGCATCATGGTAAAACCGGCGACGGTCACCAGCGAAAAGCCCCAGTCCTGCTTTTTGCCGTACAGCTTTCCCAGATGCACGCGCAACAGGTTGCCGCCGCCGAGGAAAAAGGCAAACACGGCAATAATATCGAAATAAAGTGTAAAGGTTTCCTTAAGCGAAACCATGGGCGGAATAAAAACCGAAATAACCAGCAGGGCGCCGATAAAGAAGGTGATTATGAGGGGTACCTGTCGTCTCATCGCATCAATTCGTTCTGAATAAGGAGTTAAGTAAATCGGCTATGGCCGAGATGAATTCAAAGTTCCATGCCTGCCCGATGGTTGTCGTTATGGCTCCAAGAACGATGGCAATCATGGCCAGCGCCTTGCCGACGTCTTGCCCCTTGAGCGACCCCAGCTGTCTCGGTTCGCCGGACAGGTAGGCGGAAGCGGCGAAAAGTTCTTCGCCGATAAGAGTAAAATCACAAGCCGCGACGAAGAAAGGCAATTGGGCGGGGTTGGCGGTTCCGCCGATTTGAATGGCGCCGATGGAATTGCCGGTTTCAGCCAAAATCAGGGATTCGGCAAAAAAAGCGCCCAGAAAAAAGGTTGTGGCGGGGCGTTCGCGGATGATCATTCCGTCCACGGCAGCGACATAGCCAAATTGCTCGTCGGTAATATATTGAGCCATATTTTCGTTGAAGGCATCGGGGCGACCGGCGGCCATATAAGCGGCTTTCAATGTTTCGCGAGAGGCGGTCATAACCAGGGAGCGTGACACCGGGACCTTGATTTTGGTATCATAGTCGGCCACGACCCGAGCCACCCGGCCCAGAATAGTCAGTCCGGCGATAGTTTGGACATCGTCCATATCCTGAATGCCGGGGACATATAAAATCGGTCGGCCCATTTCGGTCGCCCGGCCGATGGCTTCATCGACGGCTTCCAGACCCGCTATCTTGCGGATGAAAAGGGGCCGGCCACTTTTGGCTTTGCCGATAAAATATATCACCGAGCCGCATATTAACAGTCCGATGACGAAAATGTTGGATAATGCGAAATTAAGCCATTCCATATCCGGCGTGACCGGAGGTGATGGTTTTGAAGGACCCGAACCGCCGTCGCATATGGCGACCACCATATACTGATAAGTCTGTCCCGATTCAACCGTTTCATCTTTGTAAAATGCCGTTCCGGCTATCACCGAATCGATTAATGTGAATACGGAATCGCTTTCCAGCCGCCTCAAAATTTGGTACTGCAGGATTTTGCCGTCGCCGATATCGTCGGGCGATGGAACCCAATTTAAATTGACAACGTTGCCTTTGTCGTAAACCGCGTCAGTGGCCAATACGTTGGTGGGCGGCCGGGGGATGCAGATTTTGGTTGTGTCTTCTGGATTCGGAATAAGCGGTTCTTCAGCGGAGAGGCCGGAGACAAGAAATACCGATATCAAGACAAAAAAAAGCCCGTTGACTTTGAAGCGGGAGTTTCTCATAAATCAGCCGATTAGGTTCAGCCATTCCCCGAAGATGAAATACATGCGGCCGATTAAAAGAGACATACGGCTCATGACGGTATACCCGAACGAGGCCCCGAATGTAATCATAATGACCCAGATACCGATTTTGGCCGCCCCGCCGAATGCCCCCTTGTGCTCCTTGGAAAAGAAAAAGTAAACCAGGCCGGTGAAAGTACCGCCGGCGATAAATAGATTCGAAATGATATTGCCGGCCGAGCTCGTGAACAGCGGGTCGTTGAACTGCGGGCTAAACAACGGCATGATGGTGCTTTGCACCTGAAGCATGACGTTGGACGAAAAATAATTCAGCAGATAGAATCCGGAAATGGCCCCGACCACGAATGACAGCGGCCAGCGGGAAATCCAGCCGATTTTGGGCACGAGGCGCATAAGCATCAGAAGACCGAGCACGGCGCCGACGATGAGATAATAATCACCGCGGTCGAAAACGCCGATCCAGAATTTGCCGACAATATTATCCCAGAAAAGGGCGACAAACCAGTACCCGGCCGAAATTCCGACAAAGATGGCCTCGGTTAATTTGTACCACGGGTTATCTTTATATAGGAAAGAGATAATGCCCATAGTCAAAAAGGCCCCGACCCAGAGTCCGATTTGCTGTTCCATCAGGACGTCTCTCCTTCCGGCTTCTTCCGTCTTTTCTCGCCGAGGAAGAAGGCGGCGTTGCCGATAATAATGAAGGCTATGACGACCACGTGCGAAAATGATTGCGATACCATAAACCGCGTTCCCTTGGCCCTGCGCCCGGTCACCTTTTCAAATTCCGCGGCACCGTTGAGACCACCCAAAAGGCCGTTCAATTGTCCGGCTCGAAGGTAAGGATACATCTGGGGGGCCTGCACCGCGGTATTCCCGGCACCCATTTTAAGGCCGTAACGATCGACGGCCACCTGGACCCATTCCACGGAGCCGGGGTAGCCCGCCGATAAATTGAATGAAAAATCGATATTGCTGAAATTCTTGATGTTTCTAACCAGAGGCAAAGAATCATAGGGTGTGCCATAAAAGTCGTTATGGAACATACTTCCAATTTCACCGCCCATGCGCTGGATGACGAATTCATTGCCCGACTGAAAGCCCAGATTCACGTAGTCGGTTCCATACTTCCATGATTTTCCGGCGAAGGCCTCTTCTCTCAATATCGTCTGCATGGCCAAGTCCGCCTGCTGGGGTCCCTGCGGCCAGAGTCCCATGATAATGATTTTCAAATCACGCTCGATACACAGGGCAAAAAATGATTCGGCCATAGGCTGCAATTCGGGCGCCGAAGGGGGATCATAATCAAACGAAACGAGGACTTTCGAGCCCGGCCTCAGGGCCATAACTGCATCGTACAGCTGTTGCACTTCGGGCGAGACTTTAATAGGCTGGTCCACGGTCATGAAAAACGGCAGAATGACGGCGATAGCCACGAAAGTGAAAACCGTCCGTCGTCCCACGAAGCTTCCCATAATGGTACGGACAAGGATATAAAGCAGGACCAGGGCAATCAGTATAATGATGACCATTGACGCGGTCGGGCTAAGAATAATCGGTTCAGTGATGACGAAATATCCGATAAGCGATAACGCCAGGATAAGCGCATAAACCAGAATCTGCTTGAGCACGATCAGTCTCCTCCCAGATGCGCGCGTTCGATGCCGAGAATGACGCGTAACGAGGTTGAAACGATGCCCAGTGCGATACCGATCATAATGGCTCGCTGGCCGGCGGTGTTAAAAACGTTCATGATCCAGGAGGAAATTTCCGATGGATAAATCGACAGCGGCAGATGCAGTTTCATGGCGATGGCATCACCGACCGGCACGCGGCCAATCATAACCAGAAAAGCCGCCACGAGAAGCAGGGTGGCATCGAAGTTTCTGGCACGAAAGGCCCGGTACGATGCCGAAGCAACGAAAAAGGCCAGCAGGGCGAACATGGTCGAGGACAGAGGCGTGTAGACATATTGGTAGAGCCAGTCGAACTTGGTCCCGATATTTCGGAAGCCTTCACCTTCGGCGAAGCCGATGACCGCAATAATCAGGAAACAAGCAATAATAACGATGGAATAGCCCCAGTCTTCACGCTTGCGATAAATTTTATTGGCCGAAACCTTGAGCAGGTTGAGCGCTCCCAGCCATATGGCGCAGGCGGCAATTATCGAAAACCAGTCCGAAAACCAGTTATTCAGTTGATTGAAGGGATAATGGGGAATAAAGTACTGGATGACAAAAACCACCCCGACGATGCCGGTAATCAAAAGAGGGATTTCTCTTCTCACAATCCTATCCTTCTATCTGACCGAAAACCAGTTTGACATCTGGAAGATATTAAATGACTCCAGTATCAAGCCCAATATAATGAAAATCAAAATGGCCGCTTTGCCCATATCCTGTCCTTTGAGCGAACCAAGCAGTTTCGGTTCCTTGGATAAATAGGCCGAAGCGGCGAATAATTCTTCACCGATAAGAGTATAATCGCAGGCCGCGACAAAAAACGGCAGTTGCGAAGCCTGGCCGGTTCCGGCGATCTGGATGGCCCCGGCGGCATTGCCCGTTTCGGCCATAATCAGAGATTCCGCATAGAACGATCCCATATAGAAAATGGTGGCCGGTTTTTCACGTACAATCATGCCATCGATAGCGGCCGCGTACCCGAATTGATCATCGGTCAAATAGTGCACCTGATTATCATTGAAGGCATCGGGGCGTCCGGCTTTGACGTAGGCTTCCTTGACGATTTCCTTGGCGGTTACCATGACCAGCGATTTACAGACGGGGACTTCGATCCAGGTTTCATATTCTGCGGCCAGTTGGGCCACGCGACCGAGGATGGTCACCCCGGCAATGGTCTGCACGTTATCCATGTCGCTGATGCCGGGCACATAGAAAATTTTACGCCCCATTTCAGTAGCCCGGCCGACGGCTTCATCGACCGAATCGAGTCCGGCGATTTTGCGGATAAATAATTCTTTCCCGGTTCTGGCTTTGCTTATATAATATAGAATAGCGCTGCAAAGGAAAATGACGCCGATAAAGACGTTGAATCTTCTCATGTCAAACCATTGCGCCGATGATCTCACGGGGCCGACCGAATCAGACTGCGCCTGCACTTCCCACTGCAATCGACCATTGTCGTGCAACGAATTGACGGCGGCTATTTTATAATAGTATTCGACTCCGTCAACGGCGCCGTTGTCGAAGAATTCCGTTGTTCCGGAAGAAACATCTCCGACTCGGGAGTACTCACCCTCACGGGATTCGGCACGTAATATGACATATGAAGTAATTTTCCCCAGATCATCGTCGGGCGATTTATCCCAGACGAGCCAGATGGAATTGCCGTCGTCGTTAGGGTTATCCCTGACGATTAAATTACTAATTCCAAGTGGCAGTGAGCCATCGGGCGCGACCATGGCGGAATCGATTAAAATAGTATCCGGCGTCTGAATGGCATCCTGGGCTGCGGCAAAACCACCCAACACGGTGCATAATAATAAGGCGGCAATGAAGTTCAGCAGTTTCACCATACCTCGGATTCCAATAATAAAAAGCTCACAACCGGGATTTGCATTCCCAATTGTGAGACGAATCATTTGGGTCCTTTATTCAATGTCATTATGCCAATTTACTCATTAATTATACTATAATTAAAATGCCATGCCGGTCCAATCCGGAAGTTTTTAATGTAAAGGCAACCGGGGGGCATGTCAAGTGTAAAAAGTGATATGGACTTCGTCCAAAATTTAATTATGAGGGCTTGACAAATCGCGGACTTTGATTAAATTAGTGTTGGAAGTTTACCGGATGCAACTGACGGAGATCTCCCCCTCTGTCCCCGTCAAAAAAACGGTAGGCTTCCTTCTTTTTTGGGGATAATAAATAATTATTTAAACAGAGATTCTATCGGACGACTTTTAATGAACTGGTCCTTATCTTCCACCTTAATCAGATTATGAGCCCGAAATCCTCGGGGACCCTGATTGATTTCGAAAACCACCACCTGCCCGACTCGTAAGTCGCGAAATTTGATGTATTTTAGCCAGCGTTGATGGAAGAATATTTTTCGTCCGTCTTCGGTTTCAATGAAACCATAGCCTTTATCTCGGACAATTTCGATAATTGTTCCCTGAATCATGGACATTTAATATGTTAATTTTCGATATCTCGAAAAACTTTTGCGTTTCAGTTCAAACGACTACATGGTTCTGAAACTGTAAATTTTCCATCGACCGTTAATCTTGCGCAATCCGAATTTGTTGAAATACTGAATGCTTTTGGCTTTATCCACGAACGAGATTTCAACAAAAGCTGTGTCACCTTTTATATCGGCCGAACCGACAATTCTCTGAAGCGAAAACCAGCGTTTCCTGGTTTCGCCTTCGCCGGTCAAATCGTCGAGGATTTCATCGGGGCTGTAGAACACCCGTGGGGTGTCGGCCTGCAGGGCATAGTCCTCCACACCCTTTTCCATGAGCGAGGGTAAATCCAGGATGTCATTGACGGCGGCGCGATCATTGCGTTCCATGGCGCCGAATAATTGAATGACGGTATTGCGCGGTGAATTTTGAGGTTCCCCGCATGACACGGTCATCATAAGCAGTATTAGCGATATAGCGAAAAATCTGGCGGTAATCATAGTGAATCAAATCCTCCCGAAATGGTCAGCCGGTGGCTTGTCCCCAACTCTGCCTGCGGTGACAGAGCATACGCGAAATTAAGTTTTTTATAATCGACGCCGAAGCCGAACGAGAAGCCGGCCAAATTATCTTTACTGGAATCGGTTTTAAAATTTTCTCCAAAACTGGACCAGCCGACTCTTAAAAACAACGGTTTTATATCCAGATATTCGATCCCGATGGCGGCATAGATATCGTTATCGCGGGGCAGGACTCCATCAAGGGCAACCAGGACAGGAAGTTCCCGGGGACGAACGGCAACGCCGGCCCGGAATTTCAATGGCAACGGGTCTTTTCCGCCACTATCGATAAATGATTGCATCTGAAAGCCAAGATTCTGGATGGCGACCCCGAAGACGGTACGACCGCGGTCGCGCTCATAGCGAACGCCCAGGTCAAAGGCCACCGCCGTGGCGGAATAAACGTCAATTTTTTCATAAATAATTTTTCCGGAAACGCCAGCCGAAAACTGCTGGCCGAGCGGACGCGCGTACCCAATCGCGAGTGAAATATCCCCTCCGGAAAAAGTCCCATCGGTTACCCCGGCGTCATCGGCCCGGGTAAATTCGCCGTAATTAAGATAATTAATATAGGTAAATAAATGCTGGCGGTTTTTAAGGGGATGAATGTACCCCATAAATCCGGACTGCATATCGAATACATAATTATGGTATCCGGCAATAAAATGTTTTCCCTCCAGTTTAATGAGACCGGCCGGATTGTAATACATGGCCGATTCATCGTCACCCGCCGCCGTATACGCCCCGGCCATAGCCTGGGGTCGTGCGCCCAAATCGATTTTTAAAAAATTAAAGACACTGGTGCCGACATTGGAATTGTTTTCGTCGGCGTAACTCAAGTGCGTTCCGATTCCCAGCCCGAAAACCGCCAGCCAGATAATGATTTTCCGGTATTTCATTGTGGTTTGCATGGTTTTCTCATTATGATTCATTATTGGGTTTAAAGCAATAAAAATTACCAGTTCTTCGTGGTTCTGTTAATTATATCCACAACCAGCTTTTGAGCCGCCCGGCTCTGCCCGTCTTCTTCCGTTTCTTCGTCAGCCAGATAAATGCCCTCACTAGTGAACGCCTGCTTCCATAATTCTTCGTCGGAACCGCCCCCTTTCTTTAAAGTAATATTAAAAATGATACGCACCGCATAGCGTGAGACGTTATCGGATGCGTCAAAAGTGTGTGGCTCACGAGCATAGCTGCTTAAAGTCCCCTGGAGGACGGCATCGGCCTGGTTTTCCGAAACCACCTTCAGGCTGCCGTCGGCAATAAAGGCATTGATGACCAAATCGGTCATGGTGCTGGACAGGCCGACCTCTATAGTTTCATTTTCAAACTGATTCACGGCTATGGTCTTAATTGAAGATTTGCCGCCCGGCGAAAAGCTGTACACACCACAACCGGTCAGTCCGGCCAGAATCAAGGCTATGACGATTGCTTGTTGTTTTTTGTGCATCTGCTATTTAAACACCCGTCATATCGGGCGGGTTTCCCGATTAGTCGGAGCCCACGATGATTTTCCCGCGCTTAATCACGGTTTTGGCCAGGTTAACTCCGTAATGGTATGGCAATTCACGGTGGTCGGCCATATCCCAGATGACGATATCGGCCGGTAATCCTTCGATCAGCTGGCCGATTTTTCCGGCCCGATCCACGGCGCAGGCGGCATTAACGGTAACCGCCGAAAGCGACTCGGCCGCTGTCATCCGGTAGTTCAGGGCCGCCAGAGTGACCATCAGGGGCAACGATTCGGTGAAACTCGAACCGGGGTTGCAGTCGGTGGATATCGCCACGGTTACGCCGTTTTCGATCATTTTCCGCGCAGGCGCATAATTGCCCCGCAAAGAAAAACTGGTTCCGGGCAGAAGGACCGCCACCGTTCCCGAGCGGGCGATAGCGTTTATTCCGGTATCGGAAATATAAACGAGGTGGTCGGCGGAAACCGCCCCCAGTTCGGCGGCCAGTTCGGCACCGCCGGTCGAAGATAGTTCATCGGCGTGCAATTTGAGCTTCATCCCGGCTTTTTTGGCCGCTGTCAATATTTTTCGAGATTCGGCAACACTGAACACTTCGGTCTCGCAAAATATATCGCAAAATTCGGCCAGCTTATTTTTGGATACGGCCGGAATCATTTCTTCGATAATCAATTTAATGTATTCATCACGGTTATGGCGGTATTCGTCGGGGATTTCATGGGCCCCCATAAATGTTGAAATCAAATCGATGGGCCGGGTCTCGTTCAGATTTTGTATTATTTCAAGCGATTTGATTTCGGCCTCGGTCGAGAGACCATAACCCGACTTGGCTTCGATTGTGGTAATCCCGAACGAAAGCATGGTTTCAAGACGACGGGCGGTTTGTTCGACCAGTTTGGCCGTCCGGGTTTCGCGCAAATCACGAACTGAAGCCCGAATGCCGCCACCCTCGCGGGCGATTTCGGCATATGTTTTTCCCTCGATACGCATCTCATATTCGGTTTCGCGGGTCTTCGAAAAAACAGGATGAGTATGAGCATCTATTAAACCGGGCGTTACCACTGCTTTTCTGGCGTCGATAACATGGCAACCTTCGGCCAGGTCGACTTTGCCTTCAACGTCGGCCGATTTTCCCACGGCCAGAATTTCCTCCCCGGCCACGGCCACACCGCCGTCTTCGATCAGGCCCAGGTCCTTCATTTGGTCACGCAGGCGAGGAACCGGCCCCTGCATGGTTGCAAGCTGGCCGATGTTCTTGATTAATAATGTGGCTTTCTTTTGCAATCCCATGGTGAGAAATATATGAATCCAGCTTTATGCGTCAATCCCGAATCAAATTTATCTATTTACATAAACAATAATAGATGGATAATCCGTCGCCATCTCATCTATTATTTAAGCATCGGGATTTTTATTTTATGATCCCGGGCGAATTTCATTGCTTCTTTATATCCGGCGTCGGCGTGACGGGCCACCCCGATTCCGGGGTCGTTGGTCAGGACGCGTTCCAGCCTTATTTTCATATTGTTTGAACCATCGGCGCATATCACCATCCCGGCGTGTATGGCATTGCCCATGCCGACTCCGCCCCCGTGATGAATCGAGACCCAGGAAGCGCCGGAGATAGCATTCAACAGCCCGTTTAAGAGCGGCCAGTCGGCGATGGCATCGGAGCCGTCCTTCATCCCTTCCGTCTCCCGGTAGGGTGAGGCCACCGAACCGCAATCGAGGTGGTCGCGACCAATGACAATGGGGGCAGATATTTTGCCTTTGGCCACCATTGTGTTGATAATATCTCCGAAGCGGGCGCGTTCACCATAACCCAGCCAGCAAATCCGGGCCGGAAGCCCCTGAAACGGGACTTTGGCCTGGGCCATTTTAATCCAGTTGCACAGCGGCTTGTTGTACTTGAACTCTTTCAGGATGACTTCGTCGGTGGCGTGAATATCGGCCGGGTCACCTGACAGGGCCACCCAGCGAAACGGGCCTTTGCCTTCACAGAAAAGGGGGCGGATGTACTCCGGGACAAAACCGGGGAATGAAAAGGCTTCTTTAAGACCGCCCTTTTCGGCCTGGCCGCGAAGATTATTACCATAATCGAATACGATCGAACCGGCTCGCATAAATTTAATCATGGCCGCACAATGTTTGACCATTGAATCAAAAGCTCGATCCATGTATTCGCGCGGGTTTTTTTTGCGCAGTTTGGCCGCCTCCGTAACCGTCAGGCCTTCCGGGATATAGCCATTGAGTTCATCATGAGCGGAAGTCTGGTCGGTGACGATATCCGGGATAATTCCGCGGCGGAAAATTTCTGGGAAAATTTCGGCACAATTGCCAACCAGCCCGATTGATAGCGGTTTATTGTCTTTAGTACTGTCTTTTATCATCTTGAGCGCTTTATCGAGCGTTTTGACCTTGACATCACAATAGCCGATTTTGACCCGCCGGTTGATGCGATCCTCATCGGCTTCGACCACCAGAATCGAGGCCCCGGCCATAGTTCCGGCCAAAGGCTGGGCTCCACCCATACCGCCCATGCCACCGGTTAAAATCCATCGCCCGGACAGATTTCCCCCAAAGTGCTTCTGGGCTACCGAAACAAAGGTTTCGTAGGTTCCCTGCACGATTCCCTGGGTGCCGATATAAATCCAGCTTCCGGCAGTCATCTGGCCGAACATAATCAGGCCCAGCTTGTCGAGCTGGCGGAATTTTTCCCAGGTGGCCCATTTGGGGACGAGGTTGCTATTGGCGATTAATACGCGGGGGGCATAATCATGAGTTTGAAAAACGCCAACCGGCTTGCCCGACTGGACCAGAAGCGTTTCATCGTCGCCGAGCGTCTTGAGTGATTTAACAATGGCGGCGTAGCAATCCCAATTGCGGGCGGCTTTACCGATGCCGCCATAGATAATCAGCTCTTTGGGTTTTTCAGCGACTTCTTCGTCGAGGTTATTATTGATCATCCTGAAGGCGGCTTCCTGTGGCCAGCCTTTGCAGGTGAGCTTGTTACCGCGGGCGGCCTTAAGCGGCTTATATTTCATGATTATTGTCCTCCATTAAAGACGCAAATATACCGACATATCCACTTTTTAGCAAATGGAATCTAAGTTGAAACAAATTATGCGGATATGACAGCCAAGATCATTTCAGCAACAGCATTTTTTCACTCTGGATACAATCACCCGCCTTGAGACGGCAAAAATATAATCCGCTGGCCGTTTCAAGGCCGGAATCGTCACGGCCGTCCCAATCAGCCGTATGCAACCCGGCGGCCTTTTCTTCATCGACAATGGTCCGCACTTTACGCCCGAGAATATTGTAGATAGATAGTTCAACCGAAGTGCGATACGGCAGGTTATAGCCGATAACGGTCGAGGCATTGAACGGATTGGGGTAGTTTTGAGCCAGATAGAACTGATTCGGCAAAGTCCCGGCCAATTCGTCCTCCAGGCCGGTAGCCAGGAAATATTTATTGCGGGCGCGGATGGCGCTGGAGCGCAGATGGTTGAGATAATTGGCCCCGATGACGGTAAAAACGGCGGTATCGGACTCGCCCGGTAACAAAGTAAATGGGCCGGTGGCGATAATATGGGCAATATCCTGATTGAATTCCGCGGACAGACAAGTATCGACCAAACCACCGGAAAGAAATCCGAATTTGGCTTCATCGGAAAAGCCGTGGCGATTCCAGATATCGCGTTTAAAGACTCGGTATGACCGGGCACCTTCGAAATTGATAACGGAAACTCCACGGTACCACGATGAATCGGCGGTGGGAGTGTAATTGCGAAAGACGTATCCCAAATTTTCACCTGTCGAAAAGTGGCCTTCGATATAGGCATCATGCCATCGGTAATACATCCAATCGAAATACAGGCCGATATAAAAATCGGTCAGAAGAGCGCCGCTTTGATTTTCGAAAGAGTATTCCAGCACGACGAAATGATTGTCGGGAAAATCGTTCCAGCTGAAGGTGCGCTGTTTGATCATGACGCCGATCGGGTTTGCGGCATAACCGTCATCGAAGTACGAGTACGTTTCCTGGTCGGCGAATTGCCCGGGAAGCGAAACAACCATTTCGCCTCCGACGCCAATCCGGAAGTCACGTTCGAATTCGTCATCGGGGTTGGTCGAACCGTCGGATACATGAACCGGGGAGCGACCGAATATAAGGGCCGCCTCGTAAAGGTTGTTGACGGATGTATCGCCATAGGCAAAGCCGCCGTAGCCGAGTGGCTGTATGGAACCGGACCCGAAGCCATACTGGCCGAAATTGGATACGGTAAAACGCAAGTTTTCAGATTGATGTGTATAATAGGTCGAGTCGGGGGCAAAACCGGATTGTATCAGAAATTCAACTTCCTTGTGATAACAACGGGCACCATGCAGATGGCACGTTCCGCGAATAACGGTTCCCGGAAAAAGCGTATCATCGGTGATAATGCGTACCGACTCGTCGGTGGCAACCGTATCAAAATAGCCGATATATCCCAGATAGAACGAGTCGGTCAGGACATTCAGGCCGGGCCAGTCATTAGCGAATTGCATCCAGACGGAATCGACGTCGCAGGCATGGTTGGTCACCGATAAATGAATCGTCATTTCCTGCCCGGGGTTGACAGTATCATAGGCGAATCGGGCCATGCGCAAATCGGGTGACAGCATATCCTGCAAGTATTGTAATGCCCCGGCAACATCAAGAACGCCCCAGCCATAGGCATTGTTGGGATACGGTTCACCGGTCGGAGCGGCCCCCATTAAGAGAGCATTCTTGATTTGTTCCGCCGTAGCTTCGGGAGCATATTGTCTTAGTATCGCCACCGCCCCGGCCACGTGGGGCGCAGACATTGATGTCCCGCCGTGGACGGAGTACAATCCGCCCGGTTCACATGACCTGATTTCGCCACCGGGTGCGACGATATTCGGTTTAATCGAAATTGAATCACAGGTGGATGGTCCCCGCGACGAAAAATGAGTAATCAAACCGGTAACATGATGGACGGCGCCGACGGCAAAGGTGTTCAGAGAATCCACGGCCCTATCGGCGGGCGAGCGGATGGACAGTGACTGGCCGCCTTCATTGCCGGCCGAGAAGATATTGACGATCCCCATAGCTTCGGTGTTGTCGATGGCTTCCCAGAGCCAGTCGAGGCAGTCGCCGGTCCAACCCCAGCTGTTGTTTATGACATCAGGAACATCGGCCGTCGTGTTGGGATTACCGTCGGGGTCGGCAAGCCATTGATAAGCATCGAGGATGTTCGAAACCGCCGCCGCGATCCAGCGGGCGTCGGGGGCAATCCCGACCGTATCACCGGTAATATCGTCGTGGCCAACCATAATGCCGGTGGTGTGCGTCCCGTGATAATATCCCGCCGTCGGAAACATGACGGTATCATCACGGGCATAGAAGGCCGCCATGGTATCGCCGTCATGTCCTTTCCAATTATTATATAGCGCCGGATGATAACCATCGACACCGGAAATGTCATAATTGGCGACAATTCGACCACGCCCGGTCAGGCCCATTTTCCAAGCGGAGTCGGCTCCCACATAAACAAGATTGCTTTCAGCGTACGCACTGTGCCGGTCGGTCGAGATTTGGGGAAAATCGTCAACCGGCGCAATCGGTTCCACTTTGGGGATTGACCTGATTTCCAAAACGTCGGAGCGCATTGATATTTTATAAATTTCATCAGTGGTCAGACGGGCTTTGACGGCATTCATTATCCAGTACGATTTAATATGCGAGGCCTTACCGGCATTACGAAGACTGTCCAGATAATCAATGAGGCTGGCCTGGGCGGTGACGGCGGCATTCTGCAGGCGGGTCATGGCCAGAGCATGTCTTTGAGTATTTGATTTCAGGGATTTTAACTCTTCCCGCCACCGATCCGGAGCAATTCCTCCGGAAACGACGATGATGACATCAATCATGCCTCGGTCATCGAGTCCATTCATGCTCATTAAGAGGTCGGGATGAATTGATGTGTAAGCCGGTTGGATAGAAATAATTATGAAAAAAACTAAAAAGAAAAACGTGGTGCAACGATAATTCATGGCGGTATCCAATTTATTAAAATATGCCGTGCCCGCGAAAAATCGTTTGGCCGGACATACCATCTTGTCTCCCCTGTTATTATAAAAATTTTTTTATAAAGGTCAATTACTAAAACGGGATAGAATTATACATTACGATTATGTTTGATTTTGACGGGTTATTTTCATTTTATTCAAATAATGGACATAGCGGCCATAAAACAGCATATAAAATTTCTGGCCAAAAGCGCCGGGGCGGCGGATGCGGGCGTCTGTCGTCTCGACGAGTTGCGCGGACATTTCCATCATGAATTACGGCGGGTTGCTGAAAATCTGAATACCGGCATTGCCGTCGGCGCATCGCTGTCGGAAGCGGTTCTCGAAACTCTTCGCGACCGCCCCAACCAGATATACAAGGCGCACTATATACAGGTGAATAATACTCTAAACGATGTCGCCTTTCGAATATCAACATATTTGCAGCAGGAGGGGGCGCGGGCGCTGCCGATTCCGGCCTCGCAGATGATAAGCTGGAAGCCGATGCGGGCACACCTGTCGCACCGGGAAATAGCGTACAAGGCCGGACTGGGCTGGCGTGGTCGCAACAACCTGCTGGTTAATCCGGTGTACGGCTCGCAGTACCGCCTGGTCACGGTCCTGACCGATGTTGAACTCGAAGCGGATACTATATGCCGGGATAATTGCGGCCAGTGCCGAGCATGTATTGAGGTTTGCCCGGCCCAAGCCATCGCCGAGGACATCGCTGATTTTAATCTCGAGGCATGTTATACCCGGGTCCATGGGTTCGCGTGTATGGAGGATATGGGTCATCATATCTGCGGCTTGTGTTTGAAAGTATGTAACGGTCAAAGAACGAGGAGATAAATATCTTGGGAAGAATTAAAACACCGTTACCGGGGAAAATGATCGTTTCGGCTTTGTATTCCAACATCGGGAATCTAATCGAGGCGGTGAATCTGATTGAAAAGAAATACGGGCGGGTGGAATTCGAGACCGATGAAATGGATTTTTTGCATACCAGCTATTATCGGGAAGAGATGGGCGATAATCTGAAGCGTAAATTCTTTTCGTTTGCAAATCCGGTTGACCGCTCGGAGCTGGCCGATATTAAAATCTGGACCAATCGTCTCGAGGAGAAATTCGGCGAAAAATCGGGTGATTATTTTTTCAGGACCGTCAACCTTGACCCCGGCCTTCTGACCCTGGCCAATCTGACACTGGCTTCGACCAAGGATTTCGCGCATCGCATTTATCTGCGCGACGGAATATTCGCCGAAATAACGCTTATGTATAAAAATAAGAAATTTATAGCGCTGCCCTGGACCTATCCAGATTACGCCGAAGAGCCAGTATTGGAATTTCTGGCCCGCGTCAGGGAAAGTATAAGTATGCATGATATAGAAATCTGATCCTGCATTCGATGGTCGATAGTATAATTGAATATATGAATACCTGCGTTTCCGACCCGGTATCGATTTTCCATGGATTCGACGGGGTTTGGAGAATTGAGACATTTTAATAACAACAATAGAAAGGCAGACAAATGGAACATTTGACCAACCTGTTCATGGAATGGCTGGCCGCCTATGGTCTCAAGGTTGTTGGGGCCATTGTTATACTGGTGGTCGGGCGCATTATCGTGGGTTTCCTCGCAAAAATGGTGGGTCGCCTATTGCGTGGAGCCGGTACCGACGAAACGCTGACCAAATTTATCATGAGCTTGACCCGTATCGGGCTGTTGATTTTTGTCATACTCGCGGCGGTTAATACACTGGGGGTGGAAACGACATCTTTTATCGCCGTCATTGGCGCCGCCGGTCTGGCAATCGGCTTTGCTTTACAGGGTTCTCTGGCGAACTTCGCGTCGGGCGTGATGCTTATAATTTTCCGCCCGTTCAAGACGGGCGATTTTGTCGAAATTGCAGGAACGGTAGGCACGGTCGACGCCATTCAGATTTTTAACACAGTGCTGAAAACCCCCGACAACAAAATGATTATCGTCCCCAACAGCGGTGTCACCGGCGGCAATATCACCAATTACTCGGCCAACGAGACGCGGCGGATCGACCTCGTCTTCGGAATCAGCTACGATGACGATATCAAAAAGGCCAAAAAGATTCTGGAACGAATCCTCGCCGAAGACGAACGCGTCCTGAAGGAGCCCGCCCCCGTCGTGGCGGTTTCCGAATTGGCCGACAGCTCGGTGAATTTTGTCGTCAGACCATGGGCGAAAACCTCGGATTACTGGCGCGTTTATTTTGACATTACCGAGAAGGTTAAGTTGACTTTCGATGAACAGGGCATAAGTATCCCCTATCCACAGCGGGATATCCATATGCATGAGGCAATTTCCGAAAAAGCGGCCTAGAATCGGAGGGATACCCTTTTATAAAAAAGGCTCGCCGATACGGCGGGTCTTTCTATTATTTTGTCATTTCCATTGGAATGGGCCGTCTTTGAATCGTTTTTCGAAATTGCTCAATACATAGGCCCAGGCTTTATCGAAATATTCATATACTTTTTGCCAACTCTCTTTCTTGCCCCAGCCATGATGGGTCAATGTAACTTTGACCTGATTTTCCGGCAGAGATTCAAATTGTAAAACGACGATGGTGTGAGTATCCCGCAGTTCGGCAAACGACGGCGGCGCGTTCCATTCGAAACTAAGCATTTTCTTCGGCAGATAACTCAACACTCGGCAGAATTCGGATCCGCGCAAACCATAAGGCGCCGACGAATCGAAATAGATTTCATACGGCCCGCCTATTTTTAATTCGACTTTGGCATCGGGGGAGAAAAAAGATTTGACCCCATCGGTCGTGGTCCAAGCATTCCAGACGTCATCAAGCGACGCCGACACGACGACTTCTTTAGTAATCGCCCGGTCGGTCGGTTCCGCCACAAAGCGGAAAGGCGGAGTATAATCACAAAGGAGTGAGACTCGCATTTTGGACATTTTGTAGGTATGAAGCCCTATGACAACCGACGGTTCTTTGTCCATTATCTCGTGAGCTTCATGTTCCGATTCGACCTGTAAAATAACCAGTCCGAATTTAAAATCGAAGACCGGCCCGGCCGCGATTACCTTGCGGTCATGGGTGAGCTTTTTAAGATATTCGAAATGTTCGGCCATGATTTTTTCTTCATCGGGAGTCATATCATCGGGCCAGGTCGGCCGGGTTCCGATAAGTTCTACCAGATAATGTTTGGGCAGTGCCATCTGAGTTTCTCCATCCTGTGCTGATCCGGCAGATGCGGCCGCCATCAGCATTAAAAATACGAAAATACGTTTTTTCATTAGACTTTTCCTTTAATAATTTGTCAAACCGAATGGGCTGGCGCCGCGGTCGGCGCCATAAAAGTGTCGGACGCGCGGACTTCTGTCAAGGATATATTGAATATTGTTTTAAGGGAATCAATAATTTATCCTGCATTGTTAATAAATCCGGCCGAACGGATTTGGCCAAGAAGCGTTAAAAAGTAGAGGATAATTGATGGATAAATTTATCATTTCCGGCGGAAAACAGTTATGCGGTACCGTTCAGACGGGCGGTTCCAAAAACGCCGCTTTACCGATCATTGCCGGCGCCATATTGGTTTCATCAGGCGAAGTCACTTTGCACAATATCCCGAATCTGCGGGACATTTTCACGATTAAAAAGTTGCTGGAGAGCTTTGGCTCCAAAGTCGAATACTCCCCGGATGAGGGGACCATGATTATCGACAGCAGTGATCTGTCCAACAACGTGGCCCCGTATGATTTAGTGCGCCAGATGCGGGCATCGTTTCTCGTGCTGGGCCCGCTGTTGAGCCGTATGCATGAAGCCAAAGTGTCGCTTCCCGGCGGTTGCACTCTCGGCGCGCGGCCGGTCGATTTTCATATCAAAGGTTTCCGGGAGCTGGGTGCGGAATTATCCGAAGATGCCGGATATATCATTGCCAAGGCCAAAAAGCTTGAAGGGGCGACGGTCATTTTTGACCGGCCGTCTCATACCGGGACGGAAAATTTGATATTCGGGGCAACGCTGGCCAAAGGGACCACGCGCATAATCAATGCCGCGTGTGACCCGGAGGTCGTCGACGTAGCCAATTTCCTTAATGAGGCCGGCGCCAAAATATCCGGGGCGGGCACAGCGACGGTCACGGTTGAGGGCGTAACACATCTAAAACCAATAACATACCGGGTTTCCGGGGATCGTCTGGTGGCCGGGACATTTATGTTTGCCGCCGCGGCTACCGGTGGCTCCATGGAAATAGAAAATATCAATCCGTTCCATCTCACTCTGGTTTCACGCAAGTTGTATGAAATGGGCTGCGAAATTGGCGAGGAGCGGGATAAAATAACGATCAAATCTCCCAAAAGACTCAAGCCGGTCAAGGCCATCACTTACCCCTTCCCCGGTTTTCCGACTGATTTGCAGGCTTGCCTCATGGCGGCGACTACGGTGGCCGAGGGAACAAGTAGTATCAAAGAAACTGTTTTTGAAGATAGATTCGCGCACGTGATGGAGTTGCGGCGTCTTGGAGCTGACGTTACCGTGACGGGCGATGAGGCCACAATAAACGGCGTCAAACACCTTAAAGGAGCGGCAGTTATGGCTTCTGATATCCGGGCTGGGGCCGGGCTGGTGATAGCCTGTCTTGCGGCGGAAGGCCAGAGCGAAGTATTGAGGGTATATCATATAGATCGCGGTTATGAACGGCTGGAACAAAAACTTTCTGCTCTTGGAGCCGATATAAAAAGAATAGACGGTTAACGCTTAAAATTAATAATAAAAGCGGAAAAGTATTATGTCCAAAAAAATTATTTTATCGGCAATCCTCACTTTAATGATAGCCGGATCGGTCGTGGCTCAAGAAACATACTTTGGAAAAAACAAAGTTCAGTATGAGTTATTTGACTGGAGTTATATTCAGACCCGGCATTTCGATATCTATTTTTATGGTGAAAGTTTCGACAACGCCAAATATGCCGCCGAAATTCTGGAAGAAGCTTATGACGTCGTGGCCTATCAGCTGAATTACCAGATTCGCGTGCGTATTCCGGTCTTCTTATACAGCGCCCGTAATGATTTCCAGCAGACCAATATTATTCCTTCGCTTATCAGTGAGGGCGTCGGCGGATTCACGGAGGCCTCAAAAAACCGCGTGGCTATTTATAATGAAGGATCGGTTGAGGATTTAAAGCATGTATTGCACCATGAGCTGACCCATGCTTTCACCTATGATATGCTTTATGGCAATCTGTTCATGTCGCTTTTAAGCCGGCGGCGGCTGTTTGATCTGCCGCTGTGGTTCGCCGAGGGGTTTGCCGAATACAGTTCCCGCGGGGGGTGGCATTACCGGGCCGATATGATCGTGCGGGACGCCACCATCAATAACTACCTCGCCCCCCTCGATTATATCGGAGGCGGAATGGAATATTACCAGGGTTTTGCCATGGTCCGCTTCATTTCTGAAACCTATGGACAGGAAAAAATCGGCGAGCTTTTGGCCAAAGGCAAGGTGCACCTGAGCATGAACAAGGCTATCGAGTCCGCCATCGGTCTGGAGCCGGCGGAGTTCTGGGAGAAATTTTCACTGGAGATGAAACGACGCTACTGGCCGGAGATATCCCTTCGCAAACAGCCCAATGAAATCGGCAAGGCCCTGACCGATCATACTAAAGACGGCTCGGCTTACAATGCCAAACCGGTCTTTTCGCCGCAGGGCGATAAACTGGCCATATTTTCCGACCGTAGCAATTATCCTGAAATCTATCTTATTTCGGCTATTGACGGCAAGGAAATCACGAAGCTGGTTAAGGCGCAACGTTCCGGCGAAATTGAGACCGTCTATTCATATTATTCTTCGGTTGGTTTCTCACCCGACGGAGAAAACATCGTTTTCGTTACCAAATCAAAAGGCAAAGATGCCCTGTTTTTCCTGCGGTTGAAAAGCAAAAACGTTTATCTTAAAAAGTATTTCAATTTCAATTCCATTCTCTCGCCGGTCTGGTCTCCCGACGGCAAAAAAGTTGCCTTTGCCGCCCTCGACGGCCCCTGGCGAGACATTGTTATCTATGACATTAGCGGCGATTCGACGTACAGTCTGATGCGCGATCGTTTCGACGACATGGAGCCATCGTGGCACCCGGATTCAAAGAGGGTCTTTTTTTCGTCCGATCGACCCCACCCGGAATCACAGAATATATTATCGGATCTAACACAAAACCCGGTCGACGGCATAAAATATTCAACTCTGTACACCAACCACGAATACGGAAATTACAGTATCTTTTCGGTGGATATCGAGACTCGCCGAATTGAACCGATTAAGTGCGGGTTGGGACAAAACCGCGAACCGGTGGTGTCGCCCGACGGGAAAAAAATCTGTTTCGTTTCAAACCGCAACGGCATAGACAATCTTTATATTTCGTATCTTGATTCATCCGCTGTGTTCGCCATCACCGATATTCTAACCGGGACGCAATCACCGACATGGTCGCCCGACGGGACGAAGATCGCTTTTTCGTCGTTTCAGAAAGGCGGCTATGACGTTTTTATTATAAAGGATATTCAGCCGGCCGGCACGAATGGAGTTCTGGAACCAACCGGCTTTGCCAAAGGCGAATATGGCCAGCCGGTATCGTTGCCCGGCGATCTGGCAAAGAAAGATCCGGCCGAGACGGGATTGGGCGATGAGGTCACACAATACAAACCTGCGGTTCAGGCCGAGAATTTATTTGTCCCGGTAGATTCATCGGTAACCGATACAACATTCGCCGAAACCGAACGAACGCGCAATGACGGCACCCGGATTGAGGACGGTGATTTTGTATATGTCGCGCCGCGGAATGACAGACAGGATCCTCTGGATACTTTGTTCACGCCCATTTCTGACAGCGCCGGACAGGTCAATCCATTCCGAACCCAGAAGGAACAGGCCGTGTTTGACTCGGTTGCGACGCACAATAAACTTCCCGGTGGCGAATACAAAGTCCGGCCATACCGGGCCAGATTCACTCCGGACTATGTCACCGGCGGATTTTCATACGATTCCTTTTTTGGACTGCGCGGCCAGTCGGCATTCATATTTTCGGATTATCTGGGCGATCATCAGATATATTTGCTGACCGACCTTGTCAATACCCTTGACCAGACGAATATCATGGCCTACTATTTCTATAACCGGAGGCGGACCAGTTTCGGGGCAGGTATCTTCCACAACCAGAATTATTATCTCGATAACGAGGATTACCTTTTCAGCGATCGTCTGTATGGCATGCAGTTTTTTGCTTCGCGGCCATTCTCCAAGTATTTCCGGGCCGAGGCCGGATTGTCGCAGTTTTTTATCGACCGCCATTACCATGACGAAGATGATTTGCGCTCGGACCGATCCACCCGGGTATCATCGGCGACATTTTCTCTGATCCAAGATAACATTATTTGGGGTGTAACCGGACCGCTCGATGGCCGTCGTTCGCGGTTGGATTTCACCGGTGCCAAGGACCTGTTCAATGAGAGCAATATTTCATATTACAGCGCCGAATTCGATTATCGTCGCTATTGGCATATAAAGAGCCTCTTTTCCGTAGCCGTGCGCCTGTCGGCCGGGGCGTCGGAGGGCGAAACACCCAAGCGATATTTTCTTGGCGGGACAACCAACTGGATTGGCGACGTTGTCGTGGATGCCGAAGTCTATGACGTCGAAAACCTATATTTCTCGGATGTTATTACACCGCTTCGTGGTTTTGATTATTATGAACTATCCGGCAACCGCTATTTTCTATCCAACCTGGAATTCCGGTATCCTTTTATTGACTATTTGAAAACCAATTTCCCGTTGCCGATGACCATCGGTTACGTCACGGGTAATATATTTTTCGACATGGGTTCGACTTGGGAAGACGATAAATTCAAAGGCGGGACTTCACAAAATGGTCCAGCGCGGCTGCAGGATATAAAGTCGGCTTTCGGTTTCGGCATCCGGGCCAATTTGGGGATATTTGTTCTACGCTATGACTTGGCTTGGCGAACCGATTTCAACGACGTGTCGGCCCACCCCCGGAATTATTTTTCTCTGGGTGCGGACTTTTAGGCAAAATCCCGATACATAATATATTACCGAAATGTAAAGGGGATTTAGGGGATTCAGAATGTCCGAAAAGTGCGGTGTTCATGCGCTGGACAGGGACCAATTCAGGGCCAATTTGCTTCTCTTTACGAGAAAGGCCTATCAGATGCTTCCACCCTTGAAAAGACAGCGGATTCTGGATATCGGTTGCGGTTCCGGCGTACCAACGCTGGAACTCGCGCTCATAAGCGGCGGCGAGGTGACCGGAATTGACGCCGATCAGCGTGCCCTCGACAAACTTAAAAAGAAGGTCGCGGCGCAAAATCTGTCGGAAAAAGTGACGGTTGTTTGTATTACCATGCGCGAGATGGTTTTTCCGCCCGATAGCTTCGACATCGTTTGGACCGAGGGGGCCATAGCCTTCATGGGCTTTGAATCCGCGTTGAAAGAATGGAAAAAATTGCTCGTCCCCGGCGGTTTTATGGTTATGCATGACCGGCAGGGAATTTTGAAACCGCACTTTGATCTGATAGAAGAACATGGTTTCAGATTGCTGTGGCAATTCGATGTTTCCCAGGACGATTGGTGGAACCATTATTATACACCCTTGAAAAAATATCTCGATGAGATGCGAGCGGCCGATCCGGAGGGCGGGAATTTCGGAAATGATTTAAGAATCGCTGAAGCCGAGGTCAATAATTTCGACCGCAACAGCGAAATGTATGCTTCAATGTTCATAATTCTTGAAAAGCGTCGGGTTGGCCAAACCGCCGCCGGCCAATAGTCCGATAAAATAACTCCCGAATTCCAAATTCCAATGGACAAATCGGCAGAATCCGGTATATTGTAAGGGAGTAACAAACTTATAAGACGGGGTTTGGATCGCACGGGAGGGCGTATCATTACGACCCCCCGCACCTCATATAAGCCGTACTTGCCCTTAAGCCAGCTATATACGCCGACACAAATTACCGATATTAGATTAATGCCGGTTCACACCCGGCCCGAATTATGGCCGGGTGGCAAACAATTTCAATACAAGGAGGCAGTCATGCGCAGACTGCATTCAGGTGGTTGTCTTCTTGCCTTGATGCTAATCATTACATACGCGGCCATCCAAACAGCCGGGGCATATGAACCGTTTGCCGCAGATGCCCGGTTGATAGCGGACAATGAATTCCTGACGACCCTTGCCCAAAACGCGGCCGACAGTCCGGATGATAAATACTGGTCGTCTCTTCTGGCCGCATCGGGTTCGGGTTTTAATAATGACGTCTACGCATTTACGGTATATAACAACCGCCTGATTGCGGCGGGGCTTTTTACCACGGCAGGTGGAGTCAGTGCATCGTATATCGCCGCCTGGGATGGAAACGCCTGGTCGCCCATAGGCACGGGCACGGATAACATCGTTTTGGCTTTGACCGTATATGACAACAAGCTAATTGCGGGCGGGCAGTTCACTGCGGCGGGGGGAACGGCCGCTCCCCGAATCGCCGCCTGGAACGGTTCCTCGTGGTCCCCTCTCGGATCGGGAATGAACGGCGACGTCTATGCCCTGACGGTTTACGATGGCAAGCTTATAGCCGGGGGCAATTTCACGACCGCCGATGGTTTGACCGTCAATTACGCGGCGGCCTGGGATGGCTCATCGTGGTCAGCCCTTGGATCAGGGATGAATAACAATATTCGATCGTTTGCGATATACAATTCCAATCTCATAGCCGGGGGCAACTTTACGACGGCGGGGGGAAGTTCCGCCACGCGCATCGCATCCTGGAATGGTTCTTCATGGGCGTCCTTCGGGACGGGTGCCAATAACACCATTCGCTCACTTGCCATCTATAACGGCAACCTGATTGCCGGAGGGTATTTCACGAGTATTGGAGGGGTCGCCGCCAATCGCATCGCCGCATGGAACGGGGCATCCTGGTCGGCTCTGGGCGTGGGAATGAATAATAACATATATACTGTCACCGCATTCGGGAGCACTCTGATTGCCGGGGGCAATTTTTCTTTGGCCGGAGGAACCACGCTTTCCTGCATCGCCGCATGGAATGGCTCGACCTGGTCGGCCCTCGGAACGGGTGCCAATAACAACGTTTATGCCCTTACCGTCTATGACTTTAAGCTGGTAGCCGGCGGGCAATTTTCCACCGCCGGAGGGGTTAACAGCAATAAAATTGCACTCTGGAATGGCTCGGCCTGGCTGAATTTCAGAATGGGTCTTAATAATATCGTAAGGGCCTTTGTCGTCTATGACAACAAGCTGATTGCCGGAGGTAGTTTCATAGGCGCCGGGAGTATAGGAGCCAATTACATAGCCGCCTGGGATGGAAGCTCCTGGTCGGCTCTAGGCGCGGGGACCGACGGTACGATTCGCGCCCTGACAGTCTATGACAATAAACTATATGCAGGAGGAACTTTTACCACAGCCGGCGGCATTAGCTGCAATAACATAGCTTGCTGGGACGGAAGCACCTGGTCGGCTCTGGGTTCGGGAGTGAACAATACTGTAAATGCCCTGGCGGTATATGACAACAAGTTGTTTGCCGGAGGCCAATTCACCACCGCCGGAGAGATAAGCGCCAATCGTATCGCCGCCTGGGACGGCTCATCATGGTCGTCTCCGGGTTCCGGCATGAACGATGTCGTATATGCCCTGACTCTTTATGACAATACATTAATTGCCGGGGGAGCTTTTTCCAATGCCGGAGGCACGGCCGCTGGTTTTATCGCCGCCTGGGATGGGATGTCGTGGTCCGGGCTGGGCGGCGGCGTGAACGATTATGTCCTGTCATTGAAAGGCGAATACGGCAATAAGTTGGTGGCCGGGGGGTATTTTAATCTGGCGGGCGGCTTAAGTGTGAGCCGCATTGCCGCGTGGGATGGGTCCACCTGGTCGGCCATGGGAACGGGAACCAATAGCATTGCTCTGGCTCTGGAAGTTTACGACAACAAATTATACGCGGGCGGGGCCTTTACTATGGCTGGAGGTATCAGCACCGGTTACGTGGCTTTTTGGGACGATGGGGGCTGGTCTCCGCTCGGTTCCGGAACCAACAACTATGTCAGGGCACTGGGAGTATTCGATACCAGTCTGGCCGTTGGCGGCGATTTCTCCTCCGCCGGGAACAAATCGATTCGGTATATAGCAACCTGGAATAAACGTGAAATTATCAATTGTTGTCTTGTCTGGGGCATCCCCGGCGATGCCAACAGCGACAGCGCCGTCAATCTGGTCGACATTTTGTTCCTAATTGCCAATTTGTATGGCGTGCCGCCGGGGCCGGGCAATCCCGACGGTTGTGACTTCCTGCTGGACGCCAACGGCGACAATTCGGTAAACCTGATTGATGTTTTATATCTTATAGCATACCGGTACAATAATCCACCGGGGCCGGCCCCGGTTTGCCCGTTTTTGCAGTAGGATAGTACACCTGACAGATGGCGATTTCAAGTTCGTCGAGCCGCGGTTAAATCTCTGCCGTCATGGTAATTGAAAACGGCCGATTAAGACATACACCGGCCGTTTTGCGTTTACCGCAGAATTTCAAAAGCTGTTTGGAGGTTATAGCTTTTTCTTTTTCTTTTCCTCGCCGTCGGTTTTCTCATTTTTGCCGTTGGGTTCTTCGACAATGGTTTTGAATTGCCGCCCCAGACGGTCCAATTCCCGGTCAGCGAGATCATAAACACTTCCCTTTGTGAAACCACCTGATTTGAGGGCCTTACCGGCCGGTTTGCCGGTCAGAATTTCGATGCCTTCTTCAACGACTTTTACCGGATAAATATGGAATTTGCCTTTCTCCACGGCTTCAACCACGTCGGAACGAAGCTGTAACTCATCGACATTCTGGTGCGGAATAATAACACCCTGGCGGCCGGTCAGGCGCTTATTTTTACAGACATCGAAAAAGCCCTCGATTTTTTCGTTAACGCCGCCAATAGGTTGAATCTCACCGAATTGATTGACCGAACCAGTCACGGCAATGCCCTGATCTATGGGAACACCGGAAAGGGTCGAAAGAATGGCATAGATTTCGGTCGATGAAGCCGAATCACCGTCGACCCCTGAATATGACTGCTCAAAACAAATCGATGCCGACATAATGAGCGGTTTGTTCTGCGCAAATTTGCCGCGCAAAAAGCCGCTTAAGACGAGAACCCCCTTGTTGTGCACCGGCCCGGAAAGGTCGGCCTCTCGTTCGATATTAATGACTCCGGCGCGCCCAACCGAGGCCCGGGCGGTAATACGAACGGGTCGTCCAAAGGTGTGTTCGCCGACATTATATACCGAAAGGCCATTAATCTGTCCGACCGCCTTGCCGCTGGTTTGGACCAGGTATATTTCATTGTCATACAGCTCCTGAATTTTATCTTCGATCAAATTGACCCGGTTACGGCGATTGGCGATGGCTTTCAGGACGTGTGACGAATTAACGATTTTTTTCTTTTCGTCGGCGGCGACAATGACCGATTCACGTATCAGGTCAGCGATAATGGTAAATTGCGTGGACAGCTTGTCTTTGCGTCCGGCCAGACGAATACCATGGGCCGCGATTTCCCGTAACCCGGAAACATCGAACGGCAGAAGCTTGTCGTCATCGACGATCTTGCGAACAAATGAAACATATTCTTTGAGGGATGCTTTGGTCAGCGGCATGACATGGTCAAATTCGGCCTTCACCTTGAATATCTTTTTAAAATCTTCTTCGTAATTCCACAGAATCGAATATGTCCGGCGGTCGCCGATAAGGACAACTTTGACATCGACGTTAATCGGCATCGGTTTAAGACCTGACCCGGCCATTTGATAGAACGGGTCATAGCCGGCGATTTCCAGCTTCTCGCTCATCAGAGTACGTTTGAGCGGTTTCCAGACGCCCGGTTCGGTGAACAAGTCAAGGGCGTTGATGATTAAAAAGCCACCCGACGCGGCCAGCAGCGAGCCGCCTTTGATGCGGGAAAAATCCGTGCGCCAATATCCGAAGCGGTCCACGACTCGTTCCATGGTACCGAAA
Organism: uncultured Ignavibacteriaceae bacterium; assembly: GCA_964459465.1. Lineage (GTDB taxonomy): Bacteria > Zixibacteria > MSB-5A5 > GN15 > PGXB01 > CALAMC01. Next base: position 113,902 of record CAYWLR010000001.1, on the reverse strand, counting down.
ATATTGCGATATGATGGCGAGTTTTCCACGACCACGGGAACTTTTTTATTGCCGCTATTATCCAGTATGAGATTGACCGCAAATTCCTCGAACGGTTCTTTCTTACGAAAGGCGGGGGCCTCTTCCTCACCCCGTCTAGGTCTGGATTCTTTGAAGCGATCCAAGTCCCCCAGCATGGCATCTTCCGACGCGGTCAGATAATCCTTTACGTCTTTTTGCGGATATTTTTTTTTGAGGACGGCGAATTTATCGTTTATCTGGGGTGAAATCATGGAATAATCCAGCTTGGACAGGGCGTCATCGAGCTTCTCGGCCAGTTTCTTTGATTCCACCTCGACCAGGTTCATATCATTTACGAGCTTTTCTCGTTTTCCCTCGAGCTCTCGAAATCGTTCCTCCGAAAACCGTTTTTCCTGTACGAGATGCTCCAGCCGGGCCATGTCCATAGGTTCACCATCGATCATCGGCTGGAGTTCATTGCGAACCGACATTCCTACCTGCAGTTGTACCATGACAAAACCGGCATCCTTCATCTTCTTTTCGAAGGCCGCGAAGATGTCTTTCTGGCGGCCTTCAAAATCGGCGGCGATACGCACCCGGCGGTTTTTATAGTCCTGGCCACCGAGAATTTTGGGAATGACCTTACGCAATGATTCGATGACATACTCCACGTCTTTTTTAAACTGTCGTCCCTGCCCCGCTTCGAAGACAATGGCGATCGGGCAATCGGGGTCCTTGAAATTGTTGACATAACAGACATCGTTAAGATGCGGGGTATTGCTGTCGAGGTCTTCCAATAATTGTTTGATGGTCGTGGAACGGCCGGTTCCGCTCAAACCGGTGACAAATATATTATAACCGCGCCGTCTGATTTTAAGCCCGAGGTGTATAGCTTTGACGGCCCGGTCCTGACCGATAATTTTGCAGCAAGGTTTGGCATCATTGGTGGAGTTGACTTTCAGGGGACCGAAATCTATGGGGGCAATCAGTTCGTGGGCCTTAAGCTCTCGTTGTTTCTTTGCGGGCATGGAACCTCCTGTGGCGGTTTTGCGGCAATATACCAACTTTGATTTTATAAAACAAGCCTGACTTGACAAATATAACGCGACCCGTATATTAGAAACGCCAATTGGTAAAAATGGCGGTATCGTCTAGTGGACTAGGACGGGTGGTTCTCAGCCATCAAACCGGGGTTCGATTCCCCGTACCGCTATATAATATCCAGGTTGCCAATATTGCCCGAACATGAGTACATGGGGGCATCAACGATAACTCGTAATTACTACTGACACTACCAGCAAATTCTGTATACAGAATAACTATCGGTGATATAATTGAATAGGCTACTTAATAATGAAAGTCTTATTATTATTTATGTTTTTAATTATTAATAATCGTCAAAGCTAAAGCGCAAATTAAGAAGCATGGCATCTTCCGGTGGCCCGTGTTTGAAAATCCGAGCTATCCAATATAATGATAGAAGTGGAAAAAAACGAGAAGTCACTCGAAATGGAGTATTCTCATATTTTTCACCAGCCCTTTTTGCGGGTGATATCGGAAATCTTTTTATCGAGGTCCTGTTCGAACAGGGCCAGTTTCCGGGCCTGCGCTTCCTCGATTTTGGCCATGAGGGATTCGATTTCGGCCGGTTTTTCCAGAAAATCGGCGGCCCCCAGTTTCACCGCCTCCACTCCTTTTTGAATAGTTGCCTGGCCGGTCAGGACAATGACCTGAAGATGGGGTTGTTTGGCCAAAAGCCGTTTCAGCGTTTCCATGCCGTCCATTTCGGGCATGGCCAAATCCAGTATGATTGCATCGTACGATTTCGATTCGATCATTTCCAGAGCCTTAAAACCGCTTTCGGCTGTATCCGCATCAAGGCCGCGGCCCATCATGCGTTCGGCGAGAATTTCCCGAAAATCTTTTTCATCATCGACCAGCAGTACCTTTGCCATATATATCTCCCTGTATTTCTCTATTGTCCAAATGTCGGCGGTGCCTTCACGGGAAGGCGTATTACTATGATTATGCCGTTGGTGTCGTTTAGGGGCGCGATATCGGCCCCGATATTTCCGGCGATTGTTTTTTCCCGTGACAGGTCGGGAATTTCACAGTGACGCCCGGTATCGAGCCGAATACCGACACGGGCGCAGTCAGCATTTTTTTCCAGAGATAATGTAATCGTTTCACCTTTTTGCGCTTCCGGCAGAATTGCCAGCAAAACCAAAAAGACGGTTTGCAGAATCCTGAACTGACAGCCTTCCAGTTCCAGGGTCGTATCTTCCAGCGTTAGTTTCAATATTGCGCCCCGCAGCGTTGCCAAACGCTGGGCCAGTTGACCCAGATTATTCAAGGCTTCGCCCAGGTCAAACGCGCCGGTCGGTTCGTCGGCGCTATGGGCAAAGCGATTCAGGCGATTGACGATGTCCGTGCCGCGGGCGGTTTGAACGCGGATTTTCCCTGCGATGCGCTCGAGTGATTCGGGCGAAATCGGCCGCCCCAGTCGATTTCCCGACAGAAGGTCTTCCAGCAATCCGCCGGTCTGGCTGATAATGGACATGACATTATTGAGTTCATGCGTGACCGAGGCGGTAATGGTGCCGAAAAACCTTATTTCCGTATCGGCCGGGTAACGAATTCTGAATTTTTCTTTATCCTCGATCATTTTTTATTCATGGCGTTTCGCATTTTTTCGATGAGATCATCGATATTAATCGGTTTGGCCAGATAATCGGCGGCGCCTTTGGGCATGTCCTGCATTTCGGCCGACGAGCCGTGACCGGTAATTATCAAAACGGGGACGTTCGGATGTTCCTTATTAATCACGCGCATGGTTTCCGAACCGCTGATTCCGGGCAGTTTTAAATCCAGGACGACGACATCGAATTTTTCGCGCCGCATGCGCTCAATGGCCGAGGAGCCGGTTAATTCATAAGCGGCATCAATGTCGCGGAACTGCAGTCGTTCCACGAGGGTGGATACCAGTTCCTGCTCATCGTCGATAAGAAGCACTTTAAATTCACTCATTGTCCAAACCTAATACTTAGCCCGTCGCGGCAGACTGACGGTGAAACTGGTTCCCGTGCCCACCTTGCTTTGCACGTCGATCCGCCCTTCGAGTTTCTGGATAATGTCACGGGTAATGGACAAACCCAGCCCCGTCCCGAATTCGCCCTTGGTCGAATAGAACGGTTCAAAAATATTTTTCAAGTCTTTTTCAGGAATACCGGTGCCGTTGTCCGTGAACGTGACCTTGACCATATCGTCCCCGGATTCTTCGACCGCAATAACAATGCGCCCACCGACATCAACCGCCGTAAAAGCATTGTTGATGATATTCAAAAAGACCTGTTGAAGTTGTCCCCGGTCGCATTCAATCGGTTTCAGGTCGGGAGGAATATTATATGACACGTTAATATCGCGATGAACCAATTCGGTTTTCTGGAATCCGACCACTTCCTCGAGAAGTTCTTTCAAGTCAATCGTTTCCTTGCGGCTGTCCATACGGCGGGCAAACCCCAGCAGACGGTGCGTCACCCGGCTGCATCGTTCCACCGATTTCGTTATTGAATCGGCAAGTCCCATGAATTTATCTTTCTGGGGCAAATCGGAAATACGATTGGCCATGTCATTGAGAAGCCCGGCTTTTTCGTTAATGATAGCCAGGGGATTATTGATTTCATGGGCCACCCCGGCGGCCATGCGGCCGATAGTGGCCATCTTGTTGGTATATTCGATATTATGAAAAATCCGCGCCCGGCGTTTATCCAGTTCCCGCAATCTTTTTATCGTATGCCCGGCGCCATATATGACAACGGCAATAATAAGCGCAGAACTGACAACCAGAAACCACAGCAGACCCGTCCGGCGATAAAACCAGTGCATGAACGGATTCTCGCGCTGTTTGATAACCATAAGAATAAACGGCGTACTTTCAATATACGTGTATCCCGTAGTCAGCCATTTACCCTGTTCTTCGTATTCGCCAATGACTTCACGTTGCCGGAGACCGCGCGGGGCTTCGAAATTTATTTTGCCCAATACCGATCCATAAGTCATCGAGTTGGTCTGCAATATGCCCTGCTGATTGATCAGGAAGGCATCGGTGCCGGGGTCAAGGTCGAGCGCATAGAAGATCCGGTTAATCATTTCCATGTCAATGGTGGCGCGGAGTATGAAAAAATCACCCTCAACACTTTCGTGCCGGAAGGCAATTACAAAGTGCGGCAGGTTTCGGTGGCCCATAAAGACGTCGCTTACGTACTCGCCGCGTACCATAACTTCATTAAACCAAGGCTGGTCTTTATAATTTTTCCCCCGCAAATCATACGGTCCGACATATACCGTCTGATTTCCCAGGGAATCGATCAGGCCGAGGTCAACAAAGCCTCCGAAGGAGCTGTTGAGGTCTCTCAAGACCGTTTTCAGTCGATCGGTTTCACCAAGGACGCGATAGGGATGCTGGGTTATAATCAACGACAGGGCGGCGCGCCGTTCTGCCACCACGAATTCAAGCGTCCGTTTGTTATTCGACAGAATCCGCGCGATCGTATATCTGGTTTCGGCATGGTATGATTCCTGATCCTGGTAGTAATTAATCATGACCAAAATAAACAGCGGAATCAGCGCCACCAGCGACGTGGCAATGACCGAGATACGGCGTAACCGCCGATACCTGGGAAGGGCCTGGCTCGGATCACCTTCAATGTGAATCGAATCGTGGGTATGCGGTTCTTCCATAAAATCAAATGCCTTCAAACATACCTGCATCCGGGCAACTGCCCCGAATGTTTATTTCCGCCTAGAATTTATCGTTGCCGTCAGCGAAACTCTGTCCGGCGCCTTTCAATCGGTTTATTTTTTGATAGGCCTCATTCATGACACGGGCAAGCAGGTCGATATCGACCGGTTTCCGCAGATAAGCATATGCCCCTAAATCCTCGGCCAGTTCTTCTTCACGTTTGGAGCCATGCCCGGTCAGAATGATTACTTCGACGCGCGGGTGATCCCGTTTAATTCTTCTCAAAACCTCAATTCCATCGATGCCCGGCATCATCAAATCGAGAACCATAACGTCGGGTTCATCCTTTTTGACGAATTCCAGCGCCTGTTCACCATCGTATACAACCGAGGATTCCAGATTGCGGGTCTGTAATCTTTCGGACAGGGTTTGAACAAACTCCTGCTCATCGTCCACCAACAGGATTTTGGGCGGGACCTCAATATTGGCCCACGGATTCATGGATGAAGCCTGGAATTTCTGGCCGATGCGAATTTCCACATCTTTGACACCCTTGACTTTCAAGGCCGCTTCTTTCAACTCATCCTGAAATTGCTTCATTCGCATAACGTCTTTATTGATAGTAATAAAAACACGGCCATTGGCGGAAGCCACTTCGACGTCATGTCCAGCCTCCACCAAGGCCAAATTTACGCGGGCCCCGAGGACAAAATCCTCAGCCGCCTTTTGCGAACGTTCGGTCGTGGTCAACTGCTCGCCGGTGGCAATATCGCATATGGTTCGGACAGTATCATCCACCGTAACCGTATGGGTGGGAATAACTATGTCGTATAGAGAGTCATCGTATGGCGGTTTGCCGAACAAGTAACTTGTCCATTCCAGACGTTCGGCGTCATCCTTGCGAATCAATTTTTGAGCATCCTTTTCCGACAGAGAACTTTCGCAAATAGCCTGTTTCACCCGATAATCGAAATTGGCAATAATACAGACCCGCAAAAAGTGGGCAATTGTCCGCGGGAAAAGATGTCCGGCCGGGCCGGTTATAACAACGTTGTCGGATGCGGCCATTTCGGCCAGAATTAATTTAATGCGAGCAACATTTTTCTCCCGGTCACGGGTCAGTCTGTTTAAGAAGGTAGCTTTTCCCAGCATGGATTTAAGCAATTTGTCTGGGGACATTTCGTACTTTTCCGCCGTCAATTGATACAGCTTTTGCTCGATTAATTCATAATGAAGCTTTCCGGCCACCTTGCCTGCAATTTCATCGCCATGACAATATGTGCCGCTGAATATGGATATGACAGCCACCTGCTCTCCCTTGCCGGGGTGGATACCTCAAAACACTCAACAATTATAACGCCACTACCGTATCAAGGCAAGGCGATATATCAATAAATATATATGGACAATCCTGTTGGCAATAAAAAATCTTTTTCGATATACAATATTCAATCCGGCCAGTTTGGTCTTGCCTTAAGTCTTCTTATTTTATAATTTCATGCCTTAAATGATCAAATCGGGCGGGATACGGGCACGGCTGCAAATCGAAATATTGCGTCCTAGATACTGCGATACGATATAAGGCCCGCGCGAATTCCGGGATTTTGGGATAATAGTGGCTTATGTTAAACCAAACAGGAAATAACCGGCAGACCGGGTCGGGTTTGACAGTTACCCACCGCCTGTTTCCTTTCCTGTTATGGTTTCGCGATTATGATTCTTTCAAGCTCCGTCAGGATTTCATCTCCGGTCTGACGGTTGCGCTGGTACTCGTTCCTCAATCGATGGCTTACGCCCAGCTGGCCGGATTGCCAGCGTATTATGGTTTATACGCCGCTTTTTTACCGCCACTGGTGGCCTCGCTGTTCGGGTCGAGTCATCAACTGGCTACCGGGCCGGTTGCGGTGGTGTCATTGATGACGGCCACGGCCCTGGCCCCGCTGGCTACCGCCGGAAGCGAAGCCTTTATCGCATACGCCATTTTACTGGCTTTTCTGGTCGGGGTGTTTCAATTTTTACTGGGAATATTAAGACTGGGCCTGGTGATAAACTTTCTGTCTCATCCGGTCGTTAACGGGTTTACCAATGCGGCGGCGTTGATTATTGCGACCTCCCAGCTATCCAAGCTATTCGGGGTCAGCGTGGATTCGGCCGAACATCATTATGAAACCATTTACAATGTAATCAAGGCGGCGCTGTCATACACTCACTGGCCCACGCTGGCCATAGCCGCGCTGGCGTTCCTTATAATGATCTCACTCAAACGTCTTCTGCCCAAAATACCGAATGTGCTGGTGGCCGTAATCATAACCACGGTTATTTCGTGGGGGGTCGGATTCGAGCACAATTATAAGACGGAATTATCGGCGATAGAATTCGTTGAGGCCGGAGAGATGATCGGCCTGTTCAACCGGGATATAAAAATTATCGAAGACAAATCCGAGGAGCGGGTGGCACTGGCGGGGGAACTGAAACAAATGGAAGACGCTTTCGGGGATCATTCAGCACGGGTACTGGACCTTAAACACAAAATTTCCCTGATAAATATTGAAATAGAAGAATTAAAAGAAGCCACCCATGAACTTCGCGAAAAAATGCGCTCTCTGCATTTCAAGGGCATCGATGGCACCGATGGGCAGAAGCGTTTTTATGCCATTGATGACAATTCGATAAACCTTTCCGACGACGGCCGTAACTGGCGGCTGAAGGTGGGTAATTCAGCCATAAACACGGCCGCCATCACGTTGAGCGGAGGCGGAGCGGTCGTCGGCAATGTCCCGACGGGTTTGCCGGAAATCAGCCTGCCCCGGTTCAATCTCGGGACGATGTTATCTTTATTCCCCATGGCCGTGATTATATCGCTTTTGGGTTTCATGGAGGCCATATCCATAGCCAAGGCCATGGCCGCCCGAACGGGCCAGCGGCTCGATCCCAACCAGGAACTAATAGGACAGGGCCTGGCTAATATTGTCGGCTCATTTTCTCAAAGTTATGCGGTTTCCGGATCATTTTCAAGATCGGCCGTTAACATCCTATCGGGAGCCATGACCGGGCTGTCCAATGTTTTCAGCAGCGGGTTTGTAGCGGTTACACTGCTATTTCTTACTCCTTTGCTGTATCATCTGCCGCAGGCGGTGCTGGCCGCGATAATTATGATGGCGGTCATCGGCCTGATAAATGTTCGCGGGTTCATACACGCCTGGAAAGCGCAGAAATATGACGGCGCTATAGGTATTATCACGTTTCTGGCGACTCTGGTCTTCGCACCACACCTTGACCGGGGTATTATGATCGGTGTCGGCCTGTCTTTAATGCTACATCTTCTACGCGGCATGAAACCCGACATGGCCTTGCTGTCACTGCACCCGGACGGGACCTTTCGCAATCAGAAAAGGTTTAACCTGCGACAATGTCGTCATATCGCCCTGATAAGGTATAACGGTTCTCTTTATTTTGCCAATGTCAGCTATCTTGAAGAACAGATTCTGGAACTGATATCCGGCATGCCGGAACTGCGGCATATTATCATTGTCGGCAACGGTATCAATGAAATGGACGCATCGGGTGAAGATATGTTAGCCATTCTGGTCAGCCGCATCCGCGAGGCAGGGTATGATATCTCATTCAGCGGGCTGAACGACGACGTCCTCGATGTTCTGCGGCGAACCCACCTTTACGAAAAAATCGGCGAGGACCATATGTACCGCAACGCCACTCGGGCCGTTGACGGTGTCTATGCCAAAGCCCATGCCGGCAGCGGCGAATCACCCTGTCCCCTGCGGTCGGTGGTAATGATTGGATTACCGACCATATTCAGCGATAAAGACGGTCAAAAGCTGTTTTAGGCTATCCTGCAATTTACGGCCGTAGTGCATTATAATACCCGGACAAAGAGGACATATTTTGTATAGTTAAAGATAATTCCGGTAGTCTTTAATAGTTCGATTTTCCAAAAAAAAACCCGTTGTTATGCCCAATTGCGATTTTTTTGGTTGCCGGGTACAAACGCCTCTCTTATCTTTGATACAAATATGTAAGGCTAACGCCGGGTGGCTTGCCTTCGCTAAACAGCCGGTAAGACAGGACTTATGAAATAGTGGGGGGTTCATTTGTGAGTAATATCGACTGCAATGCACGCGAACTCCGTCGATGCCATTTTTCTATTTTGACCATGCACCATATTATAATAGTGGAATTTTCAAATCGACGACAGGACGGGAATTCAATATTCGGCCGGTTACGGCGGCCTGACATTCTCTTTTTTGAGCATGACCCGAAATTAAACGACTAAAAAATAAGAGAACATTACAAACAATTAAACGGGGGGTTATTTATGAGGTTTCGGCGAACGAAGTTTCCCGCACTTATGATAATTGTTGCGGTGATGACGTTGCCACTACCGCCGACGGCGTCCGCCGATCAGACATCTCCTGACGCCCAGTATATCGGCAGCGCCACCTGCGGCGATTGTCACGAAGAGGTCCTATCCGCGTTCAGTCAAACCGTGCACGGACTGGCCTTTTCGGTCGATGATTCACGCGGGGCGGTCACCTGCGAATCCTGTCATGGACCGGGGTCGGCCCATATCGAAGAGGCGGACCCGGCCCTGATCGGCAATCCGTCGATGGGCGATCAGTTCCAAAGCGTACCTCTATGCCTTAACTGCCATAATACAGCGGTATTCGACGATTGGAACACATCGCACCACAATGCCGCCGATGTCAACTGTTCCGGATGCCATAAAATCCACACCGGGCCCGGGGGGTCAAGCGCGTTGTCATCACCGGAGTTGTGTTATGGTTGTCACGCCGACGTCCGCGCGGCATCGTACATGCCATCGCACCACCCCGTTCGTGAAGGAAAGCTCACCTGCCTGGATTGCCACGGCGTTCACGGGGGCGGCGGCAAATTGACGCAAAACGCCACGGGACGCGAATTATGCTTCAGCTGTCACGCGGAAATCGAAGGGCCGTTCGTGTACGAGCATGCCCCGGTTGTCGAAGACTGCCTGATCTGCCACGCCCCGCACGGAACCGTGGCCGATAATCTGCTTACCCTGACGGAACCGGCGCTGTGTCTCAATTGTCATGCTATGCACTTTCATGCGGCCGTACCCGGCTGGGACGGCGAGTTCACGGTCAACGTCCTGCCTGATCGTACCGGAGTATCAACCCCGGACGCCTGGAAAAAGGGCATGCTTACCAAGTGCACGCAATGTCACACCGAAATCCACGGGTCGGATTTGCCGTCGCAGGCGATTTCGACATCCGGTAAAGCTTTAACCAGATAGGAGGCGGAAATATGAAAAGAAATATTGTTATTGCCCTTTTCCTGCTTCCGGCCATTCTTATCTGCACCGGGAACAGACCGACCAAGGCGGCTCCGACTCACGACTATTCTTTTTGGCTGGGTTCACATTACACCAGCTTCGAGGATTATACCAAGAAAGTCGGTGAGTACAACCTCGGTAATAGCGAGCTTTTGCCGGAATTCAAGGGCTTTTACTTGTATCGCAGTGACGGTTATCTTTTACGCGTCGACGGTCATTACTATGACAACAAGAATATCGAGGCCTCGGCCCGGAGCATCATGGGTGACCGCGCCAGCGGTGAGGTCTATTATCGGTCCCTGATTCGTCAGGAGGGCCAGGACCTGCTGGAGAATATCAACGCCCGCGAAAGAACTGGGACGACCCAGGGCGGCAAAATGCTGACCCACGTCATCAACGATCGGCAGGCCGATTACAGCACTCATCGTCAGGAATTGGGGGCCCGAATTGAATATTTGGTGTCCCGGAAAAATAATATCAAGATCATGGCGGCGCATCGCTCGATACTGAAAAAAGGCGAAGAACAGAAAATATTATCCACGCACTGTTTTAGCTGTCATCTGGAATCGAATACGGCCAAAGTCGATAAGCAAACGCATCAGTTCCAGGTCGGGATTCAAGGTGATATCAGCATTTATACTTTGGGCTATGAATTCGGATTCCGTTCCTTTAATTCAAAGGCGGATGAATTGTTTGGTACTTATGACGAGGCCAAACACCCTTCCAATGGGGGAAGCATTGCGGAGTTCTCCTCGCGATTGAGCTATGACGATACGACACTGGTTTATGGGGTTTATCCCGAAACGGAAAAAATGTCGCATAAGGTTCGTTTCAAGGGCGACCTGGGTGACAATGGCCGGTTTTCCAGTTCACTCGGATACAGCCGGGCAAAAAACAAACGTACCGACCTCGAATCCGACGCCTGGGTCGGCGCCCTGAATTATTCGGTTTTGTTATCGAAGCGAACCCGCCTAATTGCAACCGTGACCGGGACACGCCTGACGGCCGATGACCCGTTTATCGATGTGCCGACCTACCGGGACGGCATGGCCGGGACGAACACATCGGCGGCCATTAGCGATTTCGATTTTACACGATATTCCAGCCTGGACAGGGCCGATGGCCGCATTTCGGCGGAATTGATTACGAAGTTGAACACCTCGACCACGTTCAGCTTCCTGACCGGTTTTAACCATACCGACCGCTATGACTATCCCCTTCCGGAATATCATTATAAAACCGACCAATTTTATGGCCAGTTGAAATTTCGTTTTCGGAGCGGTCTAAAGTACAACAATATGGTAAAATACCGGCTGGAATTGACCTCCGACCCGTGGCGAAATTTCCGAGGCCTGTTCGAATCACGCGGCCGGGAGGTCCTGATGCCGGACGTGATCGGTCCAACCCTGTTTTCATACTACCAGCGCGAGAAACTGCGTTACCAGGCGGTTACCAACCAGCCGACCAAGGCGCACTTATTAGAATTTTCATCGACTTATAAACCCAGCCTGCGGCATACGGTGATGCTGGGTGTAAAAGGCAAATATGACAAGAACGATGAGCTCGATTCGCTGGATGTGAAGCATTACTCGGTGCAACCGTATTTGAACCTTGTGGCCAGCCCGTCGCCAAAGTGGTCTTTTGTCGCCGGATACACATATGGCTACTTCAAATCGCGGGGGCCAGTATCGATCGCGCTGTTCGATGGGTGAGCGGCCGGAATCGCTACCGTCACCGGTGGTGATGGTCCGGAAGCTCGGCATTATGGTTCCATGTACACCATGGCTGATTATTCGTCGAATGTTTATAATGTTTATTTCACGACTAATTTCAGACCTGCGCCGAAAATTCAATTTTCCACGAACTTTGCGTACAATAAATCGGACGCCCGAATTCTGGCGGTCAACATGCCCGATATCAGCGCCCGGGTGGCCGCCGACCCGGTTTTTCCGGGGGAACTGGAATATTTCAATTTTGAGCACATGACGGAGTATTCCGACCTGGATTACGAATACATCCAGGTGGGTTTGGGCATGGCCTATCGGTTCGGCCCCAAAATGCAATTGACGGCCGACGCTGATTTCGCGCGATTGAACGACACCAAAGGGTACATATTCGGAATTGAATCCGGGTCTTTGTTCTTTATAAGAACCGGTATTCAGTATGACTTTTAAAGTAAGGCCAAGAAAAAAACGGTCACCACAGAAGGTGACCGTTTTTATTTTATATCGTATCTCAATCAGTGATTTTTATCAGGCGGCGTGAGTGAAGCTTTATCGATTTCACCGTGGAATATTTCATCGGCGGCGTGTTCGTGACGATACACCGTTTCGGGCATTTTCCCGGTTATCCAGGATGGGTTCATGGGATAGACGTCGGGATTGAAGACGGTCGAGTACATATGCCAGATGGCCACGGCCAGAGTCGCCAGGACGGCTTCATAATAATGAATAATCAGCATAACATCGAGGAAACCTTTTGGGAACCAGCGCACGGCGAAGTTATCGAACCAGAGGAAAAAGCCGGTTATCATCATGATAACCGTGCCCCAGACCAGAGCCCAGTATTCCGCTTTTTCGACATAGCTGAATTTATCGAAATCCGGTTTGGTTTTTGTCAGGCCGATATTATAGAGGTTCATCTGTATGAATTGCCGGAAATCTTTTCTAAGCGGGCGCATATCGTACAGGAACCGGCGTCCCCGGCGGGTGGTCAGGTAAACAACGTGCCAGATAACGGTGAAAATAAACAGTACGGCGGCGACGCGGTGAATTATTCCCCGCAGCGGAAAGCCGCCTTCCCAGCCGAATAAAAACTCCACCCACCACGACTCCGAATAACGTAGTGCAAATCCGGTTACGACCAGCGTCAGAAAAGTTATCATCAGGAAGGTGTGTTGCCATACCTCACCCATCGTCATGCGCCGGACCTGCTTAAGCTCGGTGACATTTTTGATTTTTCGCCACAAATCAAGCAGCCAGTGTATCACCATCAAACCGATTATGACAACAATGGCGATAATATAAATCGTCCGTACAACACCGGCGGCCGGGGTGAAGGATACGCCCGGGGCGGCATGAATCGGAGTTGCCGCCATAGCCTGGGAAATACCGGGATGGCATGACCCGCAGGTTTTCACGAGATTCGTGGGGTGAATGGAAGAGGTGGCATCGGTATGCGGCAGTATTCGGTGCGCCCCGTGGCATGAGGCGCAGTTGGCGACCGTCAGGTCCCCCGCTTTGCTTTTTAAACCATGATAGCTGTCCACCCAGGTGCGCAGTCGTTCCGTCGGGATACCGTACTTTTCGTTCAGGCGGGCCGATTCATGACAAGGTGCACAGGTGGCCTCGGCGACCCGGGCCGGACTGACGCGCGACTTGGGGTCGGACGGCGAGATGATGCCGTGTTCTCCGTGACAATCGGTGCAGACCGGTGAGTCGACTTCTCCGCGCTCAACCAGTTTGCCGTGGATACCCTCCCAGTAGTCGTTTTCGACGTTCTTATGACATTTCCCGCAGGTATAGGGGATGTTAAAATGATTGATTGTGGATTCGGATTTTCCCGGCCCGTATATCTTATGGGCCGTGCCGCCGGTCGAATGGCAATCATTGCAGGTTGCCGCCGTATAGACGCCACCCAGTGACGCCCGGCCGTGCACACTGCTTTTATAAACGTCGACCGCCCGATCATAAAGAATTTCGTGTCGTTTCGTCAGATCGACATCTTCGTGACATTTCCCACAAGTCATGGGCAGATTGATCGGGTTGATGGTGGATATTTTATCCGTGGCCGGCAATATGTCATGCGTCCCGTGGCAGTCGGCGCACCCCGGAACGTCATCATGGGCGCCAATCCTGACGCGCCCGTGATATTGATAATCGTCAGCTGCCTTGTCGTGACAGATACCGCACTCGACCGGTTCCAGTTTTTCTTCATGGGGCAATTCGACAATATCGGCGTGACAATCGGTGCAATCCATGGCCTCGTGCGATGACACCTCGAGCAGCTCATGATAGGTTCGGGAGGTGTCCCGGATAGCTTTTTCATGACAATCGAGGCAGTCGGCGCTTGATACCGCCTGGGCTGCTGAGGACAAAAGACCGAGCGACACGGTCAAGACAAAACTATATATAAATGATGCCGTCAGCACGGCCTTTGAACAACAAGATGCCTTCAACGAATTTATCATCTTCGGCCCCATAGGTTTATTCGTACACATAACGGAATCACCGTCGTATTATGTATATTATTTTTCGGCGGGTCAAGAGAAAAATGCCTAATATACGGGACAAAACAGATAATTTATCCGAGGCCATAACGAGAATCGAAGCCTATTTTTAACAGCAATTACTCCATGTACTTACCGTCCAATTCAGCCCGGTTAATCAAATAAGCTTTCAATTCCTCGAGGTATTCATATTTTGTTTCCAGATATATTTTTTGAGTCTCAAGATACTCGATTCTCGATATGCGCCCGTCGCTATAGCGGCCCTGGGCAATGTTAAGTCGGTTGCGGGCCAAATCGATTTGTTTTTTCATAATGTCCAGACGGCGATAGCTGACGTCCAGGGCATTGACCAGATTGACGATTTCGGCTTTGGCATTCTGGCGGGTACGTTCGAATTCCAGACGCGCCTGTTCGGCCTGAAGATTGGCGGCCTTAACCGAAGCCCCCGATGAACCGCCGTCCCAGAGCGGAAATGAAAAGTTCAGCGAGATGCCCCAACCCTTGGTATCGATATCCTCACGGATATCATCGGTCTTGATATAACCGTTGCCGGTGGAATAGTTGGCTGTAAGGTCCCCGGTCAGACCATGACCGGAGGCTTTATAATCGGCCTCGCGCCGGGCCTTTTTGTACTGCAATTCGGCTTTTCGGGCGGGCACCGATAATTCCCAGCCATTCATCAATGCGGTTTTTTTATCCGGCTCGATATGGCTTTGCACGACCGGCTCGACCAGGGTCTGGTCGGCGAAGACATCCTTATCCAGTAATATGGCCAGCTGGCGTTCCTTTTCCTCCAGTTGCGTCTCGACCTCGAATTTATCCAGTTCGGCGTCGAGGCTTCCGGATACCGAACCAAGATAGTCCTCCTCTGACAGAATTTGATCGGCCAGCTTGAGCGAATCGATTTCGGTCTGCAGGCGGGCGGCTTCGTATCCCGCTTCCGACATATCCTTTTTGATCGACAACTGCAGCACGCCCAGATAAGATTCGATGATTTCCTTTTTTAAAGTTGTTTCCTCTTCGATTCTTGAGAGCCGGGCGATTTCGAAATCGTCACGGGTGTTTTTCAACTGGTGCCGGGCATCCGATGGTTTCAGCAGCGGCTGGGTGTAGCTAAAGGTGAAATATCCCTGGCGCGTTCTTTCGTCGATAAACGAGCCGTCGTCGAGACGGGTGTTGGGATAGCGGTCTTTCTGGGATAACAGGTTGGCCGTGACGCGGACGTCGCCGCCTGTCAGCAGGCTCTGATTCAATTCGACAAATGAGTTGAACCCCAGATCCCGGGTTTCGAATAGTTTCTTGACGGGTGAGCCGCCAAAAAAGCGATATGACTCATCGACCGAATACGACGGCACCGAACCTTTGATGGAAATTTCTGGCAGATAGAAATTGATGCGTCGGGCGAAATAATTCTGCTCGGCTACTTCCAGGTTACCCTCAATCATACTGCCACGGGCGGTATGGTTAAGTCCCAGGTCGATAGCTTCTTCGAGTGTCAATGACGACGCTGACGAAACCAAAATGGCGAACAAGATCATCAAAAAAGCCGCCGGGCTCATGGCGCTTCGTATATCACGCGAATTATTCATAAATACCTCTATAATCCAATTTACGGTTTTATTCATAACGCAGCGATTCGATCACGTCGAGCTGGGCGGCTTTGCGCGCCGGTAGCATACCGAAAACGATCCCGACTGCGGTCGAGACGGTCACGGCAAGGAAAATCGAAAACATCGAGACGATGGTCGGCCAGCCGGCGTAAAAACTTATGCCCTTCGATATCACCAGCCCCAGCAGAATACCGATGGTACAGCCGATCATGCAAATAGTCACCGCTTCGATTAAGAACTGACGCATGATGTCCAGCCTTTTGGCGCCGACCGCGCGGCGGACGCCGATTTCGCGGGTTCGTTCCAGAACCGAGGCGAGCATGATATTCATGATACCGATACCTCCTACCAAAAGCGATAAGCCGGCGATGGCCCCCATGACAATGTTAAATATCTGCTGGGTTTTTTGCGACTGCCGCAAAAGTGACTCCGGAACGACAATTTCGAAATCAGCGACGTTGTTGTGACGCCTTTGAAGAATACGCTCCACCAGCCGGGAAACAGCCGGCACGAGTTCCAGGTCCGATACCGATATGGTCAACTGGTCCAGTTCCGGAGTATTGTATTCCTTTTCTTCTCCGGAAAACGAGCCGCCGATTATAATGACCGTGCCGCCGAAACTTTGCTGGACTTCGCGGGGCAGTTTTTTTTGCGCCGTCGTCAGCGGGATATAAACGTCCTCGTTGAGATTTTTCAGTTCCAGTCCTTCGACTTTGCCCCGGCCGATATACTTGTCGGTCATAACTCCGATAACGGTAAAATCGAGTTCGCCGATGCGGATGCTTTTGCCGATGGGATTGTCGAAGGCAAACAAGCCGCGTTTGGCTTTGGCCCCGAGAACGCACACCTGTGAAAAATCAGCTATGTCCCGATCGCTGATAAAACGCCCGTTTTCGACGTCAATCGATGACGAGAGCATGAAATTGGGCGTTGTGGCGACGACCCTGACCGGGGCGCTTTGACCGAAATAGGACACGGCCGAGATCGGTTCATATCTTTGCGGGACGACGTTCGCAACCAATTCGGAAAACCGAGCGATATTTTCGGCATCGGCCAGGCTTAGCCCTTGGGATCGCTGCAGAGAGATGTTGGAATTTTCACTGGTCGCCGGCGTTTTGGCATTGACGATAATATTATTGATACCCAGAATCGAAATCTGCTCGAGAGCTTCCTGTTTGGCCCCCTCGCCGATGGACAGCATGGACACCACCGCCGCCACGCCGATGATGACACCCAGCATGGTTAGAAGGGTACGCAGCTTATGAGCTCCCAAAGCTTCGAAAGATACCCGGAATAAAAAGGATTCGTTCATCAGCGAGTAGCCCCTCGGCGGCCTCCGGAAGAAGCTCCGTTGGATGGCGGCAATTGACGGCCTTTATTCAATTCCGGTTCTGAGGCTTTGTCTCCGGGCAGAGTTGTCTCATCCAGAGTCGGGTCAACCAGGCAGACCTTTTCTCCGCCTTCCAGTCCGGAGACTATTTCAATGGACATATCATTGCGACGGCCGACTTCGACCGGGACTTTCTTTTTGCTTTCCAGAAAAACAACCACTTCGCCGTCCTTTTCAAAAACCGATTCCAATGGCGCATAGACGACATCGGGGATTTCATCGATTATTATTTTGCACGACGCCGACATGCCGGGCTTGACATTTTCGTCATGGTTATTGATCGCCACGACAACGTCGAAGACGTTGATTTTGGATCCGGATTCCTTACGTCGGGCCAGAGTGCTTTTACTGGTGACGGTCCCGCGGTATTCTTTTTCGGGATGCGCGTCAAGAGTAACGATGACAGCCTGCCCCGAATCGACCTTGCTGGCATCAACTTCGGACACGGTTGCATCCACAACCATATCGGACAGGTCGGGTATTTTTATCAGTCCCTGTCCGGGCCAGGGCGAGTCGCCTTCCTGGACCTTGTCCATCGAACTGCCTTTCCATATTTCCAGGTAAACGATCATCCCGGGCAGTGGCGCTTTGACAATTGTCTGTTCATATTCTTTGCGGGCCATCTCGACCTTGTCTTTGGCTCTCTGGACTTCCAGCTCAGACTTGGAAACGTCGGCCTGATATTGCTCCAGTTTGGCCTTGATGTTAAGCTCGGCCAGTTCCAGTTCGATGCGGGCTTCTTCGGCCAGCTTGGGGGCCTCATGCTTTTTCTCATCATAATTGCGCTGGGCTCTTTTCAAATCAAGATTGAGCTGTTTTTCCTGTATATCATATTCCTTCTTCGCCCGTTCCAGGGTCTGCTGGGCTATTTTCAGGGAAGATTCATGTTCGGCCAAATCCGACAGCTGCTGGGTGGCGTCGAACCGGATGACGGTATCGCCCTGCGAGACCATGGAACCTTCGGGGGCCAGCCAAGTTATCTGCAGACCGCGCATGCGCGGCGCAGTTATGGTGAAGGCTCGTTTGGCATCAACGCTGCCGTTGGCAACCAAAGGAATGACAAACCGGCCCTTGCTGACAAGGGCGGTCGGAATTGTCTGCGAAACGGTGAAAAAGGCATTGACCCCGAAATATCCACCAAAAATGACAATAATAATCGCACCAATTATGATGATTTTTTTCATAACGATTTTTCTTTCATTTATATAGACGCCGATTGCAGTTCTCCATCCAAATACAATTCTGTCGGAACCCTAATTATAATATATTACTTAATTTAAAATGCTAAGTTGCAAAATTTGTTTATCTTCACGTTAAGACTTTGAGCGTGATTTAGGGATTACTCTTGGGACGATAAAGAATTGCGTTTTTAAAGCACGCAGCAGGTCAAACAGAAAAATAATTCCCGCAACTATCAGTATGCTTTGAGTCACTGTGGCAGGATAGAAAATTCTTGAGCCCTGACCGAAAGTAACACCCGACAAAAAGGCATAATAAAGGACGTTTAATAATAAAATAACGGCAATCCTGCGGCTTTTGCGCCATAAAATCGCAAAACCAACCAACGACAGCATAAAATAGGCGGGATTATCATAACCCCGGTGCAAATAATTATCGAGGGTTTCGAAAAGGCCTTTCCATGATGGAAGTAACACGTTTTGCAGACTGGAGACCGCCGTAACATTGTACATCACGATTCGCAAGTATTGCTTTATGAACAAATCCGGAAACCGTTTAAAGGTTGAATATATAAAATCAATGCTTTCATCCCGGTTATCCCGGTAATGGCCGGCTTCGAAATCATGCAAAGCCGACTGGAATACCGAGTCTCTTATCACCACCATTCGTTCCGGTTTCTGTTGTTCGCCCTCGATCAAAACTTTGGCCGTGAGGTATGTCTTGGCGGCCAGAAGGCCGGTGGCGGAAATTGTAAAAGTCTCGTGCGCCCGGTAATTTCTCAACCCCCAACCGATGGAAATCAGGACGATTATCAGACAACAGACAACGGTGTTGAGAATCATTCTTTTTCTCGTAACTATCCCGTTAATAACTGGAAATAGCAGGGCAAAGACAAAAAGCATAAGCGGGTAGAACATGAACACGGATCGGGTGAGAACGGCCAGGCCACCGGCTATGCCGGCCCCAACAGCCAGCGCCCACCGCACAGACATCAGGCTTTTGAAATATAGATAAAGAGTTATAGTCGCAAGAAATACGAATAATGTTTCGGAGGTCACGGCATTGGCCAGCGTTATGGATGTTAATGACAGCGCCGATAAAAGTCCCGCGCCAACGGAGATGTATTCATTTTCGAGCAGCAATTTGGACAGCCGAAATATAAGAACGCAGGTCAGGCCGCTTAAAATTATTTGAAATAAAATCACCGGCCAGTAGATTGGGCCAATCAGGTTTTTGCATAATCCCAGCAATATCGGATAGCCCGGACCGACGAGATACAAATCAATTTTGCCGGCGTCATCGCCGCCGAAGATATAATCTCCGGCCCGGACGTATTTGATCGGATCGGGGTACTTATCTATCAGGTGGTCGCTTCCGATATCGCCAATCATAATCAGCATAAAGGCCAACCGAAGGGCTACCGCCAGAATAAAAATAAATGATTCATAACGCCCAAGGGCGAATATCCGCTTTAAACGGCTGGTCATCGACGATTATCCTCATGCTTTGGATTGCCGCCATAAATATGAGGGATGGCTTCTTTGCGGACAAGCACCGCCAGTGTGGCCGCAACGGCCAGGAAGAATAAAAACATATATTCTTTCGACCCCGTTTCTATCGATCCCAGATAAGCCACGAGAATCCGTTGCGGGCCCTGTCCGCTGCCCTCAACGATGGCCACGGTATCGACCACGGTTACTTTGCTGATAAATTCCGAGGTCAGCCATATTCGTCCGGGGTGTCCGAGTATCTCCCACTGTGTTTGGGAGGTCTGACATCGATCGATTACAAATATCTCATTCTTTTTCAATTGCTCCGTCACTGCGGTTAGTAAAACGGCCGGGTCAGATTCGGTTCGGTGCAGTATGTATTGGGAGTAAATACGATAATCGAGATTTTTCATGCGACCGACATCGATATTTCTCCAGACAATGCCCATGGCAATCCCGGCGATGATCACGGCTGTCATGACGGCTATAATCGTTTTAAGGCGGTATTGGAATATATTTTCTTTGCCGTAGGCCATCAGACTTGCCTGTGCTTATCGGCTGAAATCAAGCAGCCAGGGTTGAAGTTTTTTAATTTCACCGGTAAGGCGATTGACCGTGGCGGTATCACCTTCGCGGGCGGCCAGCTGTCCCAACCGCCAGCGGGGGCGGCAATCATCAGGATATGCCGCCAAGGCGCTTTCGAAAAACTGTCGGGCCGGGCCGGATTGCTCCATACGGTATAAACATTCGCCCCGGTAATAATGCAGGAACGCGTATTCATCGGGCGGGAGTTTCGCGGCGGCCTCGGCGAAGAGTTCCAGGGCCGTTTCGTGGTTCCCTTCAGATAGCTTCGTCAATGCATCATGTAATATA
This sequence comes from uncultured Ignavibacteriaceae bacterium, assembly GCA_964459465.1. Taxonomy (GTDB): domain Bacteria; phylum Zixibacteria; class MSB-5A5; order GN15; family PGXB01; genus CALAMC01. Next base: position 93,062 of record CAYWLR010000001.1, on the reverse strand, counting down.
TTCACGAATCCGGCCTCGGAAAGCAGATTATCCCGATCGGCATCATAGTCATCATTCTTCATAAAAAAATTGGTCCAGCGCTGGCCCTGGTTACGGTGAAAACCGCTGACTACATAATTTTTTCGGAATTCGGAATGCAAAAATAACGCCCTCTCGGCCGGGGCCGACGGTTTATCGTTGGTCGAGAATATAATGACATCGGGTTGCTGCTCCAGAACATAACGCGAATTATAACGCCTCTCTTTCCACGTCGATTCCAGTCCGGGGATATACTCTCCGTGGCGGGCGATATATGAATCGGTTAAGCCCACCATATCGATCAGCCGGTGACCCGGCAGTTCATATCCGAGGACACCGATAGTACTGGCGGCGATCGAAAATGACGGACCCATATAGCGCTTTATCATATCGGCCGCGAAGTGCATCTTGGATGTGAAAGCGCGTTCATTGGCCAGAAAAGTATTGACGTGATTCCCGGCCAGCAGATACGAAGCCGTAGCAAAAATCAAAACCAAAGGCGTCAGGATAAGACTTTTCCTTCGTATTTTCATATCAAATCTGTCAATAACTTTCTCAAGGGCAAAATCCAGCGAAATGATAAAGAGTAAAAACAAAACCGGGATGACCGGAACAAAGAAACGATACACTTTAAGAACGTCGCCGCCGACCAACACGATATACAGGCTGTAAATAATTATGAACAGATACAACGGACGATATATGCGCCACAAGGCGGGTATGGCCAGAGCTACTGGAATCAATATTGAACCATAGACCCCGACGGTTTTAAAAAAGTACATGGCATAATTCCAGCCTGCTTCGACATAAGGCCAACCGAGACCACTTTTGGCATAAAATGTATTTGGCAGAAGTGACCCGTAATACAGCACTTTGAATATGGCAAAGGGCAATAATAGAATGACATAAACCATTATCAGATTCAGGGCATTTTGCCGGTCGGATAGCAGGCGGTGCAAGAGAATTACCACAAAGATAACAATCCCATCGGGGCGAAGCAGGGTTGCCACAACAATCATGACCGCCGTCAATCTCGGCTTAAACAGCTCGGCCGTCATGGCCGCCAGTGCCATGAACGCAAAGGCGGCCGTCTCCAGTCCCGATACCGACCAGTAAGGTATAGCGGCGCAGGCCAACAGCAGTATAAAGGCATAAATCGTATGAACGACGGCTTTGTCATTGTCATGCCGATAAATCAGAAACATGGTGATGAGGAAAAGTGCTGCCCCGGAAACAAATCCGAAAATGCGGGCGGTCAGGATATAGTTAGAATTGACTAATTTCTTAAATACAACCAGTCCGATAATCCAGAGAAAATTGGTATATCCCTCCACCCGTTCGCCCACATTGAAAACCAGCCCGTGGCCATTTATTAAATTTTCTGCGTAACGAAACGAGATATAGGCGTCATCCTGAACGAATTGAAAATGATAAGACAGTAGTCCGAATAATACAATTGCCAAGGCCAGCAGGGCCGCGAGAATCGGCTTGCGATTTGCATCGTTTGTTCTGGCCAAAATATTACCCATGATGAGGTAATATAATACGGTTGCAGTCCGCTCTCAAGATAAATGCCGGGTCAATCCGAATTTATAAACCATTCATGGGCGAGTTTTTCGGTGGCGTCAATTATACCCTGATTGTATTCCATAAGAGCCTTGCGTTTAATCAAACCGTGCACGGCCTTATGCAGCAGGACCATTTTGTCGCGGACAGGAATGATAGCCGGATAATATTCGTTGTTGAAAAATATACGGAAGCGTTGCCGCTCATGCGGGTCCGCCAGCATTTTGGCAATGGTTTTTTCCAGTTCCTTGCCCGTCTTACCCCGAAGTCGTTCTTTGGGCGAAGTCATCAGGCTAATAGAATGGATAAGGCCCTGATTGGCTTTGAAAACCAGCCGCCAGCATTCCACCATCCCCAGCGAATTGATGACCAGAACATTGACGATTACCCGGTTATTTTCGAAATCACCTTCGACGCCTTTGATAAACGGAATGAAGCAATTGTCGGTGATGGCTCCGAAGGCGCTGATGCCGCCGGCAAACGGGTTTTCAACAATATCGGATATGGTGAAGTACGGCTTGCGTTCGAAACGGGCGTCCTGAATCATGATGAATTCTTCCTCGGTGAAATGAAAGCGCTCCTTCCATTTTTCTTCGGCTGTGAGGTTTTTGTTGGTCAAACTGGACTGGCTGGTGAGCATCCCGATGGCCTGTCCGCCGCGCCATACGAGCGGCAGAACTCCGATGGCCCATTCGGCCGAGCCGCCTATTTCACCAATCATGGAATTCAAATTGCGTCCATCCGGAAAGACGATGCCGCACAGACCGCATAAAAATAGCGGCAACAGATCGCCGTCCTGGTCATACGGCGTCGAAATCCCGGCCTTATTCAGACGATCCATCGCCGGATAATGCCGGTTACGGTCGAGGAAAAAGGCGCTTAGTTTTTTGGGATTGTTCAGTCCGTAGGATTTCGCGATAATATTCGCCGCCTCCAGAACATCAACTTCGCGGGGATTAAAATCGCCGAACCAGGCGCCGCTGGCCCAGCGCTGGACATATATATCCGGCAAATGCCGCTTGACACCAGATTCGGTGACAAAAAGGGCCGTCATGGACGAGTGTATTCCCATAACCGATTTAGTCGTCCCTTCGACAACATCGCTACCCATCGACAACAATGAAACATTGGTTGGCATGGTCAGGCCATACTGGGCCTGGTGGTCTTCCTTACCGAATACCGCCCCGACGGCGATGGTCGGATTACCACCCGGTTCCTTGCCCGGTTTGGGACGAGCCCCCTCGGTTATGGTTGATTCAATCAGCGCTTCTTCTCCGACCGGGAGCTTTTCCGTTGTCGACTGCAAAACTTCCGACATAACCTGGGCGGCGTTTCGGTCGTTAACCCGCTTAAGTTGATTAATCAGGTCTTTGGTCTGTTTATCTTTGGGGATTTTATTAAGACTGCCACGACCGTTAAGCCCCACGGCGATGGCCGACAATCCCGCCGCCAAAATGACCGATTGGCGCAACTTCCTATTCCTTAAGGCACCTAAGTTGGATTTTTTATTGATATCGCGGCTCATGGTTATAATCGTACAGGCATCAAGGGTCAGGTTATAATTGGCCAGAGCGTCGCGATGGCGGTGATTGAACTCGATCAGACGGTCGTCATCGAAGACGAATTCTTCGTATAAGCCGGCATAGGTTATGGGCTTTTCGGCTATATCAAAGCGCAGTTTATTTTTCATAAAAAACCCGGTATTTATAAATGGCGGTTATTTTCCCAAACTATGAATTTCGCATACATACTCAATTTTAACATATCATAAAATCGTTTAAAAAGCAAAAAGTTCGGGGAAAAAGAAGAAAAGACCCCATCGAACCGCAGAATATAGAAATTATCAGAAAATCCGAATATCAATGACAATATTATAGTAATTTGCGGACAGCCGAGTCCGGGTCGGTCGGGTCAAATCTAACCAGTGCCAGCTCGGGGCCATCATGGGCGGCGGAAAGGCACAATGTGCCGCCTATTTTATCTTTCCAAGACCCCGTTACCGCCGGCGATTCATGAATATGTCCGCATAGCACAATCAGCGGCTGACGTTTTTCAATGAGCCGTCGTAAGGCGACACTTCCGACGTGCCTGTTTTCTTCCGGAATACCCGGCCAGCCGAGACGGTCAAGATTAGTCTTATAAGGCGGGGTGTGAATCATCAGAATGGCCTGACTCAAATCATCATCGTCGGTCAAATCATGCAAATCATCGGCTATGGTTCGTGTTTTTATTTCATCGATGTTCACCAGAGTGGTATGAACTCCCGTTTCCGGGGCCAGTGAGCCATCCCGAAGCGTAAAATCAATGTCATAACGCTCCCAATCCTTAAGCCGAAACGGGGTCGGCGTGACATTGGTATACCCGTAAACGGCGTGCTTATCGAGGGCCGATTTCCTGAGATGAAGATATTCCCAGAGTCCCTCTTCTTGGGCGTCAATGAATACCGCTTCGGCCTGACGGACGTCGTCATTGCCCATGATGAGAAAGACGCGGGGGTATTTGTCGCCCATGTTCGCCTTTGATTTCCGGAACTCGCCCAAGAGAAAATCTTTAAGGAAATCCTGGCCGACATTTCGTGATATATATCGGTGGGGCAATAAGTCGCCCCCGAAGAAAACGGCCTGCGGCCTTTCTCTTTCGATTTCGGCAAACAGCTTGTTATACCGGGCCGTCGAACCGTGTATGTCAGAAACAAAGTAGCAGAGCATGGCATATATTAAGGCTTATAAGGCTATTTTGCCAGCGATAAATACAATAAAAAAGGGTCGATGCCACGTCCACCGACCCTTCGCCCAATTTCGGACTCCATCAATGGAATTCATCCCATTCGATGAAGCCCTCCTTGACGTCGGTCATACAATTGACGATCAATTCCACCAGACCGCCGTACTGCAGATGAATCCTTTCCCAGGCGTCGAAATAGGTAATCAAATCCCGGATCTGGCCCTTGCAATTGGAGCAGGGGGCGCAGACATATTTGTTTTTCGCCGGGTCAAGTTCCTCACGGGTGAAGGCTTCCAGAATCTGTCGGAATTTGCGCCGTCCCGAAACCGCCGAACGCCAGTTGGGAAAATTATTGGACTGCATGATGGCAAACCCGCTGCCGCCGCCACAGCAATAGTTATTAACGCCGTGCGGGGTCATTTCCCGAAACTGAGGGCAGATTCGTTTGATGACATTGCGCTGCGGCATAATAATGCCCATCGAACGGGTAACGTTGCAGGGATCGTGAAGCGTGACCGGGAAATTGTTGCGCTGCGGGTCATATTTGATTCTATTATTGACGACGATGTCTTCAAGCGTGACAAAACAGGACTCGCGCGGGACATTGACCTCCTGCACCCAAATACGGTCGCCGATGGCCATGGCAGCCTTGTGGGCGTGGCCGCATTCACCCATGACGACCTTTTTGACACCGAGTTTTTTGGCTATCTCGGCGTGTTTCAAAGTTACCCGGGCGTATTGGGCGTCATCATAAAAAAGTCCGTAGTTGACTGAATCATAACCGACCAGGTCGCTGGACATGGTCCAGCTTAAACCGGCCGCTTCGAATATGACCGCGAAAGCTTCGACATTTTCCGGCCAGGAGAGAAATTCGCCCGCGTTGTGGATGAGCAGTATGTCGGCGCCGGATTTATCGAACGGGAACTTAATCGAAAGACCGGTTCGGTCGGTCAAGTCTTCTTCCGCGAATTCCATCATATCCATCAGGGCAACCGGGGAAATGCCGGTAGAAGATCCGGTGGCCAGTTGTTTGACGGTTCCGTCGCCATGAAGTTCCTGCGGGGCGATGCCCAGTTCCTGACTGAACAGTTTGCGGATTTCGCGGGCAATCAGACCGTTGTCGACCCCCATCGGGCAGGTTTGGGCACAACGGCGGCAGAGCGTGCAGCGATAAGACATCTGGGCCAGACGAGCCACCGTCTCCCAGTTGAGGTCGATATCGGCGCCGGTAAATTTGGCAGTGAGTTTGCCGCCCGGTTTGATATATTTTCGAATTATACGCCGTAAGGTATCGGAGCGGAAAAGGGGGCGATATATTTCCACGCGGCCGCTCTCATTGAACACCGGACAGGCCGCGCTACAGGTGTTACACTTGACGCAGTTATCCAGCGACAGCATAAACGGTTTTAAAAAGGTCCAGTTGCTGTCCTTGCTCAAGAGCTTCTGGAGGCCATTCAGGAATTTGGCGACCATTTCCTGCTTGCCTTCTTCCGTCTCGGGAATCGGAACTTTGACATTCATGACGCCGTCAAGCGAGGTATCCAGCCCGATGCGTTTTTTTTCGGGAACTTCTGGCAGGTCCGGATCGACCCAGTCCTCGTAGGGATAGGGCAGTTTGGGTAATTCATTGAATTTGAATTCAAAGAGTTGATCGACATTTTTGCCGAGGTCCTTGATGCGAATGGCTTTATCAGTCATTTTTCGGCTCCTTTACGACTTCGCCCCAGCTTTTTCCGGTCTGGATATGTCCGGCGGACCAGCCGACCGGTCGCCCCAAAAGTTCCATAATGCGTTTTTCTATTTTGCTACCTTTAGGATTAGGCTCATCGTTCCAGCGAACGGCATGGTATAAAAAGTATTTGGCGACAAAATGGGACATCCGGGTCAACGGGATATAAAGAATTATTAACGATATCAAGACCAGTTCCGCTGCGAACAGGGCACTCGGTATCGTTGCGTGCGAGAACGAAACCAGGGAAGCCACATAGGAACGGGTATATTGAAACGAGGGGTCAGATCCAAGCTGGCTGACAAGCGTTACACTGACGACAACCACAAAAAAAACAAGATTAAAATAATCGATGGGAGCATTGAACCGTCGCTGTTCTTTGTCGCCCAGCCGCCAGAAGAGGAGTCCCAGAGCGCCCAGCCCGGCAAGGAACAACCCGATATAACCAACCGGAATCGTGACAATGTGTACAATCGCGCCTATTCCGCGCGCCGGCGACGACACCTCCACCCCGACCAGTTGAAGAATGGCTCCCAGGAGCAGTAACAAAAGCCAGCCGATGGTTACATACAACCCGAAATGAAACGGGAAGGTGAAGTACCACAGGGTCTTTTTATTATGAAAAACGCCCTTTAAAAAAATTATTTCCGAGCCCATCTCTTTGAGTTCATTGAGGGTGTCGGTGTGGCGGGGTTTGGTCCACCAGTCCAGTTCTTCCAGATATGACCCGCCATAGGCCGCCCGCCCCTTTTCGTGCGGAACCGGGTACAATTCCCAGCGCATCGACTGGGGTGCGGTGGCATAACGGTAAGCCTTATACAGCATGGCGACAAATGACACGATAAGCGAGATGTACGTGATAATCTGTACTGCCGGCATCACTGCAACTCCTTTATATTTTAATCAACTTTCCATCAATTTTATTAAGGGCATCCCTGGACGGATATGTCGTCTTTGTCCCGCATGACATCGTCAGGGTTCATATATGGCACGGCCTGATATTCGGCACGCACCCGGCTTGCCCAGCCTTTGTCAATCAAATCGGCCAGCGTAAACTCTTCGAGCGTCTGCATGACGCGATGATTGACCAGCGCCCAAACCAGCCTGGTTTCACAAAAACAACTGGCCAGACATATGTCCGGATGAGTAATGCATTCGGTCAATCCAATAGGCCCGATCAGAGCGGTTACCACGTCGGATACTTTAATCCGGTCGGCCGGCTGGGCCAACCGGTAACCGCCATTTTTGCCGGAGACGCCTATTAACAATCCGGCCCCCTTCAACGACATGGCCAGCTGGGCCAAATAGTTTTCGGAAAGAGCCGTGATCCGGGCAATCTTGCCTAAATGTGTCAACTGGTCACCGCTGTTGGCGCGGGCCAATTCGACCATCATGCGCAGTCCATATCGGGCTCTGGTTGAAAACTTCATATTTATATTCTCAATATAATGAACGCTTATTATTAGTAAAATGATAAGATTTATAACAAAATTTGTCAAGTGAATTATTTCACGTTTGCCAAATTTTATATACACATAACTTATTGTACAATAATATCATATTAATTCCCAAATTGGGCTAAGCATAATAATGCCGACAAAATTTTTTAATACCGGCTTATGGGCACACGGGATCTGCCCCATCGCCATAGATCGAGGTTATAAGATATAATATATCCAAAAGGTTTAAGTTATAGTCAGAGTTGACATCTCCTGCTTCCGGCGGTGTCGGTTCCGGACCATCGCCATAGATATTATCGATCAGATACAGGATATCGAGAAGATTCACATTCTCGTCGTCATTGCAGTCACCGCAAATAAAATTGCCATTGGTAAGATTAAAGAAAATCGCGAAGTTATTATCCCAGAAATTGGCCACTACCAGGTCAATATCGCGATTACCGTCGAAATCGCCGGTACATATCGCAACCGGGCAATCTCCGGCGGGATAAGTAGCAGCAAAGATAAATGTCCCGTCGCCCTGATTTAAAAGCACGGTAATATCGTCCGAAAGGCTGTTGGCTGTCACGACATCGATATTGCCGTCGAAGTCGATATCCAGAAGACAGATATCGGCCGGCCACTGCCCCACTTCATAGTCGACAGCCGCAGCAAATGTGCTGTCGCCGTTATTGAGTATTATCGAAACCGAATTACCGTCATAGTTGGCAATAGCCAAGTCGATGGTATTATTACCGTCTATATATCCCGCTGCGAGGGCATATGGCCCCGTCCCCGCGGCGTGATTCAATGGCGGATCAAAAAAAGCGTCGCCGTGATTAAACATCACCGAAATCATGCCGGGGTTATAATTGGCCAGGATAAGGTCTTCGCCTCTTGTCCGGTCAAGATTGGCCGCCACCACGGAGGTGGGACTGCCGCCGACGGAATGAGCTATGGCTGGATAAAAGACGCCGCCTCCCTGGTTATGGAAAATCGAAACGTCATTAGACTGGGTATTGGCCGAGGCCAAGTCGATATGGCCATCGCGGTCGAAATCGGCCGCACAGAGAGATCGTGGCATTCCCCCCGCACCATAACTAACAGCATTACCAAATTGCCCATCGCCATAACCCCAGAATACTGAAACGTCATTGCTATTATTATTGGCGCAGGCCAGATCGATATAGGTATCATCGTTGAGTAATCCGGCGTAGATCGAAACCGGGTATGTGCCGGCAGAACAGATATCTGAAACAAGGAACGAGCCATTCCCGGTATTCAATAACACCATAATTTCATTATCTCCGGAATTGACAACGGCGATATCCGGAAGTCCATCGTTGTTGAAATCTTTTGATACAATATCGCGTGGGAAGGATCCGGCGCCATGGAAATTGGGCTCAGAAAAAATGCTATCCTGGGCGAGAGAAGTGGAAAAAGTCACCCATAAACCGATAAATAATGTAAATAGCGCAGGTTTCATTATATATCCCGTTATTGCCAAACGAATTATAGCGGCGGCAAGTAAACCGGTATAGTCAATATATACCTTATGACCGGAATGTCAATACTGCAAATAGACACGGTTTTGGACGATGTTGACCAACAATGATTAATTGACATTTTTCAAAAAGCGAATATAATAATGTATACCGCCAAGATTTCCACACCGAAAGGTTGTTTGATTAGAACCTTCACAGCCCTTTACCGGTTTTACAGATTGAATAATACTGCGCCGAGAGGCGAATAACAATTTAAAGGAATGGCATCCATGAATTCAAAAGTGATCAGTAAGTTTTCAATCTTTTGCATGTTATTAATTCTTTTATCAAGCGCTCCGATTTTTGGTCATAGTCTGCATCCGGACGTCAAGGCCACTCTCATTGCCGAGGGCAAATGGGACGAGTACGTCGCCCGGGATATACTTGACCGTGCCCGGGGCATAAGCAACCCGGCGCAGACGCGCGCCAATCAAATCCGGGCTTTGGGTGATAATGGCGTTGTCGATACGGTCCATGTTCTGGTATTACTGGTGGATTTCTCTGATAATCCATATACCGGCGGCGCGGTAGCAGCCACTCCGTCGCAGTTCGATTCGGTCTTGTTTTCCCAGGGGCTTAACCCCACCGGTTCCATGACCGAATTTTATCTGGAAAATTCTTACGGCAACTTCTTCATTAGCGGTGTGGTTTATGGCTGGTTTCGCATGCCCCAAACTTATGCCTATTATGTCAACGGCCAGAAGGGTTTTGGTTCATATCCGCAAAACGCCCAAGGGCTGACCCGGGATGCCGTCCTGGCCGCCGACGCCACCGTGGATTTTTCCATTTTCGATAATATTGGCGGATCCGATGGCTATGTTGACGGTTTGTTTGTTGTCCATGCCGGAAGCGGTTATGAAGAATCCGGCAACGTCAATGAAATACATTCGCATCAATGGAACCTGCCCAGCGACGTATGGGTCGATGGCGTTCGGGTGAATGCTTATTCCATGGAACCGGAAGAATCCGCATCCTCGGCCACAATTTCGCCCATCGGGGTTTTTTGCCATGAATACGGCCATGTATTGGGTCTTCCCGACCTTTATGATATAGACGGCTCGCCGTCGACTTCCGACGGCCTGGGTCGCTGGTCTTTGATGGCTGGCGGCAGTTATAACGGAGGGTCGCGGAGACCTTCGCATTTGGACGCATGGAGCCGGGTATTTCTGGGATTCGCATCGGCCACTCCGGTATTAGGCAATATGACGGGCGTCGAATTCCCGCAGGTTCAATCGGAACCGGTTATATACAAACTCTGGGCCGGAGGTTCTTATTCCGGGTATCAGTATTTCCTTGTGGAAAATCGTCAGAAAGTCGGTTTCGATCTGGCCTTGTATGGCGAAGGGCTATTGATTTACCACGTAGATGAATCCCTATGGGGCAATTATGACCCCAACCATTATCATGTCGCATTGGAGCAAGCCGACGGCGATTTCGACCTGGAATGGGGTGCGGGCTCAAGTGACGCCGGCGACCCTTATCCCGGCAGCAGCAATGTTCGCTCTTTTGACGATCTCACGGTTCCCAACAGCCGCAGCTATTCCGGAGCTATAACCCAGGTATCCGTCTGGAATATTTCCAATTCGGACTCCCTGATGACGGCCAATCTGGATGTAACCTGGTCGCGACCCAATCTGGTCTTGGATTCGTCTGTTTTCAACGACGCCAACGCCGATGGTAATTTCGACCCGGGTGAGACCGTTGAATTCTATTTCTTCCTTGAAAACGCCTGGCTGGCCGCCACTAACGCCACAATAAACATGACTACAACCAACCCGGAAATTACTTTCGGAAATCAATCGGTATATAAAGCAAGCATTCCTGGTAACGGGGCTAAAACCAATAACCTTGGCGAACCTATTACATTCACCATTCCCAACCCGGCCGATGCCCGCTTTGACACCTTTTTTGTTGAGATAACCGCCAACGGCGGCATATTTGAGCAGACGTATTCATTCGAGCATATAGTCGGCATGCCCCGATTTTTAATCGTCGATGATGATCGTGGCGATAACTTCGAAGAAATCTTCTATGCCGACCTCTATAATGCAGGTGTTCCGTCAAGAACCTGGACCCAGTTGTCGCAGGGTGCGCCTACGGCAGGTGAGTTGAGCGCCTATGAAGTTGTCATCTGGTTTACCGGCGATACTTCGTCGAATCTTTTGCAGGCGGGCGATATTGCCGCCATGAAGGCATATCTAGACGGCGGCGGCAAGTTGTTTCTTACGGGCCAAATGATTGCTTCGGAACTCAACGTCGAAGACCCCTCTTTCCTCAATGATTACTTGCACGCCACCTACGGAGGCTATTATTTCGGACTGGTGCATGAGGGTCTGCCGGGGTCAATCGCCGAGGGTTTGAGTGTGCGCTATACCAGTTATGCCCATCAGGATTACATGAAGGGCAGTTCCATTAATCCGTTTAATGGCGGGCAGGCTATGTTCAAGTATGAAGGCGGCCCGACTTCGGCGGTTTCATACGCGGGCGATTACAAGGTCGTCTTTTTTGCCTGGGGGTACGAGGATATTTCCAATGATTTTGGTGGCTACGACAAGCGCGATTCGATTATGGCGCGCATTTTGGACTTTTTCGATGAAGATAATCCTCCCGTATGTGATTGTATTCCGGGCAATGCCAACGGCAATTCCCCAATTAACCTGCTGGATATTCTTTACTTAATCGCGGATATTTATGAGAGTGGTCCGGATCCCAAACCGTACCCCGTTTGTTCCGGCGACGCCAATTGTGATTGTACGGTCAACCTGTTGGATATTCTTTATCTTATTGCCGATTTATACGAAGACGGTCCGTCACTGTGCGAATGCACGAGCTGGCAGGGCTCCTGTGGGACACTGCGATAGAACCGATTTTGAATAAAAAAAAGGCCCCGCCATTCGACGGGGCTTTTTTATTTCACCTTCATGCGATCCAGATAGTCTTGATGTTGACAAATTCCCTGATACCAAATTGCGACAACTCCCGTCCGTAACCGGATTTCTTTATCCCCCCGAACGGGAGTCGCGGGTCGGATTTGGTTAAACCATTCACAAACATGGCTCCGGTTTCAACCCGGCGGGCCACTTCTTCGGCTCTGGCGAGATCCTGTGACCAGACGGAACCACCCAGTCCAAACGCGGAATCATTGGCCACCTCAATGGCTTCTTCCATATCACGGACCGGGATAATGGCCGCCACCGGCCCGAATGTTTCTTCATGGTAAACCGGCATCCCTTTTTTGACATCGGTCAGGACCGTCGGTTCATAGAAGGCTCCCGGCCCGGCAATCTTCTTGCCGCCACACAATAGCCGCGCCCCCATTTTGATTGATTTTTGCACCTGAATCTCGAGTTCATCGCGCAAATCGGGGCGGGCCAGCGGCCCCACCTGGTTTTTTTCATCCAGTGGGTCGCCGACCTTCAGGGATTCCATTATTTCTTTTTGCATTCGCTCGAATTTACGGACAATACTTTCGACCACAATAAAACGTTTGGCGGCGATGCAACTCTGCCCGGCGTTGATCATGCGCGCGGTCACCGAGGTTTTCACACAGGCCGCAAGGTCGGCGTCTTCGAGAACGATGTAAGGATCCGAGCCGCCGAGTTCAAGCAGGGTCTTTTTGATTTCACGGCCAGCCGCTGCGGCCACGGCCATTCCGGCCGGTTCACTCCCGGTGAGTGACACCGCCTTGATGCGGTCGTTTTTTATGACGTCATCGACCAGGCTTGATGAAATCATCAACGTTCGAAACAGGTTGGGCGGGAAACCGGCTTTGCGGAAAATCTCTTCGATGACCAGCGCCGAGCCCGGAACATTGGAGGCGTGCTTGAGGACCCCGGCATTCCCGGCCATCAGGGCGGGGGCGGCAAATCGGAAAACCTGCCAGAAGGGAAAGTTCCAGGGCATGACCGCCAGTATCACCCCCAGTGGCTGAAACGCCACAAAACTGCGCGAGGCATCGGTCGGGATTATTTCATCGGCCAGGAATTTTTCGGCATTATCGGCGTAATACTCGCATACCCAGGCGCATTTTTCGACTTCGGCCCGTGACTCCGAAATGATTTTACCCATTTCGGTTGAAATCATGCGGGCGTAATCTTCTTTACCTTCACGGAGGACGTGCGCCGCGTTGTGCATCAGGGTTCGGCGGCGTTCAAAATCGGTTCGTCGCCAGGATAAATACTCGCGATGCACTTCTTCGATTATTCCGGCGACCTGCGCCCCGGTATGTTCGGGATACTCCTTAATGATTTCCCCGGTAGCGGGGTTGACAGCTTGCATATTATTCTCCCCGGTCTTTATCAATCATACATTTACTAATCAAGAAAATAAAAATAAGACCAAAAATAAAGAATTAATAACGGTGCGGACGAATTAATGACTTCAGGCGGGATCGAAGATGCCTTTAATCACGGCGGCCCTGTAATCGAAAATATTTTTAAGTTGCCGATTCACTTTCAGGAGGTTAGCGAATTTGCCCAGCGGTCCGTAGGGAATCAAATAAAGAATATCATCGGTCATGAGTGTCCCCCCGGGAGCAGATTCAAACGAATGCGTATGGTGCCAGAATTCGTACGGCCCTTTGAGCTGAACATCGGCGAAGCGGTGCGGCGGTTCATAATCGGTGATCATAGTCGTCCAGTGCACCCTCATCCCGAAAACCTTGATGGTATAATCGAGAATCAATCCCGCTTTCATGATAATCGGTGGTGGTGTCAGGATTTCGAAGCCGACCGAATCGGGCGTTATCCGGGCCAGATTTTGAGGATTTTCAAAAAAGGCAAAGACTTCTTCAAGCGGGCGTTCCACGAATTGTTCGCGGTGCATATGGTATGGTTTCATAATTAACGTATATACCTATGCAAAAAGAGGGTTGATTTTATCCGGGTCCATTTTCAAATCGATCGCGGCCTTACCCGCAACATCTTTATCGATGAATCCGTCAAGAGCCAAACCATACAGCGCGGCCATGACGATATGAGCGGCATCGACTTCAAAATGACTCCGAAGTGCCGCCCGCCCATCGGAACGTCCATAACCATCCGTGCCCAGAGCGATGAATCGGCCGGGGATCCACTTGCCGACAGAATTGGGAATTGCTTTAACATAATCGGTCGCGGCCACGCAGACCCCTTTGGCGTTTTTCAAGCATTCGCTGACATATGCCGACCGGGGCGTTTCCCCGGGATGGCGCATATTCCAGCGCTCGGCGTCGATAGCATCGCTGTAAAGTTCTTTATAACTGGTAACCGAATAGATTTCGGCGGGGATATGGTAGTCTTTTTCAAGGATATCGGCGGCTTTGATAACCTCGTTCATAATGGCGCCGCTACCCATCAGGTGGGCCATAAAGCCTTTTGAATCACCGTTTGTTGTCCGATAACGATACATCCCCCGCAAAATACCGTTTTCGACTCCCTCTGGCATAACCGGCATACGATAAAATTCATTCATGACGGTGATATAATAAAACAGGTTTTCCTGATTTTCATACATCCGGTGCAGGCCGTTTTTCACAATCACGGCCAGTTCGTAAGCGAATGCCGGGTCATAGGCCTTGAGATTTGGCAATGCCAGAGTAAACAGGTGACTTTGCCCATCCTGATGCTGCAAACCTTCTCCGGCCAAAGTGGTTCGTCCACTGGTGCCGCCGACAAGAAAGCCTTTGGCCTGCATATCCCCCGCCGCCCAGATCAGATCGCCAATGCGCTGAAACCCGAACATGGAATAATAAATGAAAAAGGGGATAATGTTAATGCCGTGCGTGGCGTAAGCCGTTCCAGCGGCTATAAACGATGACATCGACCCGGCCTCGGTAATACCTTCTTCAAGTATGACGCCGTCTCTGGCTTCCCTGTAATAAAGAAGGCTTTCCCGGTCCACCGGTTCGTATTTCTGTCCCTGACTGGCATAAATGCCGATCTTGCGGAAAAGCGATTCCATTCCGAAGGTGCGCGCTTCATCGGGGACAATGGGGACGATAAATTTCCCCACGTTTTCATCATCGAGCAATTTTGACATGATATGCACGAGAACCATAGTCGTGGTAACCTCACGTTCCCCGGTGCCTTCATAGTATTCATCAAAAAGATCCCCCGCTTTTACTTTCAGCGGTCCGACCGTGACTTTGCGCTCCGGGACAAACCCGCCCAGGGCGTTACGCCGCTCGCGGATATATTTATGTTCGGAACTGTCTTCCGGCGGACGGTAAAACGGGGTGTCGGCGACGTCTTTGTCAGAAATGGGAATGCCAAAGCGACTGCGAAATTCGCGCATTTCCTGTTCGTTGAGTTTTTTCTGCTGATGGGTAATATTCTTGCCCTCGCCGGCTTCGCCCAGACCGTAGCCTTTGATAGTTTTGGCCAGAATAACGGTTGGTGCACCTTTATGTTCGACCGCGGCCTTGTATGCCGCATAGACTTTTTCGGGGTCGTGACCGCCGCGACGGAGTTTCTGAAGTTTTTCGTCAGAATAATTTTTCACCATATCCAGAAGGCGTGGATCGGTCCCGAAGAAGTTTTTGCGGATATAATCGCCGCCGGTGACCGTGTACTTTTGATACTGCCCGTCAACGCAGTCACCCATGCGCTTCACCAGAAGGCCGTCAGTATCTTTGGCCAGAAGGGTATCCCAATCCGAACCCCAGATAACTTTGATGACATTCCACCCGGCGCCCCGGAAAATCGATTCCAGTTCCTGAATTATTTTTCCGTTGCCGCGGACCGGGCCGTCGAGTCTCTGCAGGTTGCAGTTGACGACGAAGATAAGATTGTCAAGTTTTTCACGGGAGGCCAGAGTGATCGCGCCCAGTGATTCGGGTTCATCGAGTTCACCGTCGCCCAGAAAAGCCCAGACTTTCGAATCCGACGGCAATTTCAGGCCGCGATCAACCAAGTACTTATTGAAGCGGGCCTGGTAAATCGACATGATCGGGCCCAGTCCCATCGACACGGTCGGAAACTGCCAGAATTCCGGCATCAGCCAGGGATGTGGATAAGACGACAGGCCGTGCTGCGAAACAATCTCGCGTCGGAAATTTTTCAAGTTTTCTTCATCCAGTCGTCCCTCGACAAAGGCCCGGGCATAGATACCGGGTGCGGCGTGACCCTGAAAATAGACGATATCGCCGTCATGTTTATCGGTTCTTCCACGAAAGAAATGATTAAAAGCAACTTCATACAATGTGGCGCTGGAGGCATAGGTTGAAATGTGCCCGCCGATGGAGCTGTCGGCCCGATTGGCCCTGACCACCATGGCCATGGCATTCCAGCGTATTATGCTTTTTATCCGCCGCTCGATTTCACGATTGCCCGGGTAGGCCGGCTGTTTGTCGGCGGGAATGGAATTTATATAGGGAGTGGTATCGGAGCATACCGGGTAAATTCCATAATTTCCGGCCCGGTTTTCGAGCTTGGCCAGAATATCACGCACCCGCTGTGGACCTCCGGATCTATAAAGTTCATCCAGGGATTCAAACCATTCGCGATCCTCTTCGGTCTCACTATTGTTCATATGTGATTTGTTTTCATCGGTCATGCCTTATTCTCCCGGCAGGGTCGGTTTATTCCCGACGTCAATATCGATAACTGGTCAACGGCAATATAAACAATCATCACTGCCCGAAACCCGAGCTTCAACAAACTGTAACATAAACTCAAGAGATAGGTTTCGGGGAAAATGGTTTTATGCAATGCCTATATTACTCATGAGCTTATCATGGCAGGCAATTATTCGAAGTCCTCATCCTTCACCTGCACGCGGACTTCCTGCTTGCGGTCCAGTTCCTTCCTAACCGCATGGGCCAGTGATTTCAGGGTCAAAGGTTTGCGAACAAACGCCCCGGCCCCCATCTGTAAGGCCTCTTCAATCCTTTCACTGTGGGCAAAACCGGAAACTATGAGTGCCTTTTGATCCGGGACCAGTTTTAAAATACGATTCAGGGTTTCGGTCCCGTCGATGCCCGGCGTCATTATCATATCGAGAATCACCAAGTCGGCTCGTTCTTCCCGGAAAAATTCCACTGCGGCTTCCCCGCTCTTAACGGCCTGCGCATCATAACCGAGATTACGCAAAAGCGTCAGACAAACCGTGCGCTGAAGTTCATCGTCATCGACGACCAGTATCCGCTCCTGCCCGCCGACGACGGTTTCCTTCTCCGGCTCTTCAATCGTTTCGCGGGTCACCGGAAAATACAGGTAAAAAGCCGTTCCCTGGCCCGGCTCGCTTTCGAAATCTATATATCCGTTATGATCTTCGACCACGGCATGCACCACGCTCAAACCCAATCCCGAACCGCGGCGGCGGTCGCTGGATTTGGTAGTAAAAAATGGGTCGAAAATTCTGGGGACTGCTTCCGGAGGGATGCCGCACCCGGTATCGGCAATCGTCATTTTAACATATTCCCCGGTCGGAATATTGTTGTTTTTGCCCAGGGGACGATCGACATAGAAGTTTTCTGTCCTGAAAAACAGCCCCCCCGTATCTTTCATGGCATCAAGAGCATTTATGACCAGGTTGGAGACAACCCGGAAAATCTGAGACGCCCCGCCTTTAAATAAAAACAAATCCTCTTCAAGATTAGTACTAACCTTGATCCCCACATGCGAGGACACGTGCTGTTTGATCACATCCCTCACAATAGTGTTCATATTGAGAGGTTCCTGATTATAATGGCCACGGCGGCCCAACGTCAGCAGTTGCTGGTTGATCTCGGCGATCTGGGTTGCCGCCCGTTCCATGCTGTTGAGGTAACCGATAATATGGCTGTCCGGCGGAACGGCATCGCGGATCAATTCAGGATATGCCATTAACGGGGCCAGCAGGTTGTTGAAGTCATGCGCCACCTGGCCGGCGATTCTCCCGGCCGTTTCCAGACGCTGGGCCCGTTCGGCCAGATCGCGCAGGCGGTTGGTCTCGGTGACGTCGCGGAAAACCAGCACGACTCCCAGAATGGCCCCGGTTTTGGTGCGAATGGGGGCGCCACTGTCGGCGATGGCCCGTTGTGTTCCATCACGGGCTATCAGCACCGTATGATTGGCCAGTCCAATGGCGGTATTGTACTTAATTACTTTATCGACCGGATTTTCACAACGTTCGCGGGTTTTCTCATTGATGATATGAAATACTTCATTGAGTTTATGCCCGACAGCCTCCTCGGACTTCCATCCGGTCAAGTCCTCGGCGACATGGTTACACAATACGATTCGGCCGGTAATATCCGTCGCAATCACACCGTCGCCGATGGAGCTCAAAGTCACGGCCAGTCTTTCCTTTTCCTCCTCAAGAGCATTACGGGCACGCATGCGTTCGGTAATATCGGTTACGACATCCACGAATCCCAAAAGCCGCTGCTCTCCGTCATACAGATATGTCCAATCAAGCTGAATGGTTATTTCGTCGCCATTTTTGGTTTTGCAGGTACGGACCATCGATTGCGGCCGCGGTTGCGTGCGCAGAATGGTTCGGAAGTACTCCTTATCTTTCTCCAGTTGTTTCGGGTCGGATGAAACTTCAAGAAAAGAGGTTCCCAGAAGTTCGCCGTTTTCATATCCGAAAATGCGATGATAAGACTCGTTGGCAAACGTGATTTTGCCATCCAAATCGACGGTTTTTATGCCGTGAGGGATTATTTCCACCAATGTCCGGAATTGATTCTCTGATTTTTTCAGGGCTTCCAGAGCCACCTTGCGCTCGGTTATATCTTCGCCGGAACTCAAAGAATGAGTTATATTGCCATCGTTATCTCTTATGACGGAATTATGCCAGGCGATAATTCTTTTCTGGCCATCTTTTCTCAATACAACATTTTCAAAATATTCGGCCGGTTCTATCTCGCCACGAACCAATTGCCTAAAAACGTCTTTAACGGTTTCCCTTATTTCCAAGGGAATGGTCAAATCAAACCAGTTGCGACCGATGACTTCGTCCTCCCTATAGCCAAGAATCTCACATCCTTTCCTGTTTATGAGAGTCACCAGCATATTCCGGTCTATCGCTACAAAAATCGTCCCGGCCAGATCGAGATACTGGCGGGCGAGATCCCGCTGGCGGCGTATTTCCAGCTCCGCGTTGCGGCGTTCGGTAACGTCGTGGAAAACCAGCACCGCTCCCGCAATTTTGCCTTCATCACTCTTTATCGGGGCACCACTGTCTTCGATAGGGTACTCGGCGCCGTCTTTAGCAATCAACACCGTATGGTTGGCCAACCCGACAATAGTTCCCTCGCGGAAAACCCGGTCAACTGGGTTTTCGGCCGGTTGACGAGAAAATTGATTGACAATTTTGAATACTTCCGGCAGCCGTCGCCCCATTGCTTCGTCGGCCGTCCAACCGGTCAGCTTTTCGGCGACCGCATTGATAAAGGTCACGAGGCTGTTTTCATCGGTGCAGATTACAGCATCACCGATGCTTTTAAGAGTCGTTGAAAGCCATTGCCGGCTGACGTCAAGATTCCTGACGTATCGTTGATGTTCTTTTTGTTGCTCGATACTGTTCAAGGCCAGCGAAATATCGGCAGCAATTTCGGATAGTAAACCACGTTCTTTCTGGTCCATAATGTATTCAGGCGGACCGGACACGACCAATGCCCCAAAAATCCTGTCCCCATGTTTCAGTCTGACCGCAAGGGCCGCGCGGTCGCCAAACCGACCGGGACCGAGACATTCCCGGCACGACTTTTCACCGGGCATAATGATATTCACGCCGTCATTTCTCAGGGCCGTTTGAATACAACCGGGCAGTTGATTCTGTTCCAGAGAACTCTTGACTTCGTTAAACCCATCGCCATAACCGGATTCGGCGAAATCGAGAAGAGCGCCGTCTTCGTATGTCAGACATATAAGACTGGTGTAAAAACCCCTGGTTCTGGTCAATTCGGCACAGGCCTGACGGATTAATTCATCTTCATCGTCGGTTATTCTTGTTATTAGCTGATTAATATTCCTGATGGATGCCAAAACGTTATTGACATGGGCAAGACGAGCCAGCGCCTTATTTTTAAGATAGACCTGCCGGGATATTATCAGACCCAATATGATGATAACCAAAATTACCGCAACCCGCTCGACAATTTCATGACCGGGAATATCGGTAAAGGCAATGGCCACGAAACTGCAGTCATTATAGAACTTAAAATCCAGAAGGCTATCGATTAACCAGGCAAATACAACCAGCAATACGGTTATTAAAATAATAAAGCGCTCTGTTTTCATTCAAGGACCTCCCCGGATTCACAAGCAATGCAAAAAATATAAGTCCGACTGTTATGAATTTTTAAAAAAATACGTTTCGTACGCGCTTGAATCAAGAATAAAATTATTCGATTTCAGCGGGCCCTATATATCTGTTCAAGATTTGATCGAAGCTGGTTGGCAATAATATCATAACCCACCTGGTTGGGGTTTATGGCGTCGCGAGCATAACGCAAATCGAAAAAACTCCGGGAATCGACCAAGGGTGTATATACATCGACCAGAAGTACTTTGTTTCGGGTGCAATAATCGGTCAGCCAGGCATTATAAGCTCCGATGCTGTCGGCGATTTTATAAGCATCATTTTCGAAAACGAAGGCGCTGTCGGCCATAATCGGCATCATGGTTAAAGCTATCGGGGTTATATTATTTTCCCGTGCCAGATCAACCATGCTGACAAAATAATCCTGTATTTCTTCAAGCGACTGGGGAACGCGTAAATTATAGGAGCTGATTTCCAGAACTACGGCCGACGGGCCTAAGTCTATGACGTCCGGGCGAAACCGCAAAAGCATGCCGGCCGCGCGCTGTCCCGGAATGCCCCGGTTAACGACTTCATATTCAGGAAAAGACGATTGAAAATCATAGTTTCTAATCAATTGAGTCCCGAACAATACTACCCGGTTCGGCACGGTGGTATCGCTTTTAAGGCGTTCATTGTCAATTCGATAGTATTGCCGTCCGGAAAATTCCTCGACCACGTTGACATACTTATCCAGCCATTCGTTTATGTGGCCGCGGTATTCCAGCGCCTTTTGAGCCACATAGATAATCCCCAGATTACACAGCAGGGAAATCACCAGTACTATTTTCCATACTTTTTTCATAACGATTCTGCGTCAATAAATCCATTTTGAGCGGTTGGATTCAACAAAAACTATTTTATCTGATTGCCGTCGTTAATTCAAAGGGCACTTGCCGTATGGCCGTTTTGGGAGTATCTTGGGCAACAATGGAACTATCGATGGATCATCTGGGCCGTTTATTTGCTCTGGCTACGGCTGTCATCTGGGCCTTTGCGGTGGTTCTGTTCAAAAAAAGCGGCGAAACCGTCCACCCTGTGGCGCTTAACGTCTTTAAAAACCTTCTGGCGTTTATTCTCATCGCTCCGACCATCTGGATTTCCGGCGGTGAGGTTTTTCGTGACAACTCTGCCCGCAATTATATTCTCATCTTCATTTCCGGCGCGCTGGGAATAGGCATCGCCGACACCCTTTTCTTCATGAGTTTAAACCGGGTCGGGGCCGGGCTGTCGGCTATTTTATCCTGCCTTTACAGCCCGTTTATGATTGGTATGTCGATGATTTTCCTTCATGAAAAAATGACTTTTCTTCAAATATTCGGAGTCCTTTTGATCATTTCGGCCATTCTCACGGCCGCCTCCCGCAAGGGCTCCGGTGACATCCCGCGCGGAGTTTTATTGCAGGGGGTTTTGCTGGCGGCCCTGGCCAATATGGTTATGGCCTATGGTATTATTATCATCAAGCCCATTTTGGACAGCTCACCGCTACTGTGGGTGACCGAAATGCGTCTGGTCGGCGGGATGATGGTTCTGGCCGTCGTTTTGGCGGTAATTCCGGGGCGCATCCGAGTCATGAAAACTCTGTTGACCGGCAACGGCTGGCTCTATAGTCTGGCCGGTTCGTTTTTCGGGACTTATGTCGCCTATACCCTCTGGCTGGCCGGGATGAAATACACAACGGTTTCGGTCGCCGCGGCACTCAATCAGACCAGTAACATATTTTTATTCATTTTCGCGGCATTGATTCTCAAAGAGGCCATAAATTACCGTAAAACAATAGGCATAATCCTCGGCGTCAGCGGCGCCCTGATTATAGTCCTGACCTGATGCTTTTGAAAAAAACAATGTATCATATATCCCAGGAGAGTCCCTTGAAAGTTATTTGCATCGCATTGGTAATTATCGTATCCCTCGGGACGATTGAATCATCTCCGGCCTTCACAGTGAGTTACGCTCGGTATCCGGCTCTGTCACCCGACGGACTAACCCTCGCCTTCACTTATATGGGCGACATCTGGACGGTGCCGTCAAGCGGCGGAACGGCGGTTCGCCTGACGGTTCACCCGGCCGAAGACATCATGCCGCATTTCTCACCGGACGGGTCTAAAATCATGTTTTCATCCGACCGCTTCGACAACTATGACGTTTTTGTCATACCGACTGACGGGGGACAGCCGGAACAATTGACATTCACATCCGCCACCGAACTTGGATCGTCCTGGTTTGCCGGGGGCGATTCGGTTCTTTTCACCTCACGCCTCGAGGGTTGGGCCGACATTTATAAAATGTCCGCCGACGGCGGCACCCCAATCAAGCTTACCGGATATATGAATGAAAAGGAACACTTCGGGAGAATATCATCCGACGGCCGCTATCTCGTGTACTGCACCGGTTCGGGAGATTCGAACTGGTGGCGGCGGGATTTGAGGGGTAGTCGTAATTCCGACATTTTTATTTTGGACCGCAACAGCGCCGCATTCACCTCGCAACGGATTACCGATTTTGCGGGACATGACCTCTGGCCGGTACTGAACGAAGCAAAAAACGAAATATATTTTGTTTCCAACCGTGATGGGAATTTCGCCCAGGTATGGAAGATTCCACGCGACGGCAGCGAGGCGGTCGCACTAACGTCGTTCGACAACGATGGTGCCCAGTGGCTCAATTCCAACCCGGCGGGCGACATGCTGGTCTTTGAACAGAATTTTAAAATCTGGCTTTTAAATCCCGGGAGTGGATCCCTGCGGGAGATTCCCATTGATATAAAAAGCGACGATATAAAAAACGTCATCGAGAAAAAAATATTCAAAGATAACGTCGAGTATTTCGCCTTGTCCCCCGACGGCAAGAAAATCGCCGCAGTTATTCACGGCGAGCTTTATGTCATACCGTCCGAAGAGCCCAAAGAGGGCCGGGCGCTGACGCTCACTTCGGCCCGCGAATCATATCCGGCCTGGGGCCAGGATTCGCGGACGATATATTATGCCTCTGATGTCAATGGTAATCACGATATATTTTCGGTCAATGCCGTCACCGGCGAACAAAGGCAGATAACCCGATCCCCCGAAAATGACTTAAAGCCAATTGTTTCTCCCGATGGGAAATATCTGGCCTTTTATCGGGGACTCAATGATATCATCCGCTATGACCTTGAGAAAAACACGGAGACGGCCTGGGTAAAGGGTAATTTCGGCGATTTCGGCATTGAAAATTCAGTTGACTATGGCTGGTCGCCGGATTCCCGATGGCTGGCCTATGCCGTCTTCGGGCCGACGCTGGAATCGGACATATACGCCGTCAATCTTGACGGGCAGACGTATAATTTGTCGTTGTTTTGTAACTGGAACTCCAACCCGCGGTTTTCATCGGACGGCAAAATTCTGTATTTCACATCGGCGTCGCGTTATGACTCGCACACATACAAAATAGATTTGCAGCACAAACCGATGGAATTTTTCGAAGCGGCGCTGGACAGTCTGTTCAAAAGCGATGAGAAAGGAAAAGACAAAGGAAAAAAAGTCGATGAGAAAAAGGATGGCGATTCTACCAAAATCGAACCGGTCAAGATCGATTTCGGGCGTATCACGGACCGCCGGGCAAGGGCCTTTCAGCTGTCGGCTTCAGACAACCACCCCGTTTTAAGCCCCGACGGAAAAAAGTTTTACTTCGTTTCATCGCTGCTGGGTAAAGCGGATATCTGGTCGGTCAACGTTAAAGACGACCCTGACCTCAAGCAACTGACCAAAACCGACGCCGCCGAAAGCAACCTTACAATATCTTCCGACGGAAAGAAATTGTACTATCTTGAGGGCGGTGTCATAAAAAGTTGCGTCATCGACGGCGGCAAAACGACGGCACTGACTTTCAAGGCGCCCCTGGAAATCGACCTGATGGCCAACAATCGGCAGAAGTTTCTGGAATCATGGCAGATGCTAAACGAGTATTTTTACGACGCAAGTTTCCACGGTGCCGACTGGAAAGCCGCCCGCGAAAAATATCGGCCGCTGCTCGACCACGTCCGAACCGATACCGAATTCGAAAATATCATGTTCGAATTATTCGGGGAACTGCGGGCGTCACACCTCTGGATTTATGGAAAAAGCGCGACTCCTTCGGAACTGATTCAAACCGGGGCCACCGGCATTTGGATCGACTATCGCACGTTGGATCGGGAGGGCCATTTCGCAATCGATCGTGTCTTTTCCGGCTCCCCGGCCAACCGAGCCGGAATCAAGCCGGGTCAGTACCTGCGAACCATAAATGGTACCGCGTTATCAAAGCAAATAAGTATGCACCGCCTGACGGCCGGAACCGTAGGGCGTCGGGTTGTTCTTGGTATTTCCGATACGCCGCATGGAAAAATACTGGAGGTTCCGGTCAAACCGATAACCATAATGGCTGAACGTGAACTCTGGTATAAAGATTGGGTGGCCGAGCGCCGCGCCATGGTTGACGAATTTTCCGGCGGACGACTGGCTTATATTCATATTCCGGAAATGTCGGAAGGCTCGCTCGAGGACTTTACCGTAGAACTGGTCTCGATAGCGGAGGCGAAAGAAGGGCTGATTATCGACGTCAGAGATAACGGCGGCGGACATATCGCCGTCCACTTACTGGGAATGTTGATAAAATCGCCGTATATCATGCGCTCTTTCCGAAACACGCCGGCGACGTCAGAGAACAAAATGCGCTCCAAGGCCGTGGAAAAACCGATGGTGCTTCTGATTAACGAGTATTCCGGTTCTAATTCAGAAATATTCGCAGAGGGCTTCCGCAAGCTCGGGCTGGGCAAAATAATCGGGACGGCTACTTCCGGAGGTGTCATCGGAACATCGTCATATGCTCTAATTGACGGTACCCGTATCCGCCGACCCTCAACGGGCTCGTACACGACCGACATGGAGGACACCGATCTCTATCCCCGCCAGCCGGATATTTATGTCGAAAACCTGCCCGATGATTTTATCAATGGCCGCGATCCACAACTGGTTCGGGCGGTCGAGGAATTACTGAAAGAGTTGGTTCAATAAATTATCGGTCATTCGGGCGGAGAATCAAATTGCTTATTCTCCGCCTTGTCATCCATACAGGTATTCTTGACTTTTCACTTATTCCCTTTATATTGGCATAAAATCATATGGCATTTTGGATTATGAAAACACTCATCCAATCGGGTATAATATTTCTGGCGCTGGCGGGCGCGCTTAATGCGGCCACCCCTTTAGTGCGGGAATTAAAACCTGTCGATGACCCGCTCATTTTGCCTTATCGGTTCGAAATCAGGGATAAGCTGATATCGAAAAGTTTCGACAACGCGTTTCCTATAATGATAAATAAAGACGGCAATTATGGAATGTTAATCATCGGCGGGCGCGCCTTTGATGAAACCGCGTCGAGTATCCTATTTTATTCCGACATTGAACGCCACAACGCCATCTGGCATTATCATATACCGACCGACAACATTTCTCTGCCATTAATCGCCGACTTCGATAATGATAATCTTGAAGAAGCCGCGGTCTGTTATGTCAGGGGCGACAGCCTCTGGCTGGAAATAGTTGACGTCGAAAAGAAAGTTCTGCTCAAGAAATTCATTATCAGCGGGGTCGATCGGGATAAATCGGGAGTTTGGGATGCTTATGCACTAATGCTCAAAGCCCATGATTTCAATGGAGACGGTTTTAAGGATATATTGTTTTCTGTGGATACCGGCTATGATTTGTACCCCCGTTGCATAGTTTGCCTCGATTGGAAAAATGATAATATTTTGTGGCGATATGACATGGCGGGAATTATCAACTGCCGGAATGTTCACCTCGTTGAAAACCCATCTGACGGTCGTTTGTTGGTGGCATTCGGGGTGGCCTCAAAAGGCAACGCCGCCGTCGCCGGAGATATGGATGACAGCCATTCCTACCTGATCGTTTTGGACGGGGATGGTCATGAATTGTGGAAAGTGGAAACCGGAACCTCTTTTACCACGGCTGCCCCGGTCGTTTATGACTTTAATCACGATAACGCTCTGGATATTTTGGTTGCCCGGTCATTGCCGAAACAAACGGATACATCTGACTCATCGGTTTCCTATGGGATGTTTCTCGAACTTTACAATCTTGAAGGAACACTGATTGCGAACAGAGAGATCCCGGGGATGTCCATGGTTCGCGAGATTCAGCTTTACGATTACAACTCAAACGGAATTCCGGAGATATTTATCACCGCATCCCAAAGACGGATGGTCACTTATGACCATAATCTGGATATGTTAGAAGATATTTTGGGGTCGGCCTCGTTCTCTGTTTTTGATTGCCGGGATTTTCTCGGTCGTGGAGATAATCAAATATTGATTGCCATTGAGGCAACCAAACTCCTCCTGACCGATGGCCGTTTTGGACCTCTGGCCGAAATAGAGGCACCGGGTCCATTCAATTTATATAGTTATCGAGCAACTCATATATCCCGTCCGAGCAAAAAGATTACAATCACCGTATCTTTGGGCATTAACAGCGACAGTTATGTTTATGAACTGGTTAAGGCTCCCTGGCATACTATTTTTTCACGAAAACCGCTTTTGGCTTTTCTGGCCGGAGCGGTTCCTCTGGGCATAATAGCCGCCATAATTTGGGCTATTCTTACGGCTTTTCGGCGGAAAAATAGAATCATCGAAGACCAGAGAAACCGGCTGGACAAAGCCCTGACGGAATTAAAAGAGGCCCAGGAAGAATTAATTGCTGCGGAAAAGTACAAGCAGGCCAAGGACATCGCCGGCGGCGTTGCGCATGAAATATTAAACGCCCTTTACCCAGCACGGACGGCCCTGGATACGTTGAAGAATCGTCTGGATGATCATTCGTCTGATTCAATAAACCGGCAGCAGAAGCTGATGGACCTTGCCGAAAGGGCCATTGACCGGGCGATGACCATGGTGGAATTGGTCAAAATCTATTCGCGGCTCGATGCCGAAAAAAAGACGGACAGAAATTCACTGGCCGAAATCGTTGCAGAAATCATCGACAGCAACAGAGACATGGTCGAGGGTATCGGCGCAACCATAAGGGTCGATGTCCCGGAAGAAATCGGCATAAACATTTATCGGCCCCATGCCTACAGCCTGCTAAACAATCTCTTTTTAAACAGCTTGCAGGCAATGGAATCTTCCCCGCGCAAGGAAGTTCATATAACAGCCGCCGTCGATGCCGATCAGGTGCGTATCGAACTGGCCGATACGGGACCGGGGATACCGGAAGAAAATAAGGCGCGGGTTTTCGATACTTTCTTCACCACTCGCCCCAGCGCCGGGACCGGCCTCGGATTGAGTATCGTCAAGCGCATTGTGGCGTTATATGACGGCCGCATTTTTTTAGAATCAAAACTGGACAGCGGGACAAAATTCATTATATTAGTATCCGGGCATGAGTGATTCATCTGTTGGTTGTTAGCCAGTAATCATATAGCAGGATAATGATTTGTCTGATTGTATACTTATAGTTGATGATGATCCTCTGGTCATGGAAGCCCTGACTCAAGTTTTCGCCGATGACTACGATGTTTTGGCCGCCCCTTCGGGTTTTCAGGCGCTGGAAATCCTTGACGTAAATAAGGACATACATGCCGTCGTGCTCGACATCCGCATGGCCAAAATGGACGGACTCGAAACGGCCCGGAAAATTCACGAACGGGACGGCGAATTGCCGATAATTTTTCATACCGGTTATCCCGGAGACTATAGCGAAGGCGAAATCGAAAAGGAATACCAACCCTTTGACTATATCATCAAAAACGAACGTCCGGCCCGTTTGCGTCGCGCTGCCAAAAACGCCGTAATCCATCATAAACTCCATACCGATGTTGGAACTATAAGGCAAATCGCCCTTGAGGACTACGGATTGGTTGGCAAATCGGAAGGCATGCTGAAGGTTTACAGACTAATTAAACAGGTGGCCCAAAGTGACAGCAAAATTCTTATTCTTGGTCCTACCGGCAGTGGCAAAGAGCTGGTGGCCAAGGCAATTCACAAAACGAGCCGACGAGGCTCGGCGCATCTGGGCATATTAAATTGCAATCATAAGGCTCCGGATTTGATTGAATCGCAGCTGTTCGGACATTTGAAAGGCTCTTTCACCGGGGCGATTGCGGATACCATCGGACTTTTCGAATATGCCAACGGCGGAACCGTTTTTCTTGATGAAATCGGCGACCTTGATATCACCACCCAGGCCAAAATTTTGCGAATTATCGAATACGGTGAGTTCCACAAAGTGGGATCACCCGAAATCCAGAAAACCGATATCCGCCTGATTTGCGCCACCCATCGTGACTTACAGCAGATGGTGGCCGATGAGATCTTTCGCGAAGACCTGTTTTATCGTATAAACGGCATCACCATCACTTTGCCTCCGTTAAAAGACAGACGCGAGGATATCCCGCTTTTAATTGATTATTTCTCTGAAAATTATTTCAACCGCAACGGATGCGTTCCCAAAATATTCGAATCCGATGCGCTGGACTATATGATTGCCTTTGACTGGCCCGGCAATGTCCGCCAGCTACTTGACACTGTCCAGTCTTTATATGACCTGACACCGTCATCTTATATAACCTGCGAAGACGTAATGAAATATTTAAAAAGACATCCGACTATGGAGCCAAACGGCCAATCACTTTCCGATAAAATAAAAAATTATAAAAAGACGGTGATCATTCAGGCCCTGGCCCGCAATGACTATAATGTCAGCGCCACCGCGCGGGAATTGCTGGTAGACCCGGCCAATCTTCACAAGATGATTAACGAGCTTAATATCATCAAAGGTTAATTTTACCCGACAAATTAGCCACCAATTTTGTAAAATTCACACGATTCCATGCAGGGTTGTTTTTTGATGGCCCTAAGTCATTGATGGCCAACGTAAAAAATTCTTTAGAAACCTTTGAAAAATGGCATGGCATTCGATTGTATTTATTTCTGTAAGGATTACCAAAACTTTAAACTTAAGATTCCCGGTAGCAGGGAACCCTGCTCCAAAGGGTTCATCCCTTGAGGGGGGACTCAATTCGGCCGTTGAGCTCGATTGAGTAGCAAGCCCCGGCTGATGTCCGTGCTCGCATCGCCGGGGCGATTTTTTGGATTCATTTGCCCATCAAACGCGATTTTAATTCCCTCAAGTTCGCAAAGAAGCCGCAATACTATGGCGTATCATTAAATAACCGCATGTTAGAGGCAGATTTTGCGAAAAAATTGCTGATGTATCACCAAATCGTTAAAAAGGTCTTTGAAATATCCGATAACCTGTTATATTGTATCCAATTACATCGCAGGAGTTACAATTTACCCGCCCGGGAGGCAAAATGAGGATTTTTGGAACTATTGCCTATGCAGCGCTGATTTTCATTATTTCATGTCCGCAGGTCTTTTCCGAACAGGAAAAAGTCATTCAAGCCAGAATCCATCTTCAAACTAAGGCGGATTATATTCTTTTCGAATCTTTCCGGCTGGATGATTACCAGCCCTTTGAAAATTACGTTGATGTTTTTGTCGATGACGAAACCATGCGTAAACTTCAGGCCTCCGACCTTAAAATCGACATTATTCATGACGATCTTGTGGCCTTTTACCAGTCGCGGCTGATGGATAAAGACATGGGTGGTTATATGACACTATCGGAAATCGAATCACAAATGTCATTAATGCATCTTAATTATCCCGATATTACCACCGAACCCGCCAGTATCGGGCAGACCATTCAGGGTCGGAACATATGGGCTTTTAAGATTTCCGACAATCCTGATATCGATGAAAACGAACCGGAGGTCCTCTATACTGCCGCAATTCATGCCCGCGAGGTGATCACGCCGCTGGTGTTGTTTCATTTTATAGACCATTTACTGACGAATTATGGCATTGATTCTGAAATAACTGCCCTTATCGATAATCGCGAACTATGGTTCATTTTATGTGTCAATCCGGACGGGTATTATCATAATCAGGTTATTCAGCCTAATGGAGGCGGCATGTGGCGGAAAAACCGCCGCAATAACGGTGACGGAACTTACGGCATTGATTTGAATCGTAACTTCGGTTATGAATGGGGCTACGACAACGAGGGTTCATCGCCCATCACCAGTGATGACACCTACCGCGGCACCGGGCCGTTTTCCGAACCGGAAACGCAGGCAATTCGGGATTTCATTACCAGCCGGAATTTTGTCATTTCGATGTTTTATCATTCCTATTCGAATCTTTTGCTGTGGCCCTATGGCTATCTGGACGGCCTGATTACCCCGGATAATGATATTTTTACCGAAATCGGAGATACGGTAAATGCATTTAACGGCTATATCCCCGGACCGTCATGGCAGCTTTACGTGGTCAACGGCAGCAGTGACGATTGGATTTATGGTGAACAGACATTGAAAGACAAGATATTTGCCATGACTATGGAGGTTGGTTCCCAGGCCGATGGATTCTGGCCCGCCACGTCCCGCATCCCACAATTGGTATCCGAGAATCTCGGGCCCAATCTGTTTCTGGCCCGCATTGCCGATAAAATATACACTCTGAAACCTCCGGCTGTGCCGGAACTATATGTCGCCAATACCGTCAATTCCAGCGGCTTTAATCTGCACTGGACACACACCGATACACTCAATCCCGCCGTTTCCTTTGAACTGCAGGAACTTCAGAACTTCCAGCCCCTGACTGACCCGGCCGAAAGCTTTGAGGGCTGGTCCGATTATGGTTTCAAAATATCTGCCGCTCGCAGTTATTCGGCACCGTCCAGCTTCTTTTCGGGCACCGGCAACAACCGTGAGTACTATGTTCAGACCGATAATCCGTACACGGTTCAACCTAATGATACTCTCAAACTGCGAATCTGGTATGCCATCGAAGAAGACTGGGATTACGGTTATGTGGAAGTCTCCACCGACAGCATTAATTTTGCTCCCCTTCCGGGTAATATCACGACCGATTATAATCCCCACAGCAATAACCGGGGCAACGGCATCACCGGGTTCTCCTCGGGCTGGGCGGAAGGACGCTTCGGTCTTGGCACTTATGTCGGCCAGGATATATGGATACGCGTTTCATACTATACGGATGCCTATCTGAATGAAGAAGGTTTCTATATCGATGATATATATCCGGTCATGGGTTTTGCGACCAAAACCGATTTTGCCGCGACCGATACGACATATACATTTTCGAGCAAAACCCCCGGAGATTATTTCTATCGTGTGCGTGCCCGCGACGTCCAAAATCAGTGGAGCGATTATTGTCCAATCGTTCCGGTTGCGGTAGTCGATGGGCCGGCATATTCCTGCGGTGATGTTACCGATGACGGTTCTGTTAATTTGATTGATATCCTGTACATAATAGATTTCCTATATGGCATCCCGGCCGGACCGCAGCCAGAGCCGATGGTTTCGGGCGACGCCAGCGGTGACGGAAACGTAAACCTGATAGATATACTTTATTTAATAGATTATATTTATGGCAGCCCGCCGGGGCCGGAGCCGATTTGCGAAGGCTGACAGGACGTTTTGAATCGGCATAAACTCCGGTCGAGTTAACCTTATAAGGCAAGAGATGGGCAAATTTTCCGATAATTGGAAAATGGCACGAGAAAAATGGCGTATTAAATAGGAACAGGGAAAATTAAATGAAGATGCTGAAGACAATCGCATGGTGCTGCCTCGGCCTGCTTATTCTATCCGGCAGCGGTATCGCCCAGGTGAGCAAGGGCGGCCAACCGTACAGTTTTGAGAATGTGCTTGCCACCACGGCAATGGCCATAGAGGAAAAGCGAATGCCGGCTGTTGATGTCGCCGCTTATAAAACCCAGGATTCTCTCGACTCCTTTAAAGATATTCCATATCGTTTCGGTGCCCCGATGGATGTCGATTACACGCTCGACAACTCCGGGACCTGGGAGATTCTGTCCAACGGCGACCGTTTATGGCGACTCAAGATTTCTTCGCCGGGGGCATATTCGCTAAACCTTATTTATGAACGATACTATCTTCCCGAAGGCGCCCGGCTGTTTATTTACAATGCCGATGGCTCTCATGTGATCGGGGCCTTTACTTCGGATAATAACAAGGAGCACGAACGTTTTGCAACCGCTCCGGTCAAGGGTGATATCAGCATACTGGAATATTATGAGCCGAAAGAAGTGGCCGGCCGGGGGATAATAGCCATATCATCGGTCGTCCATGCCTATCGCGACCTGTTTAATCGCGACGTCGTAAAAGAAGCCATGGGTTTCGGCAGTTCCGGATCGTGCAATAATAATGTCAACTGCCCCGAAGGCGAACCGTGGCAGTTGGAAAAACGGGCTGTGGCCATGATTCTAACGGCCGGGGGCTCACGTATATGTTCCGGGGCCCTGGTCAACAATGTTCGCCAGGACCAGACACCATACTTTTTGACCGCCAATCATTGTTTGCCCGGTTCGGACACTTGGATTTTCATGTTCAATTATGAAAGTCCCACCTGCGCTAATATCAACGGTCCGACCTATATGACTGTGCAGGGTTCAACTCTGCGCGCGAACTATTCCACCTCCGACTTCTGCCTGCTGGAACTGGATGAAACTCCTCCTCCCTCATACAACGTATATTACGCCGGGTGGTCGGCCGTCAACGTGGCCTCGACCTCCTCGACCGGCATCCATCATCCCAGCGGCGATATCAAGAAAATTTCGTTCGATTACAACGCCGTGACGTCGGCCAACTACCTGTCCACCAGCGGGACGACTCATTGGCGGGTAGGCAATTGGGAAGACGGCACCACCGAGGGTGGTTCTTCGGGGTCGCCCCTTTTCGACCAGAATCACCGAATTGTCGGTCAACTTCACGGGGGCTATGCCTCATGCGACAATATTTCGGCCGACTGGTATGGCAAATTTTCATTGTCTTGGACAGGTGGCGGATCATCCTCAAACCGTCTGCGCGACTGGCTCGACCCGGACAACACTTCTACCACAATTCTTGACGGCTTTGATCCCTCCAGCACCATCGCAATCGCGCATACGCCACTGGCCAATACGGCCGATACTCTCAACGATTATGCCGTTAACGCCGTTATCACAAGCAGCCATCCGCTGGTGGCCGATTCTCTGTTGTTGTATTACCGGATCGCGACCATTTGGTATAAGGATACGCTTTTGGCGACCGGGCAACCCGATGAATATCGTGGTTATATTCCGGCCCAGTCACCCGGAACCGGCATAAATTATTACCTCTATGCCATTAATACCGCCGGATCGGCCGACACGACCGTAACATATTCATTCAATGTCCTCAATTTCGGAGTGAGCCTGAACGCGGCTATTGATTCCGGTTACGCGATTAAGCTGGATACGGCCTGGTTTGACCTGACGCTCACCAACGACGGCGCTTATGATGATTCATACAGTTTACAGGTTACTTCCGGATTATGGCCGGTTTCGATCTGGGATCAAACGGGGACAATGCAGATAAGCACTTCCGGACTTATCCCGCACGGCAACACGTTTAATTTTAAGGCGGCGATTGAAGTTCAGGGTACGGCCTATGGTGATTTAGACCTGGCGGAAATCACGGCTACGTCGGTGGCCGATAATTCGATTTCCGATGCCGTCAACCTGAAGGCAATTTCTGAAGGACAGCCCATTGCTCTGCCGTTCTATGACACTTTCCCAGCGACGTTTTTTGACCTCGACAAATGGCTCTATAGATCATCAGGGGCGGCCATTAATGATGGTGGTTTCAACGAACCCTCATCGCCGTATAGCCTTAATTTTGATGGCATACCCGGCGGGGCCGACACGGTCATAACGCAGGTTATGGATTTGCGGGGCCTTGCTGACGTCCAGGTATCGTTTTTCTACCAGCCCGGCGGGAACGCCGATCCGCCCGATATCGGAGACAATCTATATTTCGAATACAAGAATTCGTCAGGCGGCTGGAGTAATCTGCAAACTTATATGGGAGATGGGACAGGCACCACCGAGTTTTCTCATGGTCATATGATTCTGCCGCCCGAGGCCTATCATGCCGCCTTCCGTTTACGGATTCGCAATACCGCTACCGCCGGAAATTATGATGACTGGTTTGTCGATGATATCGGCATCGATTTCGCACCCGCCATCAATGTCCAGCCGATTGCCATCAATCAGGTTCTGCTCCAGGGCGATTCGGCTTCCGAACAACTTGTCATATCCAATGCGGGTGATGGCCGTCTCTATTACGAGTTATCTGCTTCATCGGTGCCGGGAAAGAGCTGCCTTTCTGAACCGGCCGACCTGAAGGATACCGGGGTCGAATGGCTGTCGTCGATCAAATCTTACGGACAAATCCTGCCCGGCGCGGCCGACACGGTTGAGATTAAAATCCTGACGACCGGTTTGGATAAAGGCATCTATAACGCACAGGTGGACATCTCCAGCAATGATCCCGACCCCGCCAAGAATCCAATAACAATTTTGGTGGAACTGACGGTTATGCCATTGATTCAATTTATCTGCGGGGATGTCAATAATGACGAAGCCGTCAATTTGCTCGATATATTATATGTAATTTCACATCTGTATGATAGTCCGGCCGGTCCGGCTCCGGAACCGCCCGAAGCCGGTGATGTTAATGCCGATGGCAATATCAATTTAATTGACGTTCTGGCACTTATATCATACCTGTATGACCAGCCGCCCGGCCCCGAACCGCAGTGCCCATAAAAAATGAGCATAAAGCGTCGTCATTTATCTTGACGGCGCTTTTTTTTGACGTTATTTTTTGATATATGTACCCGCCGGAAGTTTGGGACCGAATTACATGTCGATTTTGATTACTGCCATTGGGCAACGGCGTCATTATTGAAATTTAAACGTGTTCTAAAGGGAGGTGGCTATGACCGGAAACACCAATAATATTCAAAGGCTGCTAATCACATTCTTTTTAGTGTTCCTTTTTGTTGTCCCGGCGACATTCGGACAGCCACTGGCCATCATGCAGCCGGACCCGACATTTGTCATGGATGCCTGGATGTTCGGCGATCCGACCAATACCATATATTTCGGGAATATTGCCCCATATAGTGTCGAGGATATTGAACCCGCCAGCATGCGGGTCAATACAATAATGGAACCGCTGTCTTATGAAATCATTGCCGAAATGGAAGGTTTTATCGGCCCCGTTATGAAGCTTGAAATCGACCGGCGAGACTTTATCAGAGGCTACGGACTCGTGTACGACAGTACCCAGCATCGTTACCATATCCATTGCGTATTGCCCGGTAAATGCGAAATCTGGGTGAACGGCTGGGTTTATCTTCGGGGCGAAGGGTCCGGCGATGCCAACGGCGACGGCCGGGTCAATATGCTCGACGTCGTATTCCTGATAACAAATATTTACAATACTAATTCTTCGGCGCTTCCGATTCGTCCGGGTGGCGATTATAACCATGATAATCGCTTTGACCTTCTCGACGTGCTCGGGCTAATCGACAAGATAATGGGAATTGTCAGAACTTAGATGACCTCGTGATTAGGTAAGAACTTGTAGAACGACATTTTTTGCTTGACAAATATCCATACTGTGACTATATTAGTTTTTGCAGTGAATTAATTCGGCTCCGCTTCGTGAATCTATCGGCCGACTATATAAAGCAGGTTTTATATATCGCACAAAAGCTAAGGGATTTAAAGGCTTTAATTCTTTAACGGAGGTGACTGTTATGGTCAACCGTACTAAATCCCATGCTTTGGCGTATTTGTTTTTTATTGCAATCGGGATATCCACGCTTCTATCCGCCAGTATTTATGCCTACACCAATCAACTAACCGCCATACCGGATGCGATTACGGTCAACAGCGATGATTACCCGGACGGCGGTCCGGCCGCGTTGTCTTTTTGGGTAAATGACAGCCTTGGCGATCCGGTCAGTTTTTGGGTATGGAACGCCACCGATTGGCTTCAACCGGACACCATCCTCAATTCTCCGCTGATAACGCCCGATTCGGTCAACTATCTGGTCTTTTTCGACATGGTGGAACCGGGGACGCATGAGGACACGATCCGGATACAGGCCGATGGCGATGTTGGCATGGCTCGTGTAATCGTCACCATGATCCAGGGGGGTTATCCGTCCCAGGCGTATGTCAGTACCATCCCCCGCTTTTTTAATCTTGATTTGTCGCCGGGCGAGTCGGTTGAGAATATTTCGCTATTCGTATATGAAAACAGAGGCTATGAATTACCCTATCGGGCCGAATTAATCAATAATTCTTCATGGCTTCAATTCCAGGGCGACTCCGAAAGCGGCACCATGCCCGATACCATCCTTTTCAAGATCGACACTGAAGGTCTTGATACGGGACTTTATATCGACTCTATCCTCATTTATAACCCGCTTGACGATGGTTCGCCGTATTTTGAAGTCAAAGTGCCCGTTACGATATCGGTCGGTTATAATCTTCCGGATGTTTACACTGCCCCAAGCTATTTCCGATTCGTGGCCCGCCAGAGTGACATAATCGCGGATTCGCTGGTGGTTATGGAAAGTCATGGTATGATCGAACCTTTCATGTATCGCACCGTGCATGAGGCAAGCATAATTGAGTTTGACCCCGCCTACGCGGTCATTCCTGAAACCCCCGGCGTTGTTTATTTCACAATCAATACGGCCGATATCGAGCCCGGCTTTTATACCGACTCCATTGAGATTTATAGTCCGTATGATTCGGTTTGGGAAGCGCCGGTATTCGTCCCGATAGCTCTTGATCTCGCTCCCGATCAAGCCTTTATCAGCGTTCATCCGGCATACTTCGGAATTTCCCTGTACGAAAACGAATCCCGGAGTTGTGCATTGCTGGTGTATGACCGATTGCATGATGCGTATCTGTTTACGGCGTCGTTTATGTTTGCCAGTCCATGGCTGGCTCTTGTCGGAGGACCGCAGGTTTACACGACTCCCGATTCGGTTGAGTTCACCGTAATCGCTTCCTTATCCCCCGGAATCTATGTGGACACGCTTATAATAACAAGCGCCGACGAACCGCCGTCGTTCGAACCGGTCAAACTGCCGGTCGTTATGACAATCAATGAATCGCCGGGTAATATCGACATCAGGGTTTTTCCCGAAGAAATAGACAAAACCGTAATTATCGGACATGAAGACCTGGCCGGTTTCGTCGTATATGACGCCTATAACAGGCAAGTCGAGTTCCAACTTTCCAATATTGAAGCCTGGCTGACCGTCATTGACTCCGGCAATGCGGAATATCTTACGCCTCATTTCGTGCGATACGGATTGAATGCCGCGAATCTGAACGTCGGGCAGTACAACGACACGGTATATATCGATGACGTTTTTGAACAAGCCCGCTGGGAGACGGTTAAAGTGCCGGTTCGTCTGAACGTCGTCGAAACAATACCGCCCAAACTATTCGCCAGTCCGTCTTCGATTGATTTCTACCGGACCCCGGCAGATTCGAGTTTCTATATCGCCGTTAGCATCGAAGAAGTTCATGGCGATACTCTTGAATTTTGGCCGACCGGCCTCGAAGGAAGCGACTGGATTTCCATCGTCTATAGTGACACGGCCTTTATTGCCCCCGGATGGCTGCTTCTTTTTATTTCCCCGGCCAACCTGGAATGTCGGGATTATCAAGACACGATTGATATATATATTCATAATCCCATTGAAGAAAATCCCATACCGGACCTGATTATCCCCGTCACAATGCATATCACCAACGATGGTTTCCTGTGCGGTGACTTCAACTATGATGGCCGCCTTAATCTTCTTGATATTCTTGCCATGATTGAACAGCTGTATGTAAATTCTGCCGGTCAGGACCCGGTGCAGGGACAGGCAATTGATTTCAGCCAGGGTAGCCTGAACCTTCTGCATATCCTGAATATGATAGACCATCTGTATGGCGATCCACCCGGACCGCCGCCGGCGTGCGGTTGACGACTCCCGGATGTACCGCGCATAGGCCTTTTGGCCCGACCGCGGTATAAAAAATCAACCTTTGCGTTTAAATGCCAGCCCATTAAACGCAAAAAGGGGGACAAGCTGGAAAGCTTGTCCCCCACGGCTTTTGGGGCCGTTTTATCCGCTGACCTGCTCGGTCAATTCGTAACGTCGATAAATCCGGGCGTACTGCCCACCCGATTGAATCAACTCATCGTGGGTTCCCGATTCCACCAGGTGACCGCCATCGAGAACGAATATCCGGTCAGCCATGCGCAGGGTATCCGGGCGATGCGTGATCAGTATCGCCGACATATCGGGCATCACTTCGTGCAGACGATTCCATAAGGCATCCTCGGTACGCGAATCCAGCGCCGAGGTGCAATCATCCAGAATCAGGATGCGCGGTTTTCCGGCCAGGGCACGGGCCAGCGACAGCCGCTGTTTCTGGCCGCCGGAAATGGACATCCCTCGTGTCCCGATCGGCGTGTCCAATCCCTTGGGAAAAGTCGCGATTTCATCTCTAAGCTGCGCCACATCGACGGCCCAATTGAGCACCTCCTCGGAAATATCGGTCCGTCCGAAGAGGATGTTGTTTTTAACCGTATCGCTGAACAGTGTCGGCTCCTGCGGGACATAACCGATTATCCGGCGTAAATCAGCCAGCGAAAACTCCCGCAAATCGCGGCCATCCAGGCGGATATTCCCTCCGGTCGGGTTGACCAGTCGCGGAATCATGTTGGTCAGCCAGCTTTTGCCGGAACCGACTTTGCCGACCAGTGCCACCGTCTGCCCGGGGGTGATATCCATTGAAATCCGGTCGATAATCTTGCGCTCGGATTCAGGGAACTTGAATTCAACGTTTTCGAAACGGATATGACCCGGACGATCCCCGTTGAGGGTGACATTCCCGGAATCCTCGACCATCGGCGGGACATCGGCCAGCGCCTTCAATCGTTCAATTGAAACCGCCGATTGCCGTGATTTCACCAGGAATTGCCCGATGTCGAACATCGGGAAAACCATGTAAACCACGTAATATATGAAAGCTACCAGCTTGCCCAGCGACAGCCCGCTGGTGATGACCATATACCCGCCCGCCAGCAGCACGATAATGATGCTGAACTGCCAGATGTACATGTACATCGATTCGACTATAGTCGTGGCCTTGATCGATGAGATCTCGGCCTTGCGGCGGTTTTTGGCGGCCGTGTCGAATTCCGCTTTTTGTTTATCTTCGCGGGCATAGGCCTTGACCACGCGTATCCCTGAAAAGCAGGCTTCCATGACGTCGTTGAAGCGCGAGATGCGGCCCTGCAGATAGTCATAACGTTTCTCCAGCACCGAAGCGCTTTTAAAGAAGATGATTATCAGTATCGGCAGCGGCCCGGCCGAAAACAGCGTCAGCTTGGGGTCGATGCTCATCATCATGGCCAGCGAAAAGGTAACCATCATAAGGGCTTCATAGGCCCGGAATATCCCGGAACAGGCAAACCACGACAGCTTTTCGGCCACGTCATCGGTCAACCGTGTAACCAAATCACCGGTTCGAAAGCGATTGAAGAAATCCGGTCCCTTGCCTGTAATATCGTTGAAGGCCTCCTGACGGAATAACCATTCCAGCCGGAGGTTCATCCACGCCCGGTGTCCCTGGACGAAGGCGTACAGGAAACTGGCGATAAAGCCGATCATGATCAGCGCCAGCATGAAGGTCGCCGCCGTTGTCAGACCCAGCCCGGCGCCGATTTCATTCAACCGGATAGCGACACTATTGGCCAGTTCCCCGGTTTTGACAAAATCGATCATGAATTCAATCAGGCGCGGTATGGTAACCTGGAAGGCCGCCTGAAGCGGGGTCAACAATATCAGCACGGCAAGCACATAACGATAGCGCCGGTAATATCTCCAGAACCATTTTATTTTATCCAGCATGGGTTACCACCCCGTTTCTATTCTTAAACTGCAGATGAAACAGCTTTGAATAATAGCCGTTCTGCAAAATAAGTTCTATATGTGTTCCTCGTTCTATTATCTCGCCCCGCCTGATCACCAGAATCTGATCCACATCCAGAATGGTTGACAGGCGATGCGCGATTATTATCGACGTGCGGCCCTCCATCAAACGTTTCAGCGATTCCTGGATGGTCCGTTCCGTCTCGGGATCGACCGAACTGGTGGCCTCGTCCAAAAGTAACACGTCGGGGTTGACCACGAGCGCCCGGGCGAACGACAAAAGCTGTCTTTCCCCCCGACTGAAATTGGCGCCCTTTTCGGACACTTCGGTCTTATACATCTGCGGCAGACGGCCAATAAACCGGTCGGCCGCAACCGTCTGCGCGGCGCCGACTATCTGCTCTTCGGTGACGTCGTCGGCGTCAAGTGAGATGTTCGACCGGATGTCCCCGGGAAAGAGGAATATATCCTGCAATACCAGCGCGAACCGCCGCCGCAGTTCGGTTTTGGATATATCGCGTATATCGATGCCGTCCACCAGTATCCGCCCTTTCTGCGGGTCATACATGCGCAGTAAAAGTGATATAACGGTCGTCTTGCCGCCGCCGGTCATGCCGACCAGCGCCAGCCGTTGCCCTCTGGGAACTTCGAAAGTAGCGGCTTTAAGAGCATAGTTGTCGTCACCGGTGTACGAAAACCAGACGTTCTCGAAACGAATCGAGCTTTCCAGTCGCGGCCAGGCCACCGGATGCACCGGGTCGGGCAGACTGGATTTTTCGCTCAAGAGCGCAAAAATCCGCTTGGCCCCGGCGATGGCTTTCTGGATATTCGCCAACTGTTCCGAAGCCCGCCAGATCGGATCAAACGAGCGCCAGATCAGAATGATAAACATGCTGATCGTCCCGACCGTAAGCAGTCCCTGGCTGATCCACAAGGCCCCGAAAAACAGTACCAGCCCGATCATAACATACTGCAGAAAGAACACCGTATTGAAAAACAGTATCACGGCCGTATTGACAAAAACGTCCTCGGTGAATTTTCTTTCGTTGGCCGTATTGATCCGGTCCCGGGCATACTGACCGCGGTGGAAAATCTGGACGATCGACATACCGTGCAGAAACTCGGTCAACGTTGCCGTCACCTCGGCCATGCGCTTACGGACTTCCAGAAACCGTGGACTGGTTTTCCGCTCGAAAACAAAAACCATCGCGGAAATAATCGGGACGATCAGCACCAGAATCGCCGCCAGCCGCCAGCTGTAATAAAACATGACGGCATATATGCCCGTGATCAGGATAACGTCGCCGACCAGCAGGACAACCGTGTTGGTAAAAAGCATTCGGAGCGATTCGGTGTCCGACTCAATCCGGGCCAGCAGTCGGCCGACCGGGTTCTTGTCAAAAAACGACACGTCGAGTGACAAGACATGATCGAACAGGCGCGTCTTGAGCTCCAGCATGATGTCCTGCCCGACCGTTTCCAGCCAGACCCTTTGGATGAATTGTATAACCAATGTCGCGGCCTGAATGCCGGCAATCATCAACACCGTCATTAATAGTCCGCGGATGTCATTGTTTTTTATATCAACGTCAAGCGCCTGCTTTATCAGAATCGGCCAGTATATCGAAAGCAGCGTCCCGACCGTCAAAAGCGCCAGGCAGGCGGCCAGACGCCGCTTGTGGCGGGCAATAAACGGCAACAGCCGCTTGAAGGCCTGGGAGGATTTAATGTCCTTCTCGGCCTGGGCTTTTTCATCTTCATAAAATTCCGTCGTCATGGCAATCAACTTTCATTCAAATTTCGTTTTCGGTTCGCGTCGACGGGAATAAAAAAACCCGCCGAACTTTCCGGTTGCGGCGGGCTCAAAAGCTTTGTGAATATTTTCACAATGCAGATTTCCCTCCACCGCCGCAGATACCGAGGCCTACGATGATCGTAGTCAGCAGAAAATTAGTTTGGCTTTTCAGCATTAAACTTCCTCGCGTCGGTTAAGGGTTAAATCAGCATTTTTCTAATATACGGTTTGGCCTTAAATATGTTGCAAATATATCTTCATATTCGGCATTGTCAATAAAAAATTTATAATCCATTGTCACAATATGCCTTCGGGCTTTTTATGATTGACTCGATCAGCAAAGTCTTCAATCATTATCGTTGACAGCCCGGCTCCAAATCTTATCTTATAAATGTATCGCATAATTGCCTGTCATCATGGTTTTGCGACAAGGCCCTTATACACGGAGGTTTCCTTATGACCCGCCATACCGTTATTTTGCTTGCCGGTCTGTTGCTTTTATCGATTAACATCATGGCCGACGATTTAACTTTAATTGATCGCGAAATCCCGGATGCCAAAAGTTATAATTTTGAAAGCCATTCTTCCAAGCCGCCACTGGTTGAAGAGC
Organism: uncultured Ignavibacteriaceae bacterium; assembly: GCA_964459465.1. GTDB lineage: Bacteria > Zixibacteria > MSB-5A5 > GN15 > PGXB01 > CALAMC01. The sequence goes on along the minus strand of CAYWLR010000001.1, from coordinate 50,463 downwards.
GATTGCAATCGCCTTCTCCCCTGATCGACATGCCACAGGAATTTTTCCCGTCATGGGAGAATAAAAAGCCATCTGCTCCCGGCAGATACCATCCCGCCCTGGGCGACGCCTTCAACGACACTGTTATTTTTGGCTACGAATATACTGACGGGGTTTATCCCGGCTATGTATTCTGGCATTATTCGACCGATAACGGCGCCAACTGGTCAACGTGCTGTTATCACGATCTGGCCGGCGCCAAATACCCGTCCGTTGACTGGCGCGGCTATGGGTCTTATATGAACGGGACTTTCCTGCCCCCGCTGTCATGGGGCGGCGGCGGGACCTTTGTTCTGCTTCGTTTCCCCGACCCGACCACGCCCACGACGTGGAGTGGAAGTTATGCCGTCTGGACGGAATCCGGATTTTATAATATGAAAATGACCGACATCGCTTCCGATGACGGCCAGCAATCCTGGAACTGGGGTTTTATTTCGGCGGTCATCAGCCGTAATGCGCCGCCGTCGGTTTATGATGATATTCCGATAATATTCTATCAAATCAACAGCACCGGCTATACCTATATAAGCTGGTATAAAGACTATGAGGGTTGTGCCACGACCGCCGCCACAATCGATCGTGTCGCCGGATGGGCGCTTTCGGTCTATGACCGCTACAATGATGCCACCGATCAATGGGAGCTGTTTGCTTTAAATCATAATTTCGGGGACTGGACCGAAGACGGCGTGTATTTCGTCAAGGCCTTCACCGACCCCGATATGAACATAGTCGAGCCGGATATCGCCGCCTACGACAGCACCATATTGGTGGTTGGCTCGGCGTATAATGCATCGGATCCGACCGACACCGATATTATCTGTTGGTACACCACTAATCCGGCCTTCACCGATTTTGAGGGTTTCTCGATTGTCGCCGCCACATCTGAAGCCGAATGCCACCCCCGGCTCGCCCATGTCGGCGGAGCGGAATATGTCTGCACGTTTACGAAAGGCGACGCCCTGTATGCAGCCTATACCTGCAACGCCGGTGTTACCTGGTCGGAAGCAATCCAGGTGTCGCAATTCCATGAATCCGTACTTTCCGAGTACCGCAATTCTGCCATCGCCAACGGCGGCCAAAAAGCGGCCTATCAGGTCGACGGGACGACCGAAAACGAAATCGCGCTCGAATATCTGGAGCCGGCCGACAGTGACGGAGACGGGCTGTCCGATGCCTGTGACAACTGCCCCGATATGCCTAATGCCGATCAGGCTGACGCCGACGGTGACGGTGTCGGCAACGTCTGTGATAATTGCCCGAACGATGCCAACGTCGATCAGCTCGACAGCGACGGTGACGGCATCGGCAATGTCTGTGATCTGTGCCCCAATGATCCCGAAAACGACCCCGACGGCGACGGTATCTGCAACGACGTGGACAATTGCCCCGGACTGGCCAATCCGTCACAGGCTGATGTTGACGGCGACGGGATCGGCGACGCCTGCGATAACTGCCCGAACGACTATAACCCCAACCAAGCCGACAACGATGGCGACCTGCTGGGCGACGTTTGTGACGATGATGACGATGACGACGGGATACTCGACATCGACGATAACTGCCCGTTCAATTATAATCCATTGCAGGAAGACGGCGATGGTGACGGTATCGGCGATGCCTGTGAGTACATGTGCGGCGACGCCAATGGCGACGGGTTTAAGAATCTTATCGATATTCTGTACCTGATTGCCTTTTTGTACAGCGACGGGCCGCAGCCGTATCCGGTGATGCAGGCGGGCGATATGAATAATGACGGCGATATCAATCTTCTGGATATTTTATACCTGATTGACAACATTTATGGTGTCCCGCCCGGCCCCGACCCCGTTTGTCCATAAGTTGATAGAATAAGATAAATAAAGGGAGGTTTCTGCCTCCCTTTATGCTATGCACCTAAGGTGTTTCTTTGCACCTTTGAATGATTCGGGATTGGTATTGTCCTGATTGGGCGATTAAAAACTTGACAGATTCACGTTAACCCGGTACATTTATAGTAGATAAAAAGGTCGCCCATTATATCTATCTCCGCCAAATTATCGGGCGCGATAATTTTATGGATATCCCAAGGAGGGATCATGAAAAAGTTCTTTTTTCTTTTGGCGGCAATTCTGATTGCCCTTCCCCTCACCTCGTACTCCTCTCAACCCAATTACATTTGCGGCGATGCCAACCGGGACGGCGGTGTCAACCTGCTGGACATCCTGGCCATTATTGAAAACATATATATTCCCAATGGCATGCTGATTAATGAGGAAATGGCCGACGTCAACAACGATGGCGACATCAACCTGCTCGACATATTAAGGCTGATCGCGAATTTGTATGACGGGCGCGGCGATTTATGGTGCGGCCTGCCGTGCGACAACTACCACAGCGGGTGTCTTGAAGGAAAAGATTACGCCGACGACACCATGTATGTCGAAGTGATCGGCTTCGACATTCACGTTCACCACGACAGCGCCTATTATGACTGCTGTCTGGGTTATGCCACCACCAACAGCATTAACAACGACACGATTATTGTCAAGCAGCTTGACACTATTCCCGAATGCGACTGCCTGTGTTATTTCAACCTGGAGTCGATCATCTATGACATGATGCCGGGCACTTATGTCGTTATTCTGATCGGGCTTCAGGGCCAGACGGTCGGGATTGACACGGCCATCGTGGTCGGCGGGACGGTTCCTCAACATTCGGAAGAGCAATCGGACTGCGCCTGGACAAAAGATTCATCGGACGATGATTCCGTTTTTGTTCAGGTGGTCGGTCATGATTTGACCATTTATCACATAAATGCCTTCTACAACTGCGGCCTGGCCTATGTGGTCGATTATACGGTAATGGATGGTCTGATTATCGCCGCCGAAGCCGATACCGGTATGCCCGCCGATTGTATTTGCTATTTCAATCTCAAGTCGACGCTTTATGGTCTTGAGGAAGGCTCATATATACTGCGGGTGCTCGATATCTATGGCGAGGAAATTTATTCCGGCGAGATTACGGTCGGAGGAGAAGGCTGGTTGCAAAGTTTTGACGACAGCGGCTGTCTCGAGAAAACCCCGGACAAGCTTGCCGCGAATGTCGAATATATTTACGATAACGGTGTTCTGACCATGACCCACTATGACGCCTGGTTTAATTGTGCGGCGGATCTGGTGGTAGCTATCAGCCAATCCAACGACACCCTGCGCTTTTTTGAATTCAACGTTTCCAACCGGTATGTTTATTGCATGTGTTATTTTGAAATTCAGGCGGTCGTGGCCGCCGTAGCACCGGGCACATATTTTCTTGAATTGTATGGCGAAGAACCGACGGTATTGCTCGACAGCCGGAAGATGACTTTTTAGGTGAAAACCTGAAAATCTCGATTTTTTATTCACATTAAAGGCGGGTCGAAAGACCCGCCTTTTGATTTTGTTTAACATTGACAAAGCCTGTCGCGCAGAATATAATAATCAACCGACTTTAAAGGGAGGTATCCAAAGGCGGTTTTGGTAAAAAAGGGATGGACCAAATATCACAGGACAATTGAACACAGCGCGAAATTCGGAATTACTGCAATGCCCTTTATAATTGCATAGACCGGAAAGGTTGATCATTGAACGACGATACGTTTGAGCAATCCGATTTAAACGACAACAACCGTGACCCGCTGGGGATTATCGGCTGGCAAATCGGTGGCAAGTACAAGGTCACCAAGCATATCGGTGGCGGCGGATTCGGCGAGGTTTACGAAGGTTTCAATATCAATCTGCCGGAACAAAGGCTGGTCATAAAATTTTTCAAGCGCGTCCAATCCCGCGATAAATTCGCCAAGGAAGCCAAAATCCTGTGCCTTCTGGACCACCCGCATATCTGCCGCGTTATTGATTTTTTGCCCGAAGAAGGGGCTCTGGTAGTGCCGTTTATCGACGGCAAAGACGGGGCGCAGGTGCTTCGGGAATCCGGGCCGCTGGGTGAAGCCGATTTTTTGCGCCTGGCCCGCGATTTGACCGGAGCGCTGGAATTCGCCCACAGCCAGCGTGTTGCCCATCGCGATATTAAACCGGGCAATATTCTTATCGATAAAAACGGCCATATCTACCTGATTGACTTCGGTATCGCCAAGGAAGTGGGCGAAGCCGCTACCCGCACCGCATACCAGGCGCTTACCCCGCAATTCGCCGCCCCCGAACGCCAGACCGGTGACGCCAAATATGACCCGTTCTTAAGCGACGTTTATGAACTCGGAGTAACTTTATTTAATTTTGTCACCAACAGCATGCCGTATCGTAACCCGGCCAATCCCAGCATCCGGGAATGGGGCGGCATGAGTGTCGAGGGATTGTCCAACGACCTGATTAAAATCCTTAAAAGAGCGACCCATCCTGACCCCCAAATGCGTTATGCCTCGGTCAAGGCTCTGCACCAGGATCTGATGGAGTTACGCACCGTCTATGCCAAACCGACCAAAGCCAAATGGCTGGTTCCGGTAATAGCGGTTGCGGTCCTAGGCGTAGTCGGCTTTTTTGCCAAAGATAAGATTATCGAATTATTCAATCGACCCGCTGAAATCTCGACTACCAAAGAAGCTGTTGCTCCGGCCAAATCCGATATAACCGCCCCAGACACGAGCGTCATCGCCGCCGAAATAAAAAAGGAGGCGACTCCGCCCAAACCGGCTGTCAAACCGGTCGATGTCGCCGCCAAAGTGGAAGAACCCAAGCCGCGCGTCGAACCGACCCCTCCCCCGCGCCCGGTCTTTAAGGCGCTGATAGCGCCCGGCGAAAACGCGGTCTTGAGAGTCGATGGCTTGATTAAGCCCCAGAACGAGTATGTCATCACGAGCCGGGGACAGCATGATTTCGAAGTAACTCATCGGGATTACCCGATATATCGTAAACGCGTTAATCTGACCGAAGATACAAATATAGTGACTTTAAACCTCGATGATGCCTTTGCCGAAACCGCCCTGCTTGATTTTCAACTGGCCCTGTTCCCCTCGGCCGACGGCAAAACTCTGGAATTTTCGCTGAACGGGCGCTCGCGCAATTTCACCAGCTTCCCGGCCTTCGGCCTAAAACGAGCCGCCGGCGAATGGGAGGTTGGCGTCAGCCTTTATCCGACCGGCGCGAAGGCGAACGCCCACAAGATCGACTCCTGCGTGACTTTCCCCTACGGCGGCGGCCCGCATCTGGTAATCAAGGGCGCATCGGGTAAAATGGATTTTGCCAGAATAGCCAAAGAGGGAGGAACCTCGGTTCCCCTGATTATATTCTGGTCCGAAAAGTAAACTTCTCAAACTAACTTCATAACCCAGGGAGGTTGCATGAAACAAAAAAACCTTCTTTTTCGGGTAGTCGCGGTGACCGTTCTGACGGCTTTTTTGCAATGGACAATGCTGCCGTCATTAGTTTTTGCCCAGTCCGGAGGCTGCGATTTCGACCCGAATAAACCTTCGGTTGAGCATGCCCGCACCAGCTTCAAGATGCTCAACTACAAATGCGCCGAAGAAGAACTGAACGCCTATCTGGCCAGGGCAGACGTAAGTATCGAAGACAAGGCCAACGCGCACGTCCTGATGGCTTCAGTGTATTATGCCATGCTCAAAAACGACACCGAAAAGCGCGACAGGGTGACTGAAGAATTCGTCAAGGCCTTCAAAGCCTATCGCGAATGGCGCGGCGAGCTGGATATCAAGTCCGGGGAGTTTCTGGATTTGATGGAAAGCGCCAAGGAACGGGTCGACAGCGAAGCGGCCGAGGAAGCGACGGTCGAAGAACCCGCTCCAACCGAGCCGATACCGGTCGTGGTTGAACAGCCCAAACCGGAAGAAAAAAAGCCGGCCGTAGCTACTATTCCGCCAAAAAAGACTGAAGAAAAGAAGAAGAAAGCCTGGTATTCCAACTGGTGGGCTATTGCCGGAGGGGTCGGTTTGATTGCGGTCGCGGCGGTGGCTCTCGGCGGCGGTGGCGGCGATGACGGCGGTGGAACAGCCGATTTGCCCGGCATTCCCGATCCCCCCAGCGGCAAGTAAACTGAATTGATAAACTTGAGGATTAACCTGATTAAAAGGATATGTAAGATGAAAAAAGGAATTGTTATTACGTCGATTTTGATGCTGGTGCTGGCCGTAACGGCAATGGCCCAGGCGCCGAATTCATTTGTCTATCAGGGTCGCTTGACCACGGCGGGCGGGGACCCGATAGTGAATACCACCAGTGTCACATTTCGAGTTTATGAAGCTTTGTCGGGTGGTTCACCGGTTCAAACGTGGACAGTTAACGTATCTCCCGATGCCAACGGTATTTTTACGACGGAACTGACAAGTATGAACAGAACCTATTTTGACGGCCCGAAATTATATATGGAAATGGTCGTCGGCGGTCAAACCCTTGCCCCGCGGCAACTGATTACATCCGCGCCTTATGCCTACTCATCGGAATACGCCAATACGGCCACAACGGTACCTGATAATAGCATTACCTCGGCCAAAATTGTTAACGGCACTATTGTTGCGGCCGATATTGCCGATGCCACAATAACCGCCGCGAAGATGCTTGACGAATCGGGCCTTGTTCAAACGAGAGTTACATCAGGAGTGACGGTCGCCAATACGGGTGTTACCAATATTTTGTCTGCTTCCATTAATGCCCCAGCCGCCGGATATGTTTTGGCCATGGGCTTTGCGTATGGTGCAATCGGAGGTTTGGCGACCGGCAATGCCTTCGGTAATATTATTCTAGGTATAGAAGCATTGGCCACGACGACACCTGGAAGCCAACATTTTACGGCATTCGGCGGAGCGGATATAACGCTGGCCAGTGGTGTCTATCAATGGGGATCCATGGTTGCACAACGAATATTCTCGGTGGCATCGGCCGGAACACAAACATATTACTTGAATGCAAATCGCGGCTGGACCGGTGGAAACGCTTATGTTTATTATCCCAAATTAGTTCTTATTTATTTGCCATCAAGCTATGGTACCATCTCAACAATTGAACCTGACATAAATCCCGATGATTTTCAAAGTGCGCGCGTGGTTGAGATACCCTTTGATCCGGCTAACCCAAACCAGCAACCAATCACAGCTTATGAGGTCGATTTAAGAGAATTGGAATTAAAAGCAATTAAGGCCCAGCTTGAAGCTGAAAAGGCGCAAAGAGAGCTTCTTGAAGCCAAGCAGAATATGCAGGAGGAATAGTATGAGACCAATAAAATACGGTGTATATTTATTGGCCGCGCTCGCCTGCCTGCTGACTGCCTCGGCTTCCGCACAGACTCAACCGCCGCTAAGCGACGATTACAAAGTCTGGCCTCTGCATTATGTTGGCGGCGGCGGCATCAGCACAGCGGCGGCTTCCAAAGTGGTCGGAACGATCGGCGGCGGGCCGATGGGATTGTCGGCATCGACAAGCTACATCGGCAAGGGCGGCGTCATTGCCAGCGCCTTCAGGCTCGAAGCAACCAGTTTTCAAAAACCGACTGCCCTGCCGGATGCCGCATATAAAATTATCGGAGTTCCCGTGCATGTAATAGGCGGCAACGACGCCAATACCGTTCTGGTCGATGACCTCGGAGCCTACAATATCAAACAGTGGCGGTTTGGGCGTTATGATAATGGCGATGACGCCACTTATGAATACGGAGGATCCGGCACAATTCCTGAATTTGTCCCCGGTATCGGCTACTGGCTGATTGCGCGCGGCTCGAAGACTATCGATGCCACTGGCTTTGCGGTAACGCCCAATACGAATCATGCCGGACACGATTATTATATTTCGGATTCGCCGGAATTGACGTTGGCTCTTGGCTGGAATCAACTGGCCAATCCTTTTGATTTTAACATTTTGTTCAGCCAAATACTCTACCAGTCCGGCGGCACGATTCAGGGCGCTTTGAGCGGTGTCGTGCAGGGCGGAAACCACTATTATTATAATAACGGAACCTGGGACCATAGCGCTGTTATCCCGGCCTGGGAAGGCTTCTTTGTCTATGTTACCACAGCGGGCGTAAAGCCGGTCTTCCCCTATATTCCGGTAACCAAGGCCCCGCCGCAAAGGCAGAATGATATATTGGCCGCATCTTCGGAATATGACTGGACGATAAGTCTGACGTTGACGGATGGTTCCGGGGTGGATAACGGTTATATCGGAGTGCGCCATGCCGCGCAACCGGGATTTGATCAAACCGATATGCTCAAGCCACCGGCGGCGCCGGGCATGCCCATGCTGGCGCTTCGGGTTAAGGATGAAAAACCGGCCTTCACCGCCGATTACCGGGCGCCTTTTATCGACGGTGCGACCTGGAATCTGATATTTTCAGGCGGCGAAAACCGGGTCCTGAAAATTGCCGGTCTGGATCAGATTCCCGACGGTATGCAGGCGTGGCTGATTTTCGACGATGAAAACCATATTTCACCGGTTAACGGCGGCGAAATTATACTGAAAAACGAAATAAAAAGCGCTCAAATCGTCATCGGAACCGAGGCCTACCTTACCGGCCAGCTGGGCGAGCTATTGCCAAAAAGCTTCGCCCTGCACCAGAATTATCCTAATCCTTTCAATCCGACCACGACCATCAGGTTCGATTTGCCCATTGAAGCTCATGTACGACTTGATGTTTTCAATATCCTGGGGCAGAAGGTGACCACTCTGCTCGATCAGCCCATGCAACCGGGTTATCACAGTGTCGACTGGAACGGTGATGACGGTGACGGGCGCACGGTGGCCAGTGGGGTATATTTTTATCGATTGGCCGCCGGTGACAATGTCGCCAAAAAGAAAATGGTGGTTTTGAAATAATCGAATTGAAATTCGAATTAAACCCGGAGCCCGGAGGGCCCCGGGTTTTTTTATTTCCAAAATCCCGGGTCTTTTCCGTATTACCAATATAATGGACATTTAACGTCCACATTATAATCAAACCGTGCACCTTTAAACACAGGCGGAATTTGACATGGCTGAAAAATTCCATCGGGCCCATACTGCGGCAAAGGCGGGTTTTCTCATGTTTGTATTTGTCGTCCTTTTGGCGACCTGTCTTTCGGCCGCACCCAACGCCACGCCTCTTACGACAATTCGCGTGGCCGACGGTCTGACCCGCCCGGTTTTCGTCTGCGCCGCCCCCGGCGATACCGAGCGGCTTTTTATCGTCGAACAGGACGGCCGCATTAAAATTCTCAAAGGCGGGACGGTGTTATCCCGGCCATTTCTTGATGTTTCGGCGATAGTTCGTTCCATCGGCAACGAGCAGGGTCTTCTGGGGCTGGCTTTTCACCCGCAATATTCATCCAACGGCTATTTCTATGTTAACTACACGGACAATAACGGCGATACCCGCGTATCGCGCTTCCGTGTCTCATCCGACCCGGACAGCGCCGACGTCTCCAGCGAATTCAATATCCTTTTCGTCGATCAGCCCTTTTCCAACCATAACGGCGGCATGCTGGCGTTCGGGCCCAACGATGGCTATTTGTATATCAGTCTGGGCGATGGCGGCTCCGGCGGCGACCCCGGCGACCGCGCCCAGTCCGACAACACCCTGCTGGGCAAAATTCTAAGGATCGACGTTGACGGCGGCAATCCCTATACCATACCGCCCGATAACCCGTTTAGTGGTTCACCCTCGGTTCTGGGTGAAATCTGGGCCAAAGGCTTGCGCAATCCCTGGCGTTACAGTTTCGACCGAGCCACCGGCGACATGTATATCGGAGACGTCGGTCAGGGGGATTGGGAAGAAATTGACTATGAACCGGCCTCTGGTCCGGGCGGTATAAATTACGGCTGGCGCTGCTATGAAGGCAACCACGAATACAATACTACCGATTGTTCTGCGCCGTCGGCCTATCAATTTCCGGTCACTGAATACAGCCATAGCCTGGGATGCTCCGTGACCGGCGGCTATGTTTATCGCGGGTGCGCCATCCCCGACCTTCAGGGGACCTATTTCTTTGCCGATTACTGTTCGGGTAATATCTGGACTTTTCTATATGACGGAATAACCGTAACGGAGTATGCCGAACGCAGTGCCGAACTTGCTCCCGGCGGCGGCCTGGACGTCGGCGGCATTGTTTCCTTCGGTGAAGACGCCCATGGGGAACTGTACATATGCGACCTGTTCGACGGCGAAGTTTTTAAAATTGTCCCCGACGGGGTCGCCCCGGTCTGCGGTTTTTTATGCGGTGACGCCAACAGCGATGGCAATGTCAATCTGCTCGATATATTATTTTTAATCGATGATATTTATGGTCAGGGGCCATCGCCGGCGATACCGGAGGCGGCCGACGTTAATAACAGCGGTGATTTGAACCTGCTCGATATTCTGGCCATGATATCGTTTATCTATGATAATGGCCCGGCGCTTGACTGTCCCCAATAAATTCAAACCGGCGATTGCCGAGCAGGCCCGGATATGTTATTATGGTGTCCAATAACAAGCCGGGCCTGTTTTTATGATTTCAGCGAACCTGATAAAAAAAATTGCGAGCGAACTGGGCGCCGACGCGGTCGGATTGGTCCGACCCGCTGCGGTGGAGCGGCGCGATGAATTTCTGACCTGGCTGGACGCGGGTTATGCCGGGGAAATGGACTATTTGCATAAATATCAATCGCAACGATTCGACCCCTGCAAATTACTGCCCGGCGCCAAATCGATAATTGTCATCGGCGTCAATTACTGGCAGAATGAGCCGCGCCGACCCGCGAGGCGTTTAAAAGTGGCTCGCTATGCAAAGCGGAATGATTATCATCAGATTCTTCGCAAATTGCTCAAGCGACTGCGCTCATTTTTAAAAGGACATGCGCCGGGACTTGGGGGGCGAATCTGTGTCGATACCGCCCCATTTATGGATAAATACTGGGCGCAGAAAGCCGGGCTGGGCTGGCAGGGTAAACATACCAACCTTGTCTCGCGCACATTCGGGAGCTGGCTTTTGCTGGGCAGTCTTATAATTACCGAAGATGTCGATGCTTATGATCGGCCCGGCATAGATCACTGCGGCCGTTGCCGCCGATGTATCGAAGCCTGCCCGACCGGAGCGCTGTTTGAGCCATATCGCCTCGACGCCACCCGTTGCATTAGCTACTGGACGATTGAATCAAAGGCTGCCGAAATTCCCGAAAAGATTGCCGGTCGAATGGACGGCTGGGTTTTCGGGTGTGATATATGTCTTGACGCCTGCCCTTTCAACCGGTTTCAGAAGCCCGGGAAATTGCCCGCGCTGGCGCCGGACAAAAATATCGCCCTGATTGACGAGGATAAAATCGACGAATTGGATCCCGACCGGTTCAATACCTTGTTAGGGGGGACCCCCCTGTCGCGGGCCGGCCTGGAAGGTCTGAAAAAGAACCGCCGGGCCTTTGAGTAACCCCCGTCAAGAATACGAAAGATCCCGCACTGACAATACTTGACAATTCCGGGGGCATAATATATAATAGAAACGCATAAACAGATTGCGGGATACTTGCATTGGTTCTGCTCGACAATACCCGTCTGCAAAGATAAGAGATGTAAAACAAATTTTATATCGGAGCACGATTCCTTCAGGCGCCGGAAATGGTTGTGGCTTGCGTGCGACTGGCCTGTCCGGCCGCGTAAAATTTTCGCTGCCTGATGTTCTATGATTTCAGTATTGCGCTTTACGACGACATTACACCGCACCGTCCGCAGGCAAAATACCGGAATATCGGCAGTAACCGGCGGGAGAACTAAAGTTCTCCCGCCGAATTTTTTTGGGCGGCAATTGCCCATCCGGGGACGACGTTTTCTTTGACACTTTGGCCGCTCGAACCTAATTTATATTTGAAGGTATAATATTTTCGGGGAAGGGCCATGATAACGTTACGCGATATCACCAAAGATAATTTCAAGGCCGTGCTGGGGCTTGAGGTCGGTCCCGGTCAGGAAGACCTTGGTCCATCCGCGGCCGAGTCGCTGGCGCGGGCTTTTTTGCGCATCGACGGCCCGCAGTACACGTATATGCCCAAGGCGGTGTACTACGAAAACCAGCCGATCGGCTTTATCATGATTATCTACGATCCGGGCAGCACCGATGATTACTGGTTATCGGGCGCGATCATAGATAAAAAGCATCAGGGCCTGGGCCACGCCAAAGGGGCCATCATCGCCGTCATCGAATTGGTTCGGCATAAACTGATTAATTGCCGGGTTCTTGGCATATCGTGTCTTCCCGATAATCAGAAGGTTATCAACATGGCCACCGGCCTCGGCTTTGCCGCAACAGGCGAAATGAAAAGCAACGAAATTGTTTATCGCATGAATATTCGTAAATGATGCCGCTTTCGAGAGTTGTCCGCCAGGAAATCCGAAGTCGGTTAATTCCCGGCGACCGGCGACGTTTTTGTCACAGGAACATAATAGTCCCATCACGGTTTATGGATATAAATCGTCATTGAAAAAGATGCATAAGGCAAACTAAGGAGAAAGCCATGAATCGTGATATCGAAAAAGTTTTGAAGAAACTCGAGTACGGAGTCTATATCGTCACCATGGGGCGGGGCCAGACGGGTAATGCCTTCACTGCCAGCTGGCTAACACAGGTGAGTTCCGAACCGCCGCTGATTGCGCTGGCGGTCAAGAATAAACATCAATCGTCACGACTGATCACCGAAGCGGGCGTCTTCGCGGTCAATCTGATTTCCGAAGGACAGAAGGAATTTGCCAAGACTTTCTATGGCCCGGCCGAATCGGGTTATAAAAAACTCGACGGTATTACTCTTACGGACGCTCCGGCAACCGGTTCCCCGATTCTAAACGGCGCGGCCGGATATCTCGACTGCAAAGTCATAAACAGGCTCGAGGTCGGTAATCACATTCTGTTTATCGCCGAAGTGTCGGCCGCCGCCATAAATTCCGACAATAATATTTTGACTTCGACCAACAGTGGCTTACATTACGCCGGTTGATGAAAAGTACTATTTTAATACTTGGATTGTTTCTATCGGTCGGTTTAGCATACGCCGGTGACTGCCCGCATAAGGTGCGAATCGATACCGTTTTTTATGAAGTTCCTTCGTGGTGGTGCGACCGGGCCATCGATACCGCCCTGATTCCGCGCTCCGGTGATTTCATGCGTCTGCCAGCGGATTTGTGCTCCAACGGTTTTAGCATATACGTCAAAAAAGAGGCCGGACAGGCCTTTGTCAAAATGGCCCGAAAAGCAGCCGTTGATTCAATCTTTTTCAAAGTCAAGTCCGGCTATCGTTCGATTGCCTATCAGACCGGCTTGTATAAAAAATACATGGCCGACGGTACTGCTTTTACACGAGTCGCCGAGCGAATCGCTCCTCCCGGATTCAGCGAGCACCACACCGGCCGGGCCTTTGACCTGGTCGGGGACAAAGGTCAATTCGGGAAGAGCAAAGCCTATGGCTGGCTCAAAGCAAACGCCGCACAATTCGGTTTCGTTGAAAGCTTCCCGATTGATTCAGCCGGACAGATTCGGTGGGAGCCGTGGCACTGGTACTATAAAGGAGTGGAATAGTCGATTACCGGACCCGTTTCAGGCTCGGATTAATTTTTTGGGATCGCTCGAAAAAGGATTCGCCTAACGTGTCATATTCCGGTTTGTTCAACTGCCCGGCGAGGACTTTATAGCATTGGGACGCAAAGGCGGTGGCACGATAATTATCGGGATATAAAGCCGCCAGTGTTTCCAGCCCTTTCAGGGCGTGCTCCGTTTTGCCGAAGGTAAGGTGGTTAATGATTAAGTTAAACTGCCCTGCCAGATTATCCTGGTGGGCTTCACAAAATTCCGTGTTATAGTGCAAAACGGAATCATAAATTTTCGCCTCGAAATCCCGGACAAAGCGCTCGAAGTCGGTCAACGGCGTATTCGCTTTAGGAACGCGGTACAAATCGACGGTGCCATCGCGGACGCGAAAGCGATTGAGCCGCAAGGCATCGGCAAGGAAGGGATGCGTCCGGAGTGCCGCCTGCCAGTTGCTGTAATCGGCGGCCAGATGGGTGATGGGGAATTTATCGAACAGGTCGTGTTCGACGTCGGGCAGACCGAAAACATAAATTACCGCCTTCAGGTTGTTATCGATGGTGAAGGCCGGAGCATAAGGCCCCGTCAGAACGGCTTCGGGTCCGGTAATTTGCGCCACTTCCCGGCCGATATCGCGAAGATACGGTCCCGGTTCGGACAGGCCGCGATAGATCAGCCGTCCCTGAAAAATAATGGTCGCCGCCAGCAAGACAATGGTAATAGCCGATATTATTATCGATTTGTATCGATCGGGGAATTTGTACAGGGCCAACAACAAGACGGCGGTCGCGCCCATGGCTATCAGGATGCCCGGGAATAAAAAGCGTTCCGCCGCGGCAAGTGCCTGACCGCCGGGAACGGTAGTCATTTTTATCTGCATGGTAAGATACAGGATGATTATAAAGACAACCGGCGTCGTGAGAAGGATTTTCTCCGGAGAAACCCGCAATTTCCCAAACAGCATCGCAACGGCGCTGGCGCCAATGGCCGACAGCGGTATAAACAGAAAAAGAGTGTATCGCAATGGCCGGTATGTAAACGGTGAGAGCAAAAGGATGCCCATCAGAAGCCATGAAAGCATGAATACGGCAGGGATATTTTCTTCGCGGAATTTGCCGTATTCCGCATGCCGGAGCAAAAGCAAAATTGAGCCAAGAGCTCCCAGTGTAATAAAAAACGGCGATAGCCGGAAAAAGCCCGATTCGCCGCCATAGGTTATCAAATTCATGAAAAAGCCATACAGAGATGTAAATCCCGTCGGCGTGCCGTACATCCCGGTTGTTTGCTCGCGATAGTACGACAGCATGGTTTGATAATCACCGCCATAAAAGGCAACGATATAAAGCAATGAACCGGCCGCCACTCCCAGAAGTGTCCGGGCCGACGGCGCGGCAAATCTTTTTCGGTAGATGAAATAGTACGTAACTATGACGGGGACGGTTAATATGAAGCCGAATAGTTTTCCAGAGAAGGCCGCCAGAGCGATCAGAAATCCGACGGCAATGTGAGCCCAGCGGCGATCATGGTACCGTGCAAAAAGGAAATAAATAAATCCGGACCATAAAATCAGCCCGTTTTCCAGAAACGGGAGTCGTCCGTAAAACATGAGCATCGCCGAGAGCAGAGCCAGAAAGGATCCCAGAAGAGTTTCATTCAAAGGGCGATGCCGTCGGACACCCCAAAAAATAAAAAACAGCCCAAGGGAATTCAGAAGCAGTCCGGTCAAATTGGCGGTAATTCGTGATACACCGAAGACCGAGAAAAGCAAATAAGCGGTTCCTGAAACAAGTGAATTTTTAAATACGTCCCACCGGTGATAATCAAAAGGGGTCCATTCGTCGAACAGCACGGCGCTACGGGCGTGATAGGTTAAATGGTAGGGATCGGTCAGATGGGCCTGCGTGATTCCGGCGAAGAAATAGGGGGGGTCAATATCGAGGGAAATGAAACGCAGGACGCCAAGAATCGCAATGGCCCCGACTAAAAGCCATTTGACAGTTTTTTCAGTCAGTTCGCTCGAATAGAAAGGGCTCATGCGGCATTAATTTTTATATATGTCAAATCGAAATTACCTGATAATCCGGCCGATGCGACTCCAGCGGACCCGCTCAAAGAAATGGACAATATTGTAAACGAACATGCGCGGAACCGAAAGCGGTTCGCTTAATTCGGCGTCGGGGGATTTGCTGTCCGGTTCCCAGGACCAATGAATAATCATGGCTTCACCCTGAATCAAATCACGATGCACCGGCCCCCAGAAGCGGGAATCGAGGGAGTTGTCGCGGTTGTCGCCCATCATAAAATAATAATCAGTTCCCAGTCGGTACGGCCCGAAATTGTCGGGGGTATCATTGCCCGAAGCCGGACGCTTTTTGATGACCGGGTTTTCATACCGTCCGAATTCCGGGTCGGGGAATTTGACACCGTCGACGTACAATACTTTATCGATTATTTCCACCGTTTGTCCCGGTACGGCAACGCAGCGTTTGATATAATTGGTCCGCCGGTCGACCGGCCATCGGAATATAATCACGTCGCCCTGTTTCGGGTCACTGATGGCGGGCAGGCGGTAACCGATAAACGGCAATTGCGCCCCATAGATGAATTTATTGGCGGCCAAAAAATCACCGACGAGAAGAGTATCCCGCATCGATTCCGACGGTATTTTATATGCCTCGATCAGCGACGTTTTGATGATGACGGCCAAAACGACGGCAATTAAGAGCGTCTTGACATTTTCCCAGACCGTATCGGCCACCGTGGGTGCTTTATGTCCCCGACGGATTTTTTCCCTGCTACTGCCTCTGGCTGTCATAATTGCCTTTAAAATATAACAATTCGACCGGGCGGGCAATATTTAAGATTTATCGTAATCGGGAAAACCTTTAAAATCATGAAACCGGGTTCAGCAACCGGTTCCAACGAACGCGTTCGAAAAAGTGCACGATATTATAAACGAACAACTTCGGCACCGAAAGGGGATCATCGAGACTGGCCTGCGGCGAATGATCATCGGGTTTCCACGACCAATGGATGAGCATGGCTTCGCCCAAGATCAATTCACGGGGCACAAACCCCCAGTATCGGGAATCGGCGGAATAATCGCGGTTGTCACCCATCATAAAATAGCAATTTTCCGGAACCCGGTGCGGCCCCCAGTTGTCCCGACTGTCGAGATCGCCGTAGGGTCGCTTTTTTATAATGGAGTCGGCGTACTTGGAATCGGGCGGATCGGGATACACCTGCCCGTTCACATAAAGGACTTTGTCGCGAATTTCCACAATGTCGCCCGGCAGAGCGACACATCTTTTTATATAATTGATATTCTGGTCGAGAGGATATTTGAAAATAATGACGTCACCGGGTTCGATTTCATCTAGGGCCGGGAGTTTCCAGTCCACGACCGGCAACCGGGCCCCATAGATGAATTTATTGGCCAGAATGAAATCACCCACGAGGATGGTATCTTCCATCGAACCGGTGGGGACTTTGTAGGCCTCGACGATGGAGGTTTTAATTATCAGGGCCAAGATAATGGCCCAACCCAACGCTTTGGCATTCACCCAGATAAAATCGAGAATGTCGCCCTGCTTTTTGTTTTTGTCGTCGGTCATACTTATGATTTGTCAACCAGCCTTGTAAGCAATAATTTCTACCATAAATCAACGGGTAAGATCGTTAAATGTTACAAAAATGACCAGGAGCAGGACAAAGGCAATGCCAATCTGCTGGATAAAAACGCGGACTTTGGTCGAGACCGGCGTCCCCTTGATTTTCTCTATCAAAAATAACAGGAGATGACTGCCGTCAAAAAGCGGTATAGGCAAGATATTCAAGATAGCCAGATTGACCGACAGCAGGGCCATGAAGTCCAGCAGTATATCGAATCCGGCGCGGGCGGTGGCCCCGGCCACTTTGCCGATAAATATTGGTCCGCCGATCGACGAGGCCTTATATTTGCCGGTGAACAGGCCGCCGATGAAATCAAAGATCAATCTCGCGTATTCCAATGAGCGATCAATGGCGGCACTCCAGGCGGGGAAAAATCCCATCGGTTCATAGGCCAGCATGCTTCCGACTCCGATTTTGCCGACGGTAACGCTGTCGCCGCTTATGCCCAGAACGCGGTCTTTATATGTAGTTACGGAAGCCGTGATAGTATCCGGTTTAGAGGCGGACATATTAATCCAGCTGATTTCAACCGGCTCTTCGACCTTTTCATAAATAATGGTGGCCATTTCCTCAAAGGATTTAACTTCTATCCCGTTGATACTTATTATCTTATCTCCGATATTTATGCCTGCCTGGGCGGCCGGGCTGTTTTCCCCCACCACACCGACAAATACTTCCTGCTTTTCGGAACCGCGATAGAAAAACAGGCCGAATAAAATTAAGACAGCCAGAACATAGTTTATTAAGGGTCCGGCCAGAACGACCAAGCTTCTTTTCCAAACGGGTTTGGACATGAATTCCCATGGTGCCCCGGTGACGCCTTCGACCGGGTTATCCCCGGCCATTTTCACATAGCCGCCGAAGGGGATGGCCCCGATGCAGTATTCGGTATCCTTACCCATTTTTTTCTTGAATATGGTTGGCGGAAATCCCAGCGAAAACCGTTCGACGCGAATGCCCGACCATTTGGCGACCAGAAAATGCCCGAGTTCATGGAAAAAAACCAGAACTCCAAGGACAAAAATAGTGGCTAATATTGTCAGAAGCATTTAGTCTATCATCTCCTGTGCGGTGTGTCGTGCCCAGCTGTCTGCCTTTAAAATATCTTCCAAAGACGGATTTTCAATTAATTTATGCCGCTGGACGGTATTTATTATTATATCGGATATACGATTGAATTTAATGATATCATTCAAAAAAGCGGCCACCGCCACTTCATTGGCGGCATTGAAAACGGCCGCCGAGGTGCCGGGTGTGGCGGCGATCTCGAAGGCTGTTTTCAAGACCGGGAATTTGTCGAAATCAGGTTTTTCAAAGGTTAATTTACCGATTTTAGAAAAATCGGCGGCCCCGAAATCCGACGGCATCCGATTCGGATAAAAAATGGCATAGGCTATTGGCAGACGCATATCCGGCAGGGACATCTGGGCAATAATCGTCCGGTCCGCGAATTCCACCATCGAGTGGATTATCGACTGGGGATGAATAACTATCTCGATCATGTCCGGCGAAATGTCGAACAGGTTGACCGCCTCGATAATTTCCAGCGATTTATTCATCATCGTGGCTGAATCGATGGTGATTTTGGCCCCCATGTTCCAGGTCGGGTGAGCCAGCGCCCGTTCTTTGGTAATATTTGCGAATTCCGCAGCCGAGGTGGCACGAAACGGCCCGCCGGAGCCGGTCAGAATTATTTTGCGAACTTCTTCTTTTTGACCGCAAGACAGCGCCTGCCAGATTGCGGAATGTTCGGAATCGACGGGAATAATTTCCGCCCCGCTTTCATCGGCGGCGGCGTTAATCAAAGCCCCCCCGATAACCATCGATTCTTTGTTGGCCAAAGCGAGCCGTTTGCCGGCACGAACGGTGGCCAGTGAAGCCTCAAGGCCCGCCGCCCCGACAATGGCATTCAGAACGACATCGGCGTCGGTTTCGGATATAAGATACTCAACACCTTTTTCGAACGGTATAAGGGCGGTTTTGCCGCCTTTCAATTCCCGATTGACAATTGCCCAGGCATCACGGTCGGTCATCTGGATATAGCGCGGGTGGAATTTTTGGGCCTGCTCCAATATCAGTCGGGTATTGGTGTGACCGGTAAGACCGACCAGTTCGACATCGTCGCGGTTTTGCGCGACCACATCGAGCGCCGAAACGCCGATGGAGCCGGTGGAGCCGAGTATGACCAGTTTCTTATTCACCAATTAATTTAACGAAGGCTTTCGAAGAGTGTTCCGTCTTGTTTCAGGGGTCATCAAGGGACGATGTCTTTCAGTATCCGGATACGTTTGATAATCACGTCGCGGGTCGGGTAGCTTTCTTCCCCGCCGAACGGACTTAATGTCACCGGGACGCGCTCGATTTGGTCGAGCACGTCGAAACCATCGAGAACCATTCCGAAATTAGTGTATTGACCATCGAGCGCCGGAGCGGGCTGGAAACATATAAAAAACTGGCAGGAGGCCGAGTTTTGGTCGGGGCCTCGGGCCGCCGACAGGGTTCCGCGGACATGCGGGATATCGGAAAACTCCGCTTTGAGATTGTATCCCGCCCAGCCGGTGCCGTTGCCGCGGGGGTCGCCGCCCTGCATCATATAGCCCTTGATTATCCGGTGGAATGTCAAGCCGTTATAAAATCCTTCGCGGATGCGGGATATCATGCTGTCCACGTGGCCGGGGGCGACATCGCGGTACAATTCCAGTTCGATAGTTCCGTAGTTGGTATCGATGGCAATTTCGGGATTGGCGTCGAAACGCTTATCCCGGCCGCATGCGGCGGTCAGGATAAGCACCAATATCGCGGAAATTATCGTCGTGCGATTCATCGCGCCGAAACCGGCCTATTCCCCTTTGGATTCGGACGGCTTGATATCTTTGAGCACGATCATCTTTTCCATGATGACATCGCTCACCGGCATGGCGTTTTCGCCGGTCATGGGATTGCGTTTGACCTCGACGCTTTCGATTTTGGCCAGGACGTCGTCGCCCGACATCATTTTGCCGAACACGGTGTACTGCTTATCGAGATGCGGCGCACGGTTGAAGACGACGAAGAACTGGCAGGAAGCGCTGTTGGGATCCTGCGAACGGGCCATGGAGAGAATGCCACGTTCATGGGGGATGTCCGAAAACTCGGCCTTGAGGGTATATCCGGCGTTGCCGGTTCCCTGGTCTTTGGGGTCGCCGGTCTGCATCATGAAGCCTTTGATGATGCGGAAAACTTTGCGGCCGTCATAGAAACCTTCGCGGGCAAGGGCCAGCATGCTGTCCACGTGGCCGGGGGCGACATCGCGAAACAGTTCGAAAGTCATGGTGCCGAAATTGGTCTGGATGGCGATTTCGGGGTTGTCGGCCTGGCGTTTGACATATTTCTGCATTTCGGTTTTTTCCTTTGGAGCTTTGGTGGCGTCGGCCGGGGCCAGATCTTCGGCCAGTGTCAGCCCGAAGAACGCCAGCAGGATGAAGGTTGTGAAAAAGAATTGTTTCATGAGGTTGTCTCTCCTTTCATGCGTGCAAATTGTCAATTTTGGGCCGCAATATAGCCTTTTGGAATTATACTGTCAAACGGTAAGGGGGATTAAAAAAGAGCCGGTCGGAGGAGAGATAGTCAATACCTGAAAAGAAAGTTTTTATGGACTGCGGTGGTCTATTATTGCGCGCAAGCTCAAGCAAGACTATTGATTACGGCCAAATGGCTTCGTTCGTGAAAATTTTTTATTTTTTTGGAGGCGAGGGCGGGGTCGTAAATGCGGTTTTCCGGTATAACCTGAAGGCTTTCAATATGGTATTCAAATTTGAAGTGCGACTCCATGGTTTCAGCGTCATTGAAAGCGGTTTTGGAAAAGTGTTTTTGGCATTGATAATCATATACCTGCGATGGGATTGCGGCAAAATGGGTTTGTTTTGTCATTTTATTATTTTTTCCGAGGTCCGGTTGGTGCACCGGGTAAATTTCAATCATAAATTATAGGCCTCATACATAAGGGGGGGTAGAATTAATATCGGGTTTGTGGTGAAAGTGGAATAGATGAGTTGGGAGGGAAGCTTGCGGTCATGGGTATAAAAGATGTCGAAACCACACTTCGTTACACTCAGTGTCTGCGACAGGGGTTTCGACGAGAACTTGACAGGTGTTCGATTTTTGGTTATATTTAAATATCTTAAGCAGAGGGAAATATCTTTTATCTCAAAAACCTGAATCAAAAGGAGGTTTCAGATGAGAATCCCGAAGAAGGCCAAAATCCCGATTGGCGTCATTTGGGCGTTGCTTATCGGCGTCGTTTTCGCGGTTTCCGCAATGGCTAGAACCGAAGGGCCGCCTGAATTCGAATGTGATTGTAGTATCGAAATTGTCGGAACGCCGGAGTTGAATAGGCCATTTGAAGCGATATTGACATGGACACCACGTGCCAAAGTGAACCTGTCCAGGGATATTCTCGATACCGTATATTTTTGGCGTGCATATGAGCATATGCGATATGTAGGCGGTGATACTTTATGGGTCGGAGATTTAGAAAAGGATAAAACCTATTCCATGAAGGCGAGTTTTGAGATTTTTGACTACGGCTATTGCATGGTAGTCGCCAAGATTATTTCAATGCGAACAAAGGGCATCGGCGCAATTGTCGCAGGTGATGTTGATATTGGTCTCTATGCTGAAAAAACGTGCTTTTCAAATCGTTCGAAGCTGGAAAACTCGAATAAAGATGCCCATTCTGAAAATAAGTCTGAAATAAAATGGCACTATTCTGCAAATGGAGATTCAATTGGCATCCAATCCTTTTCAGGCAAAAAACTGAATTTTGGTTTGCCGCCGGCGACTGTCAAAGCAGCGGATAATGCCAATGCTGCAAAACCCGCCGGAGAACCATTGATCAATAAATCCGATACCAATGTAATATATGTATTACAATCTGATATACTTACAAATCGCCCAATAAAAATTAGCTCATTAAAAACAAATAAAATAATTTTGCCGGAAAATGTAGAATGGATCGAAATTGACACGACTTGCGACTTGAGATTCGAAAAGGTCGAAGACAATATATTAATAGTTGATAAGCCCCAAAATGAATGTTATTTTACAATTATAATTAATGATTCAACTTGCCTGGTTCCGATAAAGCTTTTAAGCTACTATTCAATTAGCGGCACGGCCAGCTATGTCGATAATTTTACTAATATAAACCCCTGCATATCAGTTAACGTTTATTTGATTGAATGCGTGGACGGCAATTGTAATTACCAAGTTCTTCGGGATTATGATGAAACCGGCTATGATGGATATTTTTTCTTTTCAGCTGACTTTCCAGTTTCCATCGTGGCAGTATCTTCATCAAATGAAGCGACGTCTGTTATGTATGCGGAAGATCATTATTTATCCGTTGGCGATAATTTATATTATTATATTTTGGGCGTACAAATATCGAATCCATCTTATCAAAATGTTTATTTGGCTGATAATTATCTGCGTGCTACCGATTTGGACATATCAGGCGCCTATAATATCGCTAATAAAATATTGGCGTGTTCGGATTATTTATGGTATGATTTACAGGCCAATGATTTACCAGATAAAAATATTACTATTTGGGATGTCGAAGATAATAGTCAAAATGTCAGTAGCTTTGGGTCATTCTTTGATAATTCAGGGAATCCTATCATATATATAAATAGTATTAATTTCATTAATGAATTTAATTGGGATGAGTGGGATGAAGACATAATAGCCCATGAATATGGACATTATGTTATGTATTACAATATGGAATCTATTCCCGATGCCGGCGGCACATGGCATTTTTATTATCCTCGAAGAGACGGGCGTGACTTATCCCGCTCTTTATCAGAAGGATGGGCATCATTATTTCAATCATTGGTATGGAACGATCCTATTTATATCGACAGTCATATTGATAGTTTATTTTACTATGTGCTGGATTACGAACGGCCCTTCCCGGATGCGCCCTATTATAGGTCAACTGATAATTACGAAACCACGCCCCCCCGTCAATCAATTCAATATGAAGGCGCCCATGTGCCCGGGGCCGTGGCCATTGCATTGTGGGATTTGTATGATAATATTGATGACGACAATTATTATGTCGGCTCCACCTTATGGGGCCATAATAATGATTATAACGGATCAACTAATTGGTGTGGGGCTGATGCAATTTGGGATGTTTTGACGAATTATGATCCCCGGCCCAATGATGCCGAGCACAATCATTGCTGGAATATGTATGAATTCATTCATGGATGGCGAACTTTTGGCTACCCGGTGAATCAGACGTTCATAAATATTTTTGAAGCCCATGGGATTCCGGTCTTTTTGCCGGGCGATACAAACAATGATGACGAAGTAAACCTATTAGATATCCTTCGATTGATCAGGTATTTGTACGATACGCCGCCGGAGGAAATATTATACCCTTCATCGGCTGATGCATCGGGAGATTGCACGGTCAATATGCTCGATATCCTGTATTTGATAGCTTTTGTCTATGAGGATGGTGCGGAACCATTGGTCGGATGTGTAAATCTTTATTAAATCTTTTGATCGCGGTTTTGTCCGAATATTTGGCTTAAAAATAGTTTTTCACATCCGCTCGACCACGGCGGCGATCAGGTCGCGCAGTTTCGGTTCGGCTCTGTTGGCGGTTTCTATAACTATATCGAGTAAGGACGGTTCCATCGCCCGTAGTTGCCCGACATTGGAACCGGGGCGGTAAAGATGTCAATTCTCCAAGGAGAATTGACCTACAAACACTTTTTACCAAGTTGGAACTCAAAGCAACGATCGGCTTTTTACTAAAACCGGTCTTGCATTTTGTGATAGCAATTTGTATTTTATTACTGTCGCCACGACAATCTTTGACACGCACCTGATATATTCAAATCAGTCCAGTTTGTTTTGCCTTCGGGAAGGGAGTTATATATGCGAATCAATCGGTTATGAATTCACGCGGTATATCCGGGCCGAACTGCAATTTCTATGGGCGGGACGAAGCTGGGAGAAAAGCAATATCGAAAAAAAGTGGTCGGCCACGTCGCTGGCTTTTGAAATAAGCTTTATGGGATATTAATATGGTTTAAGGACATCGAGCAATCGGAATAAGGGAGGAAAGTGATGGGGAAAGTAAAAAGCATCGTGTTTGTGCTGTTCATGGGAGTGACCATCAATTTTATCATTGGGGCCTGCAGTTCGCCGCGCGTGAGTCATACCCTTATCTCGCCGGAGTCGAAAAGTATCGAGCAATGGTACATCAGGTTGATTGACCAAAATCCTCATCAGGATTCGCTGCCATCGTTTGCAATATTGCGGGAAGAATTCGGAATCAATGAACGCATTAAAAAATATGTATGGGCCATTAAAGTGCATCTGGCCGACGAGGGCATCGCTATCGGCGAGGATTCGACTGAAGCAGGGATTATCGCCCTGATGATAAATGGGCCGGGCATGACAGGCGAAATTCGCGATATTCATCAAAACCCCAGGTCGGGCTACACCAAGTGTAGTCCGGCCGAACGCGATTCGATGAATTCGTACGTGGTATTGAAAGAGGTCGACCGAATCAGTGAAGTCAACTTTGAATTAAAAAGCCCCGACGGGCGTTTTCTGGGTAAGGCCGATATCGGTGGTTACAAAATCAAGCCGGCCTTTACGGCGGAAGTCATAAAGAAGCTGATTAAAAAGGGAGAATATTGACATACAAATGAAAAGGCGGATCTATCATTGACCCGCCCGAAAATTTAAAATTTGTTTTCGAATCAAAAGCTATTGTTTCAGTTTTCTCTGCACGACCTGACCGATAATGGCGATATCCATTTTATTGCCGTTGTTGATTTCGACGCGGTCTTTGTGCAGGACGGCGCCGAGGACACCACCGGCCGCGGCCCCGATGACGGCGCCCTTGACGGCCCCTTCGGTTTTCTTGTCGCCGCCGGTAATGGCACCGAGGACGCCTCCGGCGATGGCGCCGATTCCGGCGTCTTTGGCGACGGTGCCGGTCTTGCTGCCGGCTTTGATTATGCCATCACCGTCATTGGTGACAATGTATCCCTCCATGGGAATACCGGTTTCACCGGGCAGGATGAAGGTCGTGAATTTGGGCAGAATCCAGGCCGACTCGCCGCTGGCTTTGCCATCGGAAATCTGCGCGATTTCACCCTCGATAATGGTTCCATCCGGAAATGCCGATGGTTTTCCCTTTTCGGCCGGACCGAGAACCAAAACGCGGAATTTATCGCCGACCTTATTGGTTTCGGTGGACAGCTTGGTCAGCATTTCCACTTCGAGCATATCGCCCTGATTGAGCAGAACGGTTTCGATATACTGGGGCGTCGGCTCGGGTTTGGGCTGCGGTTTGGGTTGAGGTTTGGGTTCCGGTTTGGCCTCCGGTTTTTGCTCGGCGACTTGCGGAGCCGGTTTGGGTTGTTCGGTGATGGTGGTATCGAGCAGGGTCGATTCGCCGGTATCCTGTGGCAGAAGGGCATCCTCGGTTTCGGTCTTCCCTTCTTTTTCACCGCCGCAGGAGACTAATAGCAGGCCGGTAAGCAGGGCGGTGGCGGTCATCAGAATCAGGAATTTCTTCATGTGTTACTCCTTTTCCCAAAATATATTATCTTTTATGCCCAACACTTATAATGGTTTCCCGGTTTCAAGGCAACAAAAAGTTTATACCCGGTCGGAGCCATGTGCGTGCGGCAGGAGCCGTGGCGATCGCGATACTCTTATAAAAGCGCCATCAGTCCGGCGTTGAATCTTATCATATTACAATAATGGAGACGGTAATAATCGATCTGGTCATTAGTAATCGAATACTCATAATCTCGGGAAACAGTCATATCCAGGCCGATGGAAATGTCCAGAACGATATTCGATAAAATATGGATAAACAGCCCACCACCGGAAGCAAGCAATAAATCCGTGCCGGAGTCGGAATGGCCGTTCATATCATAGCTGAATTGAATTACGCCCAGGCCGCCGATCGCGTATGGATAAATCGTTCCCGGTGATATTTCGGGGTTGCTTCTATGATAAAGAGCATCAATGACAATTCTGCAGGCTGATAAATCGATCGGTATCGGCGTTTGGCCGCTTTTCAGGCCGACCTTGCCAATAGTAAGTTTGACATCAATTTGATCGGTGGTGCGTATTAAAAGACTGCCGTCATAGGAGGGCCCGCCGTCGAAAAATCTTTTAAAGCTCCCGGCTGGTAAATCATATCCGGATGCGAATCCAAGTCCCATTTTCCAGGATTTATTGATGTTATCCGCACAGGCATTTCCGATGACAAATGATAAGGCAATGACAACAATGCCCGGGATGAGGAAAGTTTGTGATTTGAGCATAGAATACTTCCCTTCCGGAAATTGTTATGGCATAAGCTATGTGATGATATTGGCTTGTCAAGATCAATTAACCTTAATTTCGATTGATGCAAAAGTCCTTGATTTTGGGTGGGATTTGTGTTTATTTGGGTTTTTGCAGTAATCGGCGGTTTTATAGAAAGCCGTTGTGAAATATAAAATTGGGGCAGTAGCTCAATTGGGAGAGCACCACGTTCGCAACGTGGGGGTCGGCGGTTCGAGCCCGCTCTGCTCCATTTTATAATCTTGGGGAGAAAGCAATATAGGTGTGCTAGACGGGAAGCCAGCGGTGTCCTGTAACCCGGAATCCGCTCTACCGGGGTCGAATTCCCACCCCCGGCTCAACCCGTAGCATGTGTGGAAAGAGTAAGCGGCGATGATGGTCGGGTCTCGTACAATGTCGGCCCGCTGAACCCCGCCAGGACCGGAAGGTAGCAACGGTAGGCGGCAGTCGGTATGTGTTGCGGGGTCGCCTGATCGGAGCCGGCTGCTGTGGAAGCCATGAAACGGGCGGTCAAAGGTGGGTGCACACCATAAAAATAACGTTATGTCGTATCAGGTTCTGGCCAGGAAGTATCGTCCGCAGCAGTTCGACGACATCATCGCGCAGCGGCATATCTCGAAAACGCTGAAAAGCGCGATCGCCTCGGGGCGGGTATCATCGGGATATCTTTTTACCGGTCCGCGCGGCACGGGCAAAACGACGACGGCTCGGGTGCTGGCCAAGGCCTTAAACTGCGCCGAAGGCCCGACGGCGACGCCCTGCGATAAATGTCCCTCCTGCCTGGAAATCATGTCCGGCACGGCTCTGGACGTGCTCGAAATCGACGCCGCGTCCAATACCGGGGTCGATGACATCCGGGCGCTAAGAGAAAATGTCCGTTACCTGCCGACGACGGGCAAAAAGCGGATATATATTATAGACGAAGTGCATCGCCTGTCCGGGTCGGCTTTCGACGCCCTGCTGAAGACCCTTGAAGAGCCGCCGCCGCACGTGGTGTTTATTTTTGCCACCACCGAACCTCACAAAGTTCCGGAGACGATTCGTTCACGCACGCAGCGGTATGATTTTCACCGGGTGAGCGTCGCCGAACTGGCCCGGCATATCAAAAAGATCGCGGGAGACGAAAGTCTGATTCTCGATGATGCCGCCGCATTTATCATTGCCCGCAAGGCCGACGGTTCGGTGCGCGACAGCCTGTCGCTTCTGGATCAGCTTTCGGCTTTTGCCGGAGAGGAAATCGACGGCGCAAAAGTGGTCGAGGCATTGGGGTTAATCGACACCCGGTTTTTTGCGGCGTATATCGAAACCATCGCGGCCCGCGACCAGTCGGGGGCGCTGGAAAAAATAGTCGAACTGATGGATTCGGGCGCGGAAGTATCCGAGTTCTGCGGAGGTTTGGCGATGTATATGCGCAGTCTGATGATTGCCAAGAATTCCAAAAATCCTGAAAAAATTCTGGAAGTGACGGCGTCGGAATTGGAAGAGATTAAAAAGCAGGCGGAGTATTTTACGACCGGGGATTTGCTGCGGATGATTAAAGCCGTCACCGATATGACGCTTGATTTGAAAAGCGGGCTTGACCCGAGGTTATTATTGGAAACGATGACTCTCAAACTGGCCAGCATGGAATCGACGGTGCGTTTCGAAGAGATTCTGGCGCGGTTGTCGGCCGAAGACAGAGGCGCCCCGATTGCGGAAGCCGGGGCAGATCTTTTCGGTAAACCGACGGCGGCGCCAACGGCAAAAAAGGAATTTCTCGGGGATGAAGCGCCGTTGGTCACACCTGCGCCGCGCGAAAGCACGTCTCCCCTGACCGGCGCGCCGGTCAATTTGCCCATGATTCAGTCGAAGTGGGCGGATTTCACCGAGCAGGTTAAAAAGCAGAACCGTATGCTGGCGGCTCTCTTATCGATGGCCGAAATACGGGAGGTGCGCGAGAATATCATCACGGCCGTATTTTATAACGCGGGCGGGACATCCAAGCAGGTCCTGGAG
Organism: uncultured Ignavibacteriaceae bacterium; assembly: GCA_964459465.1. GTDB lineage: Bacteria > Zixibacteria > MSB-5A5 > GN15 > PGXB01 > CALAMC01. The sequence goes on along the minus strand of CAYWLR010000001.1, from coordinate 21,890 downwards.
AAGCCGGATTATATAACGACCATACACAACGAACTGCGGACATTTTTTAAAACGCCACTTAAAATAAAGTATGAAATAGACCCGACCAAAAAGCCGGAGACCGTGGAGGCCAAAGCGCCGACGGTGGAGAAAATCGATGTCGAAAAAATACTGGAATCGGACAAGAAATTGAAAGATATTGTCGAACGATTCAACGGCGAAATTGTCGGAAAGAAAAAAGTCGATGATTAATACAAAGGAGCCATACGATGAATAAAGGACAGCTGGGCAACATGATGAAGCAGATTCAGCAGATGCAGGCCCAGATGGAAAAAATTCAGGCTGAGCTGGAAGCAATGGAAATAGAGGGCAGTTCCGGCGGCGGCATGGTCAAATGCGTGGTCAACGGCAAACAGGAAGTGCTGGAAATCACCATCGACAAGGAAGTGGTCAATCCCGACGACGTCGAAATGCTCCAGGATTTGATTGTGGCGGCGGTCAATCAGGCCCGCCAGAAAGCCCAGGAGATTCAACAGGAACAGATGAGCCAATTGACCGGCGGGATGAATCTTCCCGGCCTGAACCTGCCTTTCTGATCGGCCTATGTTTGACCGGACTGATTCCGTCAATCGGCTGATCACGCTGTTGGCCCAGTTGCCCGGTATCGGGCGCAAGTCGGCGGGGCGGCTGGCGTTTCATATTCTCAAGGCCCGGCGCGAGGAAGCGCTCGAGCTGGCCGAGGCCATTCGCGATATCAAGGACAAAGTCGGTTTCTGTTCGCGCTGCAATAATATCACCGAAGAGGACCCCTGTTATATTTGTACCGACGCCAAACGCGATAACAGCGTCATTTGTGTCGTCGAAGAAGCCATGGACCTGGCGGCGCTGGAAAAATCGGAAAGTTACCGGGGGGTTTATCACGTTCTCGGCGGGCGCATTTCCCCGCTCGACGGACTGGGTCCCGACGACATTAAAATCAAAGAACTGCTCGGACGTCTCGACGACAACGTCAGGGAAATAATTATCGCCACCAACCCTAACGTGGAGGGCGAGGCGACGGCGTTGTACCTGGCCAAACTTTTAAAGCCGATGGGCGTAAAAATAACCAGGATTGCGCGCGGCCTGCCGGTCGGAAGCGACCTCGAATATGCGGACGGCGTGACCCTGTCGCGGGCACTGGAAGGACGCCGGGAAATAGAATAATCGCCATGAGTGAAAAAAGAACCACCTCCGAATATATGGGCTATCTGGCCGTCGTCGTGTCTATGGCCCTGGTGATATTCGGGAAGGACATCTTCAAGAATTCCTGGGGGCTGTCGGCCCTGCATCAGCTTCCCTCACCGGCGCTGTACGTATGGACGGCGTTGGCGGTTGCAGGCCTGGCCTTAATCGTATTCAAAAAGACAATCTGGCCCTTCACGCTCATGGAAAAACACTTCTGGCAACCGCAGTACACGAAGGCCAGGTGGGTTTGGCTGGCGGGCATAATAATAATCTTCGGACTGTTTCGGCTGCAGGGTCATTTCTGGGGAATGGGATATAACAACCTGGCCAATTTCGCCCAGAAAGAAGTAACCCTGTTTCGCTGGTATGAGTATGGCGGGACGCTTCTGCCCTGGTGGATATATAAATTCCTGGACTTGACAGGCATCTCCAAACTGACGGCCGCCGAATGGGGCTATCGCCTCATCTCGTTTATATCCGGCGCGGTTTATATAATTTACGCCTGCAAGCTGGCGCGACTATTCACCGACGATGACCGCATGAGAACCGGTTTTCTGCTGTTGCTTTTATTCGGCGGGCAGTTGATTTACTTCATGGGGATGCCGGAAAATTACATCATGCTTCCGGCGCTTTTGCTGGTGCAAACGGTCCTGGCCGCACAAAGGCATATTTCCGGAACGACCAACGGCCTGCTTAAATTATGGCTGGTGACGGCCCTGGGGGTATTCGTGCATTTTATATTTATATGCACGTTGCCGGCGGTTTTGTACGCCTCGTTCAGTCCCGGTCGTCCGGAGGCGTCGCGCCCGGGCAAGGCGGGACTGATAATCGGGCTGGGGGCGATAGTGGTCGGGCTGGTCTGGATTTACTGGAGGGCATCGACGGATATTTTCGTCGAAAGCCGTTTGTTGCATATCGCGGTCAATCCGGCAACGCCGTATTACAGTTTGATCGGGATGAAAAATCTTTCAGAAAAATTGAATGCTTTGTTTTTCATGGTGCCGCTGTTTCCCCTGTACGGGCTGGCGGCGCTGACGAGTTTCAGGAGAGCGTCGCAAAACCGGCAAACCAGCTATTTGATGCTTTTGACCATGGCGATGCTTTTGACGGCGTTCATTATCAATCCGCCAAACGGTATGGCGCGGGAACTGGCCCTTTTCGGTTTTCTGTTTTTGGGCCTGATTCTATGGGGCGGTTATGTTCTGGTCGCATCCGAATCATTTGCAAAAATGGGTCTGGCCGGGCGCTTGCCGTATATGGCATTGCTTCTTATTATCCCCGTCATCTGGTTGTATCAAGTCCCGGAAAGCGGTATTAAATTTCTTAAAGGTTACCTTGGCCACAACGAATTCAAATATGAATCGGCGCTGGTGGCTTTTCGGGATTACTATTACAAGCAGGGCCGCTTTGGCGACGCCGACAGAGAGGAGCAATCGATACGGGGCAGTGCCCCGGGGCGGCTGGAGTCAGATTTGATCTCCGATCTGTTTTACCACAAGCGTTATGCCGACGCTCTGGAATTCGCCGACCGCCTTGTCGAGCGTTTTCCCTATCAGGGCAATTACCGCATTCAACGCGGCAATATCCTTAAACATTTCAAGCGCTACGAGGAAGCCGAAAGCGAGTTCAAGCTGGCGATACGGCTCAATTCCGAAGATCTTACGGCCTATCATTTTTTATCGGAGCTGTATCGGGAAAACAAGCTGGAGCACAAATGTCTTGAGGTGCTCAACCGGGCGCGTTCGATATCGCCGACCGACAGCGTCATCATGGTCGATTTTATCGGTTTTCATTACCGCATGCGCGATTACGAAAAGGCCGACAGTTTGTCCGACATAATGCTGGACAAACATCCGGGCGACCCCTATGGATACATGTACAAGGGGCTTTTATTGGAGCGGAACAAGCAGCCACAACGAGCCGCCGATAATTATCTTAAGTTCATCGGGCTGGACAAGGATCTTCCGGAGGTGCCGATAATCAGGCAACGTCTGGAAAGAATCGCGCCCGAACGTCTTGATTCACTTGATACTGCCCTAAAGGAGCAATATTTCAAAATAAAAAGCGTCGAGCCTACCGAATAATGACGGCGTCGCTCATGTCGGGAGAATTGGTTCCCAGAAGGCCGATGTCAAAATAGGCGGACATGGCGTTGGCGGTAGTGTCGTAATAGGCGGGGTCGGGGTCGAAGCCGGTGACATATTTGGCCACCAGGCGATTGACGGCGTAGTCGTACAGGCCGATTTCATTTTTATCCAGACGAAGGCCGTACCTGAAGCCATCGTACAAAGCATAATTTTGGTACTGCACCTTCATGAGGTCGGATGTCATCCCGGCCAGGGCGGGGTCTTTTCCGAAAACGATGCCGACGTCGAACTGCTTGTTCTCGCCGCCACTGAAGGCGACCTGCACCCATTTTTTCGAGGAAGATATTTTCAAACCGTCTTTTTCCAGAAGAACTTTATCGACTTTAACCTGTCCCGGGTACATCGGGCCACCGTGACGGTTTCGTTTGGCGACGTATTGGGTCAGCCCGGACGCGATCGACGCCCAATCGGTTCCGAAGCCAGCGGCCACCGCGTCCTTGATGACGGGGTATTGGAGCGAGTCATCGGGCAAATTAACGGCCGACAGCCGGGCGAAGCAGTCCAGGTATTTGACCAGCCCGAAGCGTTGCACGAGGTACTCCGCAAAACAGGCCTGGGCGGGGACGGCGATATCGGTCATATTGTTGTCTTCACCGAACGTTTCTTTTAAAAGGGTGTCGATTTCGATCAGGTTGTATTTCAAAATGTATTCACCGAAATCGAGAAGCACATCGGCTGACCGTTGCCAGCCTCCGGCCAGAGCGGCCCGCAGGCCGGACCGCATGAAATTGTCGGAGCGGCGCGGCAGTTTCTGCATTTTGTAATTTATCAAGAGGTCGGCCACGGGCGCGGCGTTGGTCAAGTAGGTGCTGAAGACGACGTCGGCGTCGGCCCGATAAGCTCCGTCGGACTGGACATCGGCAAACTTGACAATGTCTCCGACCGAACGACACAAATAAAAATGGATTTTCTTTTCGGCCAGAAAAGCCAGACGTTTGGAATCGAGATTAAGCCCGGCGGCCATTTTTTCGACCATATTGTCCATGGCCGCGGCGGCGATATCGTTATAGTCCGCGAGTCGATTGGGACTGATGTGAAATATGAAATATCGGGTCGTCTTCACGGGCCAGTCGGCGGTGAGAACGTCATGATAATAGGCCAGCCAGAAATAGCCGCCGGTGCGAATGACGATGTAATGGTAGCTGGCCCGGCTGGTATTGGGCATGTCGAGGATGAACCGGAAACGAAGGGTGGTATCGTTGATTTCGGCCTGGCTGTCGATGCCGGAAGGGACGCCCGAGGAGTATGCTTCGACGTTATACACGGCCGGTGACAGGCAGTCGGGTTTAAACTTGATGCCGTCGTACTCGATGCCCAGACGGGTTGCCTGTTCCAGTGAAACCGGCAGCCACAGTCCTGCGGCCGATTCGAAGTTGCCGGAGTTAATCAAATCGAGATAATAGCCGACCGTTTCCCGCCCTTGGTTGAAATAAGGATTCTGGGCCAAGGCCGGAGCCGCGATTGTCAGGACCGACAGGCCGGCGATGCAAATGGTTTTAATCAATCTGACGTTCATAACTGCTCCCGTAAAGTGATCAAACGGTGTAATATAAATCATTTTACGCCAAAAGCCAAAAAATGTACGAAAAAAACCCCGGCCGGTGGTCGGGGTTTTGATCGACTTCACGAACAATATCAGAAACTCACGCTGGCGGAGAATTTATGAACTGACTCCAGACGCCCGAAATCGACCCAGGCATAATCCAGCGTCAGGCGAGTGTTTTCGGTCAACCCGGTTTTAAGGCCACCGCCGAAGCTGAAGGCTTCCTCGTCGTAGTTGAATTTATAGCCGGAGCGGAGGAAATATTTCTCATCCCAGCTATATTCGGCGCCGAGGGCCCCCTGCTGTTCATGGTCGTTGGGGTGTTTGGCTTCCACGGCCAGAAGCAGATTTGATTCCGGTCCGAACTGCACGTCATAGGCCAAGCCGACGCGGAAAGTCAGCGGCAGGCTGTAGCCCTCCACCTTCAAGCGGCTGTTGAAATCGTCGTTGTTGGGATTCTGATTCTGATCGGGGTCATAGGCGACATCCAAATCGGGGCCGTCGAATTTCAATTCGGGGCCCATATTGGAAATATTCATGCCGATTCGGAGCGTTCTCCAGCCGGTGTGGAGCATGGTTCCGAAATCGAAGGCTATGCCGGCGGATTTTTCGCGATAGATTTCCTCGCCGACATACTTAACGCTCGCGCCGAAGGCGAACTGGGTGGTCAGGTAACGGGCGAAACTGACCTGAAAAGCATAGGACGAGGCGCTGTAAAACTGGCCGGTGCCGTTCTGCTGGTCCTGATCGACGCCGGTGATTTCCTGTTCGCCCATCGACAGAATCGTGGCCGAGACGCCGAAGGTGCCGATATCCTCGAAGTTCTGGGCATAAGCCACATAGTTGAGGCTGATATCGGTAATATAGCTGACGTGGGCAAAGGCCACTTCCTTGCCGCCAATCTGCGACAGGCCGGCCGGGTTCCAGTACATGGCATAGATGTCGGTCGCGGTCGGGGCCGCGGCTTCACCCATGGCGTTGTATCTGGAGCCGACGCCGATTTTCAGGAACTGGGCGCCGGAAGTGCCGACCTTGGAGAACTCGCCGGCGACAGCCGTCCCGCAGAGAAGGGCCATCAGCGAAATCGCTAGTATTTTCTTAATCATGGCGTTTCTCCTACTTTATGACGGCAAACCGCCCGGTGCGGTCGCCATATTTCGATTCAACGTGATACAGGTAAATTCCCGACGCAATCGACAAACCGGCGTCGGAAAGCATATTCCAGGTATAGGTACCGCCGGTATTATAATGGTTGGCGGTCTTGACCAGGTCTCCGGCCAGGGTATAAATCCGAAGGGTGCATTCATCGGGAAGATTTATGAAATTGAGTTTCCGTTCGTATTGGCTGTATTCCTGGTACATGTGACCGAGGTAGGGATCGGGATAAACCTTGATGCGGTCCATTTCATTGCCGGCCGCGGCCGGATCGACACCGTCAACCCGGAAGGTGAAGACATCGTCGGCGCCGTTCAGGCGAGCGCCCTCGATAGTATAGACGTCGCCGTCGTTATAGTCGGTGTTAAACGGGTCGACGGCGAAGAACCAGACGTGATTCCAGGGGAAGGCTTCCGGATGGGGGTTGCCATCGTACGGGGTATTGACAATGGAAATGTAATCCCCGACTTCCGGATTCCATTCGAGGTCGAAATCCCAGTCATAGATTTCGGCGTTGACCTGCTGGTTGAAAGTCGTATTCCAGACTTCGAAAGGAAGGGGTATCGGAGAACTGTGGTCGAAAATCAGAAATCCGTTTTGTCCGGTTTCGGTGAACCTTAATTCGTACGTACTGCGGAAATGTTTATTACCGCCCAGCGGCAGACCAAAGACGTATTCCAAGTCGCCGAGGAAATCGTACATGGCAATGGTCGTATCGCCGGGGACGCCGAATTCCGTCTGACCCATGGCGGGCGGGAAACGGTCGGCGTTATCGCGGACGACGACGCGGATACCGTCGCCGATGGGATACAGGCCCGGATCGGCCGTGGGCAACTGCAGGGTTTCATCGACCAGGACGGTATCGTTGTTGGTGACATCCAGCAGATGCCAGTATGTCTGGTAATCGTCCTCGGTGAAGAACACCTGATACTCATCGCCCTGCACGAGGGATTCACTGAAGCGAATGGGATAGACGGCGCCCTCGGACGGGACGCCGTTTCCGTTATAGGTATGCGTCACCGTGGAGTAGGCGTCGTAAAATCCGGCCGGGTCGCTTCGGGGAATGACTTTGACGACGTTCCGATCGGTATTGGGAGAACCGAAGCCGTTTTGCAGGGGGCCGATCGGCACGGTGCTGTCGCCGCTGTCGAAGGCCACCAGGCAGTACCAGTATTCGGTACCGTTGGTAACGGTAGTATCGATAAACGAATGTGAAATGGGGTTGCCCGCGGCCTCGACACCGTAGGCGGCCACCGGGTAATAGTCAAAGCCGAGGCAGGCGTAAATTTGAGTTTCGTTACGCCGTCCCCAGGTATAGCCGCGGTTCTCGGACCGATATAATTTATAGCCGCGGAAGTCGGCGTCTCCGGACAGGGGATCGATGCTGACTTCGGAAGTGTCCGTCCAGCTCAAATAAACTTTGCCGTCCCCGGCCTGGGCCGACAGGACCGGCGTGGCCGGAGGTTGCGGCCCGACGAAATAGTTGTCGTAGAGGGTCTGGGCCATAGCGGCATTTTCGCGGAATTCGGTTTCATCGGCTCCCGCGATCAGGGCAAAGACGACACGAACCGTCTTGCCGGCGGTCAAATCGATGCCGCGGGTGCATTGCAGATAGTACTGGTCGGTCGGCGGCAGAGATTCATCGAACTGCTCCGAATCGATCAATTCGAATTTGTCCGGGTCGGAGGCCTGATAAACCTGCTCCCACTGCCCGGTGCGGAAAGCGGTCATGCCGATGCCGTCAGGGGTTTCCAGATATTTGGTGCCCATGACACCGGTGGTTACGGTCGGTCCCCAGCCCGGATCGTAGCCGTCCTCGTCGTACGTCCAGGCCAGATTTTCGTCCTGGTCGAAGGCGACCAGGTCACCCAGTCGGCCGTTTTCACCGGAACCGTCGGGGCCGCCAATATCGAAATCGCAATACAGCGCAAAGGCGAAATCGGGATAATCGACGTCGGAGGCGTTGGTGATTTCCAAGACGCAGAACATCAAATCTTCATTGTAGCAATAATTCCACTGGTACATGGTTTGCGAGACTTCAATACCCAGTCCGTCCGGGTTCAGGCCGTCGTCGAAGCGGTAAAAGGACTGCTGCAATGAGGTCGGGCCGCCGGGCAGGAAGTCTTCGTACTGCGTCGAATAGTTTCGGTTATAGACCCAGGCGAGGCTGTCCGGATCCCAGACCCGCCAGCCATAGGCGGGATTGCCGATGCCCAGGCCGACGGTATCGGCGATATTAAAATCATAGGTGGTGGTATCGGTTGAGAGGCGGATGCTGTAGGTTTCGTCGCCCGAAACCAGAGAAGGTATGGGCCGGAAATCATCGTCGGTGTCGGCGACCACGGTATCAGACGACGGTGTTACGGCACCCATCCAGAATTTGATTTCGCCGATATATTCATGACCGCTGTTGCGCGGCCATTCGCCCGAGGGTCGGCCGGCGATACCCCAGTAACCGCCGATGAGGCCGAAGTTATCGACGGTAACGGCGATATTTCCCTTGTTGTGGACGATCTGGTCCCAGAGGGCCAGAGGGGGCGTTTCCGAACCCATGGACTTGGCCATGGCCGGTGAAGCGCCGAGCGCCACGAGCAGGAAAAATATCCACCCGAACCAGCGTATATTTTTCATTATGTCCTTCATAATCAACCTCTTAAAAATTGTATTCAAGACCCAGACGGATGGTGCGTGGTTTGGAATAGTGGGTCGGGTCTTTGGCAAACAGCGCGTACAGGGCGCGTTTTTCTTCGGTTTCTTCGGGTGTCGTTCCGGTCACGGTACTCAAATTGCGATCAATGTCGGCCCGACCGGTGTTGCCGTAAACATCGATGACGTTGCGGCGGTCGAACAGGTTGTCGACCTCGACGAAGAAGGAGAAGTAGGTGTCGGTGCGCGGGACGAAGAGATTTTTATAAAAGCGCATATCGACGGTATAATTGGCCGGGAGGCGGCCTTCGTTAACGCCGACCTGGCGGCCGCTTTCATCGAGGACGTTATACGGCATTCCGGAACCATAGCGGCCGAGCATGTTAAGCCCCCAGGCACCGGGGATATTCATGCCCAGCAGGCGGCCCTGCCATTCCCGCGGAACCCGATAGGACAAATTCAGGGTGGCGGTGTGGCGCTGGTCGAAATCGAGAGGATATTCCTGCACCGGCAGGGCGGTGCTGGTGTCCACGATGAACGAATAGTACGCTTCCAGCGAATGGGAGGCGTTGCCCCGGGCAATCATATAGCTGTAAATGAAGGATCCGGAAAAATTGCCTTTAGCGATTCTCTCGATGGTGATATCGAGTCCCTGAACCGAGCCGTAGTCATCGTTGCTGTACAAGGCGATGGGATAAAGGCTCGGCGAAAGTTCCAGCGTTCCATCCTCTTTGTACACCGGCCGCGCCGATATCAGGTTATCGATATCCTTATAATAGGCGGTCACGTCGAGACGATAATCCTCGTTGATCATCTGATTGAGGCCGAGTTCATAGCTGATGGTTCGTTCGTTTTCGAGGTCAGGATACCCAAAAATGGGCAATCCCTGATACTCATCGGCCTGGAGGTTGGTGTACATGTACTGATAAGTGGGCGACTGATAATAATAGCCGTAGTTGAAGCGAATCATGGCGTTTTCGGAAATCGGATGGGACACGCCCAACCGCGGCGACAAATAGGACTTGGAGGTCGATTTCACTTTGAAATCTTTGTACTTGACGTTATTCCAGTATTCGACTTCGCTGTCGAAATAATCCCAGCGCAGTCCCATATTGATGACAAAATCACGGGTTTCCATTTTGTCCTGCAAGTAGAACATAGCCACGACCGGCGACTGGCTGTACTTTTCGCCATAGGGCTGGTCGTTGTAGAACTGCTTGGCGTCCCAGTCGATGCTGTAATCGCGCAATTCGCCGCCGAATCTGACCTGGTTGTTCTTGTTCACCTGCGATGTGACGGTACTCGAAAAACCGTTGTATTTGGCGACGCGGCGAACGAAGGTCGGGTCGAAATCGTCATCGGAAGTGTAGCCGATCCAGTAATAATCTTCGGAAGCCAGATAGTTATCGTCGTCGATGGTTCCATTATAGACACCGGACTCGTTAACCGAATAACCGGGCCACTGGTCCCAGTAGGTGTCAAAGAGGCTTTCCGGGGCCGTTTTCGATTCCGTATAAAAATGGTTAAAGGCAAACGACAGGATGGTTTTAGAGCTAAGGTTATAATTGCCCTTGAGGCCCCACAGGTTGGCTTCCCGCCTGGTCAGGCCGAGGCCGTCGAGGTTGAAATCATAAGATTTATCGTTGACGTCGCGATGGTAATAGACCTGGTCTTCCAGGTTATATAAACTGCCAATACCGGTCAGTTTCAGGTTGGGGGTCGGCTGCCAGTTCAGTTTGGCGGTATGGGTCCAGCTTTCACCTTTATTATGAGGCAGATAGGTGTCATCGCGGAGCCATTCGCTGGCCACAAAGAAGGTCGCCCGCCGGCTGGTGACGAGGGGAACCGGGCCGGAAAGGGAGTAACTGACGGTATTATTATTGGTCCGGGACAGGTTGCCGAAGGTACCGGTGTTGACGTCCCAGGGACGGCTGTAGCCGTCGTACATCTTTATTTTCCCGTGATAGTCGCGAGTCCCTTCCTTGGTCACGGCGTTGACGACGCCGGACATGGCCTCGCCGTACTCGGCGGTGAAGCCGCCGGAGGTCAGGTTCAACTCTTCGAGGGCGTCGGGCATGATCCTGATGCCCATCATATTAAAGAAGGGATCCTGGACCGAAAATCCCTCGTACAAATAGGTTACCTGACCGTCACGACCGCCGCGAACGTGAAAGCCATTATCCCGGTCGACGACGGTGCCCGACATATTGGACAGGATGGCCTGGACGTTGACGGAGTTGGGAATTTCGGCCATGCGGTCGCTGGTGACGATGGACCGCGACGCCGTCAGGTCGCGCTGGATGGGGTCGCGTTCGGCATAGACTTTAATCTGCCGTTTAAGGGGAATATCGACCTGCTGGATTTCAAAATCGACAGGAGTCGTCAGGTCGAGCAGGACGCGGATGTCCTGTTTTTCCACTTCGCCGAAACCCATCATGGTGACCGACAGGTCGTATGTCCCGGCGGGCAGGTTCAAAAAGAAGTACTCACCGTCGGTATCGGTCTGCGTGACAAAATCGGTGCCCTCGACACGGACGGTGGCACCCGGAATGGGATCCCCGGTTTTGCCGTCTTCGACAATGCCGGCGATCTTGCCGGTAGTACTTGCCCGTACCAGCGGAGGCAAAATAATCATGCATGACAGGATGAGGACGGGAAGTACAACTATTGCTTTCTTGAAAGTAGTCAAATCATACCTCCGTACAATCGTTAAATATTTTTATTCTGTTTTGTAATCCGCAAAGTTCGATCATAACAAAAACCCAGTGACATATTTCGCCACCTTACATTTATCGACGCTTCCGAGAGAATCTTAACCCGACGTTGCCGATGCGGGACGGCGTTCACTGCCGAAAAATTTGACAGAAAGGTCGATTATAGGCGGTTGGGGCGGTCAAGTTTCGCCGTGATCGCCCGATATAAATATGGTAACTCGCATTGCATAAAATATGGCTTGGGCGGTGTTAAAAGCGTGCCACGGCATGCTTTCCGATAGATATTAACTACCTTGTTTATGATAAGACGATTACTTCTAACAGCATCGGCCGTGGCAATTCTGGCCGGAACCGTGGCCGCACAAGGCACGGGGCTGGCCATCGTCTATACCGACAGTCTAAGTTCCACTCAAAGGACCGTCAGAGGCATCACTTCCACCATAGAACAGGGCTGCCAGAAGTGCGTTTTTCATGAATTTCTGCTGGAACGTGATGCTGACTTACTGGCGGGGCAGATTGAGCGGATCAGGGGTCTCAAGCCGGCGTTGATTGTCACGGTCGGTTCCATGGCCACCGAAATTATCTCCGGCAGAATCACGGATCGGCCGATCGTCTTTTCGGCCGTATTAAACCCGGAAACGTCGGGTTTTGTCGAATCCCTGGCTCGTCCCGGCAAGAATATCACCGGCGCGTCACTGGATATCCCGTTCGATGTTCAATTCACTTATTTCAAGCAGGTTATAAAGACCGTCAAGAAAATCGGGGTTTTGTACACGTCGGAAACGGCAAATCTGATCCCCCCGGCGAAGGCTTTGGCCAAGGCCGAAGGTTTGGAACTGATGGCGGTGGAAGTAAAATCCGAAAAAGATATACCGGCGGCCATGGATATGTTGAACAGCCAGGTCGACGGCATCTGGTCGGTTGCCGACGCGCAGATATTCACCCAGCGTTCGACGAAGTTCATACTTTTGAACACTCTTCGCAACGGCAAACCGTTTATGGGTTTTTCGCGAAACCTTGTTGAATCTGGGGCGTTGTTTGCGCTCGATTTCGATTATAAAGACATTGGACGACAATCCGGGGAAATCGCGCTACGGGTTCTGGGGGGACAACCGGCTTCTAATATCCCGGTGGCGGTTCCGCGCATCAGGTGGTTTCATTATAATGAAAAGACCGCCAAGCATATCAATGTCGCCATCCCGGAAGAATTGATGGCGGTGGCCAAGGAGGTTTATCGATGAGCTTCTTTGGTTCCATCAGCCGTTTCGCCCTTCGCGGGAAATTCGTCCTGCTGGTTTCGGTGGTCACGATCGCCAGCATGCTTTTGATATCGGGCTATCTTATAAAGCGTCAGGGCGCCATTTATCATGATGAGCTGGTCAAGCGCGGCGAAAACATGGTCTCCAATCTGGCTTATAATGCCGAGTTCGGCGTTATCCTGGAGTCCTCGTCGGAACTGGAAAACCTGATCCGCGGGGTGGCGCGGGCCGACGATATCGTTTATATATCGATAGCGACGGTTGACGGGCGGATTCTGGCCGAAATCGGTGAAAACTTCGGTACCAATGGGCGGGTAATCGAGGACAATGCCTATAAGTCGTCGGGTGACACAAAATTCCGATACCACCATTTTATTGCCACCAACAATATTGAATATATCGAGATGACCTATCCCGTGGAAACGCAAAGAATGGCGGTTTCCAAGGAAAATCTGGGGTCGCTCTATGCCGAATCGGAAGATGGGGCCGTCATGGAAGAAATCGGCGAGGTTAAAATCTGCGTCACTTTGCAGTCCCTCAATGAAGAAATAGATAAATCCGAAACGACCTCCACTTTGCTGGCGATTCTGGTCATTATCTCGGCGATTATTATCATGTCGGCCTTCGCGCGGGTTATAACCCGTCCGATCGAAACACTGGCGGCGGTGACGGACCAGATATCGAAGGGCGACCTGACCAAGACGGTGGATATTAACCGGTCGGATGAAATCGGTCATCTGGCGCAATCGTTCAACCGGATGATTGACTCCCTGAAGCGATATCAGGATGAGGTCGAGGAATATAACCGGACGCTGGAGGAAAAAATAATCGAGCGGACGCGCGAGCTCGATGAAGCCCAGTCGCAGTTGATTCAATCGGAAAAGATGGCGGCCCTGGGGCAGCTGGCGGCCGGGGTGGCTCATGAGCTGAATAATCCTCTGGGCGGGATCCTGGGGTACGCCCAGTTCACACTGGAAAAAATGGAAAAGAAACCGCTGGTTCAGATGACCGACAAGGATCTCGATTCCTATCGCCGCTATCTGAAGGATATAGAAACGCAGGCGCGCCGATGCAAGACGATTGTTCAAAATTTGCTCAAGTTCTCGCGGTCGTCGCACTCGGCGGATTTCGAAATGATCAATATCAACAATATCATAAACGAAACGTTGACTTTTATCGAGCATCAGCTGATGATGCAGCAGATCCGTCTGACGCGCCATTTCGGTGACAATCTTCCCCAGATACCCGGCAACGCCGGGCAATTGCAACAGGTTTTCACCAACGTCATAATCAATGCCATGCACGCCTCGAAACCGGAAACCGAAATAAGTATTTACACCCGCTACCTGCCGCCATTGGGAGAATTCACGGGAGCGGTGGAAGTTACCATAACCGATCAGGGATGTGGGATCAGCGAAGAAAACCTGAAGCGGATTTTCGAGCCGTTTTTCACAACCAAAGAAGTCGGTAAAGGAACCGGTCTGGGCCTGTCGGTCAGCTACGGTATCATCAAAGAGCACGGCGGCGAAATCAAGATCGATTCCAGGGTGGGCAAGGGAACCAATTTCACGATAATATTTCAACTGGAGAAATCGGCCCAGACGGCCGATAAAGCCAATAAATAAAACTAAATGGAATTACATCTGAACTATGGCAATCTCAACCAAAAGCATCCTGGTTGTCGATGACGAAGAAGTCATGCGGGAATTCCTCTTTGAAGTGTTGGAGGACTTCGAAGTGGAAAAGGCCTCGGACGGCGATGAAGCCATCACCCGCCTGAAAGACAAGCGTTTCGACCTGGTCATCACCGACATGAAGATGCCGCGTGTTCCGGGCGAAGAAGTCGTCCGTTTCGTCAGAGAAAATTACCCCGAATCGGGAATCATTGTAATTTCCGGATACTCGACGCTGATGTCGGTAACCAGCGCCGTCGGACACGGCATCGACGCCTACCTGTCCAAGCCGTTCACGATCAAGCAATTGAGGACCGAGGTGGAAAAGGCCATATATAATCGGCCCCGGCCGGAGTCGGACAAGGGGGATGCCCGACCATGACCCACCGCGTTCTTGTAATAGACGATGCCCCGGTGATACGGGAGTTATTGAAAGACGTTCTGACCGACTTCGGTTTCAAGGTCGACCTGGCCGGAAACGGTCTGATCGGCACGCAACAGGTTGAAAAAAACGATTATGACCTGATATTCTGCGATGTGCATATGCCGGTCCTGAACGGCCGTCAGACGGTCGTGCGCATCAAGGAAATCAAACCGGATATTCCGATCATCATGACCGATTCCTTTCCGGACGTGGATGCCGAGGAAGCACAGGAGGCGGGTGCCATTTGCTGTCTGAACAAACCTTTCGATCTCGATGAACTCCGCCACATGCTTAAGCATTTTCTGAATGTCAAAGAAATAAAAGTATTTTAGCGAAACATCGCCGATGGACGCGCAGACGACCAAAATTCTGATTGTCGATGATGAAGAAATCGTTTTATCGCTGGCTCACGATGCCCTTGAGGACAGCGGCTATGATATCGAATTGGCCAAAAGCGCCGACGAAGCGATTCAAAAGCTTGAAAAGGACTTTTTCGATTTTATTCTGACCGATATCCGCATGCCCGATTGCGACGGGATACAGCTGGCCCGCATGGCCCGGGAGTTGATTCCCTCAATCGGGGTCATGTTCATGACCGGTTATGCGAATCTCAATTCCGCCAAAGATGCCATCAAAGAGGGAGCTTATGATTATATCATGAAGCCGTTCGAGCTGAATGAGATTCGTCATGCCGTCAAGAACGCCATCGGCAAGAAAAAGAATGAAACGGAAAAAACTCTCAACAACGAGTTGAGCCGGCTTTCGGAATTGAATGAATTGATGTACACCATGGGCGATCGCAAGTCTTTGGTGCGCCTGTCGCTAGGGTTCGCCATGATGCAGGCGCGGGCAGGTCGGGGCGCCATCGTTTATAAAACCGGCACCCGGCACGACGTCGAAGTCGTATCCACGGCCAATCTGGGGAGTAATGATTTTATCGAAACCGTAATCCCGCTGGGAAGAGATTACTTTACGGAGCTCACGCCGGACCTTGACGCTCCGGCCATTATCGGTTCACTGGAGGAACACCCGCTTTACAAACTATATGGCGACCGCGCCATGGCCAGTTTTCTAATTCCGCCCTGGTTCGGCAATTCCGATCAACTGGTCAATATTGCTCTCAAACGGGGCTCACGATTGTTCGGGATGCTCATTCTGGGCTATCCCGAAGACTCCGACACTCTCAAGGGAAGCGATCTCAAGTTCCTGTGCATAACGGCCAATCAAATCGCCATCTCGCTGGAAAATATCACGCTGCTGGAGGAATCGCGATTGGCGTATGGCCGCCTCAAGGATTTGCAGGATCAGACCATTCAGCTCGAGAAAATGGCGGCCAAGGGTGAAATGTCGGCGGAAATCGGCCACGAGTTGAACAATTTTCTGGGAGTGGTATCCGGCAACCTGTCGCTTTTGGAGCATCATCTCAAGAAAAAAAATTACGATGACCTGGAGAAGTATTTGGGGGCGATCATGGCCAATCTGGAGCAGATGAAGAAATTCACATCCAATCTGATGGATTATTCGGGCATGGAAAGCGATTACACCGAATGCCGCGTCAATGATTTAATAGAAAACATACTGCAATATCTGCTGGCGCAGAAGAGAATGCAGAATGTCAAAGTGACGTTTGATCGGTCGGCGCAGGATATTGCCACGGTGGCGGACCAAAGCCAGTTTCAACAACTTCTTTATAATCTGATAAATAACGCGGCCGACGCCACCCGTGACAATCATGACGGCGGCGGTTTCGTTAAAATAAAGACGGTATTGTCCGATGACGCCGGGCATTTTACGCTGACGGTCGAAGACAACGGCTCCGGGTTCAGCCCGGAGCATCTGAAACAGGCCTTCAATGCCCGATTCACGACCAAGGAAAACGGTCACGGTTTCGGCCTTCTGGTCTGCAAGAGAATCATCGACAATCATCACGGCCGTCTGCACGTGGAGTCGCAACCCGGCCGCGGAACAATAATCACCATCACGGTCCCCGTCAAAGCCGCCAGCCGGCAACCGGTAGCAGTATTTTAAATTCCAATAAAAAGGCGGAATGCTTTATTACCATAACATTCCGCCGGGAAAAGGAAGAGACAAGGGTGTTACTTTTCCAATGAGACTATTATGCCCCATTTTTGAGGATTTATTGGCGGCGAGGCGTTGAAATCGGGAAAGGAATGCGAACCATCGGTCACGTAGCGGACATAGTATGAACCTTTTTCAAGGAAAATCGTCTGGTTGACCATACGGTTCTTGCTGGCGCCCCCGGCGTGCCGGGTTTTGCGATAGGTCATCTCCCAGACAATTTCGCCGTTGCCCACTTTCTCGATCCAGCCATAATCATACATCTTGCCCGAAGAGCCCTCGCCCAGAGCGCGGATACGGACTTTGCTGTCTTTATCCAGCGTGAATTTTTCCCTCACTTCCTCATCATCGCCGATTCCCGTCATTTCAACCAGGAAATTGGTGTTTTTGGGCAGGTCTTCAAAGATTTTTATTTTACTTTCGTCAAAATTCTTGCCGACCCCAGAGATGGTTATCCCCCACAATTCCTTGTCGATAGGCGGCGATGAATTCCAGTCGCGGTAGGCGTGAGAGTTATCGGATACATAGTACACGGCATAGGTTCCGGCCGGAAGCGTAATATTGCCATCGAACTTGCGGTTTTTTTTGGCCCCGCCGGCATGTTCGGTGTTGTCTTCGGTCATTTCCCAGACGATTTCACCGGCCTCATAGTTTTCGATCCAGCCATAATCGGCGAAATTGCCGTCATAACCGAATTCGCCGATGGCATACAGGTGCAACTCGGTCGGTTCGGTGAGGGTAAAGCCCATTTGCTTGAACTGGTTGTTTTTGACCCGCGTTATGGAAATCAGACTTTTTTGCGAGAATTCCTCCTGATAATCGCGGATATATTTTTTATCCCCGGGATCAAGAACATATAGAACCATGCCATAGTGCAGAGGGTCATACGGAGGCGGTTGATTCCACGATCCGAAACCATGGCTGTCATCGGTTCCGACAATGGCCAGGTAATTTCCTGCCGGCAATTCGATTTCACCGCTGAATCCGCGGTTTTTTCTGGCGCCTCCGGCCCACGAAGTATTCCAGCGATCCATCGACCAGACCTTTTCGCGGGTGGCGGCGTTAATGATCCAGCCATAATCAACAAAGACGCGATCCCCGCTGGAATATTCACCGATGGCGATGATTTTGATTTTCAAATTGCGGTCGAGGGTAAAACCTTTCTTCTGGTAATAATCATCGTCCGGCCTGGACAGGTCGATAAAGGAATTCTCCTCCAGTCGTTTGACCGGGTCGAATTTTTCGAAACTTCCTGCGGGTGCCTCGATGGTCATCATGACTAAATCGGAATCTTCGGCGAAATCGCGGTCGATACGGCTCAAGTCTTTGGTGCTGAAAATATCACCAATGATGGTGATTACCTGATCAAAGCCTTTGCTGTCGGTCGTAATTCTGGATATATACGGGTTGCCGACATAAAAATAGACCTCATAGTTTCCGGCGGATAGAGTTATTTCACCGTCATATTCACGAAGGTATTTTGATTTTTTATACGGTTCGGTATCATCGGCATTCATAACCCAAACCGCTTCCCGACTTTGGGTGTTCAGTATCCAGCCATAGGCGAACATTTCGTCGGCGTATTTTGTCTGGCCGCCTATCGCCCTGATTGACAGACGGGTTTTCTCCTTGAGCTTAAAGCCATCGACGGCCAGATCGCCAAGGCTGAAATTTCGCATGTCTATTACCGTCTCGCCGGCCCGGGCTACGGTGGCACCGAAAACGAAAATTAGCAGCAGGACAGCAACCACAATGGCCGTAACCAGGAGGGCTTTAATGTATGCCAAGGTTTCTCCTTTCCCTGTTCATAAGCGTCCACTGTTTTAGTTTACGAATCGGTAATACAAGAGTTTCAGAAGTTTGCCCATATAAATATCGCCCCGCGCCTTATAGCGCGAGGCGATGATTCGGTTAATCCGGTTTAAAAGTCGGTTGTCCCCGTAAACTTGAAGGAACCCAGGTGGATAGCCGGAACCGCCAGGCAGCCGACGGCATCCCACCACGACGGTATTAATTTGACATCCTTTGAAATACTCTTCACGTTGGAAAAGGCCCGGATAATGGAATCGGTGAAACGGAGGTTTTTAATACCATGTTTGATTTCACCTTTTTCGACCCAGAACGTGCCGTCGCGGGTCATCCCCGTCAGGACGGCTTTGGGCGTATCGATAAATCCGTTGATATAATGGAATCGGGTAACCAGAATGCCGCGGTCCATCGACTTGAGCATTTCCTCTCGTGTTTTACTGCCGGGAGCCATGAACAAATTCAGAGCTACGGCTCCCTCGCCGGAATTACTGGCCGGCAGGGCGTGACCGGTCGATTTTGTGCCCATGCGACTGGCCGAAATGCGGTCATAAACGACGCCTTTCGGAACGCCTTTGTCCACAAAGACCACTTTCTTTTTGGGCACGCCTTCAAAATCGAACGGAATGGCTATACCTGACAGGTCGTTACCGTCGTCGTAGATGGTAATGGACTCATCCATGATTTTTTTGCCGAGGTTGTGGGCGACAAAAGAGGTTTTTTCTTCAAACGTTTTGGAGCCAAAGGCGATATAATTTGTCCATTCCATCGCTTCGGCGACAGCGGCCGGTTCGAGAATAACTTCGTATTCTCCTTCTTTGAGCGGTTTGGGTTTTTTGGCCTTGTAGGCCTTTTCCACGGCGATATCGGCCAGCGCCACCGGGTCGATACGACTCACATCGCGAGACATCCCGCTGGCATAGCCCGATGATGAATCCGACATGGCAATCACGTTCAGGCTGGACCCCGTCACCTGCTGATAACAGCGGACGCCGTTGGTATTGAAGACCGCTATTTCGCCCTGGCCGGTCGCGAAAGCCCCGGCCATGGTAAACTTACGGCGGTTGGAACGGTAGAACATTTTTTTGACCAGCCGCGCCCGGTCGTTGGGTTTGAAGTTGGCGGTTGTCTCATAATAAGTATCGATTTGGGCATAGTCTTCGGGGCCGGGCAGGCCGGGAAAATGTTTATTGTCTTTCTGGTATTTGGCAATCTCGATGGCGTTTTTCAACGTGGCCTTGAGGTCGTTGAGAGCCAGCGAATTGGTCGAGGCGACGCCGATCTTTTTGCCGCGAACGGCGCGAAACAAAATGGTGGCGTTGTTTTCGTGGACGTTCTGGTGTATGGTCGAATTGGCGTAACGGGTCAGGCCGGTATCGTTGCCGATAAAGACGATTTCGGTCTGGTCGGCTTTCGATGATGCCGCCACTTTTTCGAAGGTCGAGAATATCTTGTCTTTGCCTATCATTTGCTCACCCCCACCTTGATTTTGCGGAACCGGGCCGGCGAAGTACCGTGCGCCACATGGGCCGTCTGCATCGGCTCACCTTTGCCGCAGTTGGGTACTCCCCACACATGCCAGTGATTCTTATTGCAGATGGCATCGCAGGCGTTCCAAAATTTGGGGGTCATGGCGGTGTACAGCGGGTTTTTGTACATCTTCCCCAGTTTGCCTTTCTTGATTTCCCAAGCGCACTCGACACCGAACTGGAAATTGAGGCGCTGGTCGTCGATCGACCAGGACTTATTGGCGTCGAAGAAAATGCCGTCATCGGTATCGGCGATGAGGTCTTTAAGTTCCCATGTCCCGGGTTCGAGGTTGATATTAGTCATGCGAATCAAGGGTATTCGATTCCAGCCGTCGGCCCGCATGGTACCATTGGAGCGCTGGCCGATAACCGGGGCCGTTTCGCGGCTGGTCTGGTAGCCGACGTGCAGACCGTTTTTGATAATCGGCGCGCGCTGGGCTTTGACGCCCTCGTCGTCGTAACCGAACGTGCCGAGTCCGCCCTCGACGGTGGCGTCGGCGTAGATATTGACGATATCGGAGCCGTACTTGAGCTTGTTCAAACCATCGATTTGCATGAACGAGCCGCCGGCCAGGGATATTTCCGTACCGAGAACGCGGTCCAGTTCGGATGGGTGGCCGCAGGATTCATGCACCTGAAGGGCCATCTGCGAACCACAGATGATGATATCCTTAATCGTGTCAGGACAGCTTTCGGCGGTCAGAAGCTGAATGGCTTCCTCGCGGACGCGATCGACGTGGTCGAGCAGTTTCAGGCTCTCGATGAACTCATAGCCACGGGTGGCGAAATCGCCGCGGTGAGAATTGGGGTAGGAGCGTTTTTGCACGTCGTTGCCGTCGTATGATATCACCTCGTATCCCCCGCCGGATTCGAGCAAATCCTGCTCGATAACGGCGCCCTCGGTGGAACAGAATATTTTATTATACTTGAAGAAATCCATCGATCCGGACGCGGTCTTGATGCGGTCGTCGGTTTTGAGCTTGTCGCAGATTTCCAGAAGCAGGCCCATTTTTTCGTCGAGCGGAACGGCAAACGGGTCTTTCGTGAATTTCGATTTGTAATGATCCTTGAAAGCTTCCTGCTCGGCGAGCCTTACGGCTTCCTTTTTGGTCGTGGCCGAGGCGCGGGCGATCTGGAGCGCTTTGTTGGCGGTCTTTTTGATATCGCCCTCCTTGGTCGAAGCGATGGCGGCAAAGCCCCAGGCGCCGTCATAGAGCACCCGGATGCCAACCCCGACATTGACCTCGCGGTTGAGCGTATCGACCGTGCCGTCGGTCACGCGGATCGATTCGGTTTCTTTACGCACGTACCGGCAGTCGGCATAATCGACCGATTTGCCTTTGAGCCAGTCGAGCGTGTTTGATAATTTATCTTTCATCCTTCCTCCATAACAGGGAATTGGTCTGTCCTTGGCAGAAACTACGGTCGTTTAATCTACAAGTTTTGGAAATAAAATCAAGGGGGGGCAAATGTGAAAGTGATAAACCTTTGGCAGATGAGGAATTCTTATAGGCAACCTCGTGGTTTGAGAGAGATTCGTAAAGAGGATTCGTAAATTACGAGTTTTTACGAATTTGAGCTCGTCGGCGACGAGAATAGACAATTGTAATCCATTATTCGGGCTTTCCGAATCGCTCTATTCCATTATATAGTAATGTCTTATGGGGCCGTCCTCTCCCCCGTTTCTGACGCCCCGCATGGAATTTAGGCTC